>JBDTVS010000163.1:0-29415 GCA_040007095.1 Acidobacteriota bacterium
AAGAACATCGCGAAGCTCATGCTGCTGTACTCGGTGTGGTAGCCGGCGACGAGCTCCTGCTCGGCCTCTGGAAAGTCGAATGGCGCGCGATTGGTCTCCGCCACGCCGGCGGTCATGTAGATGAGGAAGCCGAGCGGCTGCAGAAAGACCAGCCAACGCGGAATGAACCCGAACCACGTGCCCGCCTGCCGATTCACGATATCGGTGAGCGACAGCGAATTCGCGACCACCAGCACGCTCGCGAGCGCCAGGCCGTACGACAGTTCGTAACTGATCATCTGCGCCGACGACCTGAGCCCGCCAAGCAGCGAGTACTTGCTGTTCGAGCTCCAGCCTGCCAGCACGATCCCGTACACGCTCATCGACGCAATCGCGAAGATGACCAGGATCGCCACGTTGACGTCGGCGACCTGCAGCCGCAGCGGCTCGTCGAGCAGGCCGAACAAGGTCGTGTCGGCCCCGAACGGCACGACCGCAAATGCTGCAAATGCGGCCGTCGCCGAGATCATCGGCGCCAGTGCAAACAGGAACGGATCCGCGGCGAGCGGCCGCAATTCCTCCTTGAACATCAGCTTGATGACGTCGGCAATCGGTTGGAGCAGACCCTTGGGGCCGACCAGGTACGGACCGAGGCGCTGCTGAAGCAGCGCGGCGACCTTGCGCTCCACATACACCATGACCGCCGCGGAGTTCAGCAGCATCACGAAGACGAAGAGCGTCAGCCCGAGCTGGGCAATGAGCAGCGGCGTCATCGCATCATCCGAACCACGCAGGCAACATCATCGACGACGAACCACAAAGAGCACGAAGGACACAAAGGGTATCGAGAGAGAACGGGCCGCCTGTTTTCTTTGGGATCTTGGTGATCTTTGTGGTGAAGGATTTCGTGACCTTGGTGGTTCAAGATCCGGCGATCCTGGTGGTTCATGCGTGCGCTCCCACCGGGTGGCGCGCGCGCCAGGGGGCCGGCAGTGTGCACCGTCCTTCACGGATGTGCGCCTCGTATTCGTGCCGGAAATGCTGCAGCGTGGTGATCACCGGCGTCGCCGCGGCATCGCCGAATGCGCAGAGCGTTTTGCCGGCGATATTGCCCGCGATGCTCGACAGCAGATCCAGGTCCTGCATCTGCCCCTCGCCGCGCTCGATCCGCTGCAGGATCTTGAAGAGCCAGTCGGTCCCTTCGCGGCATGGCGTGCATTTGCCGCACGATTCGTGGCGGTAGAAGTGGAGCAGGTTCTCGGCGAGCCACACCATGCACGTCGTGTCGTCGAGCACGACGATCGCCGCCGATCCGAGCAGTGAACCAGCCTTCTGAATGGCGTCGAAACTGGCCTGCGTGTCGAGCTGATCCGGCATCAGGATCGGCACCGACGAGCCGCCGGGAATCACCGCTTTGAGGGTGCGGCCCTCGCGCACGCCGCCGGCATAATCGTTGATCAACTGCCGGAGCGTGACGCTCATCGACGCTTCGTAGACCCCAGGACGCCGGACGTGTCCGCTGACGCAATAGAGCTTCGGGCCGCCATTCTTCTCAGGACCCAGGCCGACGTACCACTCCGGTCCGTTCGCGACAATCAGGGGCACGTTGCACAGCGTCTCGACGTTGTTGACCGCGGTCGGCTTGCCGTACAGGCCGACCACAGCCGGAAACGGCGGCTTGTTGCGCGGCTGCGCGCGCTTGCCTTCGAGCGATTCGAGCAGCGCGGTCTCTTCGCCGGCCTCGTAGGCGCCGGCGCCGCGATGCACGTAGACCTCGCACTCGAAGTCCGAGCCGAGCACATGTCGACCGAGGAACCCCCTGGCTCTGGCTTCGTCGATCGCCTGCTCGAGCACGCGCTGCACGTGGAGGAATTCGCCGCGGATGTAGATGTAGGCGACCTTCGCCCCGATCGCGTAGCAGCCGATCGCGCACCCTTCGATCAGCAGGTGCGGATTGCGCTCGATCAACAGGTGGTCCTTGAAGGTGCCCGGCTCACTTTCGTCGGCATTGCAGGCGATGTAGCGGGGCTCGGACTTCTTGTCGACGAACTGCCATTTCATCCCGGTCGGGAACCCGGCGCCGCCGCGGCCGCGCAGCCCGGAGGCCTTGACCATCTCGATGATCTCCTCCGGTTTCTTGTCGAGCGCCTTTTTCAGCGCCGAATAGCCGTCGTGCTGGAGATAGAAATCCAGCGTGAAGGCGTTCGGCTCGCGGACGTATTTCGTAAGGATTGGGTCCATCTAGTGGACTGTCTCGTACGTGTCTTCGTGCTTTCGTGGTTGCATTTCCGTACCGATCATTTTGGACGCTCCACCACGTGATGGCAGCCCGTCAACGCCGCTTCGCCACGCGCGCGAATGTCGTCGACCAGCGTCGAGGCCGCCTCCGGCGTGAGGCACTCGTGCCAGGCGTCGTTGACCATGACGACCGGGGCACGATCGCACGCGCCGAGACATTCCACCTCGAGCAGGGTGAAGGTCCCGGTGGGATCGGTCTGGCCCGGCGCGACGCCCAGCTTCGCCGACAGTTCCTCGGTCACCCGACCCGCGCCGTTCAGCGCACAGGACAGCGTCCGGCACACCTGCAACACGAACTTCCCGACCGGCCTGGTGTAGAACATCGTGTAGAACGACACGACGTCTTCGACATCGGCGGGGGTGACCTCGAGCAAGCCGGCGACATAACGCATCGCGGTCGCGGTCACGTAGCCGAGCTGGCCCTGCACGAGATACAACGCCGGCAGGACCGCCGAGCGCTTCCGGTCCGGTGGATACCGCGCGATGATCTGGTCGAATCGCGCGCGGTTGTCCGGCGTGTATACGAACGGCTCGCCTGGCTCACCCAGCTTGCGCTCCGAGCGATGGAACGTGGCGTAGTCAATCCGCGGGTGAAAGCTCACCGGTCGACGTCTCCCATCACGACGTCAATCGATCCGATCACCGCAATGACGTCCGCGATTAAGCCTCCGACGATCATCTGCTCGAGCGCCTGACACGCCAGCAGCGACGGCGCGCGCGACTTGATCCGCCACGGACGGTTGCTGCCGTCCGAGAACACGTGAAAGCCCTGCTCGCCGCGCGGCCCTTCCACCGGCACGTACGCTTCGCCGGCCGGGACGGTAAAGCCCTGCGAATAGATCAGGAAGTGCTGGATCAGCGCTTCCATCTCGGTGTAGACGCGATCCTTTGGCGGCGGCGTGATCCGGGGATCGTCGATCGCGAAGGGGCCCGTGGGTGAGATCCGCGCCAGCGCCTGGCGGCAGATCTTCACGCTCTCCCGCATCTCCGCCACGCGCACCAGATAGCGGGCGTAGACGTCGCCCTCGGTCCGGACGGGCACGTCGAAGTCGTAGGTCTCGTAGCCGAGGTAGGGAAAGTACTTGCGGACGTCGTACGGGACGCCGGCGGCGCGGCCGATCGGGCCCACCAGGCTATAGGCCAGCGCCTGCTCCTTCGAGATCCGGCCGACGTTGCGGGTGCGCTCGCGATAGATCTGGTTGTTGGTCAGGAGATCTTCGTATTCGTCGAGCTTCGGCAGGAACCGATCGAGGAACGACGTCACCGCCTGATGGAAGCCGCGCGGCAGATCCTCGCGCAGTCCGCCGACGCGCATGTAGCTCGGGAACAGGCGGAAGCCGGCCAGCAGCTCGTTGATGTTCAGGAGCAGCTCGCGCTCGCGGAAGCAGTAGAGCATGACCGACACGGCGCCCACTTCCATGCCGTGCGTCCCGAGCCAGACGAGGTGGCTGTTGATGCGCTGCAGTTCGGCGATCAGCACGCGAATCGCCCGCACGCGCTCGGGCAACTCCACGCCGAGCAGCGTTTCGACCGACAGGCAGAAGCACATGCTGTTGGACTGCGCGCTCAGATAGTCCATCCGCTCGACCAGCGGAATGACCTGCTGCCATTTCTTCTGTTCGCAGGTTTTTTCGATGCCGGTATGCAGGAAGCCGATCGTCGGCGACGCCGAGCGGACGATTTCGCCATCGAGCTCGAGCACGATCCGCAGCACGCCATGCGTGCTGGGGTGCTGGGGCCCCATGTTCACCGTCATCGTCTCGTTGCGCAGCTCAGGCACGTCCGGTCTACCTATCGCCGCGAGAGGCGGTCTTGTTCGACGCTGGCGCGGAACTGCGCTTCAGTCACTTGCAGCGGCTCGGACACCCGGGCCGCCATGCGGATTTGGACCGGATAGTCCTTGCGCAGCGGATGGCCCTCCCAGTCCTCGGGCATCAGCAGCCGCCGCAGATCGGGATGGCCGTCAAAGACAATGCCGAACAGATCCCAGACTTCGCGCTCGAGCCAGTTGGCAGCCGGCCACACGCCGATGAGCGTGCCGACGTGCGCTTCGTCCGCGTTCAAGCGGACCTTCACGCGCAGCCGGGTGCGGTGTTCGATCGAGACGAGGAGACAGACAATCTCGAACCGCGGCGCGCGCGGCCAGAAATCGACCGCGGTCAATTCGGCGAGCAGATCGAAGCGAAGTTCAGGCCGATCCCGGAGCAGCCGCGCCACCGCCGGCCAGGCGTCCGACGACACATAGATGGTCGTCTGCAGATCGATGCTCGGCGCCATTTCCACTCGAGCACCGGGCACGCCTTCTTGAAGGGTCGCGATGAGCGTGGTGGCGTCCATCTACGAGAGCTTCTGTTGCGCGATCTTGCGTTGCAGCTGCACGATGCCGTAAATCAGCGACTCGGGCCGCGGCGGGCATCCCGGCACGTAGACGTCCACCGGCACGACCTGATCCACGCCCTGGACGAGCGCATAGTTGTCGAATACGCCGCCGATCGACGCGCACGCGCCCATCGAGATCACCCACTTCGGTTCGGGCATCTGGTCGTAGATGCGGCGCAGCGCGGGCGCCATCTTCCGCGACAGGCGCCCGGCGACGATCATCAAATCGGACTGACGCGGACTGCCGCGAAACACTTCCGCGCCAAACCGGGCGATGTCGTAGCGCGAACAGCTCATCGCCATCATCTCGATGGCGCAGCACGCCAGGCCAAAGGTGACCGGCCAGATCGACGAGCGGCGCGCCCACTGCACCATCTTCTCGACGCTCGTCGTCAGCACCGGGATGTCGGCTTCTAGACCCATAAATCAATCGACGATCGTTGGTCGGCGTTCAACGACGTCGCTCCCCCAGTCGAGGGCGCCTTTGCGCCAGACATATGTGTAGCCGGCCAGCATCAGGGCCATGAACAGCACGACCTGCACGAACCCCGTCCAACCGAGATCGCGCAGGGCCATCGCCCACGGATACAGAAACGCGACCTCGATGTCGAACAGCAGAAAGATCATCGCCACGAGATAGAACTTGACCGACTGTCGTTCGCGCGCGTCGCCGACGGCCGGCATCCCGCACTCGTACGGCGCGCTCTTTTCCGGTGACGGTCGACTCGGTCCGAGGACATTCGACAACAGGACCGAGACCAGCGCAAACCCGGCGCCGAGCCCGATCATGATGAGAATTGATAGCCAGCCTTGCATGGGCGAGTCTCGGAGATCCGGAAATCAGGCCGCGCGAACCGGCTTGTGAATGATTTCCCAAGCCACGCCTCATGCTATCGCAGTCGACAGCCGACAGTCTACAGTCGTCAGGCTCGGAGGACACAGATTGCGCAGGCGCCGCGCACGCAGATCCACACGGCGGACTCTCTGAAAACGGCGGGACGTCCCGGCCGGCGATGGCCGGTCCGCGGTCGACTATCATGGCTCGCTGATGCGAGTGGCGTGGTTCTCTCCCTTGCCGCCGGTGCGATCCGGCGTCGCGGCCTACAGTTCGGACGTCCTCGCCGCCCTAACCGACGCGATCGAGATCGACTGTTTTGTCGATGCGCCCGCGCAGGCCGGGCGCGTATTCAACGCCCACGACTTCCTCTGGCGCCATCGCCGCCACCCGTACGATCTGATGGTGTATCAACTGGGCAACGCGCCGTGCCACGACTACATGTGGGCGTATCTCGCGGCCTTCCCCGGACTGGTCGTGTTGCACGACGCGCGGCTCCACCACGCCCGTGCGCGCGCACTGCTGCGCCGCGGCCGCGCCGACGACTACCGCGCCGAGTTCCAATTCGATCATCCCGACGCAGTGCGCCACTTCACGGAGTTCGCGGTCGAAGGGCTGAGCGGCCCGATCTACTCGTTCTGGTCGATGCTGCGCGTGGTCATGGTCACGGCTCGAACCGTCGCCGTGCACAACCCGCGCGTCGCGGCCGACCTGCGTCTCGAGTACCCCTCGGCCCGGGTCGACACGCTGCGAATGGGCGTTCGAGCCTCGCCCGCGGAGTCATCAGACGCGGCCGCACGCGTACGGCGCCAGTTGTCGATTCCCGACGGAGCGATCGTGTTCGCCGCATTCGGAAAGATGACCGCCGAGAAGCGCATCGGCCCGATCCTGCGGGCCTTTCGGGAACTCCTGGCTGCCGGCATCGACGCGTTCCTCGTGCTGATTGGCGATGACAGCGAATACGCCGCGCTCGGCCGCGACACGCGCGGCCTCGACCGCGTGCGCGTCACCGGCCATGTGGCCGACGCGGACATTGCGGCCCACCTGTCAGCCAGCGACGTCTGCCTCTGTTTGCGATGGCCGACCGCGCTCGAAACCTCCGCGTCGTGGCTGCACTGCCTGGCTGCGCAGCGAGCGACGGTCATCACCGATCTCGCGCACCTGGCTGATGTCCCCGCGCTCGATCCCAGAACGTGGCGGCCGACGCACTCGACCCGAAAGCCCATGACGGTAGCGATCGATGTCCTCGACGAGGATCGTTCGCTGGTGCTGGCAATGCAACGGCTCGCCACCGACCATGCGCTGCGCGACGAACTGGCGCGGCGGGGCCACGAATACTGGGCACGCCACCACACGCTCGAGCTAATGTCGGAAGACTACCGCCGGCTCATCCCCGCCGCGATCGAGCGCCCGGCGCCGATCCCAACGGGCCTGCCCCCGCACTTCACGGACGACTATTCTGAAGCGGGACGTCGGATCGCGCGCCGTTTCGGCGCCGACGTTGACATTCTCCGGCACCGCGGTCTTTAGAACGGTCTTCGCTGAGCGTCCGCCTTCCGCCTTCGCCGAGGCTTCGGCGGACCGCCGTAGCTTTAGAGCGTTTTCGATGTGTCCGAGGCCCGGGCCTCGATCCGCCGTGCATACTCATCAGATCTTCAGTGTGTCGATTCAGGCGTGATACCGGACGGCTCGAGCACGGCATCCTGCCAGCCGCGCACCGAGTTGATCAGCCAGAATCTCGGCGCCTGAACCAGTTGCTCGACGGTGACCCGCGCTTCGAAAACCTCGCCTCGCGCGAGTAAATCGGCACGCATGGTCCCCGGCAGCAGGCCGCAGGCGGCGGGCGGCGTCACCCGGCGGCCCTCCAGCTCGACGACGACATTCGCCGTGATCGCTTCGGTCACCTCGCGCGCCGGGTTCCACAGCACCGTTTCGTCGTGCGACGCCAGGCGGTGCCGCTCGTAGCACTCGCGACGGGTCGTCTTGTGCCAGAAAAAGAGGTCGGCCGGATCGATCGGCGACACCGCGAGCCCTACGCGCAACGGCGTCGGCAGGGGCTGCAACGGCGACACCTCAACGCGCGGCTCACCGTTTTGAGGAAGAAGCAACCGCACGCGCGCGGGTGCAGCCGCTCCGGCGACAGCACCGACCAGGGCGGCGCGGATCCGATCCAGGGGGCATCGATGGCCGAAAAACTCCGCGGAGTCGCACAGCCGTTGCAGGTGCCGGTCGAGCAGGACGTAGCCCTCGTCGGGTGCCCAACGCAGCGTCTCGAGCAGATCGAAGGACTCGATCGGCTTACCCTATCTCGGCGGGGCCAGCCTCGGCGAGTCGGCGGTTCAGCTCGTCGATCGCTTCTTGAAGGGATCCCCTGCGGCGCTCGTGAGTGGTTACCGACAGCTGCTGCTCGAGTTCGGTGCGGGCGAGCCGGAGCGATTCCAGCATCCGCATGCGCTCGGGATCGCGGACCGGGCGTCCGCGCTTCTGCGAGCGCTCGAGTTCCAATTGGTCCATCCGCTCCTGAATGCGCGATTCCGCATCAATCAGTCCTTCTCCTGCATCTCCCATTCGTCGCTCTCTCCTGCGTGCGGCCTAGTGTCCTGTGTCCGACGCTTCAAATCGTCGAACGCAGAACTCTGGCGTGAACGTCACGCTGTACGACCGCTTTGCACATTATAGGATCGCGGCGTGACCACTTCATCGAAATCGGACGGCCTTGCACTATTTCACCCGGCGGTGCGCGAGTGGTTCGCCTCGTCGTTCGAGGCGCCGACCAGACCGCAGGCGCTCGGCTGGCCGTCGATCGCGCGCGGCGAATCCACGCTCATCCTCGCGCCGACCGGCAGCGGCAAGACGCTCGCGGCGTTTCTCTGGTGTCTCGACCGCGTGATGTTCGCGCCGCCGCCGCCCAAGCTGGAGCGCTGCCGCGTGCTCTATGTCTCGCCGCTCAAGGCGCTCGCCGTTGACGTCGAACGAAACCTGCGCGCGCCGCTGGCCGGCATCTCGAGGGTCGCGACCACGAGAGGCGATGTGTTCCGCACCCCGGCGATCGCGGTCCGCACCGGTGATACGCCGGCCGCTGATCGCGCGCGGTTTCAGCGCGATCCGGCCGACATCCTCATCACCACCCCCGAATCGCTGTACTTGCTGCTGACGTCGAACGCCCGCGACGCGCTCCGCTCGGTCGAAACCGTCATCCTCGACGAGATTCATGCCCTCGTCCCGACCAAACGCGGCGCTCACCTCGTCCTCTCCGTCGAACGGCTGGCGGCGTGGTGCGGCCAGCCGTTGCAGCGCATCGGTCTCTCCGCCACCCAGCGGCCGCTCGACGAAGTCGCCAGGTTTCTCGGCGGCGCCGTCCAGGCGTCCGACCACGCCCGCCGGCCCGCAGGAAGGAGTCGAACGTCGGCGCCCAGCCGCCGTAGCTCGAGCCGCGATCAGCCGACGGCGCTCGGCCAGGAATCAACCGCCGGCGGCTCCGCCGCATCTGGAGAGATTGAGCGCGAGTTTTCCATCCACCGGCGCCACCTCCGCTACCGCCCGGTCACCGTCGTGGACGCCGGGGCGAAGAAGGCTCTTGCGCTGACGATCGAAGTCCCGGTCGAGGACATGGCCAGGATCACGACGGCGGACGAGATCCCGAGCGGACCCGCGTCGGTCGGCGACACCCGGCCATCCATCTGGGCCGCCATCCATCCCAGGCTGCTCGAGCTGATTCGCTCGCATCAATCGACGCTGATCTTCGTGAACAGCCGGCGTCTGGCCGAGCGGCTCGCCGGCGCCCTGAACGAGCTGGCCGGGGAAACCCTCGTCCGTTCGCACCACGGCTCGATCGCGCGGCTGCAGCGAATCGAGGTCGAGGACCTGCTGAAATCCGGCTCGCTGCGTGCGCTGGTCGCGACCTCCTCCCTCGAGCTCGGTATCGACATGGGCGCGATTGATCTCGTGGTGCAAATCGAAGCGCCGCCCTCAGTCGCGAGCGGATTGCAGCGAATCGGCCGCGGCGGGCATCAGGCCAACGCTGTCAGCACCGGCGTGATCTTCCCGAAGTTCCGGGGCGACCTGGTTGCCTGCGCCGCCGTCACGAAAGCCATGCACGACGGCCAGGTCGAAGCCATCCGTTATCCGCGTAACCCGCTCGACATCGTCGCGCAGCAGGTGGTCGCGATGACCGCGATGGACGAATGGGACGTCGATCGGCTGTTCGCCACGATTCGCATGGCGGCGCCGTTCGCCGAGTTGAGCCGAACGGTGTTCGAGGGCGTGCTCGACATGCTGTCGGGCCGCTACCCGTCCGATGAGTTCGCGGAGCTCAGACCCCGCGTTACCTGGGATCGCGTCGCCGGAACCGTCTCGGCCCGCGAGGGCTCGAAGCGAGTGGCAGTCATCAACGGCGGAACGATTCCGGACCGCGGGCTGTTCGGCGTGTTTCTCGTGGGCGCCGGCCCCGGCGCGGCTCGAGTCGGCGAGCTCGACGAAGAGATGGTCTTCGAAAGCCGGGTCGGGGAGACATTCGTCCTCGGCGCTTCGTCGTGGCGGATCGAGGAAATCACCCACGATCGCGTGCTCGTATCGCCCGCTCCCGGCGAACCGGGCAAGATGCCGTTCTGGAAAGGCGATCGCGCCGGCCGGCCGATGGAGCTCGGGCTGGCCATCGGCCGGTTGATGCGGGACCTGGTGCGGGTTCCCGCAGCCGCGGCAATCGAGCGGCTGATGCGCGAACACGATCTCGGCGAACGCGCGGCCGAACACCTGCTGCAGTACTTGCGCGACCAGCTGAGCGCGGCGGGCGCGCTTCCCGATGTCTCGACCATCGTGATCGAGCGGGTGCGCGACGACCTCGGCGACTGGCGGGTCTGCGTCCTCTCGCCACGCGGCGGCCGGATTCACGCGCCGTGGGCCATGGCGGCCGCGGCGAAGATTCGCGAGGAGACCGGCGTCGACGTCGACACGCTGTGGGGAGACGATGGGTTTGTGGTCAGGTTTCCGGACGTCGATCAACCGCCCGACCCGCGGCTGCTGCTCCCGGATCCGGATGACGTGCAGGCGCTCGTCGTTCGACAGCTGGGGGCGACGGCGCTCTTCGCCGCGAAATTCCGGGAGAACGCGGCGCGGTCGCTCCTCTTGCCAAAGCGACGGCCTGGACTGCGCGCACCGCTCTGGCAGCAGCGCAAGCGCGCCGCCGATCTCCTGGCGGTGGCGTCGCGCTACGGATCGTTTCCGGTGTTGCTCGAAACCTATCGCGAGTGCCTGCAGGATTTCTTCGACATGCCGGCACTCGTCTCGACGCTCGCCGATGTCCGCAGCCGCGACATTCGCATCGTTGTGGCCGATTCGGGCAAGCCGTCGCCGTTTGCAGCGTCGCTGCTCTTCAGCTACGTGGCGAGCTTTCTCTACGACGGCGACGCGCCGCTGGCCGAACGGCGGGCCCAGGCGCTGGCGGTCGACCAGAGCCAGTTGCGGGAGTTGCTGGGCGACGCGGAACTGCGCGAACTGCTTGACGCGGACGCGATGGACGCGATCGAACGCCGCCTTCAACGCCTCGATCCAACCTACCGCGCCAGGAGCGCTGACGGGGTCCACGACCTGTTGCTGGCCGTCGGCGACCTTTCCGAGGAGGAGCTGCGCGAACGCACGACCATCGACGTGCCGGCCGTGACCCGGACGCTTGTCGCGGCCCGGCGCATCGTGTCGGTCCGCGTCGGCTCAGAATCACGCTACATCGCGGTGGAGGATTCGGCGAGGTATCGAGACGCGGTTGGTGCGCCACTGCCGCCCGGCATCCCAGAGTCGCTGCTGGCGCCGGCGCCGGACCCACTGGGCAATCTCGTGCTGCGCTACGCGCGGACACACGCGCCGTTTGCGGCAGTGGACGTCGCGACGCGATATGGACTGACGGTCCCTGCCGTCGAGGCGGTGCTGGTCCGTCTGACTGCGGATGGCCGCGTGCTCGAAGGCGAGTTCCGCCCGGGCGGCAGGTCGCGCGAATGGACGGACCCCGGCGTCCTGCGCATGCTGCGTCACCGCTCGCTTGCCAAGCTGCGCCACGAGGTCGAACCGGTGGAGCAGGCGGTGCTCGGGCGCTTCACGGCGACCTGGCACGGGGTGGTGAAGAAGCGCCGCGGCGCGGACGCGCTGCTCGATGCCATCGAGCAGCTCCAGGGCGCACCGATTCCGGCATCGATCCTGGAGACAGAGATCCTGCCGGCGCGAATCGAGGGATACGACCCCGCCGACCTCGATGCCATCGCGGCGGCCGGCGAAGTCGTCTGGATCGGCGTCGAGCCGCTCGGAGAGCGCGACGGCCGCGTCGCACTGTATCTCGCCGATCATCTGGCGCGGTTGATGCCGCCGCCAATCAGGGAGAAGTCGGGCGCCGCCACGGTCCGCCTCAAGGGCGACGCCAGGAGCGACCCGCAGCACAAGCGAGGGCGCCTGAAGGCGAGCGCAGGTCGCGACGCTTCCCTCGTGGCAACCACTTCGGCGGATCGCGAGACGGCGATTCTCGGCTCCCTCACATCGCACGGCGCGTCGTTCTTTGGACCGCTGCACGAAGCCGCCGGCAAGGGCTTCCCTGCCGAGACCGTTCGCGCCCTGTGGAATCTGGTCTGGTCGGGACTCGTCACCAACGACACGTTTCACGCGCTGCGCGCGTTTACGCGGGTTCGGTCTTCCCGCACGCGGCGTGTGCACGCACCAGCGTCGTCCTTTCGATCGCGCCGACTGGTGCCGAGGTCGGCGGAAGGACGGTGGACCCTGGTGGCGCGCGACGGCGCGGGGGAATCGTCAGCCACACCCACCCGGGCCACCGCGTGGATCACGGCGGTGGCGCAGCAACTCCTCGCGCGGCACGGCGTGGTCACGCGCGAGTCGCTGGCCTTTGAAGATATCCCGGGAGGCTTCTCCACCGTCTATCCCGTGCTGAAGCTGATGGAAGAAAGCGGTCGTCTGCGACGAGGGTATTTCGTGACCGGACTTGGGGCGACGCAGTTCGCCCTGCCTGGTGCCGTCGATCGCCTCCGCTCGCTGCGCGATGCACCTGAGGTTGCCGAGGTTGCGGTGCTGGCAGCCACCGACCCTGCGAACCCGTACGGTGCGACGCTGCCGTGGAGCCGACCTCAATCGGCCGGCACGTCGATCTCGCCGAGAAAATCCCGAAGGCGGGCAACGAGCTCGGCGGCAGCCGTCAGCTCGCTCGATAAAGCCCCGGCGAGCATGCAAGGAGCGCGGGAAGGCGCAGAGACCGGCAACGCAAGCCCGGGAGCCGATGTGGCGGCCGGCGCAGGGCGGGGCCCGACGCGGACAGTCGGCGCCACGGTGATCCTCGTGAACGGTGCCCTGACGGCATACCTGGCGCGGGGAGATCGCCAGCTGCTCACTTTTCTTCCGGAAGCCGAACCAGAACGCTCGAACGCCGCGCGCGCTGTTGCCGACGCGCTCAACGAACGGGCCCGATCCGGCGGCCTGGATGGGCCGCGCGGCATGCTCATCGAGGAAATCAACGGGGGCATGCCGGCAGTTGATCCGCTGGCACCGTACCTGGTCGAGGCAGGATTCATCGCCGGAGCCCTGGGATTTCAGCCCAACTTTCGTCTATGACGTCCGGCCCTGGAGTCGGGACGCTGGACGCGCCAACATCCGGCCGCGGCCATCAGAGCAGTCCACACGACGGCATCCCGGATTTGAGCTGAAACACCAAGTGCACCCGCCATAAAGCCGTTCATCTGTCAGGGAGCGAGAGCCTTCGTGTGCGTTGTGTCCTTTGTGGTTCAAAATACTGGCGGCGTTTCCCTTCCGAGTTCATGTTGTGCCTGAAGGCGACACGATTTTCCGCGCGGCCCAGACGCTGCACCGTGCGCTCACCGGATCGGTCGTCACTCGATTCGAGTCGGTGTTCCCGGCATTGAACCGAATCGATCACGATCGGCCACTTGTCGGCAGGACGATCGAATCAGTGTCGGCGCGTGGCAAACATCTGCTGATGGCCTTCTCCGGCGATCTCGTGCTGCGCACGCACATGCGGATGCACGGCAGCTGGCATATCTATCGCCCCGGCGAGCGATGGCAGCGATCCGCTCACGACATGCGCATCGTCGTCCAGACGAGCCGCTTCGTCGCCGTTGGGTTCAACGTGCCGATCGCGGAGCTGCTGACGAGCCGGGACTTGTCACGTCACAAGGAGCTGCAGGCAATCGGCCAGGATCTGCTGGCAGCGACCTTTGACGAGGACGAGGTGATCCGGCGTCTGCGGTCGCACGACGGCGACGCGATCGCGGATGCGCTCTTGAACCAGCGCATCGTGGCCGGCATCGGTAATGTCTTCAAGTCGGAGATTCTTTTCATCACCCGAATCCATCCCTTTCGGACCGTCGGTGCGCTGTCTGACGATGACCTGAGGCGGATCGTCGGCGAGTCCAGGAGACAGCTTCGCGCGAACGTTCTCACTCGCTCGCAGACCCTGTCGCCGGCATTTGGCCGCCGGACGACGCGCAATCTGGATCCAAGCGTCAAGCTATGGGTCTACAGTCGCGGCGGACAGCCGTGCAGAATCTGCGGGACGCCGATTCAAGCGCGCAAGACCGGACTCGACGCCCGCCTTACGTACTGGTGCCCCAAATGTCAGCCCTCACGGTCCGGCTGAAGCCCGGCTGAAGCCGGACACTACGCCGAACGACGACTCTATTGGGGAAGATCTCAGCCGACCAATCGGTATCGGAAATCCGCTATGCGTCGCGGCCACCGCTGACGTGTCCGTAGTGTCCGGCTTCAGCCGGACCGTGACACGGAAAGCCGTCCGCCGGGTCTGTGCTCGTCACCGATGAACGCCTGGGGCCTCGTGGCCGGTCCGCGCGACATAGTCGACGTACGAGCCCGGATAGGCGTGGGGCTGCGCTTCCGTACCGCTTTCGCCGCCGAGCTCGAGGACACGGTTGCCGAGCGCACGCAGGAAGGCGCGATCGTGTGACACGAACAGCATGGTGCCGCTGAAGTCGCTCAGCGATGCGAGCAGCATCTCTTTCGTCGCCAGGTCCAGATGGTTGGTCGGCTCGTCGAGAATCAGGAAGTTCGGGGGATTGAGGAGCATCCGCGCCATCACCAGCCTGGTCTTCTCGCCGCCCGACAGCGCGCGAATCTTCTTGTCCACGTCCTCGCCGGAAAATTCGAACGCCCCGGCGAGATTGCGCAAGGCGCCGATTGATTCGTGGGGAAAGTCCTCGCGCAGCTGTTCCTCAATCGTCAGATCGGCGTCGAGCAGATCGAGCGCCTGCTGCGCGAAGTAGCCCAGCTTGAGGCTCGCGCCCAGCTTGACGACGCCCGAATCGGGCGCGAGCGCGCCGGCGACCATTTTCAGCAGCGTCGATTTTCCGGCGCCGTTCTTCCCCATCACCGCCCACCGTTCGCCGCGCCGGATCGTCAGGTTCAACCCATCGTGGACCACCCTGCGGCCGTAGGCCTTGGTGACTCCTTCGAGCGTCGCCACCAGATCTCCGGATCGCGGCGGCTCACGAAAATCGAACTTCACGACGTGGCGCTTCTTCGGCAGCTCGATTTTCTCGATCTTCTCGAGCGCTTTCACCCGGCTCTGCACCTGTGCCGCCTTGGCGGCGTGGGCCGCGAAGCGGTCGATGAACCGCTGCTCCTTGGCGAGCATCGCCTGCTGCCGGGCATACGCCGCCTCGCGGTTCGCCTCCCGCAGCGAGCGCTCCCGCTCGTAGAAGTCGTAGTTGCCCGAGTAGGCCGTAATCTCCCCGTCGTCGATTTCCGCGATCTTGGTGACGATGCGGTTCATGAACTCCCGGTCGTGCGAGGTCATGAGCAGCGCGCCATCGCGAGACTTCAGGAACGATTCCAGCCAGATGATCGATTCGATGTCGAGGTGATTGGTCGGCTCGTCCATCAACAGGACCTCGGGCTCGCCGAGCAGGACGCGCGCCATGGCGACCCGCATCTTCCATCCGCCCGAGAGCGCGCCGACGTCACCATCGATCCGCTCGTCGTCGAAGCCGAGGCCGTGCAGGATCTCGCGAGTACGGCTTTCGAGGGCATAGCCGCCGAGATGATCGTACTCCTCCTGCACCTCGCCGAAGCGCGCGAGGATGGCGTCCATCTCGTCGCCCCGATCCGGATCGCTCATCGCGTTCTGCAGGTCTTCGAGCTCGTGGTGCAGTAGACCAAGTCGACCGCTGCCCGCGATCGCCTCGTCCAGGACCGAGCGGCCCGACATCTCCTCGACGTCCTGCCGGAAGTAGCCGATGGTCAGCCTCTTCGGCACCGACACATCGCCTTCGTCGGCCTCCTCCTCCCCGACGATCAGGCGGAACAACGTCGTCTTGCCGGAGCCATTCGGACCGACCAGGCCAACCTTTTCACCAGGATTGAGCTGAAAGGAAGCGTCGACGAAGAGAATCTGGCGGCCGTACTGTTTGCTGATGCGTGAGAAAGAAATCACTTGGACACTAGAGTTTGATGTGCAGCTCGGCGGCAAACAGCATCGTGCGATCGTTGTCGCGTGCGGCCCACTTGAGCAGCGTCGCGACGCTCGGTTCGACGCGGCCGTCGAACACCGTGCGCCCGTTGGCGACGACTTTCAGCGGCTGCGACAGATCGAAGGCATCCGGCGACACGAGCAGGGTGAACTCCGCGACGCCCTTCGTCGTGGCGGTGACGGTGTTGCCGCCGCGGACGAGGTCAACGCGTCCCGACGGATGCGTGTGCTCGAACATCGCCGCACCGCCGGTCAAGAGATTCACATCGTCGAGGTCGGGCGCGTTTCGCGGCACGGGCGCCAGCTTGTCAATCACCAGCCAGTGCGCGCGGTTGTCGATCGACGAGCCGTTGGTTTCCCAGGTCAACCTGTCGGGAAGAGGATTGCGCGGGTGGCTACGGACGAACGCCTCGAATGAGTCCTTCACCTCCGGCCACCAGGCAGTGTTGTGTACGCCGTTCGGTTGGGGCTTGTAGACCACCTCGACGCCCTTCTCCTTCAGGTGCAGAACGGTCGGCCCAACCACACTCGCCGGGTACAACGGATCGCGGCCGCCGTTGACTGCGAACAACGGCTTGTTGCGCAGGTTGGTGGGAAACACGTCGCCGACGGCCAGGTCTTCGCTGCGCAGGACGAGGATATAGCCGTTCAAGGGCAGAAAGCTTGCGTAGGGCGTCGTGTTCTTCATCGCGATGTAATACGCTCCGGTGCCCCCGTCCGACACGCCGCTGACGGCGACGCGGTTCTCGTCCACGTTGTAGGTCCGCTTCACGGCGTCGAGAATCGTGTCGAGATTCTCGAGCTGGGAAGGACTCCACCACATCGCGTCAACCCAGCTCGTCGGCAGGACATAAATCTGATCCGCACCGGCGAGCGCGCCGATGCTGCCGTCACCGCGCGGCCGGTTGCTCTCCCGGCTCACACCGCCGTGCAACTGAAACCGCACCTGGTAGCGGCGTTGCGGGTCGTAAGACTCGGGCACGTTGACGGCGTAGAAGAACTCCTTGCCGTGGGCGGTGTAGCTGAACTTCACAACCTCCTTCGCAACGGCCGCGTCGTAGGGACGGCCATCTTTCAACCGCCTCAAGGCGTCGCCGAACGTGACGCCCGACTTGACCAGGTCCGGTATGACCTTCGCAGCAGCTTGCGGGCTGCGGGCAGCCCAGAACGCCGAGAACCCGGCGTCGATCTCCAGGGTCGCGGCCGACGGGACAGTCGACGCCGTGGCAAGAATGAGCGCGGCGATCGGCGCGGCCTGAAGGAGGAGGTGTTTCATAGACATGAAACTATAACATTGGGATTTTTCTCGGTGATCTTGGCGACCCTCGGCGGTTGACCTTGCGCCGTGCGTCATGCAGCGCGCAGTGAGGGTAAAATGGCGACATGCCGCCCGCCTCCTCGTTCGACATCACGTCTACCGTCGATTTTCAGGAAGTTGACAACGCGCTGAATCAGGCGCGCAAAGAAGTGGGTCAACGATACGATTTCAAGGGCGCCAAGGCGGACATCGAGCTCAGTCCCACGGAAAAAACGCTGACCCTGACGGCCGACGATGAGTTCAAGATGAATGCCCTGTGGGAGATCATACAGACCCGGCTGGTGCGGCGTGGTGTGGCAACGAAGAACTTCAAGGTCGAGGCTTCGCAACCTTCAGGCGGCGGCGCCGTCCGCCGCGTCATCGAGATTCAACAAGGCATCCCGATCGAAGCCGCTCGAGAGATCATCAAGTTCATCAAGGACCGGAAGCTGAAAAAGGTCCAGGCGACGATTCAGGCAGACCAGGTCCGGGTCAGCTCCCCATCCAAGGACGAACTGCAGGAAGCCATGGCGCAATTGCGCGAACACGACTTCGGCGTGGCGCTCCATTTCGGCAACTATCGATGAAATTTGGAGCAACCGATCGGTTGCTCCAGCTATCATCCGCGCAATTCTCGAGCGCGGCGCCCGGCCCGGGCACGCCGCTTGCTGTCGGTCGGTCTCCAACCAGAAGGAGGTTCAGTGTCCGATCAGACCAATGGCGAACCGTGCGCGCTGACGCGGCGAGCGTTTTTTCTCCGGGCCGGTGAAGCGGCGTCTCTCACGGCTCTCGGATCGATGCTCCAGGCGTGCGGCGGCAGTCCAACCTCACCCTCCTCCGCTGCGCCCGCCCTCCCGACCATCAACGGCACATCGGCCAACGGCGTCGTGTCCGTGACGATCGATCCGGCGTCGGCGCTGGCCACAGTGGGCGGCGCCGCGCTCGTGCAGGCGTCGAATGCCGCGTTTCTGGTGGCTCGCACGGCGCAAAGCTCCTTCACGGCGCTGACGGCCATCTGCACGCACGAGGGGTGCACCATTACCGGCTTCCAGAGTCCAAAGTACGTCTGTCCCTGTCACGGATCCCAATACAGCACATCGGGGGGCGTGCTGAGCGGGCCGGCGACGCAGGCACTGCGTCAGTTCACGACGCAGTTTGCCAACAACGTGTTGACGATTGCCACCTGACGCGTGTCGGCGTGCTTTGTGCTCGACGGCGCAAACGTCTTGGTCCGGATGACCAGCCGGACACGACGCAATTCGTAAGCGCTTACGTTTTCATGGATTGGGGGCGCCCCGGAAACGCTTTACTGAGCTTTTGTCCGTAGCAGCGATTCCGATCGCTCGGCCAGTTCTCTGATCAGCAGCCCGAACTTCGGGTGGGACGCTTCGAGATCGACAGACAACCCGTGGCGCCGCAGCTCCTCGGATGTGGTCGGTCCGATGGACGCGACCACGGCGCGCGCGAGCCCGCGGCGCACCTCAGGCTCGACCTTCAGGTCCCGAACGACCTGCCAGAGGTGCACGACCTGGACGCCGGTCGTGAACATCACCGCGTCGACGTCTCCGGCCGCGATGGCCGCGACGGCGTTCTTCAGCGGCGTGATGTCGTCCGGAAGCGCCCACCGGTACACAGGCACGCGGGAAACTCGCGCGCCTCGAGCGGCCAGGCCGTCCAGCAGTTCGGCATTCGACACACCATATTCCTGGACGGCGATGCGCGCCCCGGCCAACGATTGCTCGGCGGCCCGGGCATCCATGGCCGCCAGCACCTCACGCCACGTGTTCGGTTCGGGCACGGCGATCCACACCGGCACGTGTAGCTCGCGCAGCACGGCGAGCGGCTTTGGCCCCCGCGCCACGACCTTCGTCCGCGCGAGCGCGGTGACAAATTGATCGCGCGTGCACGCGTGCTCAATCGCGCTGACGAGCACGCGCGTGCCCACACCGGTCAGGAAGATGACGATATCGAGCTCGTCGCGAAGGAGAGCGGCCGCAAACGCCAACGCCTCCGTATTCGACTCGAGCGGCACCTCGCGCAGAGCAGGCGCCACGACTGGCGCCCCACCATACGTGGCAATCAGAGACGCCACCTCCGTGGCGCGACGGCTCTCCAGCGCCAGAACGCGGAGCCCGTGAAAGTCAGGCGAGGCGTCTTTCGTCGTCATGAGGCCACGATCCAATCACGAAAACACCAAAACACGAAAAACCATCTTCTGATACCTTCGTACTTCGTGACCGCACCGCTCCACGGACTTCGAGTCGCACTACTCGAGGCTCAACGGACCGATGAAGCCGCCGCGCACGTCCGGCGATTTGGCGGCGTGCCGCGGTGCGTGCCGGCGGCACGCGAAGCCCGACACCCGGATCGCGTGGACCCGTTCATCAGCCGTCTGGCCGCGGGCCAGGTGTCCATGGTGGTCTTCCTGACCGGCGGCGGCGCGGCCCTGCTGTTTCAGGAAGCGTCGCGCCTCGGACGTCTCGTCGAGACGGCGGAAGCGCTCCGCGGCACCACGGTCGCGTGTCGAGGGCCCAAGCCGGCCGCCATCCTCCGCCGGTACGACGTGCCGGTCCAGGTGACGGCGGTCGAGCCGTACACCACGACACAGCTGCTCGACGCCCTGACGAGGACCGATCTCAACGGCAAGTCGATCGCCCTGGTGCGTGATCTCGAGCCCAGCCGGGTCGTCTCCGACGCGCTCACGGACGCCCTCGTCCTTCGCGGCGCGCGACTCGAAGAGCTCCCCCTGTACGAGTGGGTCATGCCGGACGACCTCGAACCGCTGCAGACGCTCGTGCGCGATCTAATCGCCGGACAGGTGGACGCGATCGCGTTCACGAACCGCGTCCAGAGCCGGCATCTCTTCCGAATCGCGTCGGAACTCGGACTCGCTGTCCAACTCGCTCACGCCTTGAACGACGACGTCCTGGTCGCGGCCGTCGGCCCGGTGTGCGCCGAGGCCCTGCAATCGGCCGGCGTCGCCCCGGATATCATCCCGGCGCGCGCGACGATGGCAGCGATGATTGCCGCGCTCGCCGAGTACGTTGAGCTGACCGACGGACTGGTGGACGAGAACTGAACCACAAAGGACAAAGATCACGAAGAGGACCAAGAGATCTAGAATTAACGGACGGAGATTCTCACAGGTGAGATTGATGCTGGTCCGACGTGGATGGCTGATCTGCAGCGCGATGATGATGACCGCGGCCGCGGTCTTGATGGCCGCCTCGCCTCAGGCGGACAAGGGCGAGCAGGTGATGAACGGCAACTGCCTGACGTGTCACGACCTCAGGCCCATTCAGGTGACTGCGCTCGACAAAGAGGGGTGGACCGGCGTCGTCGGCGCCATGGTAGAGAAGGGCGCACAGGTGCCCGAGGCGGACTTACCGGTGCTGGTCGAATACTTGTCGAGAAACTACGGTCCGCTCCCCGACGGCGCCGGCAAGAAGATTCTCCTGAACACGTGCACGCTGTGCCATGACACATCGCGCATCAAAAGGACGGCCCTCGATAAAGAAGGATGGCAGGACCTGCTCGGCGCCATGCTGAACGAAGGTGCGATGCTTTCCGAAGAGGACTTCCCGGTACTCTTGAACTATCTGGCGAGGAATTTCAAGAGCCAGTAATTCTGCGCTCGGCGACGCAGGCTCACCAGCCCTGCCTGCCCCACTCGCCCGTCCGCTTCCGCCTTTGAAGACCTCACGGCGTTTTCGGGCCGCGCCGGCCTTGACCCGCGTCATCTGAGTCCGCGAGACCCGACGTGGGTGGCCTCATCAAGGCATCCGGAGCGTTAATGTCCCGCATCAGCCGAAGCAAAGCCTCCCCGCGGGGTCTACAGCTTCGCGAGCCGCCCCGAGCTGTCGCCTTGCTGATCCTTGTGGATGCCGTACATATCAAGGACGTTCAGCAGCAGGTTGCCGGTCGTCACGGTCTTGCGCTCAAACGCGATGTGACGGTTGCCTTTGAGCTGGCCGTTTGCACCGCCAACGAGAATATGAGGCACGTCATAGTGCTGGTGCTGATTCGAGTTGCCCATGTTGGTGCCGTACAGAATCAGCGAGTGATCCAGCAGTGTGCCGTCGCCGTCAGGCGTCGACCGCAGCTTCTCGGCCAGGTAGCCGAGCGTGGACACGTGATACCGATTCAGGTCCGAGTAGCGCTTGATCTGCGCCGGGTCGTCCTGATGGTGCGATCCACCGTGGAACCCGACGCTGACGCCGCCCTGCGGGAAGAGCTCGCTCTTCGGGAAGGGGTAGCTCCGGCCTGTCAGGTCGCGCGCGCCGAGCAGAGTCGCCACCCGCGTGATGTCGGCCCTGAACGCCAGCGCGGTGAGGTCGAAGTGCAGCTTGATATGGTCGTCGAATAACTCGGGAATACCTGGCGGCAAATCCATCACGGGCACATCGTTCGACGCTTTGGCGGCCAACTGGAGGCGGCGTTCGATCTCGCGGATCTCGTCGGTGTACTGGCTGACGGTCCGGCGGTCGCTCGCGCCGAGCACCTTGCGGAGGCCACTGAGCTCACCCAGCACCGAATCGAGAATGCTGCGATTCTCCCGGAGGCGGGCCGCCCGCACCTCGGGCGTCGCCCCGCTGCCAAACAACCGCTCGAAGACGACCTGCGGATTGAGCTCCATCGGGAGAGGGCTCGTACGCGGGGTCGGTTCGTTATCCGGTGTCGGCAGCTCGATCCACGAGATCGAATTGGTGTAGGAGCAGCTATAGCCTTCGCCGCAATTGCTCGAGCTGGAATTCGGATCCTCGACAGCGAGCTGCAGCGATGGCAGCAGCGACTCCTGCCCGATCTTCATCGCAATTTGCTGGTCGATGGTGGCGCTACCAGTCGTCGCGTCCGATCCGGCGGTCTTGCGCGGCTTGATGCCGGTCAGATACGCGGCGGCAACCCAATGGTCGGATCCGGTCGTGCCTTCCGGCGGCTCCGCCGACTTCGACCACAGTCCGCTGACCACCACCGTCTGGTCCTTGACCTTCTCCAACCCTTCCAGAATGTGGGGCAATTTGGCCGGCAGTGCGCCTTCGGATTGGGGCGCCCAATATCCCGGCGCCATCCCGTGCGGGAAGAAGACGCCCATGAAACGGGCTTTCGGCGTGGCCGCCGTCTGCGCCAGCAGCGTGCTGGCCGGCACCATGGCGTCGAGCAGTGGCAGCGCTAAAGAAACACCCGCGCCCTGAAGAAACTGGCGGCGCGGGATCTGTTTTTTTGTGATGAACATGGCTAGTTGGCCCCCTTCTTGTCGTCTTTGCTTCCCACCGGAACCGCACGCTCGACCTTGCTCGGAGCGGGCTCCTCCGGGGTCTTCGCGTTCATCTGAAACGGCTTGCTCTTGACGACGCCGAGTACGAGCGATGAAAACCGGCCGCCGCTTTTCAACGCATCGCGCGCGATCGATCGGACAAGCGGCATGTCCTGATACTCCGCGCCGCGGCCGAGCCCATAGGTCAGCAGCTTCTCCGCCACCACCTGCGTGAACTGATCGCTGTAGCCGAGGAGCCACTTCCGCAGGGCCGAAGGACCGTCGATCTTCGTGCCGTCATACACCTGGGACGTCGAGTCGATGGCCTGGCCCTCATCGAGGGTCCGCCACGAGGCGACGCCGTCGAAGTTCTCGAGCGCGAAGCCGATCGGGTCCATCAGGCTGTGGCACTGAATGCAGTCGGCCCGCACGCGATGGCTCAGCATTTTCTGGCGCATCGTCGGCTCTTTCGCGTTGCCGGTCGCGTCTGCCTGACGGGGGGGAAGGGCCGGTACGTCTGGCGGCGGATCGGGCGGACTCATGCCGAGAATATTTCCCATGATCCACTTGCCGCGCGTGACCGGCGAGGTTCTCTCCGGCTTCGCGGTGGTCGTGAGAAACGCGCCTTTGCCGATCAGGCCGCGGCGGTTGTCCAGATCCGGTCCGAGCGTGACGCGGCGGAACTGGCTGCCGTAGACGTAGGGAATGCCGTAGTGCTTCGCCAGCCGCTCGTTGACGAACGTGTAGTCGGCGGTCAACAAATCGACGACGTTGCGATCCTCGCGGACGATACTGTCGAACAGCAGCTCCACTTCGCGGCGCATCGCTTGCCGCAACGGGTCGTCGAAGTCCGGATAGACCAACGGTAGCGGGCCAACGCTCTGCATGCCGCGCAGGTTCAGCCATTGCCCGGCAAAGTTGACGGCCAGGGATTCGGCGCGCGGATCCTTCAACATGCGGCGGACCTGGCGCTCGAGCACGGCCGGATCCTTCAAACGTCCCTGGCTGGCGACGTTGAGCAGCTCGTCGTCGGGAACCGTGCTCCAGAGAAAAAACGACAGGCGCGAGGCGAGATCGAGATCGTTGAGACGATAGGACTGAGCAGCCGCGAGGGTGGCCGGCTCGGCTTCAATCCGGTAGATGAACTTCGGCGAGGCGAGGACGCGCGCGAGCGCCATCTCGATGCCGTCGTCGAAGGTCCCTTCCTTCCTGCCGGCCTGATAGAAGTCCATCAGCAGGTTGACGTCGCCGGCCACCGCCGGACGGCGGTAGGCATGCTTGACGAGGTTCGTGATGATCTTGCGCGCGCAGGCCGCTTCGTCGGCAGCGCCCGTCGGCGAGCAAATGAGAATCTTCTTGCGGCTCGGCGAGTCTTTGGCCCGTTCGGCGTTGAAAGGGCCTTCGATGCGAACGGTCCCGACATGCGGAAAGAACGTGAATCCCGGCGTGGGACCGGTTTGCAGTGTGTCGCGCATGAAATGCTGGTCGAGATCGAGCAGCGGCGCGAAATTCGTTTGCGGGAACGTCACGCCGACCGTATGCGGGCCCGCCGTCGTCTTGAAGCGGACCATCATCTTCGGCGTCGCGCCACGCGCCGCCACCGCGGCCGCGCCCGCCGTCCGGGCTCCGGCTGGAGTTGCCGCACCCGCAGCGCCGCGCGCACCGCCCGCCGGCGCCGTCGCGCCATCCCCAGGCCCGGCACCGCGCGTACCGGCCGGAGCCCCGGCTGGTCCCGCCGCGGCAGCGGCTCCCGCGGCAGCGCCCCGCCCGCGCCCGCCGCGACCGGCGCAGTTGGGCGGCGTGACCCCAAATCGGCCGCCGCCCTGCCAATCGAGCAGTTCGAGCCGTTCATTGTCGAGCAGCACCAGGAGCTTTTCGCACGGCACTGAACCGAAGCCGGTCGGCGACATGTTGTCGCCAAAAATCGGTGTGACCGTCACTGTGTACTCGCCGTCGGACGGAAACACGTGAGAAACGAGCATCCCCCCACGGGTGCCAAACGGCAGTCCTTCGATGTGGTAGTCCTGGGAGGTGTCTTCAGGTGTGCGGTAGACCATCAGCGTCGGCGGCGACGGCTCGCCCAGCGCCAGACGGCTGATTTTTCCTGCCGCCGATATGTACGCCTCGACCAGCGTCGAGGAGATGCCCAGGGCGCCGGCGATATTGTCGAAGCCGCGTGTCGAATCGTCGTTCGGCAGATACTTGCTCGCGTCGATGTCGAGCCCCACCACGTCACGGATAACGTTGGCGTACTCAGTGCGATTGAGGCGGTGCAGTCCGGGCGCCGGAGTGTAGGGGGTCGAGGTGCGGTCCAGCTCGTTCTCGAGCCACGAGATCATCGATTTGTAGGTGGCCGCTTCCGGCCGCCTCACGCCGGCCGGAGGCATCATCCCGGCGCGCATTTTTCGGACGACGAGTTCCCAGGTGTCGGCGTGGTCGTGGAGTTTCGCGGTGTCGACGTTGTCGAGGGTCAGCTTGCGAGCGGCGTCCGCCAGCGGACCACTTCCCGATTTGGCTTTTTCGTTGTGGCACGAGACGCAGTAACGGTTGAGCAAGGCACGCTCGTCCGCCGCGGAGGTCACCGTCGTGGGCAGTGCGTTGGGCAGTGCGGTGGCCGGAGCAGGCGTCGGTGCGGGCGCGGACTGGGGGGTGCTCGCGGCGGGCTTCGACGCTGGAGTCTTGACCTGAGCGGCCGACAACGCTGGAGCGGCAGCCTGTCCGTACCCGATCAGCCCAGCGGTCATCACCGCGCTACAGGCAATCAAGAATGACCGGTTGTTCATGAAGGGCTCCAGAACGGATTGCAGATGGCCTTGGGGGCCTTCCCCGAACCGAGACGAGTACATTCAGATTACACCAATAGTGTCGGTTCTCGCGACGAAGAACCGGCGAAAACGGCGGGCGTGCGGACTCATCGATAGCCGCCAAGCTATAGAACGTAAACGCCTTTCGCGAGCGATCGATTGCCCCCCTCGGCCGTGCGCGGACGTCGAAGCGCCTGCGACCAACCTCCGAAGACTGCACCCGCGGACGATCCAAGCAAGAACGGACGACGTCAAGAACGGACGTAGTCCTGGCCGGATCTGGCCGTCGAGTATGATGCCCGTCTCCATATGAACAGCATCGTCGTCTTCAGCGGCCAGGCGCATCCCGACCTGGCCCGGTCGATCTGCAGACGGCTGAAGGTCCCCCTGAGCCGCTCGATCACCTCGACCTTCAGCAACGATTGTCTCGGCGTCCAGCTCGAAGCCAACTGCCGCCAGGCCGACGTCTTCATCGTCCAGCCGCTGACCACGCCGGTGCAGCACCATCTGATGGAGCTGCTCCTGATGCTGGACGCCGCGCGAGGTGCGTCGGCGGCACGAATCACCGCCGTCATCCCCCACTTCGCCTACGCGCGATCCGACAAGAAAGACGCACCACGCATCTCGATCGCCGCGCGACTGGTTGCGGACCTGCTGGCCACCGCCGGCGCCAGCCGCGTGCTGGCCATGACGCTGCACTCCCCGCAAGTCCATGGGTTCTTCAGCGTACCGGTCGATCACATGAACGCGCTCAAAGTGCTGGCCCAGCACTTTCGTCGCCGGCGGTTGAGCAACACCATTGTCGTCTCGCCCGACCTCGGCAACGCGAAGGAAGCGTCCCACTTCGCTCGCAGCCTCGGGCTGCCGATGGCCGCCGGCAGCAAGAAGCGCCTCAGCGACGATCGCGTCGTCATCGACACCCTCGTCGGCGATGTCGACGGGAAGAACGTCATCGTCCTCGACGACGAGATCGCCAACGGCGGTACGATCGTGGAGGTCTTGAGCAAGCTTCGCGAGCGCCGGGTCAAACGCATCAGCGTGGCGTGCACCCACGGCCTCTTCACCGGCAAGGCGATTGCGCGCCTCAGCGCACAACCCGACATCGTCGAAATCGTCACGACCGATACCGTGCCGATTCCGGCCGAGAAGCGATTGCCCAACATGAAAATTCTCTCGATTGCGCCGCTGCTCGGCGAAGCCATCCGGCGAATCCATGTCGGACAGTCCGTCAGCGGGTTGTTCGACGTGTGACGGCAATCAGAATCTGGCGGCTCGCGGCGGGCGATCGGGATCCGGCGCGGGATTTCTTCGCGATGATGGCCGCGGTGTTCGCGGAGGAATCCGGCGCTCTCAGCGATCGTTATCTGGACCGTCTACCCGCCGCCGACAACGACGATGCCCACGCGCTCGAGTTCTATTTCCTGACGAGCCCTTGCTTCCCGAGCTCGCTGCGCACCAGCCGCGCGCCCTCGACCATCGCACACAACTTGCTGAACGCCACCTCGCGGGGCAGATGCATGCACCCGCAGTCCGGGTTGACGACCAGCTTCTCGGGCGGCACGACTTCAAGCGCACGCCGAATGCGATCCGCCACGAACCCGGGCGACTCCACGTCTTGAATCTTCACGTCGACGACGCCAAGACCCAGCGAAAAGCTCGGGTTGAACTCCTTGAACAGCTGGAGATCCTCGTCGCCGCGCCGGGCAAATTCGAGCGAGACGAGATTCACGTTGGCGTCGAGGATGGCGGGAAACAGGTAGCGGTAGCTCCCCTCCCACGAGGGCTTGCCGTAGCGGTTGCCGTAGCAGATGTGCAGATGAATGGTGGCGTCGACCGACTCGACCATCGCATTCACCGCGCGAATCGCCCACGGCAGATCTTCGGGGAAGCCTGAATAGTACGGCTCGTCGATCTGAATGTCGGTCGCGCCCGCCCGCACCAGCTCGCGCAGCTCCGCGTTCAGCACGCGCGCCAGATCGAGCGCAAAGGCTTCCTCCGTCGGGTAGAACCGGTTCTGGACGCGCTTCACCAGGGTGTGTGGACCAGAAACGGCCACTTTCCCTCGGTGGCCGCTGAACCGGCGGAGAAAGCGCACTTCGTCGGCGAGGCCGAGCGGCCCCGACGCCAGCTTCGATCGCACCACGCTTTCGTAGAAGTCGTAGTAGAAGCGCTTCGATCCAAAATCGATCTGCACGCCGGGCAGACGCTCGACGAAGTAGTCGATCATGTTGTCGCGCTGCAGTTCGCCGTCGGTGACGATATCGACCCCCGCCACTTCCTGGTCCTTGATCGCGCCCTTGCGCGCCGCATCGTGCATCTCGTCGAGATCGTGGCGGCTCAGCTTGCGCGACAGGTAGTCGTTCTTCGCGCGCTCCAGCCACGCGGGCATCGAGTAGCTGCCTATGACGGCGGTCGGCAGAATCGGCAAATCCATAAGAGGTCTCATGGGCGCTGCGTCGTGTACAGAATGTTGGTCTTCGATCCCGGCCGATAGGGGAAGGGCGCGAAGTGGACGTCGTAGCCGGCCCGCGCGCCGACGGCGCGCAGCAGCGCCCCGTTCACCCAGACCACGAGCGAGCCGTCCAGCTTGCCCGGCCCTTTGAATGCCTGGCGGTACTCGTCCATCGACGTGACGAAGATGTCCTGCACCTGAAGATACCCGCGCGGGTGCAGCAGCGGCAAGGTGTTGGCGAAGCTCTCGGCCGCGCCACGCGACACATGAAAGCGGATATCGTCGGGCGCTTCCGCCAGCAGATCGTCGAGATGCAGCCGGGTCAGTCCGGGCGGCACGTGATCTTCTTCGAAGTCGTCTAAAGCCCTGAGGCGCTCCTCGAGCCGGAAGGCCCCCCACAACGCCCGCCAGAACGCCACGCCGCGAGCCCCTTCGCCGGCAGCCGACGGCCCCTCCTCGAACATCCGCTCGACGATGGCCGGGATCTCGGCGCGCGTGATGCCGAACTCCGCGCATAGCCCGTCGGCCGCCGCCCCGGGAATGCCCCCACGCGTCTCGACGATATAGTGCCGGCCGTCCCGTCGCACGAGCTCATCGAACTGCAGGTTGTCGTACACGTTGGTCAGGTGCACGTACATGACCTTGAAGCGTTGGGACGGGAGGCTCTTGAACGGGTTGAGCGCATCCATCGCCACCACGCTCACCTGGGCGGCATGCGCCTCGACGGCTTTCAGCGCCCGTTCCAACGTGGCGGTCGAATAGTCCCCGAGCCAGAAGCGGAGCTTGGGGTAATAGCCGGTGCCCTGCTGCTCGTCGAGCGCCTTGAACCCGTCGAGCCAGGCAGCCGCCCGTGCGCCGGATCCGACGCCAATCTCGAGCGCGACGATTTCCGACGGCAGCTGATGACGCGATTCGAGATCCTTGAGCAACCGCCAGAACTCCGCCACCGAGTCGGCGACCGCCTGCGGGTGGTTCGCGTCGGACGATCCGCTCGGCAGCGCGGCTTCGAACCCGCGGCCCGAGGCGTGCTCCCATTCCGTCAGCCACTGCCAGAACAGTTTGTTGAACTTCCAGATGATGCTGTGGCGCCACGGCGCGAACGAGTCAAGGTGGACGCTGTCGGCGTCGGTTCCAGCGCGAACGGTCTGCAGGGCGTGCGCCAGCTGCTGCGGCAGCTGCAAGGGATCGGCCTGGCGTAGATCGACCGCGATTTCCGCCAGCGGACCAGGCTGTCCGCCCGGCATCGTCGTCCGGCGGACCATCACCGGCTCGCGGAAATTGGTCTTGTAGTGAATCCAGTCGAGATGGACGCGAAGCGCACGAAGCATCTTCGCGTCGACGGCGCCCTGCTCGGCGAGTGTCGTCAACGAGCCGGCCACGAGTCCGGTCAGCTCGTTAAGGCTCTTCGCGCTCTTCCCGCGCGAGATGTGATTGAAATGGAGAATCACCCTGTGGTCGTCACTCTTCAGGCTTCGGATCCCGGGCGTCGAGCACCAGACTTTTCAACCTGGAGCCCGACGCCGCGCAGTCATCTTAGAGGCCCGCGCCCTTCTTGAGCGCCGCGGCCTTGTCGGTGCGTTCCCAGGTGAACTCCGGTTCGGTCCGGCCGAAGTGACCGAAGGCCGCCGTCA
>JBDTVS010000164.1:0-63439 GCA_040007095.1 Acidobacteriota bacterium
CGCACGACACGACGAAGCCAGGAAGCCCTCTCGCACTTGTCGCACCTCAGCGCGGAGGCCTTTACCGGTCATCGCATCGTCAAGGCGTTCGGTACCGAGGGATACGAGGCGCTCAAGTTCCGCAGAGCCGGGACCCAACTGTTCCGCACGAACATGAAGGTCACGGCGGCGTTGTCGAGTCTGCCGCCTCTGATGGAGGTCGTCGGCGGCATCTGCATGGCGGCGGCCCTTTGGTACGGCAGCCGTGAGATTGCAGCGGGCCGCCTGACGACCGGACAATTCGCCTCGTTTTTCACGGCAGTCTTCCTGATGTACGGCCCGGCGAAGAAGCTGAGCCGCGTCAATGCGAACCTGCAGCAAGCCATCGCGGCCTCCGAGCGGATCTTCGAGATGCTCGACACGCACACGGAAGTGAAGGAGCGTCCAGGCGCCGCGCCGCTGGCGCCCTTCGCGCGCGCGATCGAGTTCCGCGACGTCGGCTTCGGGTACGACGATGCGCCGGGACGGATCTTGCGGGGACTCTCGTTCACGGTCCGCGCCGGGGAAATGGTCGCCATCGTCGGCCGCAGCGGCGCAGGCAAGACCACCTTGGTCAATCTGCTGCCGCGCTTCTACGACGTGAGCAGGGGCGGTATCTTCATCGATGACGTCGATCTCCGGGACGTCACCGTCGCATCGTTGCGCCGGCAGATCGGCATCGTGACGCAGGAAACGGTCCTCTTCGACGATACGATCGCCAGCAATATCGCCTACGGATCCACCACGGCGGCGGCCGGAGAGATCGAAGCCGCGGCGCGGGCGGCCAATGCGCACGAGTTCGTGGCCGCGCTGCCGGATGGTTACCAGACGAAGATCGGCGAACGCGGGCAGCGGCTGTCGGGCGGCCAGCGACAGCGGATCGCCATCGCGCGGGCGGTGCTCAAGAATGCGCCGATTCTGGTGCTCGACGAGGCGACGTCCGCGCTCGACTCGGAATCCGAGCAGCTGGTGCAGCAGGCCCTGACCAACCTGATGATGAACCGGACGTCGTTCGTCATCGCGCATCGTCTGTCGACGATTCGGCGAGCCGATGCGATTATCGTGCTCGAACGTGGCCGTGTGGTGGAGATAGGACGCCACGACGACCTCGTGACGCGGCCGAGCGGCTCCTATGCGACCTTGTATGAGATGCAGCTGCTGGAGAGCCGAAAAGGCGAACGGCGGCTGGTGCCGTCGTAGTGCGCCCAGCGGCGCGGATGCTTGAGGCGTTCGTCACGGTTGGGCGGGTGGCGCAGGTGTGGGCCGGATTGGGCGGTTCGGGCGCGTCGGTGAGGGGGGCTGGTGCGCGGATGGGGCCTTCATGATTACGAGCATGACCGGGTTTGCCGCGCTGACCCGAGAGGATGATCGGGCCAGCATCAGCGTCACGATTCGCGCCCTGAACCATCGTCACCTCGATTTGCAGTTGCGCATGCCATCGTCGCTGGCCGCGATGGAGGCCGAGGTCCGTGCGCTGGTCGCGCAGCATATCTCCCGTGGACGCGTTGAGCTGAGCCTGTCGCTGCAGATGCGCCACACGCCGGCGATCGAGGTTGAGTTCAACGAGATGTTCGGGGCGGCTTTGTCGGCGGCCATCGAGCAGGCGCGAGAACGCGGGCTGGTCGCGGGTGCCTTGACGCCTGGTGACCTGCTGCGGTTGCCGCAGGCGTTGACGATCCGGGAGCGGCGCAACGATGTCGACGAGACCGTGGCGCTGGAGCTGGCCGCGCGCGCTCGCGCCGCGATCGGTGAAGCGCTGACCGACCTGGCCACCATGCGTGGACGGGAAGGCGGCCATCTCCGGTCTGACCTCGACCAGCGTCGTCGTGGCGTCGCCGAGCTGGTCGAGCGGATTGCCTCCGCTGCGGACGAAGGCCGAGCCGGCGTGGAGCAGCGATTGGCGGCGCGCGTGCGGGAGCTGCGGGTCGATCTGCAGGCCGACGAAGCTGCGGTCGCTCAGGAGATTGTGAGGTTTGCGTCGCGATCCGACATCAGCGAAGAGGTGGCGCGGTTCCGTGGCCACGTGGCGCATTGGGAGGCCCTGGCGGATGGGGTTGAATCCTGCGGGCGCAAGCTCGACTTCCTCTTGCAGGAGATGAACCGAGAAGTGAATACGATGGGTTCGAAGGCCGATGGCCTGCGGGTGTCGGAGTTCGTCATCGCGGCCAAGGCGGAGCTCGAGAAAATGCGGGAACAGGTTCAGAATGTCGAATAGCGGCCGCGGCCTGCTGTTCATCGTCTCCGCTCCATCGGGAGCAGGGAAGACGACGTTGGTTGAGCGGCTGGTGGAGCAGGTGCCGCACCTGAAAATGTCACGGTCCTACACGTCGCGCCCTGCCAGACAGGGAGAGCTCGACGGTGTGGACTATAATTTTGTGACCAGGTCCCGCTTCGAGTCGATGGTCGCCGAGGGAGCCTTCCTGGAGTGGGCCGATGTATTCGGCAACCTCTACGGGACGGCCGCCGAGGATACGGAGCGCACTCTTGAAGGGGGCGACGACCTGGTGCTGGTGATCGACGTTCAAGGCGCCCGGCAGGTCCGGTCGCGCCGTCTCGAGACCACGGCGATTTTCGTGATGCCTCCCTCGCTGGAGGTTCTGGAACGCCGGTTGAGAGGACGCAGCAAGGACAGCGGGGAGGCCATCCTACGGCGGCTGCAGGTGGCCAAAGACGAGGTGTCCAGCTTTCGCGAATATGAGTTCCTCGTCGTCAACGACGAGATTACGGCCGCCGTCGATCGGCTCCGCAGCATCGTGCTGTCGACCCGTTCCGTGTTGAAGCGGATGACCCCGCTCGCCGAACACATAGTCAGGACTTTCTCATGATTGACCGAAGCAAACTCCCCAACACGTTCGAGTTCGTCGTCACCGCCGGCGCCCGTGCCCGGCAGCTCATGGCCGGATCCACGCCTCGTGTCGCCGTCGGCGACCACAAGAAGACCACCATCGCCACCGAAGAAGTGATCACCAGGGCGGTCGAGAAGATCGAAGAGGTCGCCAAGGAGTAGAGGTGGAAGCATCACCATGTTGATTGCGCTCGGAGTGACCGGCGGAATCGGCGCCTACAAGGCCGTCGAGGTGGCGCGTGGGCTGCAGAAGCGGGGCCACGACGTCGTCGCGGTGATGACCGAACACGCGACGCGATTTGTCGGCCCGATCACGTTTGAGTCGATTACGAGGCGGCGGGTGATCACCGACCAGTTCGAAGCCGGCGCCAACGCCGACATCGAGCATATCGCCCTCGCGTCGACGATCGACTTGCTCCTCATCGCCCCGGCGACCGCCAATGTAATCGGCAAGCTCGCGAACGGCATCGCCGACGATTTTCTGTCCACGCTCTACCTGGCGACCACCGCGCCGGTGCTCGTGGCCCCGGCAATGAACACCCAGATGCTGGCGCACGCCGCGGTCCGGGCGAACCTGGATACTCTGGCATCGCGCGGAGTGCGGTTTGTCGAGCCGGGCGAAGGTTTTCTGGCGTGTGGTTGGATTGGCAAGGGACGCCTCGCCGAACCCGACGAGATTGTCGACGCTGTGGAGCAGGTCCTGCGGCCGCGCGGCCCGCTGCGCGGACTGCAAGTGCTTGTGACCGCCGGTCCGACCTACGAAGATTTCGACCCGGTGCGCTATCTCGGCAATCGCTCGAGCGGCAAGATGGGTTTTGCCATCGCCGCTGAAGCGACACGCCGTGGCGCTCACGTCGCGCTGGTGATGGGGCCCAGCTCGGTCGAGCCACCGGAGGTGCGCGAGCTTGTGCGAGTGCGGACCGCCGACCAGATGCACGCAGCCGTGATCGACCGCGCCGCCGCCGCAGACGTCATCGTCATGGCCGCGGCCGTTGCCGACTACGCACCGGCGGAGTTGGCGGCGCAGAAAGTGCCGAAAGGCGGCGAGACGCTGACGCTGGTTTTGAAGAAGACGCCCGATATTCTCGCCGACCTGGGACGACGCCGTCTCGCGGCGGGCCGCGGTCCGGTGCTGGTCGGATTCGCCGCAGAGACCCACGACGTCGTGGGTCGCGCGGCCGCAAAACGCCTGGCCAAGCACGTCGATCTCATCGTCGCCAACGACGTCTCGCGATCCGATACGGGGTTTGGCGTCGATACCAACGAAGTCACCATCGTGGGGCCCGATGCCGCCGAGGCGATCCCACGGCAGAGCAAGGCGCGCGTGGCCGCGGCGATTCTCGACCGCATCGAGCAGTTGGTACGCCTGAAGCTGGACGCGAAGAGCACTCCTGCCGCAACGACTCGCGCGTGAAGCAAACGACCTTCAACAGAGAGGCCGCACAGGCCCGGTCGAGGCAGTTCCCATTCATCCTGCGCGATCGTCGCGTTGAACGTGTTGTCTTTTCATGTGCGGATTTCTGATGGATTACGACCAGCTGCGCGAACACCTTGTCTTTGCGAAAGAATCGGGAGTGACGGGCATCAGCCGCGACTCGGCGTGGCGCACCCGGACCGATTCCGCCGCCGCTCTGCGCGCGCTCGACGAGCCGGACGCCGCGCGCATCTCCAGCCCGTCGGCGGAACAGCCGCTCGCCGTGACCCAGCCTGTCACTCTGTCGATGAATGCTGAGGAAGCGCTTGTCGCGGTGCGCGCCAATATCGGCGACTGCACCCGGTGCAAGCTGCACACGCTCGGCCGCAGCCAGATTGTCTTCGGCGTCGGGAATCCCCATGCGGATCTGATGTTCGCCGGCGAAGCGCCAGGCCACGACGAAGACGTGCAGGGCATTCCCTTCGTCGGCCGGGCCGGCCAGTTGCTGACCAAGATCATCGAGGCTATCGGCTTGACGCGCGACGATGTGTATATCGCCAACGTGATCAAATGCCGGCCGCCGCAGAATCGCAATCCCGAGCCGGACGAAGTCGAAACCTGCGAGCCGTTCCTGTTCCAGCAGATCGACATCATCAAGCCGAAGGTCGTCGTCGCGCTCGGCAAGTTCGCGGCGCAAACGCTGCTGCGCACCCTCGATCCGATCTCACGGCTGCGCGGACGGGTCTTCGACTACCGCGGCGCCAAGCTGATTCCCACGTTTCACCCCGCCTACCTGCTCAGGAATCCTTCGTCGAAGCGCGAGGTGTGGGAAGACATGAAGCTCGCGAAACGGCTGCTCGAAAGCTAGCACTCACGGCGCAGCGCTCAAGAGCGGGTCGGCCTCGGAGAGTATGTTGTCCGCTGCGCGACGAGCTCCAAGACCGGTTGCAGAATTGAGATCCGGAACCACCAAGACACGAAGTAGACAAAGAGTCTCTTGGTCTGCTTCGTGATCTTTGGGTCCTTTGTGGTTCATTGTCTCAATTTCGCAGGTGCTCTGAGTCCCACTTTGCTGATCAGCGTCGCCGTTCCCGTTCCGCAACTCGATCTGTTGACGTATCGTGCGCCAGCGGGTTCGACGCCGGTCGCCGGCGCGCGAGTCGTGGTCCCGCTCGGCTCTCGGCACGTCACCGGCATTGTCGTGGCCGTCGACGTGGCCGCCGTCGGCGTCGAGGAAATCGAGATCAAGACCATTCGTCAGGTTCTCGACACGGAGGCATTCATTCCTCCGCAGGTCGTGGAGTTGGCGAAATGGACCGCTGAATACTATGCCGCCGGTGCCGGTGAGACGATCACGGCCGTTCTGCCGCCGATGACGAGAAGCGGGCAGGTGAGCGGCCACAAGACCGAGCGTGTCGCGGCGATTACCGTCGCCGGTCGCGAGACGCTGAACGCCAGTCCCGAACTGTTCCAGGGCCGGGCGCTGACCGGCGGCCAGCGGCGTGCGCTCGAGGTGCTGGACGGGGTTCCCGAGGGGCTCTCGACGTCGCGGCTGTCGGCGCAAGGGATCACACCCGATACGGTCGGGCGCTTGTCGGCACGCGCTCTGGTTGCCGTGCGGGAAGTGCGCGTCGACCGCGACCCGTTCGCCGGGATCGCGGCCGACGGCCTGTCGGCCAACCCGGACCGTCAACTGACGATCGAGCAGACGGCGGCGTTCGACCGGTTGCGCCGGCTGGCCGACGCAGGCTCGTTCAACGTGGCCCTGCTGCACGGTGTGACGGGCAGCGGCAAGACCGAGATCTTTCTGCGGGTCGCGGCGGCCGTCCGATCGTCTGGTCGCGGCGTCCTGATGCTCGTGCCGGAGATCGCGCTGACGCCGGTCATTGCCGCTCTGTTCCGTGAGACGTTCGCCGGCCAGGTCGCGATTCTGCATAGCGGCCTCTCCGACGGGGAACGGCACGACGAGTGGCAGCGCATCCGACGCGGCGAAGTCCACGTCGTCGTCGGGACACGGTCAGCAGTCTTCGCACCGCTCGCGCACATCGGTCTCATCGTGGTGGATGAGGAGCACGACGGATCGTACAAGCAGGAAGAGAGTCCCCGGTATCACGGCCGGGACGTGGCGATCGTGCGGGGACAGCGCGAGCGGGCGCTGGTGGTGCTCGCTTCGGCCACCCCGTCGATGGAGACCTATTACAACGCCATGGCCGGACGCTACGCGCGCGTCGTCCTCGAGCGTCGGGTGGGGGACCGGCCGTTGCCTTCGGTGACCGTGGTCGACATGCGGGAAGAGTACGCGCACGGCGGTTCGGATGTGGTGTTCAGCCGCGCACTGGTCGAGGCGATCGGCGTTCGACTCGTCCGCCGGGAGCAGGCGCTGGTGCTGCTGAACCGCCGGGGCCTGGCCACGGCTGTGTTCTGCCGTCAGTGTGCCGGCACGCTCGATTGTCCGAACTGCAGTGTGTCGCTGGTCGTCCACGGCGACGGAAACTCTCGCCGCGCACGCTGCCACTACTGCAACTACGCGATGAGAGTGCCGGCCGCGTGTCCGCATTGCGCCGGCCCGTATCTCGAGCAGGCCGGGTTTGGCACCGAGCGTGTCGAGGCGGAAGTGCGTCGCATCTGGCCGGATGCGCGTGTGGCGCGTCTGGATCGAGACGCGATTCGCCGCAAGGGCGCGCTGGCCACGCTGCTGTCACGGTTTCGTGCCGGCGACATCGACGTGTTGGTGGGCACGCAGATGATCGCCAAGGGTCATGATTTTCCGCGGGTCACGCTCGTGGGCGTCGTGTCGGCTGACGTCGGCCTCGGCATGGCGGACTTCCGCGCCTCGGAGCGAACGTTTCAGTTGTTGACCCAGGTAGCTGGCCGCGCCGGACGCGGCGAGCAGCCGGGCGAAGGAATCATCCAGACCATGTATCCGGATCACTACAGCATCCAACTGGCGTGCAAGCAGGATTACGTGGCGTTTTATGAGAAGGAACTGCATTTCCGACACGCAATGAAATATCCCCCGACGATCTCGATGATCAACACCATTGTGCGTGCCCGCACGTTCGCGGGCGCCATGGACGATGCGGCCGGTCTTGCGGAACGTCTACGGAGCGGACGCAGCCAGCTGGGGATCCTGGGGCCGGCGCCCGCGCCGCTCGGCAAGCTGCGCGGCGAATATCGCGCGCAGGTGCTGATCAAGGGGATCAACCGGAAAGCGATGCGTGAGGCCGTGCTATCGGCCATTGCCGGTCGGTCCGACCTGGCGAGACGGACCATCGTGGACGTCGATCCGGTATCGATGCTGTAGCGGGCCGCCCTTAGTGCTTCAGCAGTTCCATCGGCTCGATCGGCGCTGGTGTAAAGCAGAGAATGAACATGATGAGCGCGAAGAGCGCGAGGATCATGCGGGTGCGATCGAGCGGTACATGTTCGTCGATGGTTCGGGGGTGCTTCGGGCCGAACACGACGAGCATGCCGATCATCAGGACCGTCCAGACAAGCCAACTGATGGCGAACCATGTCAACGTCAGCGCCACGCCAATGGTGGCCAATGTCACATAGGTCGAATAGCGACCGAGGACCGCGTACGAGATGTGACCACCGTCGAGTTGTCCGACCGGGAACAGATTGAGGGCCGTTGCCAGCAACCCAAACCACGCGGCGAACGCGATCGGGTGAAGATTCAGCGAATATCCGGCCGGCGTCGCGCCCCAGATCAACTTCGATACGAGCTGGAACAACAGCGGCTCGCCGAGCTCGAAGCCGGTCATGTTGGGCGGAACGCGGCTGACATGGGACAAGACGAGGCCGAGGACCAGCGCCGGCACCGCGACGAGAAACCCGGCAATCGGGCCCGCGATACCGATGTCGAACAGCATGCGCTTGGACGGGATCGGCTCCCTGATACGGATGAACGCTCCCATCGTCCCGGTCAGCAGGAACGGGACCGGGATGAAAAACGGCAAGGAAGCATCGACGTCATAATAGCGACAGGCGAAATAGTGACCCAGCTCGTGGCAACCCAATATCAACAGGATCGTCAAGCTGTAGTAGAACCCGCCGGCGACTAGGGTCGAGGTGCTCAGGCCGGCCGGCATACGGTTGCTGAAGTCGGCGAGGAAGCCGACGTAGTGGTCCATCCCGACGAGGGTCGTCGAGCCGATCGTCAACGCCAGCAATAGAATATGGAGCCATCTGCGATCCTGAAACTTCGGCGCCGGCTGCCACTCGACGGCAGATGGGCCGAACATGAATTCGTCGCGAATGGGGTCCAAAATAAGAAGGTAGGCCGGGATGATCCGCCGGCTAGCCGATGTTCTGAAGGTCTTTGCCGGGCTTGAAGCGGATCGTCCGCCCTGGAGGGATGCGCACTTCCTTGCCGGTCCGAGGGTTGCGCCCTATTCCACGCTTCCGTGGCTTAACCTGAAACACGCCGAACCCGCGCAGCTCGATTCGTTCACCCCGTTGCATGGAGGTCCGCATCGCATCGAACACCGCATCGACAGCCACCTCAGCTTTGACTTTGGTGATGTCGGCAATCTTCGACACTTCGTTCACGATGTCGACCTTGATCATGCTTAGGGTCTCCTGAAGTCTGTTAACTACTATAAATAGTGGCACTTACGAAGTCAATGCCAAGGCTAAGTTCATTTGCGTAAGACCCCGTCCGTCGTACTCGTCGGTCGGCCGAACGTCGGCAAGTCGACCCTCTTCAACCGGATTACCGGTTCGCGTCGGGCGATCGTGGCGGCGGTCGCTGGCACGACCCGGGACGCCATCGGGAAGGCGGTCGTGTGGCGGGGGAGGTCGTTCGAGCTGTTCGACACCGGAGGCCTGTACGGCGCCAGTGAGGATCCGCTGCACGACCTGGTGGTTCGGCAAGGGCACCGGGCTCTCGCCGGCGCGCAACTGCTCGTGCTTGTCGTCGACGGCCGCGAGGGCCTCGTCCCCGCAGACCAGGAGATCGCCGCCGACCTGCGACAGCGTGGTCTCCGCGTGATCCTGGCCATCAACAAGGCGGACGACAAGCGCGCGCGAGACTCCACGCTCGATTTCTACCGCCTCGGTTTTGAACCGGTGTTCGAGATTTCCGCGGAACACGGGCAGGGTGTCGCCGATCTGCTGGACCAGCTCGTGGAGCAATTGGGAACACCCGATTCCGGAGCGTCGGGGGACTCGGCCTCGGCAGCCGTGCCCCAACCGCTGATCCCCGAAGAGACCAACATTGCGGTGGTCGGACGGCCGAACGTCGGCAAGTCGTCGCTCGTCAATCGTCTGCTCAGCGACGAACGGATGCTGGTCAGCGAGATGCCGGGGACCACACGCGACGCGGTTGACTCGCTGCTCACGTGGCACCGGCGGCGATTCCGGATCGTCGACACCGCCGGCATGCGGAAGACCGGCCGTGTCCGCAGCGGCGGTGCGGTGGAACTGGTGAGCGTGCTCGGCGCCAAGCGCGCGATTGGCGACGCCGACGTCGTCGTGCTGGTCGTGGACGCGAACGAAGCGATCGCCGATCAGGACGCGGCGATCGGCGGTCAGGCCGACCGGGCGGGCCGAGGCGTCGTGATCGTCGCAAACAAGTGGGATCTCGTGAAGGACCGGGGACCCAAGTTCGTCGAAACCTTCGACGAAGAGGTTCGGCGACGAATGAAGTTCCTGGAGTATGCGCCCGTACTCCACATCTCCGCGTTGACTGGCGAGCGTGCGCCGCGCGTGCTCGAGACCATAGACCTGGTGTCCGCGTCGCGCCGGAAGCGAGTGCCGACGCCGGCGTTGAACAAGTTCCTGGCGGAGGTGACGGCGGCGAACCCGCCGGTCAGTCCTGGCCGCCAGCACGTGAGGATCCTGTACGCGGCGCAAATTGGGATTGCGCCGCCGTCCTTTGTGTTCTTTACCAACGTGGCCACCACCTTTCATTTTTCCTACGAGCGGTTTCTCGTGAACCAGCTCCGAGAGCATTTCGGATTCATGGGCACGCCGATTCGGGTCCAGGTCCGCCGCCGAGCTAAGGGAGGTCGCAAAGCCGGGTAGCCGGGTCGATGGCGCGGCCTGCTATACTTTCCCGGCAGTGGTCGGCGTATCGCTCCCGCTCGAGATCCCAAAGGGAACCTTCTTCAAAGCGGCAGAAGTGTGCGAGCTCGTCAAGGTGCAGCCGTACGTCCTGCGTTCGTGGGAAGGCGAGTTTCCTGAACTGGGCGTTGCGAAAACGGCGGGCGGGCCCCGCCTCTACCGCCGCGCCGACATCGAGCAGGTGATGCGGATCAAGCATCTCCTGCTGGTCGAGGGCTTGACGCTGGCGGGCGCCCGTCGAAAGCTCCAGGAAGAATTGGCCTCGGCCGGTCCGGCTGTGGTTGAGGACTTCATCGGTCCGGTGACGCGAGATCGCTTGTCCGAGATCAAGCGAGGGCTGCGCTCGATTCTCGACTTGCTGTCGCCGCCGCAAACCGATGAGGAGTTTTCGCTACATGCGCCGGAAGCAGCGCCCGTCTCCGAGGCCGGATCCGAATCGGAGCCCGACGGAGGGGTGCCTACGCGCCCGTCGCGCGCCAGCAGGAATGGGTCGCCCGAGCGGACGGCGGCGCGCAAGAAACGATCGGCCTGACCCGGAGTACAATCACCTTCATCGGGACGTAGCGTAGCCTGGTTATCGCGCCTGACTGGGGGTCAGGAGATCGGCGGTTCGAATCCGCCCGTCCCGACCATTTAGATTCAAGAGTTTATGGACGCTGGAAATCCCCCAACCAGCCTCCGAAGGCACACAGGAGGCACACTCTGCTAGTGCGCCTGTGTTTGCGGTCGCCCACCCGCTCGCAGCGTGGGGAGCCTCACGACCGTATCGGTGCGACTCTCGGACGGCTTCAATGGGAATTATCGATACGCTGAAAGATGCCGTCGTCCTCATCCAAAAAGCCGACAACATCGAACTGAACCGCACGATTCTTCAGCTCCAGACGCAGGTCTTCGAGCCCATTGAGGAGAATCGTGGTCATCATGCGGCCACACTCGATCCGTGTGCTCCTCGCAGACCCACAGCTCGCTTTGACATCTCGCGCAGTGCGCCAGCACCGCAAGCCATCGAGCGCCCTAACATCGCCTCACCGGCCGCCGTCGACCGTCGGCCTAAAGGCGGTCAGGTCTCGAGGCTCAGGCATGGTCCCCTGGTGTTCGCGGGATAGGGAATCAGAACCTCAGTCGAAGCCCACCGTTGAATGCGAGATGGCCTACGCGCAATCCCGCATCCTGGTTGCTCAGTGTGTCGTGGACGGTGACCGTCCCGCGATTGAAGCGAACGCCTCCGCCGAGGCCGACGTGCCGACTGAAGAAAAGCGCGGCGTCAGTTCCCACATGGAACCCCACCGACCAGGCGGTCACCTCGTTCTTCGTGAACGTATTGATCGCTACCACGTTGATGCGGATCAATGACGATGCCACCTGGTTGTACTGAATGTCGGAAACCATTTCGTTGGAGACGTAGAAGACCGTCGGCCCGCCGAACACACGGAGCCTAAGCCAGTCAGGAGCCGGCATCACGTACTCAGCGCCGATGTCGAGTGCCCGCTCGCGTCGCTCCAACGTGCTCGTCGTCGGCCTAGCGTCTGTGGCGCTGGTGTTTAAGAAATATGGACTCGGAATGCTGATTGCCAATCCTGCCGGGCCGCTGTAGTTTTCGCCGTCGAAGTGCAGGGAGAACCCGATGCCGTGCGGGAAACCAAAGCCGCCGGCCACCCCGACATCATTGATGCCGATAGTCTGCGCCGGGTACGACGTCGCGACGGCGGCGACCTCGCCATAAAGCAGACCCGTGCGCGTCAGTGTCAGCGCCTCGCGGTCGACCGATTGGAATCGGACGGCGTCGATGTCGAGCCAGCCGCGGCGCGGTGTGCTCTTTGGAGTGAAGGTGCGTGTTTGCTCGGGGACCACCGGCGCCGGCGGCGGTTGCTGCACGAGTGACGGATCGCGCGCCGCTTGCGTCGTGGTTGGAGCCGCCGCTGGCCGCGGTAACGGAGTCGGCACGCCTTGTCGTGCCTCTGGGACGGACAGATCGAGCGGCTCTGGTCGTGGCGGTGCGAGTTGCTCGACGAATCGCGATTGAATGTAGCCGTAGCGCCGCGGATAGTCTGGGTCCGCAAACTCGACGTACGTGAAGGCGCCTTCCGTTCGGATCATCCGGAGCACGGATCCTTCCTTCGCGATGCGCAGCGGCTCTCGATTGGAATCGGGCTGCACGTAAATCGGGGAGTCGATCGTCACGCGCACGAGCCCACCCCCGACATCGTTCCCTGCGGCCAATTGCACCGGTGTTCGATTTGCCTGCGCAGCGGTAGGTACTGCCGCAGCAATGGCGAACGCGACGACTGCGAAATTGATCGGCACGACGCGGCGGTGCATCATCGAGACCTCCATGGTGTTGCGTGTGAAAGGGCGAGTCTTACTTGCCGCGTGCGTTGCGCATCGCATCCAGCAGAGTGTTGGCGAGCCGACTAGCCAAGCCGCAGGCGATGCTGTCCTCCGCACGCGTCGCACCAATGAGTCCGCCGGTACCAGCCCTGTTCTTTGCGCCGTCGCTCCAGAGCTTCATTCCGTCCGGCAATTGCACCTCGAGATTCGCGCTCGGCGTCGCCCCACTCACCCCAGTGCATACCGCCTGGCCGCGCCGGGAATATTGGCCTTCACGATGAAGATGGCGTCGGCATCTGCCCTCAAGGTCGCGACTTCGACAGGGGTGATCATGTGGAGCCGCTCCGTAAGGCAGTTGGCTACCAATCGATCGTCACCAAGGTCATCTTTTGCCACGATGAATGCCTTGCGCACAGTCGCCAGCCGCGGATCCACCTTTGCGGCGTTGACCACGGCCACAAACATCACCGCCACGACGAAGACAACAGTCCTGCTCATGCGATGCTCCTTGGAAGTGTTAGCGACGATGGAAAAGGACGAGGTCAAGTCACAACGATTGGGGGGGGCAATCAAAACTGAGGGACGGCAGCGAAGCGTAACACCGAGTCAACGAGATGCAGCCAAAGAATTCTCGATGACGGACTCAATGTGCGCAAATTGTCTGGTAGCGGCTGGACCGGCAGGTAACTCGGTGTCGGAGGGTCCTGCGGACGAAGCCGCAGGTCGATCAAAGCCTCCAGGATTCGAACCATCCAGGTTCAGTCGTGCCGCAGTGTTTGCTCGCGCTCCGCCACACTGCGGCATCGCGACAATACGTCCTGCAGCTCGTCCAGACAGAGTGGCTTGCTGAGAAATCCATCCATCCCCGCCGCCACGCACGCATCGCGGTCGGCTTTGTACACATTGGCGGTCAGCGCGATGATCTGTGGCCGTCTTTCCGCCTCGACGTCCCTGACGATCCGCCGGGACGCCTCCAGACCATCCATTTCCGGCATTTGCACGTCCATGAGAATCACGTCGTAGGTTTGCCGGTGCACGGCAGCCAGTGCTTCAAGCCCATTGGCCACGACGTCCGGGTAATAGCCAAGCTGCTTCAACTGCGCGACGCCGACCCTCTGGTTGACGACGTGGTCTTCGGCCAACAACACGCGTAAGGGATGTTGCCGCGCCAGCGCGACGTCGTCCTTGCGGGCGGTTCGCCGGACGAGCGGCTCAGCCGCGCCGCTCAACAGGTGGGCAATGGCTTCCCGCAAGGCCTGTGACCTCGTCGGCTTCGTCAGGACGTGATGGAACGGCGGGTTGTCCATGCTCCGGCGCAGATGCCTCGAACTGTGGCCGGGCGGACTGGACAAGATGATGCGCATGCCAGGGGCAAGGCCGAGGTCGGCGATCCGCTGGGCGAACTCGAGTCCATTCATGTCCGCCATGTCGAAATCGATCAATGCCAGGTCAAACCGTTGCTGCCGCAAGCAGTCGATCGCCTCTCGCGGAGATGCGGCCGTGGTGGTCTCGAGTCCCCAGTGGCGAAGCTTCTCCTGATCGATGCGGCGACTGGTCGCGTTGTCGTCCACGATCAGCACGCGCTTGCCACGCCAGTCGGGGTCGTCAGCTGGGACCGCTGATTCGGCTTCCTGATCGGGGACCGCGTGCAGGGGAATGATGAACTGGAACACGGAACCCCGGCCGCTCTCGCTGTCGACCCAGATGCGTCCGCCCATGAGCTCGGTGAGCCTTTTGCTGATCGCCAACCCCAGGCCGGTGCCGCCATGCTTCCTGGTCGTGGACGCATCCACCTGGCTGAAGGCGCGGAATAGACGCTCCCGCCGATCGATTGGAATGCCGCAACCGGTGTCGTGGACCGCGAAGTGAAGCGACGTAGCGGCGGCGTCGCCGGCAAAGCGTGTGACGGTCAGCGTGACTTCGCCAGACTCGGTGAACTTCACGGCATTGCCCAGCAGGTTGACCAGAATCTGTCGCAGCCTGGTCCCGTCTCCACGAATCCAGCGCGGTAGGATCGGCTCGATGGCAAGCGCGAGATCGAGTCTTTTCTGCGCCGCCGGAACGCCAAGCAGATCGATCGAGTCCTCGACGCATTTCGTGAGATCGAACGGCTGATCGTCGACTTCGAACCGGCCTGATTCGATCTTCGAAAAATCGAGGATGTCGTTGATCAGCGCGAGTAACGCGTCGGAGGAGGTCCGAATCGTCTCGACGAACTCGGCCGTTTCGGCGTCCAGATCCTTCTGCAGCAACAGGCTGGTCATGCCGACGATGGCATTCATCGGCGTGCGAATCTCATGACTCATGCTCGCCATGAAATCGTTCTTCGCACGGCTGGCGGCTTCGGCGGCCACGACCATCTCTTTTTCGCCGGTGATGTCGATCGAGGCGCCAATCAGCCGCGACGGCTTACCGTCCACGAATTGAACCTTGGCAGTACTGCGGCGCCACCGGATGACGCCAGGTTCCGGGACGATGCGGAATTCGACGGAATACGGCTCCCCGGTGGCAAAGGCCCGTTCCGACCCGGCGGCGAGAAGCCACCGGTCATCTGGGTGCACGATCTCCCGCACTTGGTCGACGTGCCGGCCGATGCTGGCATCGGGCACTCGTTCCAGGGCGGCCCAGGCGTCGGATCCCTTTACGATGCCGCTGGCGAGGTCCATTTCCCAGATGCCGAAAGACGCCGCGGTTTCAGCCAGCCGCATTCGTTCCGCGCTCTCGTGCAATCGCGCGATGACCTGCTTTTCGACGGTGATGTCCATCACCGCGCCGATGACGGGTTGGGGTCCGTTTCCGGCGCGCTCCACGTTGCCGTAATTACGGTAAGAGCGGATCGACCCGTCCGGAAAGACTCGTCGAAACTCGTGCACGTACGCCATGCCGTCGATGAGGGCGCGCGCGGGAACCGCCTTGGTGTCAGCGCGATCGTCGGGGTGGACCGTGGAGTAGAGCGTCGCCGCCGTGACCTCGGTGGGTTCGTTGCCCAACCCGTTGATGGCCGCGGCGCCTGCGGACAGCGCAAACAACTTGGTGGCGGGATACCAGGCCCATGTGCCGAAGCCGGCCGTCAGCTCGATGAGGCTGCTATTTCGCCGCTGGTGCGCAAGGCGACGGATGGCGTGCAGCCATCCACCAGCACAAAATGCCGCCAGCCCGAGCAGGAAGCCGACTGCGATGACAGTCGCCACAGCTCTACTCTACAAGTCTTATCGGCCTCCAAGCTGCCGCAACCCGCGGGAGTGTGAAACGCTCACGAGTCTTTGCCGTCTCGATCCGGATCGCTCGTTCCAGCCTCGGGGCCACCGTGCCGGCGGGTTCGACGATAGCGGGCGATCAGGGCGTTGGTCGAGCTGTCGTGCGCCAGCGACGGCGCGCCGGTGCTCGTCAGTTCCGGCGCGATCCGCGACGCGAGGACCTTGCCCAGTTCGACGCCCCACTGATCGAAAGAATCAATCTGCCAGATCGCGCCCTGCGTGAAGACGCTGTGCTCGTACAGCGCGACGAGGGCGCCCAGTGTTTCGGGGGTCAGCCGTTCGGCCAGGATGGTGTTGGTCGGCCGGTTGCCTTCGAACGTGCGGTGCGGCACGAGAGTGTCCGGGGTGCCCTCGGCGCGGACCTCCGCGTCGGTTTTCCCAAACGCCAGCGCCTGAGTCTGCGCGAACACGTTCGCCATCAACAGATCGTGATGAATCCCCAGCGGGTTCAGCGTCTGCGCAAAGCCGATGAAGTCGCACGGAATCAATCGCGTGCCCTGGTGGATCAGCTGATAGAACGAGTGCTGACCGTTGGTTCCCGGCTCGCCCCAGTAGATCGGCCCGGTCTGATAGTCGACCGTCGCGCCGTCGCGCGTGACGTGCTTGCCGTTGCTCTCCATCGAGAGCTGCTGCAAATACGCCGGAAAGCGTTTCAGATACTGGTCGTAGGGGAGAACGGCAACGGTCGGTGCCTCGAAAAAGTCCGCGTACCAGACGGTCAGCAGCCCGAGAAGCACCGGCAGGTTACGTTCGAAGGTCGTGGTCCGGAAATGCTCGTCCATGGCGCGAAACCCGGCGAGCATGGCCCGAAAATGATCCGGCCCGACCGCAATCATGGTCGACAGCCCGATCGCCGAGTCCATGGAGTACCGGCCGCCGACCCAGTCCCAGAACCCGAACATCCGTTCGGTGTCGATGCCGAAGGCCGCCACCTGTTCGGCGTTGGTCGAGACGGCGACAAAATGCCGGGCGATCGCGCGCTCGTCGCCAAGCGCATCGAGGGTCCACTGACGCGCCGTCCTGGCGTTCGTCATGGTCTCGAGCGTCGTGAACGTCTTGGACGACACGATGAACAGTGTCTCCGCAGGGTCGAGATCGCGCGTGGCTTCGGCGAAGTCGGTACCGTCGACGTTCGACACGAAGCGGAAGCCGATGTCTCGCTTGCTGTAGTGCTTGAGCGCCTCGTAGGCCATGACCGGGCCGAGGTCCGATCCGCCAATGCCGATGTTGACGACGGTCCGCACACGCCGGCCGGTGTACCCGAGCCAGCGGCCATCTCGGACCTCCTCGGCGAACGCGGCCATCCGATCGAGCACGGCGTGCACGGGCGGCACCACGTTCTCGCCGTCGACGATGATCGACCCGTCGCGTGGCGCGCGAAGGGCGACGTGGAGGACCGCGCGCTCTTCCGTCGTATTGATCTTCTCGCCGCGGAACATCGCGTCGATACGTTCGCGCAATCCGCACGCTTCGGCCAGGTTTACGAGAAGACGGACGGTCTCATCGGTGATGCGGTTCTTCGAGTAATCGAGGAACAGACCGGCGCCCTCGCCGGACAAGCGTTCGCCGCGGGACGGATCGCCGGCAAAAAGCGATCGCAGGTGGAGGTGACGCACCTGATCGAAATGAGCCAGGAGGGCTCCCCAGGCAGGGAGCGAGGTCACGAGTGCTTCGTTGCTTGATCCGGTCGTCACGGTCACCTCCTCGAGGGTTAGTTTGTCTGTGCCAGCAGCCGTCGGTCGCCGCGCTGGCGGGTCTTGCCGTTCGGCAAACGAGGATCTCGCGCCCGGCTGCCCGATTCGGGCTGAACCAGCGCTCCTGTGGACTGCTTCCTCGGAATTACTGGCACCGCTGCGTTGCCGCGGCCGGAGAAATCGCGCGCCCTCACGGTGTGGCGCTGGAGCCCCGAGGCGTCGAGGGTTGCGAGTTGGCCGGCGAGGGCACAGACCCTTGCGCGAACAATGTGCTGACGAGCGCCTGCGCTTCCGTCTGGATGCGCTCGAGATGCGGCCGGTCGCGGAAACTTTCTGCGTAGAGTTTGTACACCTCTTCGGTACCGGAGGGGCGCACGGCAAACCATCCGCCGTTGGTGATCACCTTCAATCCGCCGATGGCTGCGCCGTTGCCGGGCGCGGTGGTCAGGATCGCTTGAATGGGGTCACCCGCGAGTTCCTTCGCGTCGACCTCGGCGGGGGAGAGCTGTGCGAGGCGCCGCCTCTGGTCCCGCGTGGCCGGTGCATCGATGCGCTCGTATATCGGCGAGCCGAACTCGCGCGTCAGCTCGGCGTACCGCGCTCCGGGATCCATGCCGAGGGTGGCGGTGATCTCGGCCGCGAGCAGACCCAGGATGATGCCGTCCTTGTCGGTGGTCCATGTCGTCCCATCGATGCGCAGAAACGATGCGCCCGCACTCTCCTCGCCGCCGAAACCAATCGACCCGGCGAGGAGCCCGTCGACGAACCACTTGAACCCGACAGGTACTTCGACGAGGCGGCGGCCCACTCCGGCGGTCACCCGATCGATCAGGCCGCTGCTGACGAGGGTCTTGCCGACCGCGGCGTCCTTCGGCCATTGGCTTCGATGCTGGAACAAATACGAAATCGCGACGGCCAGATAGTGGTTCGGATTCATCAAGCCGGCCGTTGGCGTCACGATTCCATGGCGATCGTGGTCGGGGTCGTTCGCGAAGGCGACGTCGAAGCGATCGCGCATCGCTACCAATGGCGCCATCGCGTGCGGCGACGAGCAGTCCATCCGGATCTTGCCGTCCCAGTCGACCGTCATGAACCTGAACGTCGGATCGACCGTGTCATTCATGACCGTGGCCGCGATACCGTAGCGCTCGATGATCGGCTCCCAGTAGCGAACGCCGGCGCCGCCGAGCGGATCGATGCCGATCGTCACGCCGCTGCTGCTGATGATCTGCATGTCCACGACGCTGGCAAGGTCGCTGACATAAGGCGTGATGTAGTCGTGGAGGTGTGTGCCCGCCGCGCGGCGGGCCCGCTCGAAGGGCATGCGGCGGACGCCGCGCAGATGCTCCGTGAGGAGCGCGTTCGCGGCCTGCTCGATCCAGCCCGTGATCGCGGTGTCCGCCGGGCCCCCGGTCGGGGGATTGTATTTGAAGCCGCCGTCCTCCGGCGGGTTGTGCGACGGCGTGATGACGATCCCGTCGGCCAGTCCCTCGCGGCGGCCGCGGTTATATCCGAGGATAGCGTGCGAGATGACCGGGGTTGGCGTATAGCCGTAATCCTGGTCGATCATGACCTCGACGCCGTTCGCGGCCAGGACTTCGAGGGCGCTGACAAATGCCGACTCAGATAACGCGTGCGTGTCCATCCCCATGAAGAGCGGACCGTCGATCTGCTGGGCGCGTCGATACGCGCAAATAGCCTGCGTAATGGCCAGGATGTGCGCTTCATTGAAGGTGCGCGCCAACGACGAGCCGCGGTGCCCTGACGTCCCGAATGCGATACGTTCCGACGCGACGCCGTCCGCCGGCTGCTCGGAATAGTAGGCCGTCACCAGGCGCGGCACGTTGACCAGCATCGCCGCCGGAGCCGGCAGTCCAGCCAGAGGGCTCATCGTCATCGGATCCCCTTGTCCTGCGGTGCGCGACGCTGCCGGAAAGGCGGCGCGTCGCGCCCCGCTTGTGAAATTAGAACCTATTGTGCCAAAACTGTGGGGCGCGCATGTGCCCACGGCTGTACCTCATTCGACACGGTGAAACGGCGTGGTCCCTCTCCGGCCACCACACCGGCCGCACGGAGATTCCGTTGACGGCGCGCGGCGAGAGCCAGGCGCAGGAACTCGGACGCCGACTGCGCGGCCTTCCATTTTCAAAAGTCCTGTCCAGTCCGCGGCAGCGGGCGCGCCAGACGTGCGCCTTGGCGGCGCTCGGTCCCGACGTCGAAATCGATCCGGACCTGGCGGAATGGGACTACGGCGACTACGAAGGGCAGCGCACCGCGGACATTCAATCCGGCCGACCGGACTGGAATCTCTTTCAGGACGGTTGTCCGGGCGGTGAATCTCCTGCCCAGGTGTCGGCGCGCGCCGATCGCGTCGTCGCGTACCTGCGAGGCTTGCAGGGCCACGTCGCCGTCTTCTCGCACGGTCATTTCGGGCGCGTCCTAGGCGTCCGCTGGATTGGGCTGTCGCTGACACAGGCGCAACGTTTTATGCTCAGCACGGCCTCGGTCAGTGTGCTCACGGGCGAGGGCGATCGCGCCGATCGCCCAGTCGTGGCTTTGTGGAACGCCGCAGCCACCAGTCTGTTCGACGCAGTGTTGCACGTGCCGTAAGCCAGTCCCGATTTTCTTCTCCGCAAGACAGCCATTCACCGCTAACATGCAGACGTGCCTCACGACGTTCAGCTCGACATCCGCCGACTCCCATCTTCCGACGGTTTGCCCCTTCCCGCGTACATGACCGAGGGCGCGGCCGGAATGGATCTCCACGCCGCCGTCGAGGCGAGCGTCACGCTCGAGCCCGGCGACGTCACCGTGATTCCGACCGGCTTGGCGGTGGCCATTCCCGCCGGCTACGAGGCTCAGGTCCGTCCGCGATCCGGGCTTGCCATCACGCACGGCATCGGTATGCCCAACGCGCCGGCGACGATCGATTCGGACTATCGCGGCGAACTGCGGGTGCCGTTGATCAATCTGGGGCGCATCGCATTCACCGTCACGCGCGGGATGCGCATCGCGCAACTGATCGTCGCGCCGGTGATGCGCGTGGTCTGGAACGAGGTCAAGGAACTCCAGCCGACGCGTCGAGCCGAGGGCGGCTTCGGACATTCCGGGCTCTGACGTTGTTTGTTCGAGCCGGGAAGACGACTCAGGCGATTGAAGGATAATGGCGACTTGTCCCAGATGTTTGGGGCCGCTGACCGAGAACCACAGGTGCCCGGGCGCGGCTCTGAGGCGAATCTTTTATGCGCTGTCGGTGATTACGGGTGGCGTCCTGGTTGGAGGGTTGTCCGCCTGGATCGTGACCGATCGTCCGGCACCGGCCCTGGTGTTGGCGGCCTCTGCGCTTGGCGCCGTGCTCGCCAAGGCGATGAGCGACGCCGTCAGGCGGAAGTGGTAGCCACCCCTTGATGAGTCAGGACCAGGAGTTGTGGCGCGTTACGTCGGGCGCCCGGCACGTCGCCTGCGTGATGCGCACTTGCTGCAGCGGCGCCGAGTTGCAGGTGATCGAGGAAGGATCGATTGTGCTGCGTGAGTTGTACCCGATGAAATCGGACCTGTACGAACGTGCCCGCCTGCTCGAAGCCCGATATCGAGATTGCGGCCGAGGCTCTTCGTTCGCGGAAAGCTCGTAGCGAGAGTCTGCCTTTGCGCCGAGACCGACGTGCGCGCGGCTGGCACGGCATGGCGCATCCCCGCCCACGTGGGACCGGGCGCTGGCGCGCGCAGTTGGACCGTCACCCGGGCTCTCCGCGCTCGGTACGCGTTCGACCACAGGCGTGCCCATTGCCGGCCTCTGATTCCCTGACTGAGAACGCTGGTCTTCGATCGACGATTGATCGTGCTCGTTGCATCGTGACTCCACGCAAGGTGGCCTGGATCAATCGCTGATGCCCGCGGAAACAGACGATACGTCGGAACGGCTGCAGCGGGCGAGTGTGGCGGCGGAGCGGGCTGCGGAACTGTTCGAGCATGCACCGCTCGGCATCTGTATCGCGACCCCCACCGGTGAGATCGTCGCGTGTAATCCCGCGTTTGCGCATCTGTTCGGGTTCGCGTCGGTGGCGGAGGCCGCTGCCGTGAACATGGCGTCGCTCTATGCCGATGCCGCCGGCCGCGATCGGTTTCTCGCACAGCTGCGACGACATGGCCGGCTCGACCATTATCGCGAGACGCTGCGCCGTCCGGACGGCCGTCTACTCTATGTCGTCTTCAGCGCCGTCGCCCGTTTCGATCCAGGCGGCGCACTGGTTGAAATTCGAGGCTACCTCCTCGATGACACCGCGAACGTGGAGGCCGAACGGACGACGCGCGAGCGCGAACAGCTGTTTCGCGCGGTGTTCTTCAACACGTCCGACGCCATCCTGTTGGTGGACGATCGCCGCGCGATCATCGATGCCAATCCGGCGGCCTCGTCGCTCTTTGGCCGTTCGACGGAGCGCCTGCTGACCGAGACGCTCGACCAACTGATCGTCGAGCCGGTCGATACATGGAGCGGACTGTGGCGCGAGGTGCTCGCGCTCGGCGAGGCGAAGCGCGAGCATCCCGTCACGAAGCCGGAAGGCTCGCGAGTCGTGGAATGCATGTACCGTGCACGCGTGCGCCCGGGCTGCCATCTCTGCGTCGCTCGCGACATCACCGATCGCCGGCTGCTCGACGATCGGCTCGCGCAGGTCGCGCGAATCGAAAGCGTGGGGCGACTGGCGGGCGGGATCGCGCACGACTTCAACAATCTTCTCACCGCCGTGCTGGGGTTCACTGAACTGCTGCTCGCGAACCATCCCGCGGGTGATCCCGAGCGGGACGATCTGGAGGAGATTCAAAAGGCCGGAAAGCGCGCATCGCTGCTGACCCAGCATCTGCTGGCGTTCGGGCGGAGGCAGTTGTTGGCGCCTCAGGAACTGGATCTGAATCTGACGATCGGCGGCATCCACGGCCTGCTGAGACGCGTGCTTCGCGACGACATCGCCCTGACTATCGAGGTCGCACGGGCGCCGGCTGTTGTCATGATCGATCCCAGCCAGATCGAGCAGGCAGTTGTGCACCTGGTGATCAATTCCCGCGACGCGCTCCCGACTGGCGGGTCCATCGCGATTCAACTGTCGCTGGCGACCCTGTCATCCGCCGAGTTGCCGTCCGAGCACCGTACGGCGCCCGGGCCCTACGTCCGGCTCCGCGTGACCGACGACGGCGTCGGCATCTCGCCGGAGGCTCGCGCCCACCTGTTCGAGCCCTTTTTCACGACAAAGCCGCAAGGAAAGGGCACGGGACTCGGTCTCCCCTTCGTGTACGGCCTCGTCCGGCAGAGCGGCGGTTTCATCGTGGTCGACAACCCACCCCGCGGCGGCACGGTGGTCACCCTGCACTTTCCAGCGATTGGGTTGGTAGGTCCGCATGTCGATGATCCGGAGGTGCCTGGACGAGAAACGATTCTGCTCGTCGAAGACGAAGACCCCGTGCGCGCCGTCATTGGCGCCCTCCTGCGCCGAAACGGCTATACGGTCCTCGAAGCCTCGACACCGCAGGGAGCGCTCGAGATTTTCGAGCTGCACCTCGCTGAGATTGCGCTGCTGCTGACAGACGTCGTCATGCCGTTGATGAGCGGCCGCGCGCTCGCAGAGCGGTGTGTCGTCGGGAAACCGACCCTGCGGGTCCTGTTCGTGTCGAGCCGCACCGGCGGCGCGTCCCTGGAGTCCACCGGACCGAACGTCGCGTTTCTCGAAAAGCCGTTTCCGGCGGCCGTGCTGACGACGGCGGTCCGGACGTTGCTGGATCGAACACCTTAGGGAAATCCAGTTCGTCACTCTGATGGCACGTTACGTGCGTAGGAAGTGGTTGCGACCAAGAGTCCGACAGTGATGGTACCCCTGTCACTGGGGACGGCGGCCGCAACTTGAAAGGAACGTGCCGTGATGGGATCCTATTCGGTCGCCTCTCTGGTCCGGGAGTATGCGTCGCGCTTCAGGAGACCATCGACACTCTCGGTCAGTGTCCTGATCGTCGATGACGAGGAACCGGTGCGGAAGTTCGTGGGGCGGGTGTTGCGGGATGCTGGCTACCGGGTCACCGTGGCCACCGACGGGCCCGAAGCGATCAAGATCGCCGAGAATCTCGACGTGCTCGACATCCTGGTCTCCGATTTGATGATGCCGCAGATGAGCGGCGACGATCTGGCCCGGAGGCTTCGTCAGGATCGTCCGGAGCTGAAAATTCTCTATCTCACCGGCTTCAGCGACAACCTGTTCAAGGAGCGCGTCATGTTGTGGGAGGATGAGGCGTATCTCGATAAGCCCTGCAGCATCAAGAGCTTGCTGCAAGCCGTGTCCCTGCTGATGTTTGGCTCCGCAGAAGCCCCGGCAGAGCTCAAGGCCAACGCGGGCGTCCCGGCCTAGCGGCTAGCCGCCCCTCGTGTGCATCTCGAGGTGCGGGTCTTTCCGCAGCGCGTTCATGGCGACGAAACCGCGGCGCTCGCTCAGTTCTCGTCGCTCCTCCGCGCCCCGGTCGTCTCGCGCCTGCCATCCCTGAGTCAGCAACGCCCGCAGTTCGTCGGGTGTCGCCCCGGCGCGCAGCGGCCCGCGAAGATCGGTGCCGTTCGGGGCATACAAGCACAAGTACCACAGGCCATCCGCTGTGAGTCGGCTGCGATCGCAAGTGCGGCAGAACGGCTCGGTGGTGGACGAGATGATGCCAAACGTCGTGCCGTCTGCCAGCGTAAAGCGTTCGGCTGGGGCGGACGTGCGCTCGGCTATCGGCTCGATTGGGCCGTACCGGCGGGTGAGTGTCGCCAGCATCTCGACGCGTGACACGACCCGATCCGCAGACCAACGTGTCGCTCCGCCGACATCCATGTACTCGATGAACCGCAGTTCGGCGCGCATCGACTTCGCGTACTCGAGAAGATCCGTCAGTTCATCGTCGTTCACACCGCGAATCACGACGGTGTCCAGCTTGAGTCGCGAGGACGGGCTGGAATCCGCGTCGGCGGGGCCTCCGAAAACACGCTGTGCGGCCTCGATTCCCTCGCGAACCGCCGCCAGACCGTCGAATCGCGTCAGCCGCTCGAATCGGGCCGGTCGCAGCGTGTCGAGGCTCACCGTGAGGCGCGCCAAGCCTGCGATCTTCAAGGCGTCAACCTGGGCGGCCAGCAACACGCCATTGGTGGTGAGGGCGAGGTCTTTCAAGCCGTTTTTTGCCGCGAGCAGGCGAACGAGCGTCGGGAGATCGCGGCGCAGCAGCGGTTCGCCGCCCGTCAGCCGGAGCTTGTCGACGCCCAGGCCGATGAAGACGTCGACCAGTGAGCTGATTTCCTCGAAATGGAGGATGTCTTCGCGCGGCAGCCAGGCGTACTCCTCCTCCGGCATGCAGTACTCGCAGCGCAGGTTGCAGCGGTCGGTGACCGACAGGCGCAGGTTGCGCAGCGGACGGTTCAGGGTGTCGAGCACTTGATCAGGACCACCTGGAAAGAAGAATGGCTGCCAATTTCTGAAACTTCCGCTCGTTTCGGAATTGTAAGTCGTGTCGCGTATCGAGACCGTTCCCGTCAATTGTACGACGTCCGCCCTTTCAGTGTCGCGGCCCCCCGTCTGGTCGACCGACCCTGGTCGCCTGGCACATGCCCGTCACAACTTCCCGGGCGGGCATCCCGCCACGGGGCGTTGCTCCCCTCTATGCCGACATCCTGGGTCGCCGCGCCTTGCCCGCGGCCACTCGTCGTCTCGGAGCGACGCAGATCTTTCATCACGGACCAAGTGCTAGCCTCGCCGCTCGCGCGGCGGTGCCACTGCCCGGACGTAGCGCGATCGGGCCGGCTTCGCAGTCACCGACGGCCATCATGGTGGGGGATGTTGTGGAGGCTATATCATGGATCCAGATGACGCGAATTCTGGTGACCAATGACGACGGCTATCGATCGACCGGCATCAGGGCGCTGGCCGACGCGTTGGCGCCGCTCGGCGAAGTGACAATTGTGGCGCCGGTCGAAGAGGCGAGTGCGATCGGGCACGCCCTCACGCTTCGTCGTCCGCTGCGGCTCGAGACGATTGCCGATCGGATTTTCGCGGTCGACGGGACGCCGACCGACTGCGTGAACATCGCGGTGACGCAGATTTACAAGGGTCTGCCCGATCTGGTGGTGTCGGGCATCAACAAGGGATGGAATCTCGGAGACGACGTGACGTATTCGGGGACGGTCGCGGGTGCGCTCGAGGCCGCGTTGCTCGGCGTCTCGGGAATCGCGGTCTCGCTGCGAGCCACGCGGGGCGAGTACGACTTCGGTCCGTCGGCGGAGGCCGCGGCAACGATGGCGGAGTCGCTGTTGCGGCGGCCGCTGCCGCCGCGAGTGCTGCTGAACATCAACATGCCGAGCGGCCGGCCCAAAGGGTACCGTGTGACGGTGCAGGCGAAGCGAAATCACGTGACGTCGGTGGCCGAGCGTCACGATCCGAAGGGCCGGTCGTACTACTGGATTGAGGAAGGGCAGGACGAGTGGGAACCGCATGATCGGTCGGACTATCAAGCGGTGCGTGACGGCTACGTGTCGCTGACGCCGCTGCATCCCGATCTGACGGCGTACCATGCGTTGGCGGTGCTCGAAGAACTATCTTTGGAGGACGAAGCTAAGGTAAGATGACGGGTCCGTGTCTGGAGCTTGGTACCAAGCGCCGCTGCGGAAACACACCGAGTCCCGTTCGGTGGTGCGCATCGTCAGAGTGTCGGGGCGTGGCTCAGCCTGGTAGAGCACTCGGTTCGGGACCGAGGGGTCGGAGGTTCGAATCCTCTCGCCCCGACCAATTTTAGAATCGCGACAGAGGTCAGATTTCCTAGAGAATCTGGCCTCTTTTGCTTTTTCAACCAGGAATTTCCCGTGTAGGTTGTTGGATCCGAGGGGACGGTGCCGGCGGGCGCGCTGGTCGTTGACGGTAAGTTTACGGAACTCGATCCTGGCAGTCGGGCGAAACGATATTTCGTGGGGTTTGGAGCGGGCAAATCCGGCGTGACGGTGAGCGGAACCGTCAAGACATCGGATGGAACGCGGCTGGCGAGTTTTGAGCAGCGTCGAATCGGCGTCATGGGCGCAGCCGGGGGTGACTCACTCGGAAGGTTCGCCGCGGATGCCGAGAGCATCGGCGAGGACATTACGAAGTTTCTCAGCGCATGGGCGAAGGATAAGAAGCTGAAATGAAATCAGCGCGCTGGTCGTGGCCTCTGGTCAATGACCACTGTCACCGGTTGGGCAGGCCGGCTGTTCCTGAATCCGGATCGTCCGCAGCGTTTCCCGTCTGAACAGGTCATAGGTTCGCCCGTCGAAAAACGAGGATACCCTGACCACGCGGACGCAGGCGATCGGTTCGCTGCCGCGATAGGGAACTCCGCGCTGAAACGTCCAGAGAAACGGCAGAGGGTAGAACAACGTCAGCAGCCGGCCGCGCCGCGGCCCCGCGGCGAGGCTCCGATTGGATGCCGTCGCCGTACGGCGAACGAACTCGTCGAAGCGCTGCGCAAACTCCAACTCCACGCCGTTCGCCCCGCGACTCTCGGCCTGTTCGAGGCGGAGAATGTCCTCTGGCGACTTTGCTCCGATCAGAGCATCGGCGATCGTCCGGTCTCCTGTGACGCCGTACGAATCGGTGAGGTCCGGACCGGGCGTCAGCGGCGTGACGAACCGCGCCATCGCGACGTGGCTTTCGTATGGCGCGAAAAAGCCTGGCGGAAGATCGTAGACCGCGCCGCTTGGACCGACCGCTTCATACCGCAGCATGTTGGCGAGTGGTGTGTCGAACCATGCAAGGCGAGCCGGCTCGAACCACACCTGTGCCAACCCGATCACCACCAGCGACACCGCGAATCGCTCTTTGGTGAAGAGGCGCCGGCGCCAGGCGATGGCTGCCCCATCGAGCGGATGGAATAAAAGAATCCAGAGCGCGATCTGGAGCACGATCCACTTCCAGAACAGATACCCGATCGTCAGGAAGAACATGCCGAGGAGCCAGGTGAAGAGGATGAGGAATCCCTTCGCGACCCGAGCGTCCATGAACAGCAGGATCGCGCCGCATTCCAACGCCAGCGTGCCGACGCGCAACGGCCAATCGAGCGCGGCCATCGCTCGCGCCGCCCGCACTATCGACTGAGGCTCGAGGAAGGCGAGCCAGCCGTGCGTGTAGGCGTTCGGAATCAGGAAGTCCACATGGCCGTGCGTGACCCAGCCGATGCGCAGTTTTCCGGCGCCTGGGACCCAGAAGTTTGCGGCGACCAGGCAAAGCGCCAGGAACAGAAAGCCATCCATTCTCCGGCCACCGAATACCGCGCGGATCAGCACTGCCGCGGAGAACAGGGTGAGGGTGTTGACGACCGGCCTGAACTCGGCTTCGAGGGTCTGAAAGCCGAGCGCTGGATAGTTGAACTGCCAGATGATGGCCCAGAATGCGGCAGCGAAAGGCAGGGCGAACACCGGTCGCCACCACACCAGACCAGCGAGCACAATCAGGGCCGCGCGGTCGGCGAGATGCGGCTGATCGTACCAGGCGTTGAAGGCGTATGCCGAGCCTGCCCATGCCAGGATCGCGGCGATCGTCCCGATGAACCAGCGCAGGCGCCGGCCGCCGTCGAACTGCGTCCAACCCTGTCGGAGTCGTGGGAGGGAGACGAGCAGTACTGCGCCGCCCACGATCACTGCCACCAGGAGGCCGCCGTGCTGCCGCAAACCCTCGATCAGAATCGACGCGTGAGAAAAAGTTTCCTCGGAGGGTCGGCAGAGCCTCAGAATGATTCGCTGCAGCACCATGAACGCCAGCACGAGCGATGTCGTGCGCGTGACGACGCGCGCGAACGTGACCGCGCGGGAAGCGCTGCCGAGCGAGCCGGTCTCTTCGTCTGGCTCCGTGATCCATGGCGCGATGCGGCGGAGCATCCGCGTCATCTGTCTGAGGCGGCGACCGCCTCCACCACGGCAGACAGCTGTCGCGCCGTGCCCTCGAGGTATGGCTCCTTGAGCACGTCCGCGTGCGCTCCCCGTAGCATCTCGATCTCGAGCCGTCCTTGCACCAGCGGGCGCCAGCCCAGGTCCTTGGCAAGTTCGTCGTTCTCACTGCGAAACAGCCAGGCGTCGCCGTTGTAGGGACGGGGAATCCAGGCGCGAGCGGCCTGGAAATGCTTCGTGGCGATCTCGCGGAAGGGCCGCGGCACGCCGTACCAGCGCGGCACGTCGCCCACATTCACCACCTCGTTGCGCTCGCCAGCCAGCCACCTGGCGCTTGAGGAGGCGCGAGCCTTCACCGCCGCGACAAGCTCTCGCGGGTGTTTGGACCTCCAACGCCTGAGGCGATGACTGATCGGTGGCACGACCGCCTTCGTGCCCGGCGTGGCGGCGTCGATGATCGCCAGCAGCCGCACCGATTCTCCCGCCTCGACAAGCTGCCGCGCCATTTCGTAAGCCACGCATCCGCCGACACAGTAGCCGCCGAGCAGGTAGGGCCCGTGCGGTTGGTGAGCACGGACCTCTTCGAGATAGCGTGTCGCCATCGGCTCGAGCTCGGAGAATGGCTCGGCAGGCGCTTGCAACCCGTAGACCGGCTGATCGGGATGAAGGTATCCGGCGAGATTGTAGAAATATCCAATCTCGCCGCCCAGTCCGTGCACCATGTAGAGCGGCGGTCTTCGACCGCCTTCCCGGATGGCGACCAGCGAGCGCCACGACTGGTTGGGGTTGCGCGCGCGGATGATTTCCGCCAGCTCCCTCACGGTCGGCGCCTGGAACAGGACACCAAGCGGCAGTGTGATGCCGAAGTCGCGCTGCACGATGTCCATCAGCCGCGGCACCAGCAGTGAATGGCCGCCGAGCTCGAAAAAATTGTCGTCGGGGCCAATGTCGCGCACGCCAATCAGGTCGTCCCAGATCCTCATCAGCTGAGATTCGAGCACGTTTGAAAAGGGTTCGTCTGGCGTGCCCGCCGCCGTCCTCCGCAGGAGGGACAGCGCGGCTCGATCGACCTTGCCATTCGGCAACACCGGCAATGCGTCGAGCGCCACAAAGCGAGAGGGGACCATGAAGGAGGGGAGTCGGCCGGACACGAACCGGCGCAGTTCTTCAGCCGGGAGTGACGTCTTCCCGGACGGTGCCACGTAATATGCGACCAAACGTTTGTTACCGTCAGCCAACGGCGCTCCGGAGCGTCTCCGCGGCGTCAGGTTCAGGCGGCGCGCCAGCAGGGCGCGCTGCTCAGGCGTCAATCGCTTGAGCCGGTCATGGACCTCCATCGTGGTGCTCGGGTCGTGATCGCTCACTTTACCGCCTTCACCACGACCATGGAGTTGGCCCACCAGGTGTCCCGCGTGTCGTCGGGCACGTGCAGCCTTTCCACGTGCAGTGTCACCTCTCGAAAATGCTGCAGGAGACGTCGCTGGTGGCCGCGGCCGAGCGAGTCGATCTCGGTGGTCAGATAGGTGAACACGCCCCCGTCCTTCAGGTGAGAGGCCATCGCCTCGAAGCCATGTTCGGCGAAAGTCACACTGCGCAGCACGTACTCGTCGAACTCGCGTTCGTTCATCGGAAAGGCGTGAAAGAAGATGCCGTCGAAACGTCCGAGCTGACGCTCGATGTCCTGCCAGCGCGCGTGGAACAGTCGGATGTCGTGGTCCAGGCGGCGCTCGCGCCACGGCCTGAAATGATGGCTCACGCTGTGGTCGTTCGATTCGACGATCGTGTGCGACCGGACGCCGAACTGCTGGATGAACTCGGCCGACACGCCGCGGCCGAAGCCGATCTCGAGCACGTCGCCGTGCCCGGTGGCGACGTGGCGTGCCATCGCCTTCATCACTGGAGTCTGCCAGTCCTCCATGATCTCCTGGTCGGTGAGGACCGCCTGGCTGATGTCCCGCAGGTCTTTCCCGAGCTGGTGTTCGAATCCGCGGACAAACGAGGGCGCCACCGAGTCGAGGTGCTCGAGATCGTCCGCGAACTCCTCCATGGCCCTGCCGAGCAGCCAGTTCCGCTGGGTCTCACGCGGGGGGGCAATGAAGCCGGTAGTGGCGGTGTGCAGCTCCACGCGAAATCGGTCGCGACTGACCGAGCGCTCGGGTCGGGGCGACGCGGCCTCGGCGCCGGCGTCGGGCGCCGTGTGCACCGCCGCCGCCGGCAGCGATTCGACCGCGGTCAGGGCAGCGTCGAGCTCGTGGTACGGCACGTCCTGAATCAGTTCGGCCAGGGCCTCGACCCCGATGACCTCGGCGTCAGAGCGCGAATCTGTCGGAACCGCCACCACGACCGCTCGCAGGATTCCGGGATGCTGCTCGAGCACCGATTCGATTTCTCCCGGTTCGATACGAAAGCCGCGCAGCTTGATTTGGTCGTCGTTGCGTCCCAGGAATTCGAGCAAGCCGTCGCGTCGCCATCGCGCCATGTCACCGCTGCGGTACAACCGCCGCATGCCCGATCCGGGGATCACGCGCTCGACGAATCGCTCGCGCGACAGCTCGTCGCGTCCGAAGTAGCCCTGCGCCACGCCGTCGCCAGCCAGCCACAATTCTCCGGCAATGCCGGCCGGCAGCGCCTGCCCATGTGGGTCGAGGACGTAGGCCTGGATGTTGGCGATGGGACGCCCGATCGGCACGGGCCGCGAGGCGAGCCCGTCCTCGGCGCCACAGGCGTGAACCGTCGCCCAGACCGTCACTTCCGTCGGGCCGTACTCGTTGAAAAGTTCGGTGCCCGGAAGGCGTTGGTGGTGCAGCGCCACGAGGTCGGAAGGGCAGGATTCCCCCGCGACGATGACCCTCGTCAACGTCTGGAGTTCAGTCGGAGTTCCGGCCAGGATCTCGCGGTAGAGCGTCGGAATGCACAGCAGGTCGGAAACCGCGTGCGTCCGAATGAGACCGCGGAGCCGTGCCGGATCGCGCTGGTCGTCCGCGTCGGCCATCACCAGCGCTCCACCCTGAGTCAAGGTCCAGAAAATGCCGGCGACGGAGCTGTCGAATGCGAAGCTCGGGGTGAGAAGCAATCGGTGTGGCGCCCTGGTGTAGTAGCGGGCTCGCGCCTCCGTCGAGTGCAGTAAATTGCGATGCGAGACGACGACACCCTTTGGATCGCCCGTTGAGCCGGACGTGTAGATCACGTACGCGGCCTGTTGCTCGTCCAATGGCAACAGCGCCACGGCGTCATCGACGGCTCGCGATGGGTCGGACTGATCGAGCAGCACGGTGTGCACGACTAGGCCCGAAATTTCAGGGCGCAGCGCCGATGTCGTGACGGCCGTGTCGATGGCGGTGTGGCGGATGATGAAACGACGGCGGTCGGCCGGATACTCGGGATCGATCGGTACGTAGGCTGCGCCGGCCTTCAGGATGCCGATGATCCCAGCGATCGCCCCTGGGGTGCGTCCGGCAAAGTGCGCGACCGGCCGCCCGCCACCGGCACCGAGACTGACCAGTTGCCGCGCGATCGCCTGGCTGGTCTCTTCGAGCTGCCGGTAGTTCAGGCTGCCGTTTGCGCCGATCACGGCCGGGGCATCAGGGGTCTTCGCGGCGTGCTGCTGTATCTGAGCGATCAGGGCGGGAACGCCCGCCAGCGAGCACGTCTGACCCTGCCAGGCGTCGAACAGTTGACGCCGCTCATCTACGGTGAGCATCTCCAGTTCAGAGACCGGTTGATCGGGATTTCCGGCGATGCTCTCGAGGAGCTGCTCGTAGTGACGCAGCATCCGCTGGATGGTGTCGCGCTCGAACAGATCCGTCCGGTACTCCAGGATCGTCTCCATCCCCTCGCCCGATTCCGCTGCGAAGAGCGTGAGGTCGAACTTCGACGTCCTGGTCTGGATGTACAGATGCGTGAGGTTCACGTCGCCGAGGTCGAGGGCCGGTGCGGCCTCGGCCTCGCGCTGATACACGAACATCACCTGGAACAGCGGGTGCCGGCCTGGCACTCGCGGCGGTGCGACAGCCCGGACGACGCGATCGAAGGGGAGATCCTGGTTCTCGATGGCGCCGGCAACCGCGCTGCCAACCTGCCGGATCGCATCGCGTGCGGTGAGATCGGCGCGCAGCATGGCGCGCACCACGACGGTCGTGAGGAAGAAGCCAATCAGGTCCACCGTTTCCCTGCGCCGACGATTCGCGACCGGGGATCCCACCACGGCGTCGCCCACACCCGTGTAGCGGTAGAGGAGGATGTGCAAGCCGCTCAGCAGGAGCGTGAACAGGGAAACCTTCTCGGCGGCGGCGAGTGCCTTGAGACTGCGCGTGACGGCCGGGCTCAGCCGCCACCGTTCGAGGCGACCCGCGTCGGTGATCTCAGTCGGGTACGGCTTGTCTGTAGGCAGAGGGATGGGGCCGGGCAGTCCATCCAATGCCCGTTTCCAGAACGTCAACTGTCCGTCGACGCGGCCTGAGTCGAGCCACTCCCGCTGCCAGTCGGCGAAGTCCGCGTATTGTATCGGCAGCGCACCCAGTGCGACAGGTGGGCCCTCGCCAGTGTCGCGGTAGAGGACGGCAACCTCCTTCCAGAACAGGCCGAGCGACCATTTGTCGAACACGATGTCGTGAACGACCAGCGTGAGTAGCCCGTGCCCCCCGACGCTGTCGAGGTAGTACAGCCGCAGCAGCGGCTCGTTCGCCAGATCGAACGGGCGCCGTACCAGCGCCTCCGCCTCCCGTTCGATCTCCTCGTCTTCGCACCGCTGCCGATGAATGCGAATGGCGACGGCGTCCTGGACGATCACCTGGACGCCGCCGTCCTGCCGCCGGAAGTTGCTGCGCAGCGGTTGGTGACGGGCGACGACCTGGTTCACGCAGTCTTCCAGCTGCTCGACGTTCAGATTGCCGATCACGCGAAAGCTGCTGGTGACGTTGAAGCTCGCGGATGTCGGACTGGACTGGTGGGCCAGGTAAATCCATTCCTGACCGAGGGACGCCCGATGTCGAGGCGGACGTTCCCGCCGCGCAATCCCATCTGGTGAGGGTCGCGGCGCCCCGATCTTCCCTTCGAGGCGCGCCGCAAGCAGCTTACGCCTGGCGTCGGAGAGGCCGACGTCCTGTCGGCCGCTGGTCGGGTTCGGGCTCATGGGCGGGCGTGGGGATCGGCAGCCAGTTTCTCGGCGTCGTCGTCGCTGAGGCCGGCAATCTCCTGCTCGATGACGTCTTCGACCGCACGCGCAAGTTGCGCGATGGTCTGACGCTGAAACAGCGTCTGAAGGGGCAGGTCGACCTCGAACTCATCGCAGATGCGGAGCATGACCTCCATCGCCGCAAGCGAGGTGCCGCCACGCTCGAAGAAACTGGTCTCGGCGCCGACGGCTCCGATGTGCAGCACTTCCTGCCAGATCATCGCGATTCGCTGCTGGGCCGCGCCTTCGAGAACCGCGTCGTCGCCGGCGCCCTGCGGTGCGGCAGCGTCTAACGCGACCAGCCGGTCGCGGTCCACCTTGCCGTTCGGCGTCAGCGGCATCGCGTCGACGCGCGTGAAGCGTTGTGGGATGAGCGGGCGCGGAAGCGTCGCCGCAAGATGGCGACGCAGTTCCAGATCGGGAATTTCCCGCGATGAGACGAAGTACGCCGCGAGGGTGTCCGGGGGCGAGACGTCGCTCACGCGGTCTTCATCATAGCCAATCTCCGCCAGAATCCTGCGGACGCGGCTGGTATCGATTTCGTCGCGCAGCTCAGCCATGGCCTCGCCGCGCGTCTTGAGCCCCAGGCGCACGTCCCAGCTGTAGGGAAGCGCATAGTTGTGATGTCCGCGCTCCTTCTGGTGGATGTAGATGCCGACATCGTTGATCAGGCAGTTGGTCGATCGTCCGGTGTCGGACGGGCGCAACCAGGGCACCGCGGTCCGCAAATACGACAGGATCTCGTCGAGACCCGCGTCGCAGTAGCGATAGAAGTCCACGAATCGGATCTGTTCGAACACCGCATCGTCGTCGAATATCGACACGTTCAGGGAACGCGAAACCTGATCGTCCATGCGATGGTAGGCGCGGCGGGCGGCGAGTACGGCGGCGTCCACTTCCGCGGCGCTGCGCCAACCGTCCCGGAACAGGTTGGGGGTCAGGCGCGTCTCGAACAACTGGCCACGCGAGAGGCCGGTGACGATGATCGGGATGCCCAGGTCGCGGGCGCGGTTCATTCCCAGGGTGTAGATGGTCTTGAAGCACCCGTTGCAGACGTTGCTGAAGCGCATCAGGCTGTCGCGGAAGATCGCGTTCATCGCGGGAGTGGTGGCGAACTCGTGATCGACGCCGAGCGCGGTCACGACCCGGCGAACGTTCTCCTTCGCTTGTTCGGAGATATAGCCGTTGTCGAACGAAAACGCGTACACGCTCAGTCCCATGTCCACCAGCCGGCACAGGGCGTACGTGCTGTCCTTGCCGCCGCTCAGCAGCATCATGCAGTCGTACGGCGCGCTACGTTCGGCGGCCGACTCGCGAAAGATAGCGGCCAGATCCGCCATCGTCCCGAAGTACGCTCTGGCGCGAACCTCGACCGATTCGAACGACAGGCAGACGCTGCAGACGCCCTGCGCGTCGAGGACGACGTCGGGAGCGTTCGACGGGATACCGCAGCGTTCGCAGTAGGTGGTGTCCAGAATCCGTGGAGAAGCCGCGCGGCCGAATGTCACCACGCATTCTCGAATTGCCTCGTGGGTGAGCAGCGCGGCTTCGATCTCGCCGGGCTCGGCCCGGAATCCCGATATTTTCAGCTGGGAATCGATCCGTCCCAAGTACTCCAGCGTGCCCGGACGCACGAAGCGCACCAGGTCGCCGGTGCGGTACAGCCGATCGGTCGGTTGAAAAGGATCACTGACGAACGCGCGTTCCGTGGCCGCCTGCTGACGGTGATATCCGCGGGCAAGTCCGGCCCGCGAGGCGCACAACTCACCCGGCACGCCTTCAGGAACAGGCACCAGCGCGTCGTTGAGGACATAGACGCGGACATGATCGGCGGGGCGTCCGATCGGCACGCTCGGGCCGGTGTCGATCGCCGGATCGTATCGGTGCATCACGCAGCCGACGACGGCTTCGGTCGGTCCGTACTCGTTGTAGATTTCGACCGGCTCGTCGAACCGGGCGGTGACCGCAGCCGCCAGCGAGGTCTTCAAGTCCTCGCCGCCGACAACCATCCGACGGATTCGAGAACTCGTGGGTTTCATCCGCGCGAGAAGAGACAAATGAGAGGGCGTCAGCTTGATGAAATCCGCTCGGTTCTCGTCGACCACGTCCAGGAGGGCCGCGTCGACTGGACCGTCCGTCTCCTCATAGATAACCAGCGTGCCTCCGCTGATGAGTGGAAGAAACAAGCTGGTGATCGTCAGGTCGAAGGAGAGCGAGGTGAAGAGCGGAAACGTGAGCCGATCGCCGCGCACGTACTGGCGCGCGGCCCACTCGAGGTATTCGGCCAACCCCAGATGTTCGACGGCCACTCCTTTGGGCCGTCCGGTTGAACCCGACGTGTAGATGATGTATGCGAGGTCGTGAAGCCGTGCGCCGTCGAGGAGCGTCGGCGCGACGCCCGCCGGAGGAGTGCGGTCCAGCAACTCGTCGATGCGAAGGAGCCGGCGTTCGCAGCCAGCGAACGCGGGAGCGGTCGCATCGCTCGCGAGCACGCACTTCGCCCCGCAATCGTCGAGGAGGAGGCGGATGCGCGCGGCCGGGTAGCCAGGATCGATGGGGACGTATGCACCCCTCGCCTTGAGGACGGCGAGGACCGCCACGACCACATCGATCGAGCGTTTCATGCAGACGGCGACGGGCTCGCCGGGCAGCACGCCGATTTGCACGAGCCGCGTGGCGGCGATATCCGCCCGGCGACGCAATTCCGCAAAGGTGACCTCGCGCCTGCCTTCTCGCAGGGCGATTCGATCTGCCGATGCGATCGCCTGGCGGTCGAACAACACGGTCACGGGCTGCTCTGGAGGCGCCGGCCCGGCGGTGTCGTTGAAATCGACGATCACGGCCGCCCGCTCCTCTTCCGTGAGGATGTCCACCGAGCCGATGGGTGTGTCCGGATCGTGCAGAAAAGCGTGGAGAAGCGCGCTGAAATGGTCGACGGCCCGGCCGCGCAGCGGCGCCGGAAACACTTCCTCGTTGCAATCGAAATGCAGCGTGTAGGAGTCCAATCCGTCGTAGTCGTGGATTTGGAGTCGAAGCGCGTGGACGCTGTCGGCATGGCCGGAGTGGACCCACTCCGACACGACCGGCAGACCGGCAAATCCGCCGAATCGGCCCGAGAAGAAATTCAACACGACGTTGCCGGGCCTGGCGCCAGGGGACGAGCTGGTACCGGGCAGGGCAAAGCGGAGGAACTGCTGCGTCTCGGCCAGGCACTTTCGGCCAAGCGATCGGAACGACTCTCCTGGCTCGACGGCGACGGCGAACGGAAACATTTCGATGAACAGGCCAAGCGAACGCTTCGCCGACGGTGTTGGCCGGTTGTGCGCGGGCGCGTCGAAGCCGAGCTGAGTGGCGCCGGTGATCCGGTGCAACCAGGCCGTCAGCAGCGTGGCGAACACCGCGAACATCGAAATGTCCGCCGTAAAACTGAGGAACCCCTCCTCGGTCCCGGCTGCCTCGAGCCGACGGGTCGTGGCCTCGTCCAGCCTGAGCGTCAGGCGCTCGCTGCGCGTTGACCCCGTCGTGCTGCGCCTGCCGTAGAACTGTGCGATCCGGTCGCCGTGCTGACGCCGGCTGGCCCAATGACTCGCGGCGGCTTCTCGTGCGCGTGGATTGGGAAAGGAGGTGAGCCCGCGGACCGTCGGGTAGTAGGGCTCCAGCGTTCCGGCGTCGGATGATCGGGGCCGCTGCCCCTGCTTCGCCTCCGCATACTCAGCTGCGACTTGGCGAAAGAGCTGGACCGTGGACGATGCATCGGTGACGATGTGGTGCTGATTGAGGTACCAGCCGTACCGCCCGGCCGAGAGCTTCACGATGACACTGTCAACGAGCTCGCCGCCGAGCGGCAGAGGTCGCACGCAACGCTCTAAGGCCCAGGCGCGGAATTCCTGCTCGGTATCGGCCCGCCCCGAGAAGTCGAGGAATCGGGTCGCACATCCACCGGCGTCGCGGACGCGGACGAGGCCGGTGCGCTGATTGACCGAGGTGCGCAGCGCATCGCTGCGGTCGACGACCCGGTGCCAGGCGGCGGCGAAGGCAGTGGTGTCGATCTCGCCTTCGAGCACGAAGGCGAACGCCATGTTGTACAAAGGGCTGTCTGGATGGAGCGTCTGCCCTATCCAGATTTGCGTCTGACTCGTCGAGAGCCCGGAATCGGCAGTCATATCAAGGGTCTGATCGAAGAGTTCGATCGGGTCGTTTGCAATTTTCTCAGGAATTAATAAGAATCGCGAGTTCGCGACTATAGATTGAATCCCGCGGGCGCCGCAAGATCGGGTTCCCGTTTGGCGTGCCGGTCCCGCATCCGATGGATCATCGTTCGCTCTTTCTCGAGTCAGCAGATATTCGCACTATCGTCGGTCGTGTGGGCATCGACGCGCTCATGGACGAACTGATCAGGCGGCTCACCGCTGCGATCCGGGTCTTCGATCCCGCGTCCGCACAGGTGCCGCCGCGCAGCGGCGTGTATTACGAGAAGCCGGAATGGGGGCTGCTCGAATGGATGCCCGCGCACGTCGCTGAGCAGGGGACGACCGTCAAGCTGGTGGGGTACCATCCAGCCAACCCGGGGCGCCGCGGGATGCCGAGTGTGGTGTCCACGCTCTGTATCTTCGATTCCAACAGCGGCCACCTGCTCGGGCTCCTCGACGGGACCTTCATCACCGCGGTGCGGACTGGTGCCGCCTCGGCGGTTGCCAGCCGCGTCCTGGCGCTGGCGGAGAGCAGGACCGTCGGCGTGATCGGCTGCGGAGCCCAGGCCGTCACCCAGTTGCACGCGCTGTCCCGTCTCTTTCCAATCGAACGGATCATCGTGCACGACGTCGACGACGAGGTCGCTGGCACGCTGCCGGATCGGATCAGGTTTCTGGACGTGCCGGTCGAGATCGTCGCGCCCGAATCGGTCCCCGATCTGCTCAGGGCCTCGGATATCCTCTGCACGTGCACATCGTCGGCGCCCGGGGGCGGGCCGATCTTCGCCGACTTCGACAATAAGCCGCACCTGCATGTGAATGCGGTGGGTTCGGATTTCCAAGGGAAATTCGAGGTGCCCCTCGAGCTGCTTCAGCGCAGCCTGGTGTGCCCGGACTTTCACGAGCAGGCGATCGCGGAGGGCGACTGTCAGCAACTGCAAGGCCGCGGCATCGGTCCCGACCTGAGGACACTCATCCAGAACGAAGCCGCCTACGCGTACGCGAAGGCGATTCCCACCGTGTTCGATTCGACCGGCTGGGCGCTGGAGGATCACGTCGCGGCGTCGATGATGCTCGACTACGCCCGCGAGGTCGGCGTCGGCCGGCTGGTCGAGTTCGAGTGTCTGTCTCCCGATCCCAAAGACCCGTATTCGCTGATGCCGCCGATGGCCCGGTCTTCGCGCGACCCGGTCGGTGCGGCGACTCCCAACCAGCCCTAGGCAGCCCGGGGTCGATGGATTTTTCACCGACAGCGGAGCAGGCGACCTGGCGCGAACGGGTGGTCGCGTTCGCACGGGCCGAGCTCAATCAGGATCTTGCCGACCGGGATCGCGCGGAAACCTTCGATCCCACCAACTGGAAGAAATGCGCGCAGCTCGGGATCCTGGGCTGGAACGTGCCGGAGCAGTACGGCGGCCGAGGTCGCGACATCCTGACCGCCGTCTTCCTGATGGAAGCGCTGGGCTACGGCTGCCGGGACAACGGCCTGACCCTTGCGGTCAACGCCCAGGTGTGGACGATCCAGGAACCGCTGCTCACCTTCGGCTCCGAGGCGCAGAAGCACCGGTACCTTCCCAGGCTCTGTTCGGGTGAGATCCTCGCCGCCGACGCCGTGACCGAGGAGGGGGCTGGTTCCGATGCGTTGGGAATGGCGACCACGGCACGCAAGACCGCGGACGGATACGTGCTCGATGGTCGGAAAACACTCATCGGCATGGCGCCGGTTGCGGATCTCGCGCTCGTCTTCGCCAAGACCGATCCAGCGGCGGGGCAGTGGGGAGTCTCGGCGTTTCTCGTCGAGAAGGGGACGCCCGGCTTTACGGCAACTGCCCGGCTTTCGAAGGCCGGTCTGCGCACGTTTCCGATGGGCGGGTTCGAGTTCTCGGGGTGCCTGGTTCCCGAGACCTGCCGGCTCGGCGCCGAGGGTGTCGGGCTGAGCATGTTCAACTCCACCATGGAATGGGAGCGTAGCTTCATTCTCGCCAGCCACGTCGGCGCGATGGCACGCCAGCTCGATGACTGTGTCGCTCACGCCAGGACGCGGGAGCAGTTCGGGCGGTCCATCGGCAGCTTTCAGTCGGTCTCGAACCGAATTGCCGACATGAAGGTGCGTCTCGAGACTGCCCGGTTGCTGCTTTACAAGCTCGCCTGGATGAAAGCGAAGTCGCAGCCGGCGGCGCTCGAGGCGGCGATCGCCAAGCTCTATCTGTCCGAGTGTTTCCTCGATTCGAGTCTCGACGCTGTGCGCACGCACGGAGGGGTGGGATATCTCAGCGAACGAGGCGTCGATCGCGACCTCCGCGATGCCCTCGGCGGCGTCATCTACGCGGGCACCTCCGACATCCAGCGCAACCTGATCGCGCGGCTGCTCGGACTCCAAGTGTCCTGAACCTCCGGCCAATGGGTTTTCTGCTGCATCACTCCATCGAGGGTTCTGCGGAGAAAGATCCGGATCGCGACGCATTCCGTTTCGACGGTGCGGGGCTGAGCTACCAGGAGCTCGTGCGCCGCGCCGACCAGCTCGCCAGCGTGCTGATTGAGGAAGGTGTGCGGCCAGGCGACCGCGTCGGCATCTATATGCACAAGGCGCTCGAATTGCCGGTCGCGCTCTACGGCATCCTGAAGGCGGGCGCCGCCTACGTGCCGATCGACCCGGCAGCGCCGCTGCCGCGCATCCGCTTCATCATCGAGGACTGCGGTCTCCGCCATCTGATGACGGGGACGTCGCGCGCCCGTCGCACGATGGAGCTGGTCGAGGGCACGCCCGGCGTGCGAACCGTGATCGGCGCAGGCGGATCGACCCCGGGTTGCCGGTTCATCACCTGGCCTGAAGTCGAGACCGCCGATGCGCGTCCGCCCCGCGTCCGCGTCACCGAACAGGATCTCGCGTACATCATGTACACCTCAGGGTCGACCGGTGCACCGAAGGGCCTGATGCACACACACGCGAGCGGCCTGAGCTATGCGACGCGGTCCGCCGCCACCTACGACGTCCGTGCCGAGGATCGCCTCGGCAACCACTCGCCCCTGCACTTCGACATGTCCACGTTCGAGTACCTGACCGGCCCGTTATGCGGCGCCACCAGCGTGATCATCTCCGAAGAGACCACGATGTTCCCGGTGAGCCTCGGCGAGCTGATCGAGCGGGAGCGGCTCACGTTCTGGTACTCGGTGCCTCTCGCGCTCATCCAGCTGTTCGACGGCGGCGACATCGAGCGCCGCGACGCGCAGTCTCTGCGGTGGGTGCTGTTCGGCGGCGAACCGTTCGCGCCGAAATATCTGCGCGCGCTGATGACGCTCTGGCCGCACGCCCGGTTCTCGAACGTGTACGGACCGGCGGAAGTGAACCAGTGCACCTACTATCACGTCCCGAACGTCCCGTCCGCGGCGCTGTCGGCCGTACCGATCGGCAAGGTATGGGACAACGCGGAGGGGCTCGTGGTGGATGCAGACGATCAGGCGGTCGCGCCGGGTGAGCCAGGCGAGCTCCTGATCCGGACGCCGACGATGATGAACGGGTACTGGGCCCGACCGGATTTGAACGCCGCCGCCTTCTTCGATCAGGAGCCGTTCCCAGGCTTCAGGAAGCGCTTCTATCGCACCGGTGACCTGGTCCGCGAGGGCGAAGACGGCAATCTGCTGTTTCTTGGACGCAAGGATCGGCAGATCAAAATACGTGGTTACCGCGTCGAGCTCGATGAGGTGGAGCACGTCGTCGGCTCGTGCGACGAGGTTGCCGAAGCGGCCGCGATTTCCATCCGCCGAGACGACGGGCAGGTCGAGATCGTGGCGGCGGTCCTCCTGCGCCAGGGGTGTCGTCCGCAGCCGGAGGACATCCGCGCCCGTGCGGCGGAACGGCTTCCTCCGTATGCGGTGCCCGGCCGCGTCGACGTCCTCGCGTCATTTCCGCGCACCGGGAGCGGCAAGATCGATCGGCGTGCGCTCGCCGCCAGTTATGGCGTCGGCGGTTCCGGGTGAACCGGATCACGGGTCCGATAGATCGGTCACGACGGGATGGATTGCCTCCGGTTTTCGTCGACGACCGGGCAGAGGCGTGGAGAGGCGCGTCCTGGGAGAGGAGGACGAGTCGCGGCCGTTCTAACTGGCGCGCGACGCAAGATAGGCGGCCATGACCCTGACAGTGCGGAAGTTCTGCGGCACGAGCTCAGTTGGTGGAATCGTGACGTCGAGCGCCGATTCGAGATGCGCGATGAGGCGCATGATGCCGACCGAGTCAACATGGCCGCTCGTGAAGATGTTCTCGTCCGGATCGATAACGGCCCCTCGCCCGGCGATCTCTTCCACGATGAAGGTCGTGATGAGGTCTTCGATGCGTGTGGCGTCCCGCATGCGCGTGATGGGCCCGATCATCCCAGCCCGAACGCGCGCTGAATGAACCACACGCTGGCGATGAGGATGAGCACCGCCGAGCCACCCTTCAGGACGGCAGGCACGTAGAAGGGCCGGTTCCGGAGCAGGAACAGGATCGGAAAGACGGAGGCCACGATGGCCATCTGTCCGAGCTCGACGCCGACGTTGAATCCAACCACCGCCCGCAGCAGCGATTCCATGCGGACCGGCAGATAGCCCATCACGGCGGCGAAACCGAGTCCGTGGAACAGGCCCAGGCACAGCACGACGACCAGCGACCCTTCCTTGATCCGCCCCACGATGTTGTTCAGCGCGACCAGCACAATGGACAGCGCGATCATCGATTCCACCAGGCGGGAGGGCACGTTCAGCAAACCGAGGGCCGCGAGCAGAAGCGTGACCGAGTGTGCGATGGTAAAGACGGTGACGATCTTCAGCACATTCCAGAGGGCGCGGCGGAACCCGCCCACGCCCGTCCACGAGCCGTCGTTGAGCGAGAGCACAGTCGGAAGAATCAGCGCAATCAGGAAGAGGATGTGGTCGATTCCGATCCAGATGTGGAGCACCCCCTGCCAGATCATCCGGCGCCCGCCCATGAGGGAGGGCACCGACGTGAGGTCCAGCGATTGCTCCGGGGCTGCGGGGCCGAACACCATCGCGACGTATTCCTCGCCGTAATTCGTGCCGGTTTTCGAGTTGTGATCCACGAGCAGCAGACCGCGGTGGAAGCGGTCGTTTTCGTAGAGCATCGAGTGGGTGACCCGCAGACGGTTGGGGAGTGGACCGGTGGTGCTGCGGAAATAGAATTGCGCGAAGGATCCCAGGGGGATCTGCATCACGTTCTCGGTCGTGAACTCCAGAACGTACGGCGGCCCGCTCTCAGGTCCAATGGAGAAGTGCTTGCGGATGTAGTCCTGGACGAGCGCGGCATTCGCTCTCACGGCGGCGGTCTGTTGGTCGACGCTTCCCTGAGCGAGCTTCAACCCGAGCGTGTTTTCGAGATCCTTGAAATGGATCTCGAAGCGGCCGTCGATCGAGTCCGGCCGGAAGTTGAACCAGACGTAGTTCTCCCCGAGCGTATGCGCCAGCGCGGTCGTGGCGCTGAAGAGGCTCAGACAGAGGCAGAAAAAGACGACGCGTCTGGGGAAATGCCGGGCGGAGACAGGGCGATTCATGCCGGGAAACGACCGAGGAGCAAACAATACACGAGAATCTCCCTCGACGGAAGAAAACGCGAGTCAAGCGGCCAGACACTGCAGAGGCAGTGGAGTGCCAGCTCATGAGCGCCTCAAATATTTGCGAGTCGCACGGTAACACAGCGGGTCGCGCGGTGGCGAGCAGCCCGTCGGGTGGATGTCGGGTGGATCGTGGATGCGCCTCGTGCACCTTCCCTGTCTCACGTCGAACGGCCGCGGCCGGAATTGACAGCCGCGCCCAGCCGTCAGCGCTGAGCCCGAGGTGTGTGCCGTGCGCCGCACACGTCGAGGGACAGTTTGAGGTTGGGTCCGCTGATGTCACGAGGTAAAATGTCGCGTTCGTTACGCGGTGGAAAAGGACTCTCGCGATGATTCCAGCGCGCTTCCCTGGACGTTTTGCCTCGGCACGGCGCGGTGAGTCCGCAGCCGTCGCGCCCCGGTTTGCTCCGGTATCCTCGACATTCTCCATCCGGCAGCGGCGACATGAAGGTAGGGCCGACATGACAGGACCGATGTGGCGCTGTTACCTGCGCCGGCACGTGATCGTCGGCGGGCTTTTGTTCAACCTGGCCGCCGGGCTGCCTGCGAGCGCAGACACCCTGCTGGCGGACGCAGTGATGAGGGGCGACAAAGAGGTGCTTCGTGCGCTGCCGCGCGATCGCAAAGCCCTCGATGCGCCGCAACCAGACGGCACCACGGCGTTGCACTGGGCGGTTCGGCGCGACGATCTCACGGCCGCCGAACTGCTGATCAAGGCCGGCGCGGACGTGACGGTGACGAACCGGTACGGGATCACACCGATCGGTCTTGCCGCCGGTAACGGCAGTGCGGCCATGATCCGTGCGCTGCTCGACGCCGGCGTCGATCCGAACACCGCGACCCCGGACGGGGAAACCGCGCTCATGACGGCAGCCCGCACGGGCAGGGTCGATGCGGCCACGGTGCTTCTCGATCGGGGCGCCAAGGTCAACGCGAAAGACACGGCGCGCGCGCAGACGGCATTGATGTGGGCCGTCATCGAGAACCACACCGAGATGGTGCAATTGCTCCTCGCCCGAGGGGGCGACGTCAATGCCCGCACGAACGTGATGATGCCCAAGGGCGAGTTTGTGCCCGCTCGAGCCGGCGGCGCGTCCGGAACCGGGATCATCCGGCAGCGCGCCTTGCCGACGGCCAACGGCGGGATGACGCCGCTGCTTTTTGCGGTGCGAGACGGCAATGTCCCGATGATGCGGCTGCTGCTGGACCGCGGCGCCGATCTGGATCGGTCGTCCGGCAACCGGACCTCGCCGCTGCTCGTCGCGCTGCTCAACGGGCAGGTCCGGATCGCGACCGAGTTGCTCGAGCGGGGGGCGAACCCGAACGCCGCAGACGATTACCACCGCGCCGCGCTGTTCGCGGCCATCGACTTGAGAAATTTCAACCGCGAGCGATACACCGATATCGCCAACGACGGAGGCGACCCTCTGGATCTGATCAAGGCCCTGCTCAAGAAGGGAAGCAATCCGAACACCAGAACCGACACCGTTCCGGTTCATGGGCTGATGCAGTTCGACGCCTCCTGGGTCAACTTCGACGGGCAAACGCCGTTCGTGCGGGCGGCTCTTTCCGGCGACATTCAGGTGATGCGGCTGTTGCTGGAGAACGGCGCGGACCCCAACCTCGCCACCATGCAGGGGACCACAGCGCTGATGGCCGCCGCCGGCATCAACTGGATCCCCGGCCAGACCTACAGCCACAGCGAGTCGGAGTACATCGAGGCCGTGAAGCTGTGCCTGGCGCGCGGCGCCGACGTGAACGCGTCGAACTCGCTGGGTTTCACGGCGATGCACGGGGCGGCGAATCGCGGCTGGGAGTCGGTCATCCGGATTCTCGCCGAGCATGGCGGACAGGCGAGCGTGAAGGACAACGAGGGGAGAACGCCGCTGACGTTCGCCGAGGGTATTTTTCTCGCGGTGCGGCCGCCCGAGGCCAAGCCGAAAGCGATGGTGCTGCTCAAGCAGCTGATGCAGAGTGCTGTACCGGCGTCTCAGCCATGACGCGAATTCGTCTCGCCAGCGTCGCCGCGCTCCTCGGGGCGGGACTGGTGTCGTTGCAGGCAGGCGGGCAGACGCCCGCTCCGCAGCCGGCTCCACAGCCTCCTCCACAGTCTTCTCTCAGACCGCACCAGGCGGTCCTCAACCAGTACTGCGTCAGCTGTCACAACGAGAAGCTCAAGACCGGCGGCCTCGAGCTCGATACGCTGGACCTCGATCGCGTTGGTGTCCACGCGGAAGCTCGGGAGAAAGAGACTTGGGAAAGAGTAGCCCGGAAGTTGCGGGCGGGCCTGATGCCGCCGGCGGGCGCCCGGCGGCCCGATCGCGCGACGTTGGACGGTTTGGCCGCGGCTGTGGAAGGCGCTCTGGATCGCGCCGCCGCCGCGAATCCCAACCCCGGGCGGACGCCGTTGCATCGCATGAACCGCGTGGAGTACGCGAACGCGATCCGGGATTTGCTCGCGGTCGACGTCGATCCGACCACGCTGCTTCCTGCCGACGATTCCAGCAACGGCTTCGACAATATCGCCGACGTCCTGGGCGTGTCGCCGGCGCTGCTCGAACGGTATGTGTCGGCGGCGGCCAAGATCAGCCGGCTTGCAATCGGGGACCCGGAAACCGCGCCGCTCGATATCACCTACACCGTCAAGGGCGACCTCAGTCAAACGGGCACGCTCGACAATCAGCCGCTCGGCACGCGCGGCGGAACCGTCGTCCGCCATAATTTCCCCCTCGACGGGGAGTACCTGATCAAGCTGTCGCTGACCAAGCTCAGTTTCGGCCAGGTCTTCGGCGAGGGCGCCGAGAATGAAGAGCTCGAGGTCAGCCTCAATGGCCGGCGGGTGAAGCTGTACAAGCTCGACGATGTGCCGATGTTCTTCATGCGCGAGACGACCGGGTCGCACCCGGCCAAGGAACCGCCCACCGATCCCCTGGAGCAGCGGGTCAAGATGACACCCGACATCAAGCTCGAGTTTCGGGTGACCGTGACGGCGGGGCCGCAGAACATCGGCGTGGCGTTTCTTCAAAAGAACCGCGCGGCCAACGAAGACCTGGTGCACCGGCCCCTGGCCAGCATGAGAGACGTGAATACCGGCATGCAGTACGGCTACACCAGCGTGCCGCACCTCGCCCGCGTCGACATCACCGGTCCGTACAACGCGACCGGTCCGGGCGACACGCCCAGCCGCCGGCGGATCTTCGTATGCCGCCCGGGCGCTTTGCCGAACGAGACGGCGTGCGCGCGCCAGATCTTCACGAACCTCGTAGGTCGTGCATTCCGCCGCCCCGCGGAGGACGCCGACCTCCAGTCCCTGATGCGCTTCTACCAGGAGGAACGGAGCAACACGGGACGCTTCGAAGCGGGTATCGAGATGGGCCTGCGCCGCATCCTGGCCGATCCGGAATTCGTCTTCCGCTTCGAGGCGCCGCCTTCCGCGGTTCCGCCGGGCGCCCCGTATCGGATCACGGATCCGCAGCTCGCCTCGCGGCTGTCCTTCTTCCTCTGGTCGAGCGTGCCCGACGATGAGCTGTTGACGCTGGCGGCCCAGGGCACGTTGCACGATCCCGCCGTGCTCGAACGCCAGACCCGCCGGATGCTCGAGGATCCGCGGTCGCGCGCGTTGGTCACCAACTTCGCGGGTCAGTGGCTCTACCTCCGGGATCTGAAGAGTGCGAATCCCGATTCGAACGAGTTCCCGGATTTCGACGACAACTTGCGCCAGGCGTTTCATCGCGAAACCGAGATGCTGTTTGAAAGCGTTCTGCGCGAGGACCGATCAGTCCTGGATCTGCTCGATGCGGACTACACGTTCGTGAACGAGCGCCTCGCCCGGCACTACGGCATCCCGCACGTCTACGGGCCGGATTTCCGGCGCGTTGCGGTTCCAAGCGATGCCCGTCGGGGCCTGCTCGGCCAGGGCAGCATGCTGCTCGTCACCTCCAATGCGAATCGCACGTCTCCGGTGCAACGCGGCAAGTGGATTCTGGAGAATCTGCTCGGCAGCCCGCCTCCGCTTCCGCCTCCCGACGTACCGCCGCTCAAAGAGAACTCGAGCGGCGCCTCCGGCGCGTCGGTGCGCGAGCGGATGGAGGAGCATCGCGCGAGTCCGGCGTGCAGTGGCTGTCACAAGATCATGGATCCCATCGGCCTTGCACTCGAGAACTTCGACGCCGTGGGTCGATGGCGCACCGTAGACTCGGGAGTGAAAATTGATGCGTCCGCCCAGTTGGTGGATGGCACCCTGCTCAATGGGGCTGCCTCGCTGCGGAACGCGCTACTGAACCGCCCGGAGGCGTTTGTCGGGACCATGACCGAGAAGCTGCTGATGTACGCGGTGGGACGTGAAACGAAGTACTACGACATGCCGGTGGTCCGCGCCGTGATGCGCGACGCCGCGCAGAATCGCTATCGGTTCTCCGAGCTGGTGCTGGGCATCGTGAAGAGTGCGCCATTTCAAATGCGGATGAAAGAGTCGGCCGCCCCCTGATCGGACGTTGTCAACCTGTCACCGATTGAGAGAATGGGTCGGTTGATTTCAATCCGATTCACGTACGCCGATTGCCGAAAGGCAGATTGAGAGCCTGACCGTGGGGTACATCAGCAAGAAACATCTGCCGCGCCGCACGTTCCTCCGCGGCATGGGCGTCACATTGGCGTTGCCGCTGCTCGATTCGATGGTCCCGGCGGGAACGGCGCTCGCGCAGACCGCAGCGGTCCCCCGAAGCCGGTTCTGCGGCATCTACGTGCCGCACGGCGCCACCATGGACAAATGGACCCCCGCAGCGGAGGGTTCGGGCTTCGAGCTCCCGGAAAGCCTGAAGCCGCTCGAAAAAGTGCGCGATCGCGTCTGCGTGGTGAGCAATCTGGCGCACCCGGCCGCGGGCGGCGTCGGTTCGGATGCCGGCGCGGACCACGCGCGTTCTGCCGCGGTGTTCCTGAGCGGCGCGCACCCCGAGAAAGGCTCGGTGCATGCCGGGATGACGCTGGACCAGGTGCTGGCCGATCGCATCGGTCAGGATACGCCGCTGCCGTCGATTGAACTGGCGATCGAGGAAGTCGGCTTGAATTGCGGCTCAGGCTACGGCTGCGCGTACTACAACACCATCTCCTGGCGCACGCCCACGCTGCCCCTGCCGATGGAGAACAGCCCGCAGGTCATCTTCGAACGCCTGTTCGGCGACGGCACCAACTCGGCGCAGCGCCTGTCGCGGAAACAACAGGACCGCAGCATTCTCGATTCGATCACCGACAAGGCGACGCGGCTTGGTGGCACGCTCGACCCGAGCGACCGCGTCCGCCTCGGCGAGTATCTCGACGATATCCGGGAAATCGAGCGTCGGATCCAGAAGGCTGCGGAACAGTCCGCCAAGGATCTGAACGTACCCGAAGCTCCCGTGGGTATTCCGGAGGCCTTCGAGGACCACATCAAGCTGATCTTCGACCTGCAGGTGCTTGCCTACCGTGCGGAGATCACCCGCATCTCGACATTGATGTACGCGCGCGATACCAGCGGCGCCACGTATCCTGCGAGCGGCGTACGCGACGGGTTCCATACCGCCTCGCACCATTCCAATGTCCGTGCCCGGCTGGATACGTTTGCGCGCATCAACCGCTACCACGTGCAGATGCTCGCGTATTTTCTGGAGAAGCTGCGCGCCACTCCAGACGGCGACGGCAACCTGCTGGACCACTCGGTCGTGTTGTACGGGAGCAGCATGAGCAACGGCAACCAGCACGATCACGACCCCCTGCCGATCGTCGTCGCAGGCGGAGCGTCGGGGCAGCTGAAAGGCGGCCGCCACCTGTCGTTTCCGGCGCACACGCCGATGTCGAATCTCATGCTGGCGCTGCTCGACAAGCTGGGAGTTCACCAGGACCGCTTCGGCGACAGCACGTCGGCACTTGAAATCTGAGACTGCGATCCGCCTCCGAACTCTGCGAGTGCCCAGCAGCCCGCGGTGAAAGTCCGGCGTCGCACCGAGGTGGGCGATGCGCCCGGATCGCCAGGCGCACAACGCGAGCATACCGGGAGTACTTGAGCGTTGAGCGACGCCGCGGGGCGGGATGCAGCGCTCGCTGAAATGCAGACGGAATTTCACCACGGGCCGCCAGATTTGAGAAGGCGCTGTTTCGCCGCAATTTGATTTCCAGGTTGGATGGCTCCGTGTGTACACTGCAGATACACAATCGCACTCAGACTTTGTTCGGGAACCGAGGAGAAGCCGCGTGAAAGCCATCGCAAAGATCGCCGCGATATTCGTCGTCGTCGCTTCGTCAACGCTGCTGGCCCAATGGCCGCGTTACACACCGCCCGGGGTTCTGAAAGGCCCTGACAGCACGGTCAACCTCGATGCTGCCGTGCCGAGGGCGTCGGATGGGAAGCCGGATCTCTCAGGGGTGTGGGAGATTATTCCCTGCATCGATTGCCCGCAACGCGGCGGCCGGGGCCAGGGGGCCGCGGCGCCTGCCGCTCAGGGACGCGGTGCCGACGCCGCCCCTGCTGCGCAAGGGCGAGGTGATGGCGCTGCGCCGGCCGGCCGGGGGCGCGGCGCCGGTGGGCAAGCCGGAGGCCCCGCTCGCGCCTCAATGGGGAACGTTGGCGGCGATCTTCCTGGAGGTGCGCCGTATCAACCGTGGGCGGCCGATCTGGTCAAGAAGCGGATGGCCGACAACAGCAAGGACAATCCCGACGCCCTTTGCCTGCCGATGGGCATGGCGCAGATGAACGCGCATCCGTACCCGCGAAAGATCATTCAGACTCCAACCGAAGTGGTGCTGATCTACGAAGGATCGGGCACGACGGTGCGCGAGGTGTTCCTCGATGGCCGAACGCTCCCCAAAGATCCAGAGCCATGGTGGAACGGCTATTCCGTCGGCCGGTGGGAAGGGGATACGCTGGTCGTCGAAACCATCGGCTTCATGGACGAGGGCTGGCTTGACGTCCGCGGCAGCCCGCTCACGAGCGGCGGGAAAATCATCGAGCGCTTTCGCCGGGTCAAGTACGGCTATCTCGAACTCGAAGAGACGATCGACGATCCCAAGGCGTACACGAAGCCATTTTCGGCGAAGTTCTATTACCGTCTGAGCGCCGATACACAGCTGATCGAATTCGTCTGTCTCGACAAAGATGCGTCGCACTATGTCGGGGCGACGCCAGCGAAGTAGCCTCCGCGCTCGATATTCGACTCTCCGATCGCGGTCAAGGACCTCGACCAGGCCAGGCAGGTCCACAGCGCCATCGATCCGTCTGTCGCGCACGAGAAACCGAAGCATGACTGCAAGGTCCAGTCATGCTTCGGTCATACAATTTTCTTACGCAGCACACACTCTGCTCCGGTTCGCCGCGCTATCTTGAGAGGGATATGGATTATTCGTTCGTTTGCAGTCGAGCCGCCAGCGTGTAGGGCGGCGAGTGCCCCGGCTGCGCTGCTGCGATTGAAGATCCGAAGGAGAGGCCGAATGCGCTCGCCAATTGGCACGGTTGTGACGGTAGGAATGGTGCTTGCCGCCGGTGTAATCGGGACAGTTCTGGCGCAGCCGCAGGGAACTCGAACGCCGACGTCGGGCTCGCTCGTTGCACATGCCGAGACGACGACAAGAATTGTCGCTTCGGCTCAGGCGGTAATGGCGACGCTCGACGACGCCGGTCGCGCGAAGCTCCAGTTTCCCTTCGATGGGCCCCAGAAGACCAGATGGTCGAACCTTCCCAACGGAGCGTTCCAGCGCGAGGGACTGCGATTGGCCGATCTCACCACCGCTCAGCGCACGGCGGTGACGAATCTGCTCAGGACGGCGCTCAGCGGACCAGGCTACCAAAAGGTCACAGAGATCATGCACGGCGACGAGGTCCTTCGTCAGGGCGGCGGAGGCAATGGGCCGGGCGGAGCGAGACGCGGTGGTGGAGGAGGCGCAGCGGGAGGTCCGCCGACAGACGGCGGAGGTCGCGGCAGAGGCATGCCGGGGGGAGGAGTGGCTTTCGGCGAGGACCAGTACTACCTTGCGTTCGTCGGCACGCCGTCGGCGAAGGCCCCGTGGATGTTGCAGTTCGGCGGTCACCACTTGGCGATCAACCTGACGCTGGGCGCAAGCCAGGCGACTCTTGCGCCAAGCCACACCGCGGCGCAACCCGCGACGTACTCGGTCGAGGGACGGACGGTACGACCGTTGGGCGCCGAAAACGACAAGGCGTTTACGCTGATCAACGCATTGGACGATGGGCAGCGCGGCCAGGCGGTCCTCAATTACCGCGTGGCCGACCTTGTGCTCGGACCGGGTAAGGATGGCCGGACCATTCAACCGGAGGGCGTCAAGGCGACTGCTCTGAACGCTGCGCAGCAATCGATGCTACTGGAGCTGATTCGGGAATGGACCGGCATCATGAACGACACGTATGCCGAACCGCGGATGGCCGAGATCAAGACCAACCTGCCGCAAACCTACTTCGCATGGAGCGGACCGACGACCAACGGCAGTGTGGCGTATTTCCGCATCCAGGGGCCGACGCTGGTCATCGAATACGCCCCGCAGAACGGCGTCGATCACATCCACACGATTTATCGCGATCCGACCAATGACTACGGTGCGAAGTTTGCGCGCAGATAATCGCGCGGCCGTGCTGCTGCTCGCGACGATCGGCGTCGCGTTCGGCGCACGCGCATCGGCGCACCGACTTGACGAGTTCCTTCAGGCTGCCCGAATCGGCGTCGAACGGGATCGTGTGCAGCTGGAGATGGACCTGACGCCAGGAATCGTTGTCGCCGATGGCGTGATCCGTGAAATCGACGTGGATCGGAACGGCGTGCTGTCTCAGGACGAACAGCGGGACTATGCGGATCGTGTCCTCAGTGCTCTGACCCTTCGCATCGATGACTCGCCATTGCCGCGCATGCAGACTGCGGCGTCGAGCTTTCCGGATGTGGCAGCGCTGCACACCGGGGACGCCACGATCACCATTCGTGCTGAAGCCGACGTCGCGCGCCTGGCGCGTGGCCCGCACCGTCTCTTTTTTCACAATGCGAATGCCGCGGACAGCAGCGTCTATCTGGCGAATGCTCTGGTATCCGAAGATCTCGATGTCGCGGTGACAGAACAGCAGCGAGCCGGAGACCAGAGCGAATTGACGATTGGGTTCGTCGTACGTGAAACGTCGGCCCGTCGTCGGTGGGCGTGGATTGGCCTGGGCTGTGTGGGCCTGCTGACTGTATCGTTGACCCGTCGAACCCGCCGGAATCGCTAGACAAGCTTTGATCCGGCTAGAGCGTTTCCCGATTGTGCGTAGTGTCCGGCTTTATAGCCGGACTACGACGGTCCGCGTGAAGGCGGACACTACGTACAAACGAAAACTGCTCTAACGCCGGACTGACCTGGATGTCGGGAAGCCCACCGCCGAGGTGGGCTTTTTTATTGCCCGAAAACGCCTCTCGGTCGCCCTCCTTTTTCGCCTTTATCGTTCAGATAGCACTATTTACGGCAGAAATTCCATTGACCGACCAATCCGGTCGGAGTTAATGTTAGGCGGTAACTGGAATTGAGACTCAGTCTCATTTTTGAGAAATGAAGGTCCGCCAGGTGCGGTAACACCCGGCGGATGCCAACGCAGGTCCGGAACAGACCATCAATCACGCGCGTGACGCATGACCCGTTGGCTTCCACATTGTAGCGGAGGCCGCCGGCATCGCCATACGCACTCCTCGAAGAGGGAGGCGTCGCATGACTCGCAAGGCCGCTCGCAAAAGGCGTCAACAAGCCGCGAAAACATCACAAGCCCCGTCAACCCTTCGGCCGGCACTACCCTGGACGACGATTGGCACGCTCGTCGCCTCGACGGCCTTCTGGGGTCTCGTTCCCCCGTCGGCTTCGGCGAGCGAACTGGCCGCCGATTGGTCCTGCCGACGTGCGTCAGAAACGCGTCGACTGTGCGATTTTTCAGAGAGTGTCGAGTCGCCAGGCGATGTTGTCGCCAGCGCGTTGCGATCGACGACGTCTCGTCTCGCCGATCCGGAGCTCGTCGCCATCGCGCAACAGCGCCAGGTCGCGCCGGCGTCCACGGCGCGCCGATTCGACATCCCCGCGGGACCACTGGCCGACGTCCTGCGCGCCTTCAAGATCGTTACGGGCATCGATGTCGTCTTCGCGATTGAATCAATCGAATCGATTCAGTCTCCGGGTGTCTCCGGAGTCCTCACGGCGGAGCAGGCGCTGCAGGCGATGGTGGTTGGCACGAGCGTTCGCTACCGTTTCACGTCATCGACCTCAGCGGTGCTCGAGTTGGCCGCGCTCGCCGAATCGGTCGAAGTGACAGGTCGTACCCCTGGAACCGTCGTCTCCTCGCCGAAATACACCCAGCCGCTGCGTGATACACCGCAGACACTTGTCGTGATCCCGCAATCGGTGCTCCAGGATCAGGGCGCCGTCACGCTGCGCGACGCGCTGCGCAACACGCCTGGCATCACCTTGACGGCTGGCGAAGGGGGCACGGCTCCTGGCGACAACCTGTTGATCCGTGGTTTCAGCGCGCGCAACGACGTGTACATCGACGGCGCGCGAGATCCGGGTGTCGTCAGCCGCGATACGTTCAACACCGAGGCTGTCGAAGTCGCAAAGGGCCCTTCGTCCGTCACGGCGGGCCGCGGATCCACGGGCGGCTCGGTGAATCTCGTGACCAAGTCCGCCAGCCTCCAGAACTCGAGTCAAGTGCGTCTGGCCGGCGGTAATGCGGCCCAGAAACGCAGCACGATCGACGTCAATCGTCGCCTCAGCCAGACCGTTGCCCTGCGGCTCAACGGCGTGTGGCAGGACTCAGGCGTCCCGGGACGCGACGACGTCATGCAGCGGGAATGGGGCTTCGCGCCGACGATCAGCTTTGGCCTCGGGCGGCCGACGACGACCACGCTTGGCTATCAGCGCGTGAAGCAGGACAACGTGCCGGACTATGGCTTGCCCGGCACGCTGCCGGACCTGGCGGTCGCGGCCGGCAAGACCGTGGACGATCTCGATTTCAGCAACTTCTACGGTTTGCTGTCGCGCGATCACGAGAAGGTGACGTCGGACGTGCTGACCGGTACTGTGGAGCACCGGTTTGGCCGCGGACGGAGCCTCCGCAACCTCACGCGCTACGGCCGTAATTCTCTCGATCGGGTGGTCACGCCCCCGCGTGCAGCATCCGCGGCGAATGGCGCCGCCGATCCCGGCTACGACGCATCAGTCGCGCAAATCCGGCGGACCGACACGAAGTACCAGTACCGGGACGACCGGACGATCAACAACCGGACCGATCTCAACGCCGACTTCGCCACAGGAGCGGTGCGGCATAGCGCCGTGGCCGGTCTCGAATTGGCGCACGATCGGCAGCCCAGCTACACGGCGACCGATCTGTTCACCAACGGACGGCCGCCGGTGACCGACTTGTTCAATCCGGATCCCACCCAGGCGTATGCACCCGCCATCGCCAGGACGGGCGTGACGTCGGCGGCCCGTTCGAATTCAGCGGCCGCGTACGGGTTCGACACCATCAAGTTGACCAACAAGCTTCAGGCCGACCTCGGCATTCGCTGGGATCGCATCGATGTCCAGTACACCACGGTGTCGGCTGACGGTGTCACGGCGGAGTTTGGCCGCGTCGACAACGCCGCCAGCGGCCGCACCGGCATCGTCTTCAAGCCGGTCGAACGCGGGTCCGTGTACGGTGCCTTCAGCACGTCGTTCAATCCGTCGTACGACGGGAGCTTCGGGCTCACGCTTGCGGCGACCGGTGTGAACAATGCCGCGCTGCCGCCCGAGCGCAGCCGGAACTTCGAGATCGGCGCCAAGTGGGACGTCACCAGCACGCTGTTCGCGACCGCGGCTGGGTTCCACACCGAGAAGACCAACGCCAAGACGACGGACGCGACGACCGGCGCGACCGTGCTGGCGGGCGATCAGCAGGTGACCGGGGTCGAATTCGGACTCTCGGGCAATCTCACGCCGCAGTGGGGCATCTTCGCGGGACTGTCGTTGATGGACGCGACGATCAAGGAATCGCTGGTGACGGCGGAGCTCGATCGGCGGCTGTCGTACGTCCCGGAACAGTCGTTCAACCTCTGGTCGACCTACCGACTCCCGTTGAACACAACCCTCGGCGGCGGAGCGCAATTCACCGGGGGCTACTACTTCAGCAACAACAACGCCCTGACGACGGCGAATGCGGCGGCGATTCAGCGGCTCACGCGGTACTGGCTCTTCAACGCGATGGCGAGCCATCGCGTCAGCCCGCATCTCGAGCTGCAGGTGAACATGAACAACCTGGCGAACGAGCGCTACGTGGAACGCGGATACACGGGTCACTTCGTGCCCGGTCCGGGCCGGTCCATCGTCGTCAGCCCGATCATCACGTTCTGAGGCCATCACACGTCATGCTGCTGCATATCCCTGACGTCCTGACGGTCGATCAAGTCGAGCGCGCACGGCGCCGCCTCGACGCCGCCGACTGGGTGGACGGTCGCGTCACCGCCGGTCACCAGTCGGTACGAGTGAAGAACAACTTCCAACTGCCGGAGGATCATCAGGTCGCCGTGGAGTTGGGCGACCTGATCCTCGAAGCCCTGCAGCGCAATCCGCTGTTTGTCTCGGCGGCGCTTCCGCTGCGCGTCTTTCCGCCGCTCTTCAATCGATATGAGGGCGGCCACGCGCTTGGCAGCCACGTCGACAACGCGATCCGTCAGATCCGTGGAACGCCTCACCGCATTCGCACCGACTTGTCCGCGACCCTGTTCTTCAGCGAGCCCGGCGAGTACGACGGCGGGGAGCTCCGGGTCGAAGACACCTACGGCGCGCATTCGGTCAAGTTACCGGCGGGACACATGGTGCTCTACCCCTCGACGAGCCTGCATCACGTCCGGCCGGTGACGCGAGGGATCCGCACCGCTTCGTTCTTCTGGATTCAAAGCATGGTCCGCGACGATGGCGAGCGGGCGCTGCTGTTCGATCTCGACCAGGCCATTCAGCAGGTGAATGCCGAGGCGCCGGATCAGCCGGGTGCCGTGCAGCTCACCGGCGTCTACCACAACCTCTTGCGTCGCTGGGCCGACCTCTGAATGGTCGCGTCTTCGAGGACACATTGTCATGAAGCAATTTCGAACCACTCTGTTCTGGCTTCACTTGTTGTGCGGCGTCGTCGCCGGCCTGGTGATCCTGGTGATGTCTGCGACCGGTGTCATCCTGGCGCTGAAACCGCAGATCCAGGACTGGATCGAACGTGACGTGCGATACGTCACGGCGGACGGCGCACCGCGGCTCGGTGCCTATCAACTCCTCGACGTGGCGAGACGGGCGCGGCCGGACGTCTCGCCGCAGTCCCTGGCCCTTGCTCGCGATCCGTCTGCGGCCGCCACCATCAGTCTGGGGCGCGGGGGCAATCTGTACGTCAATCCGTATAGCGGCGCCATTCTGGGAACGGGCTCTGCCGCGACGGTGCAGTTCTTCCAGACGATGACCAACTGGCATCGGTATCTAGGTGCCACCGGCGAGTCCAGGGCCGTCGGCCGATCCCTCACAGGCGCCTGCAATCTTGCCTTTCTCATCCTTGGAATCACCGGCCTGTACATCTGGTGGCCCAGACAACTCTCGCTGCAGCACGTCAAGGCAATCGTCTGGTTTCGGCGCACCTCGACCGGGCGCGCGCGGGACTTCAATTGGCACAACACGATTGGCTTCTGGTGCCTGATTCCGATCCTCGCCATGACAGTCAGCGGCACCGTGCTGTCCTACTCATGGGCGAGCAACCTCGTGTATCGCCTCTCAGGGTCACCCGTGCCGGCCGGTCGAGGCGGCGGTCCGGGCGGCGGTCCGGCCGGCGCGGCAGGGGGAGTGGAGGGAGGCGGCCGGCAAGCGCGCCGTGGAGAACAGGCCGCGACCCGGGGGCGAGGGGGACGAGGAGCGAACAACCTCCCGGCGCGAGAGGGCGCCTCACGCACCAGCGAAGCGCGAGCAGCGGGCGCCCGAGAAGACGGCGGCCGCGGATCGGATGGGAACCAGGCGGGGCCCGCAGTGATTCCGGCCGAGATCGATCGGATCTGGGCCCGGGCCGAGCAGCGGGTGTCGACATGGAGTCTGCTGTCGATGCGGCTTCCGAATCGCGAGGATGGTCCTGTCGCGTTCACGATCACCGACGGTGCGAACTGGAACGCATTTGCCCGATCGAATCTGACGCTGAATGCAGCCAGTGGCGACGTCATCCAGTGGCAGCCCTATGAGGGAAACAATCTCGGCCAGAAGGTGCGCGGGTGGCTGCGATTTGGCCACACCGGCGAGCTCGGCGGCCTCGCTGGACAGATCATTGCGGGCGTCGGGTGTTTTGGCGGCGTCCTTCTTGTTGGCACGGGCCTCTCGCTCGCGTTGCGGAGGTTGTGGAATTGGTCGCTCTGGAGACGCTTGCGCTGGTCCAAGCGAAAGCTGTCGGACGCGGCGGTATCGACCGCTCCGTCCGCCCCGCCGGCTCCTGCAATCGCGCGCGAAGCGCTGATGGAGTAGTGCCGCCATCAATGGGTAATGGTGGTTCCGCCGTCAGCGTGGTGTCTCACTCGGCCGATCGATTGGTGAGGGCCATCGTAGTGGCGACGAGCTCTCCTTCCGATCCTCGAACACTCGCGGCCTGGGGACAGAGTGTTGGCGTTTCGAGAGGAGCGCTGCGTGTCTGGTGCAAGGCGGCGCGCCTGCCGGCGCGGTCCTGTCTGGACTTCGTGCGCGTCCTTCGAGCGGTCATCCTGTTCGAGAATCAGGCGTGGGATCTGTTCAGCACGTTGGATATCGTCGACGAGCGCAGCCTTGTCCGGCTGCTGGAACGGGGCGGGATGCGTGAGCTCGCGAAGTGTCAGAAGCCGCCAACCGTCGAGGAATTCCTCAGTGGCCAGCGCTTTCTGCAGAACCCGCACGTGGTCCAAGCTCTCTCACTTCGTTTGAAACAGGAGAAACAGTAAAGAGCCGACACTTTCCAGCTCTGCCAAGCGACACGCGATTCAGGTACGGAACTTGAAGCGCGCCAGGCCATGGGCGCTTCGCCTGAGCCCCAGGCAGTCTGCCGATGTGTCGCGATCGTGTGTCACGGCTGCGCCAAATTACAGATTCCAGACGCGTTGCGTCGATTGCCGTCAGGAAAGATCCTCGCGGGCAAGGTTCTGGTCGAGCTCAAGCAGGGCCCAAGATGGAACTGGTAACGGTGAAGTTTATACATGGTGGACCGCCCGAAGCTGAGCCTGATGTTCGAGCGCCCGAAGAACTCCGGACTTGGAAATCTTCTCGATCGAGATGTTGTGGGAGGGTGATGTGAATCGATTGGCCGCCCTTGTCGTCGCGGTTTTCGCCTCGTCACTACCTGCTCACGCACAACAGCTGCAGACCGCGAGCAAGGCACGCTCCGTCCGTGAGGTCGCTGTTGCCGCGCCAGATCCCGCATCGCTCGTGGGACTCACCAAGGCCCAGGTCCAGGCGAGGCTGGGCAAGGCGTCGACGGCGTTTCCCAGAATCTGGAACTACAAGCAATCGAAAGGCACGCTGCACGTGCGCTTCGGTCCAGACGGTGTCGTCCTGGACGCGGAAATTGACGTCGAGCCCCGGTCAAGCGGAAGGGGCTAGCGCAACCGGATTAGAACGCCCACCGTGACCAACGCGGCGGAGATTCCCGTCGCCGCGACTAGAAGCAAACCTCGACGGACGTCGGTATGTGACTGAAGCGGGGGATCGGCGGGGTCGCCGATCCAGACATCGGTCACCAACCGACCGCGTGCCCAAATCGGTCCGACCAGACGCCGCGCCAGCCCGCCGGCCGCGGCTGCCTCGCTCCAGCCGGAATTCGGACCAAGCAGAATGGCATGTTGAGTGAAGCCGATTCGCAGCGCCTTGCGTCCGGAGCAGGACGGCAAGAGCGCCGCCACCAGCCCAATCAACAGCCAGGTCAGCCGCGCCGGCACGTAGTTCATCACGTCGTCGAGGCGCGCGCCGCACCATCCGAATCGTAGATATCGCGGCGTCTTGTACCCGACCATCGAGTCCATCGTGCTCACGACCTTGAAGACGGCCAGGCACGGCAGTCCGCCGATGGCGTACCAGAACAGCGGACTGGTGAATCCGTCCGTGAGGTTTTCACTGAGGCTTTCGATCGACGCACGCCTGCAGGCCGCCCCATCCATTCTGTCGACGTCGCGTCCGACCAGAGAGAGAACGGCGGTGCGCGCGGCGTGAAGGTCGTTGCGCATCAACGCGCGTTCAACCCGCCAGACATGGCGGAGCAGGTCGCCCATCGCCAGAAAGCTGTAGACGAAGAACACGTGTACGAGCCAGCCAATCGCGTCGCCCGCCCGAGCGGCGGCGAGTACGATCACGCCCAGCCCGATCAGTGTCGCGGCGGCGAGCGCCAGCAACAGCAGAATGCCGCCGGCGTAGCCGTCAGCCCCAGCACGTCGCAGGCCCTTCTCGATCCACGTGAGAAGGCGGCCGATGATGCGTACGGGATGCAGCGGATAGACCGGGTCGCCGACGAGCAGGTCGGCTGCCACCGCCACCACGAGTAGGGCGGGGCGGGGCAGGAACGCATCAATCAGCGGGCTCTCCATTTCGCCGTCCAGCCGATCGCGATCGCGGCGAGCACCAGCGATTTGGGCTGCTTGGTGGCGCAACGATGCAGTTGGGCGCGAAATTCAGGCCAGGCGTCCGGCCTCGCGGCGAGGCTGGCCGCCAGTGTGGCGGCCTGCTGGACGACCGCATCGGGCGCCACGGACTCCGGAATCGTTCCATGACGAACGCGGTCGAGGACGGCTGCGAGCGCGTGCGCCGCCGCGCCGACGAGCGGCTCAAAGAACGCCGCCTTGCTGTTCTTTCTGAGCAGTTCGAGATCACTCGCATCGAGCAACGCGGAGAGATCGTCGAACACGTCCGACTCCTTGATGCCGTATCGGCCCAATGCGTGAAACAGCCCGCGCGTCAGGCTGGGCTCCAATCCGTTCTGCCAACGCAGTGCTTCGATGGTGGCGCGACGCACGGCCTGCCCAATCAACTCCCCGGCCTTCATGTGCGGACTCGCCGACGTGAGCGGCCTCAGGCCGAGTAACGGCGCCGCCACGCAGAACTGATCGGTGCCGGTGCCGGTCGCAAGCTCCACGGAGTAGCAGCTGGGCACGGCGAGGCGCTGAAGCGCGGAGCTCTTGCCCTCGGTCATCGTGACCACGGTGCGGGCCAAGGCGGCGGCGGTCATCGGCCGGTTCAACAGCAGCATCGTATTGATGGTGCCCGCGACCGCGGCGACCTTGGCGATTCCCTCCGGCGTTTCGCGCCAGCTCGCCGGATCTCCAGCGCAGGTCGCATTCGTCTGCACGCCGGCGGTGACAATGGCGGTGACGCTGACGTCGATGTCTTCTGCTGTCGCGATGGCCGCGTAATTCATGTTCGCCGCGGTCCCCATCACCGCGGTCTCCGACGCCTGCAGGCCGAGCTCCTCGCACACGCTGTCGTGGTACGACTCCTGCCCGAGGTCGGTGATCACCCGAAAGCGCGCGTCATGTCCGGCGCCTTCGCAACTCTGGTGGTTGACGAGGTGTCGGAGCGACTCGGTCTGTCCGCCGTTCTTGACCGATGTGCTGATGGTGCGATGTGCTTCGGCGAGGTCGGCGACGACGAACCGGCCGCAACGGCGGATCTCGGCAGCCGGCAGGCTGGCAAGCGTTTCCCACGTCATGAGCAGCTCGTTGACGACGTGTGGGAAACGCGCGAGTCGACAGGGTCGGCGGTCGTCGGCATCCAAACTCCTTGTTGTTCCTTTTCGCGGAGGCTGTCGAGCGCCTTCGGGGGACTCGATCTCTGTTCGCGCGTGACCACGTCGATCGCGCGACCGCGATTACATATCTAGTTCCGGCGCCCGCCCTGATGTCAATGCTCCCCGGCTGGCGTATCGCTCCCGGCGTCGCGGCGCCGCCTGAGACAGCATTGCGGCAGCCACGCAGCAGAGGGGACGCCTTCCAAAAGTCTGAAGTATGAAGTCTGAAGTGTGCTTGGCTCACCGGCTCCATAGGCTTCTCTTTTCAATCTCGACTTCAACCTTGCAGACTTCAGACTTGAGACTTCACACTTTCGATCCGTTCTGGTTCGTCCCGTGCTACGCGAGTTCGCGGTGGTGTTTCTGTGCGCACGATTTGTCGCAATCGATCACGTCGTGGTATAACCGCGATCTTGTTTGGGTGCCCGCGAGGGGCATAACAGGGAAGTCCGGTGTGAATCCGGCGCGGTCCCGCCACTGTGAGTGAGGACGCTGCTTCGAACGACCACTCGGCTGTCGCCGGGGAAGGTGAAGCAGCCGCAGAGCACGCTCTGCACCTCCGAGCCAGGAGACCTACCCAGACGTTTCGCGGTCGACTTTCTGCGGAGAACAGAAAGCATGCACTGGAACCTGGGTCGGACATCTCCCACCACTTCCTGTAGCACGCCTGTTACCGCCGTTGGCCTGCCGCCGCGCCCGTGGAGGCCACCGTTATGGTTCGCGCATGCTCCCGCTGTGTCGTTGCTGTTGTAAGTCGGCTCTTCCCGATTCTCGTGTGTGTCCTCGGCTTGGACGCCTCGGTCTGGGCGCAGGGCCAAGGCTCGATCTCGGGTACCGTCGTCGATCCGCTTGGCGCGCGAGTCGCCGGCGCCTCGGTCGCCCTCCTGCAAGACAGCAGGGTCGAGAAAGAAGCCAAGAGCGACGCTCAGGGTCAGTTCGCGTTCGACGCGCTGGCTGAAGGGCGATACCGGATTCAGGTCGCGTCCGAAGGCTTTCAGGTTCGCACGACGGCCCCGATGTTCCTGGCCGCCGGCGCGAGAACGACGCTCGAGGTGTCGCTGCCGCTCGGACCGTTGGAGACGGCCGTGACCGTCACGGCCGCTGCCAACGCCGTCCTGCCGTCGCAGGTCGGCGCCTCGGTCACGGTGCTCGACGCCAAGACCCTTGACGCGATCGGCAAGCCCGACGTGCTCGAAGCGCTGCGATTGGTGCCCGGCAGCTCCCTGGTCCAGATCGGGGCCCGGGGCGGCACGACCTCGATCTTCATCCGCGGGGGAAATTCCAACTTCAACAAGCTGATCATCGACGGCATTCCGGCCAACGACATCGGCGGCGGGATCGACCTGTCGCAGTTCTCGATGGCGGGGGTCGAGCGCGTCGAGGTGCTCCGCGAAGCCAACAGCGTGATCGCCGGCACCGACGCGCTCGCTGGCGTCATCAGCGTCATCTCGCGCCGCGGCCAGACGCGCGTTCCGGAAGCCGCGTTCTCGCTCGACGGCGGCAACCTGTCCACCAACCGCGAATCGGCCTCGCTGGGCGGTGTCGCGCGGCGTGTCGACTACTTCAGCGAGTTCTCGCGTCTCGACACGAACAACGACCTTCCCAACAACGAGTACCGCAACAAGACTTATGCTGGTCGATTCGGTTTGGCGGTGGGCCACAACACCGACGTCAGCGCAACCGTGCGGTGGATTGACAAGTACTACGAATCGCCGAACGGCGACTCCCTTTATGGCGTGCCGGACGATGCCTTCCAGACCAACCGGCTGAGGCTCGTCGGCTTCGGCAGTCAGACGCAGATCACGGACAGATGGCAGGCATCCGCCCGGGTGGGCCTGAGCGAACAGCGCGCGCACTTCGTCAATCCGACACTGAGCGGGCAGAACATCGGCGGGACTGGATTTGGCAGCACGGTGACTCTGACCGGCGCCAACGGCTACTCGGCCACCGGCCGCGGCGCACTGGATTTTGGTCCCTACGACACCCAAACTCGATCGGCGCGCCAAGGCGTCTACGGCCAGACGACGTATCAGGTGGGCCGAAGCTTCAGCGTGTCGGGTGGCGGCGACTACGAACGCGAGCAGGCGTTTACAAACCCGGAAGCGGAGCCGTCCACCACTCGTCACAACGGCGCGGCGTGGCTGGAGGGTCGGG
>JBDTVS010000165.1:0-32656 GCA_040007095.1 Acidobacteriota bacterium
TTTGTGATCCGAGTCGGCGAGTGGGGCGGGCACATGCTGATGGAATGCGACGATCCGGTGACCATTCACAAATTCTGTTCGATGCTCCCTGCGTTCGTGTTCGAGGTGCACCCCGTCATCCCGGTCGAAGAAGCCGTCCGCGGCGAACTCGAGGTCATCGCCTGGCGAGATGGCCTGAAAGGCATATGACATTGAGGCGGATCGCATGGCATTCATCGCCTTTGCATTGTGTTCCCCGTCTGAACGGCCGGGGGGCGCGGGTGACGGATCACGTCGCCAAGTGGTGGTCGGATCTTCCCCCCAGGGACCCATGCAGGAGGCAGCAAATCGGTCGATTGGGTTCCAACTCTTCCCGTGCCGCTCGGAGGTTGCGGAGCGCGCGGGTCACCGGCCGAGGATGTCTCGTTCAATGCGGCGTTTGGCTTCGTCCCAGGATTCGAGCGACTCGGTTCCAGCGTCCAACGATTTGATGCGCCGCTCGATTTCCGCAGCCCAGGCCTGCTCGGCATCTGGATCCGACGGACCATCGAGACTGGCCAGTAGTTCAGCCGCGAGATCAGCTCGAGCCTTCAGGTCGAGTTGCAAGGCGTCGGCAAGGACGGCTTCAGCGGCCTTGGTCATCCTCGAATCCGACGCCGAGACGTGCCGCCCAACAAGCGGCTTACCGCCGTCGGGCCAGTGGCACATGATGGCTCGCGGCTGAAGCGCAACGTTGTCTAGCCGGATCCAAATGGCAAAGACCGACGAATACATAAAGCTTGTAGCAGTTCGAAGGGCATGTCATTTGTGTGTCGCTCGGGAATGCGGGAACACCGTGGACGCGATCGTCGCATCATTTCAACGTTTGGACTGCCGCCCAAATCGCAGCGCTCGTGGCTCGCTGGGCGTTTGCGCTTCCACCGACGCTGCGATTACACTCAGCCCGCTGCCCGGCCCGCGCGCTGGTCGATTCATCCCGCTGGAATGGGGCGTTCGATGCCTCTCATGCATCCGCACCGCACCGAGACGACTTCCCTGAACCGCCAGACCGCTTCGACGCGACATCGCCGTCGTGCCGGCCAACCCTTGCTGCGCGTCGGCATGCTCCTGGCGACGCTCGTCGTGTGGCGCCACGCGGCCGCGGCGTCCAACGTCGCGACGGACCACACCGCCGTGGACGGAGCGAGCTATTCCCTGACCGCCTGGACCGGCCAGGCCGGCCTGTCGCTCGGCGACGTGTTTGCGATCGCCGAGGATCGGGACGGGTATCTCTGGCTCGGCACCAGCAATGGGCTGGTCCGCTTCGACGGCGCGGTGTTCGCGCGGCGAGAGACCGGCGTGCAGCGGATGGCGGCCGCCGGCCAGGCCGTCTCGGCCCTGCTCGGCGCGCGTGACGGCTCGATCTGGATCGGACACGGCGGGGCCGGTGGCATCGCCCGCATCACCGGTGACGCGATCACGCACTTCGGGTCGGATTCCGGGCTGCCTCCCGGCGGCATCCTCGCCATCCGGGAGGATCGCGCCGGCACCATCTGGGCCGGCGGCCGCGGAGGGCTGTCGGCGTTCCGCAAAGGCCATTGGGACCGAGTCGTCGGCGCGCCCGAGTTGGAAGATGCGACGGTTTACAGCATCTACGAGGATCGCGACAGCCGGTTGTGGCTTGGGACCTCCAAGGGTGTGTACGCCAGCGTGGATCATCGATTCGAGCTCCAGCGTGGCGAAGCGACCTTCGTTCAGGACTTCGCGCAAGACCGCCACGGCAGGATGTGGACGACCGATACGAGGGAGACCATCAAACGACTCGCGACCGGCGAGGGACCGATTCACCGCGCCGGCGCACTCGTGCCGGAAGGTGGCTGGCGAATGGCGTCGGATCGCGACGGCACCATGTGGGTGGCGGCTCTCGGCGGCGGGCTGATGCGCCTCATCGAGGACGACTCCGGCAAGGCCATCATCGAGCGCTTTCCGTACGAGCACAAGATTGCCGGATCTCCCCGGGCGGTCTTCGCCGACCGTCACGAGAACATCTGGGTCGGCTTGCGCGCCGGCGGCCTGCTGCGCGTGTCCAAGAACTACATCCACAACACCCTGCTGCTCGAAGGGCTCACCAACGATGGCGTCCGTGCGATCCGCGCCACGCCCGACGGTTCGGTCTGGGTCGCGACCGGGCACAGCCTGAATCGATTCATCGGCACGCGGCGCGACGTGTACGCGGTGGCACAGACGCGCGCCATCGAGGTAGACGGCTCGGGCCAGCTCTGGATCGCCGCGGTGCACGGGTTCGGACGCTTCGAGAACGGCGGCCTCGCTCGCATCGATTTTCCGACCGATGTCCGATGGCAGGAGATCATGAGCGTGGCGACCGATTCCTCGGGCGCGCACTGGCTCTGTTCATCGCAGCAGGGCGTGATGGTCTGGCGCGCCGGCACCCTCAGGCGCTTCCCCGACCTGCCCCGGATGGTCGAATCCTGCAGTTCCATCTCCATAGACAGCCGCGGCCGGCCGTGGATCGGACTGACCGCAGGGGGAGTGGCTCTCTACGACGCGGGCACGCTCCGCCATTTCGGAGAAAGCCATGGACTGGCCGCCGGCCCGGTTCTCCAGGTTCTGGAAGATCGGACCGGCAACATCTGGGTCGCAACGCCCTCGGGAATCAGCCGCTTCCAGGACGGCCGATTCACGACCGTCACACAGCGAAATGGACCCTTTACCGGTTTGACCCCGGCGCTCGTACTGGACGACGAGGGATACCTTTGGGTAGGGATCAGCTCTGGAGCCGCCATCGCCCGGTTCCGCCCGAGCGAGATGGATCGGGTCGCGGCAGACCCGTACCATGAGGTGCAGTACACACTGTATGACGCGTCCGACGGGCTGCACGGCCAAATCGCGAGGCAGCAGGGCCGGGCGCTGGCGGCCCGCGCCGCGGACGGCCGCCTGTGGTTCGTTTCCGGGACGACGATCGTGATGATCGATCCCCGCCACCTGCCAAAAAGCCAGCGACCCGTGGCGCCGCACATCGACGCCGTCTCGACGGATGGCAGACAGATCGCCGCCGCGCAGAGCGTTCGTTTGCCCGCAGGCGTCAGGAATCTCGCGATCGATTGGAGCGCGAGCAGCCTGAACGCCGCCTCGAAGCTGCGCTTCCGCTATCGCCTCGAGGGCTACGATGCAGAGTGGGTGAACGTGGGCTCGGGACGACACGTCGCGTATGCCCGGCTTCCGTCAGGGGACTATCGATTCAAAGTGAGCGCTACCTACGACGGCATCTGGACAGACGGGGAATCGTGGGCGTTCTCGGTCGCCGCACCCTTCTATCTGTCGGGCTGGTTTGTGGCGCTTTGCGCTGCCGCCACCATCGGGCTCGTGGCGACGGCGTGGTGGCTGCGGGTCCGGGCGATCCGGCAGCGCTACGTGCTGGTATTCAACGAGCGGGCCGTGGTCAGCCGCGAAATCCACGACACCCTGCTCCAGAGTCTGGCTGCGATCGGCGTCGAGCTCGAGACCGCGCTGCGCCAGCTCGATCCGCGGCAGACGGCTGTCGTGAGCACGCTGCACCGCCTGCGGCGCCAGACCGGGCACTCGCTCAAGGAAGCCCGGGATCTGGTCGTCGCGTTGAGACGGACCCAACTCTCGAGGGCGCCCTGCCTGATTGAAACGCTGCGCGACATCGCCGACCACACGACGCTCGCGCGCGCCACCAACGTCAGCTTGTCGGTCGACGGGACGGCGAGGCGCGGTTCCGCCGACGTCGAGCTGCAGCTGCTGCGTATTTGCCAGGAGGCGGTCAACAATGCGATCGCCCACGGCGCGGCCACCGAGATCCACATCGTATTGGCGTTCCGCGGCGCCGAGATCGCGCTCCGCGTCGCCGACAACGGCCGCGGGTTCGTGGTCGACTTCGACGCGGAGTCCGCGGCAAGCGAGGAGCATCTGGGTCTGCTCGGCATGCAGGAGAGAGCCTCGCGCATCAGGGGGCGCTTGTCGATCACCAGCGCGCCGGGATCCGGAACGGTCGTCGAGGTCACGGCGCCCGCGGATGGGCAGTGACCGCATGGCAGCCTCCCCCCTTCGTTTGATGATCGTCGACGACCACCGCCTCCTGCGAAAGGGCATCGCACGCCTGCTCGATCTCGAACCAGGGATGACCGTCATCGCTGAAGCCGGCAACGGTGAAGAGGCCGTCGAGCAGTTCAGGCGCCACACGCCCGATGTCACCCTCATGGACCTCGAATTGCCGCGCATGGATGGGATCGAGGCCATCACCGTCATTCGCCGCGAGTACCCGAACGCTCGAATGATCGCGCTCACCATGTATCAGGGGGATGAGGACATCCATCGCGCCGTCCAGGCCGGAGCGGTCGCGTACCTGCTGAAAGACACCGTCCCCGAAGTGCTCATCCGGGTGATTCGCGACGTGCACGCAGGGCGCCGCGTGTTCGCCCCCGAGATCCTCGCGGCGATCGAGGGGCGCGCCGGCCAGCCGGCGTTGACGTCGCGCGAGGTGCAGGTGCTGGAACTGCTGGCGGAGGGCAAGCGCACGAAAGAGATCGCCGCGGCGCTCGGGGTGACGAGCGATACCGCGAACGCCCACATCAAGAACATCTACTCGAAGTTCGCCGTGCACGGCCGCGGGGCGGTGGTTTCAGAGGCGATCAGGCGAGGATTCATCCGGCGGGAACGCAGCACGTTTCCGATCTAGCGGCGCCGGCCGCTCGTGGTGGTTCTTCACGTTTTCGCGACGTTCACCACCGAGCACACCGGGTGCACCGAGCGAACACCTGGGACTTTCTCGGTGATCTCGGTAACCTCGGCGGTGACACTTCTCACCATTATCGGTAATTGACACCCTCCGGTCGGTCGGCCACGATTTCAGGTCGCGTCCCGGCGTCGACGTCACCCGCTGAGGCGGCAGAGAGTCTCGAGTCATTCTCAAGGTTCTGAAGGGGGCATCCGTGCGACCTTGCCTGGCAGCCCGTGATAAAAGCCCGTCTGCATTCGGCGAACGCTGCATCCCGCCTCGCGGCGTTGCTCAACGCTCAAATACTCCCGGTATTCTCGCGTTTCGCGCCTGGCGATCCGGGCGCCTCGTCCGCCTCGGTGCGACGACGGACTTTCACCACGGGCTGCTTGCGGTCGCGGTCCTGATGGTCATCGCCGCGCTGGCGCGCCCGTCGCTGGTCGCGCAGGGGCTCCCTGCCTCCGTGGACGCGCAGGACGGTCAGCGCCTGTACCTCGGCGCGTGCACGAATTGCCACGGACCGGATGGCGCCAGCGTGCCCGGTGTGGACCTGGCCCATGGCCAGTTTCGGCGTGCAACGTCCGACGACGAAATCGCCGAGATCATCCGGCGGGGGATACCCGGAACCGCCATGCCTCCTGGGAACTATTCGACCACGCAGGCCGCTCGAATCGTCGCCTACCTGCGCTTCCTTGCGGCCTCGGGCCAAACCACAACCGCGACCGGAGATCCCGCCCGCGGGCGGGCGGTGTTTGAAGGCAAAGGCCAGTGCCTCTCGTGTCATCAGGTGCGCGGGAACGGTTCTCAACTCGGTCCGGATCTCAGTGATGTCGGGCGGCTGAGGCGCGCCGCCGATCTGGAACGTGCGATTGTCGATCCCGGAAAAGACGTGCTGCCGCAGAACCGAATGGTCAACGTGGTGACACGCGATGGGACCACGACGAAGGGCCGCCTGCTGCACCACGATACGTTCACGGTGCTCCTGCTGGACGCGCACGAGCAGTTGCGGGCGTTCGCGAAGTCGGATCTTCGCGACGTGGCGATTCTCAAGACGTCTACCAAGACCTCCTATCGCGGCAAGTTGACGCCGCAAGAGATTGCCGACGTGGTGGGATACCTCGTGTCCCTGAAGGGTGCACCGTGAAGATCGCCGCGAAACGACCGGACCAGTCCGGGGTTGTCCACAACTCCATGATGCGACGCATTCTGTGGTTGACGCTGCTCCTGATGGGTACATCCCTGCAGGCGCAGGTGTCGTTCGACCGCCTGCTTCGCGCGGATGGCGAACCGCAGAACTGGTTGATGTACTCGGGCACGTTCAAAGGGCACCGCTACAGCGATCTCCGGCAGATTACCCCCGACAACGTCCGCAACCTCGAACCCAAATGGGTGTTCCAGGCGCGATCGCTGGAGAAGTTCGAGGCCACCCCGCTGGTCGTCGACGGCGTCCTGTACACGGTTCAACCGCCCAACGATCTCGTGGCGCTCGACGCGCAGAGCGGACGAATCTACTGGGTCTATTCGCATCGGCCGTCGCAGCTGGCCCGCTTGTGCTGCGGGCGCGTCAACCGCGGTCTCGCCATTCTTGGAGACTCGCTCTTCATGGGCACGATCGATGGTCATCTCGTGGCGGTGAACGCCAGGAGCGGCCGGTTGCTCTGGGATGTCGCGCTCGCCAGGCCCGAGGCGGGCTACAGCCTGACGCTCGCGCCGCTGGTCGTCAAGGACAAGGTGATTGTCGGGCCCGCCGGTGGTGAATACGGCATTCGCGGCTTCCTCGCGGCGTACGATGCCAAGACCGGCAAGGAAGTGTGGCGGTTCAACACGGTCGCCGGACCGGGCGAAGCGGGACGCGACACCTGGGGCGGCGACTCCTGGAAGACCGGCGGCGGCTCGATTTGGGTGACGGGCTCGTACGATCCGGAGTCGAACCTGACGTACTGGGGCGTCGGCAACGCAGGTCCCGATCGCAACGGCGATTCGCGCCCCGGCGACAATCTCTACACCGCCTCGGTCGTCGCGCTGGATGCGGATACCGGCACGCTGAAGTGGCATTACCAGTTCTCTCCGCACGACGAGTTCGACCAGGACGCCACGCAGATCGCCGTCCTGGCCGATATCCGCTGGGAGGGCCGCACGCGCAAGGCGCTGTTGTGGGCCAACCGCAACGGCTTCTTCTATGTGCTCGATCGCACCACTGGGGAGTTCCTCTCGGGCAAGCCCTTTGTCCGGGTCACCTGGGCCGAAGGGTTCGACGCGAAAGGCAGACCCAACAGAGTCCCTGGCCAGGAGGCCACGCCGGCGGGCACCCTGGTCTATCCCGGCAATCAAGGCGCGACCAACTGGTACAACCCGTCGTTCAGCCCGAGGACCGGACTGCTCTATGTGCCGGCCTGGGTGAATTACGCCTCGCTGTTCATCAAGCGCCCCCAGACATATGTCGAGGGGCAGTACTTCGGAGGAGGAGAAGGACGCGCGACCGACGCCCAGGGGTTGCGAACGGGCACCAACAACCTCAGGACCGAAGATGAGGGCTACGGCGCGATCCTCGCCATCGATCCGCTGACCGGCCAGCGCAAGTGGGAATACAAGATGGTCGATTTCACCGATGCCGGCATCCTCACGACCGCGTCCGATCTGCTGTTCAGCGGCGGTCGGGAGGGCGACTTCTACGCGCTCAACGCACGGACTGGTGCCCTGTTGTGGCGATTCGCCGCCGGCGGCCAGGTTCAGTCAGGACCGATGACCTATTCGATCGGCGGACGACAGTATGTGGCCGTGAATGCCGGCAACTCGCTGTACGCATTCGCACTGAGGCAGTAGCTAACACGGTCCGGCTGAAAGGCCGGACACCACGTTCAACCCGACGTTCAACCCGACGTTTTTCGTGGAAGGGCGTGCGCACCTCGCTAATGACGACCGGTAGTTTGCCGTTTGAGACTGCAGCGCCACTGGAAACGTGTGACCATGGGTTGGATGTCGCGATGAAGACGTCCGCGATGAAAGGGTTCTTGAATGTCCCGGATGCGGATAGCTGTCATCCCGTTGCTTGCCGTGCTGGGGTTCGCAGGCAGTGGTGAACGTCTGGCCCACGCGGTGCCGGCGCATGTACCGCTCGTCGACGCTGTCGAGCGCGCCGACCTCGACGCCGTGCGCTCCCTGCTCAAGGGCGGCGCCGATGTGAACGCGGGCGACCCGGACGGGACCACGGCACTCCAATGGGCCGCGCGGCGCGACAACATAGCGGCTGCCGACATCCTGCTGCGCGCGGGTGCCGATCCGAATCGGACGAATCGATACGGCGTCACGCCGCTCACCCTGGCCGCCGCCAACGGCAGCCCTCTCATGATCGAGCGACTCCTGACCAGCGGCGCCAACGCGAAGACGACGACCGCGGACGGCGAAACGGTCCTGATGACGGCGGCGCGCACCTCGAGCGTCGAGTCGCTGCAGAACCTGCTCAAAGCCGGCGCCGATCTGCACGCGAAGGAGCGCCGCCGCGGCACGACCGCCTTGATGTGGGCGGCGGATGCGGGCCAGCCCAAAGCGGTCGCGTTCCTGCTCAAGGCCGGCGCGGCGCTGCGCGATCGCTCGAAGGGCGATTACAGCCCGCTGCTGCTGGCGGTCCGTGCCGGGAGCCTGGAATCGGTCGAGATTCTCGCTGGCGCGGGCGCTGATCTGAACGACAGCGCGCCGTCCGGCGATCCCGCCGAAAACATCCCGATTGGGTTCGCGACGAAGCGGGCTCCAGCCTTCAGCCCGGAGGACACCGGCGCGGTCCGGACGTCGGCGCTGGTCCTCGCGATGCTGAATGGCCATTTCAAGCTGGCCAGCTGGCTCGTGAACCATGGTGCGGATCCCAATGCTCCCGATCCGCGAGGATCCGCGCTCCACGCCCTGGCGTGGCTGCGCAAACCCGGTCTGCCCCTCGACAGCGGCCCTGTTATGGTGCCCTTCGGCAACCCGGACAGCGACGAGTTCGCCCGCGCCCTGCTCGATCGCGGCGCACGGCCCAACGTGCGCATCGCCTGGAAGGAGATCGTCTTCGATCACGTCGGCGGTCAGGTCAGGCTCCCATCGACGATCCGAATGGGACGGCACTGGCTGAGTTACGTCGGCGCAACGCCGTTCTTCGTGGCGGCGCAGCACAGCGACGTGCTGTTGATGCGGCTGCTCCTCGACCACGGCGCCGATCCGAACCTCCCCGCGGTCCAGAACGTCACGCCGCTGATGGCCGCCGCGGGCCTGGGCTTCTGGGACGCGGAGAGCCCCGCTCCACAGAATGGCACCCCCGAGGCGGACACGCTCGACGCGGTGCGGATCTGCGTCGAGCATGGCGCCGACGTCAACGCGACCACGCACTACGGCAAGATCAACGTGAACGGCGATCCTGCCGAGCTTCGTTCCCGCTATCTGTTTCCCCCGGAGCTTCCCGCGAACTCGCCTTCGTACGGCGACATGCGCTGGGACGGCGCCACGGCGCTGCACGGCGCGGCGGTGCGGGGCGTGAACACGGTCGTCAAGTATCTGGTCGAACATGGCGCCAGGCTCGACGCCAAGACCACGCTTGGCTGGACGCCACTCATGATCGCCGACCACATCTTCACCGCGAACGTCGAGCGTAGCTGGCCCGAGACCGCAGCGTACCTGCGCGATCTGATGCGCGAGCGTGGTCTGCCCACCGATGATCAGCCCGCGTCACCGGACGTGACCGCCGCGAGGGAGACCAGATAACCAGAGATGGACGCTTGTCTACTTCAATTCGGCGTAGACGACCTCGACGTTGTTCTTGATGCTGTCGGGTTGAGGGGCGCGATACCCCGCGAACTTTTCCGGGATCTTGTATCCGCTCGCCGCCGCGTCCACCGACTTCCCGGCTTTCTTGGCTTCGCGAACGTAGGCGAGGAAGTCGCGGTTGAACTCCGCATACTCCTTCAGGTCCGCCGGAGTCATCACCGTGCTGTGGCCCGTGATGATCTGGTCGATGTCTTTCAGGGTCCCGGCTTTCGTGAGCGTGTCCGCGATCTCGACCCCGCTGCCCCCGTTGTTGCTGTCGAGCAGCGGCACCAGCTTGCCGGAGAAGATGTCGCCGGCGTGCATCACGCGCAGGGCCGGGAAGACGGTCCAGGCGTCGCCGTTCGTGTGGCCGCGCCCGAAGTAGTACAGGTCGATGCGGTCGGCGCCGTTGCCGATCGTCATCTTGTCCTTGAACGTCCGCTTGGCCATGTTCTTCCCGCCGTTCGCCTTGAACACATCGGGCGGCACCCTGGCTTCGGCGCCCTTCGGCGGACGGCCACCCTCCATGTTGGTCCTGGTGTTCACGTGCGCCACGATGTCGATCGTGGTGGGAAAGTCGACGTTGCCGCCGACATGGTCGTAGTGGGTATGGCTGTTGATGATCCGAATCACCGGCCGGTCGGTCAGTTCCTTGATCTTCGCGATCAGCGGCTGCCCCCATCCTGGAATCTTCGTGTCGACGACCGTGACGCCGTCGGTGCCGACAAAGACCGCCGAGTTCCCTCCTCCTCCTCTGAGGACGAACAGGTTGTCTTTGAGCTTGTCCACCTGAATGACCTGCGCGCCGTCTGCGCCCCGACCTTGCCTGCCCCCGGCAGGGGCTTGATACGCAGCCGCGGCAATCGAGCCTCCGCATAGGAGCAGGGCTCCCAGAACCGCGCTTCTTCTGCCCGGACGTTTCATGATGTTCTCCTCGGAAAGGGTGCGTCGCACGCGCCCGCGCCCCGGCGATTCTACCGGTTGTCGTGCGCGGGTCGTCAGCAATTTCGCCGGACCCTCACCAGTACTGGTAATGCCGGCCAATCGACGATCAGATAGACTCCCCGCCAGTCTCAGCGCTCCGTTTCGCAATTACGGTGACGTATTCGGGCGTCGAGGCGCCCGGATCGCAAGGCGCGAGGAGGAAGAATGCCGGGTGCATTTGACCGACGAGCAACGCAGCGAGGCGGGATGCATCGGAGCCCGATACGTTAGCGTAATTGCGAAGCGGGGTGCTTAGTGTGTGCTGCCGGTCTTGCCTGCGGGAGAAGAGAACGAATGTCAAATCACGTGCGGCTGGTACTCGTGGTGCTCGCAATTGCGACACCCTCCGCGGCGCTGGCCCAGAGCGGCCAAAGCGCCATCGCCGGCGTCGTCAGAGACGCGACCGGCGGCGTCGTGCCCGGCGTCACGGTCGAGGCCAGCAGCCCGGCCCTGATCGAGAAGTCGCGATCTGCAGTCACCAACGAGGCCGGTCAGTATCGAGTCGTCGACCTGCGTCCTGGCGTCTACACGGTCACCTTCACGCTGTCGGGCTTCACGACGGTGGTCCGGAACGGGATCCAGCTCGAATCGAACTTCGTGGCGCCGGTCAACATCGAGATGACCGTCGCCGGCGTCGAGCAGAGCATCACCGTCACCGGGAACAGCCCGATCGTCGACGTGCAGTCAAGTCAGCGGCGGGAGGTCGTCAACAGCGAGCTGCTGGCGGCGCTTCCGACCGGTCGGAGTTACGTGACGATGGCCGCAACCGTACCGGCCGTGACAACGGGGCAATTCGACGTCGGTGGGTCGACGTCGATGTGGCAAGGTGGCAGCCTCTCGGTCCACGGATCCTTGAACGTCGATTCGCGAACGCTGATCGACGGGATGATCGCCGATGCGATGTTCGCCGGCGGGCAGTGCGCATGTGTGTACGACAATGAGGCCCAGACGCAGGAAATCGCCGTCCAGGTCAGCGGCGGGAGCGCCGAGAGTCAGTTGTCCGGCGTTCTCGTGAACCGCATTCCGCGAACCGGCGGCAACAAGTTCTCGGGCGAATTCATGACCAACTTCGCCAATACGAGCCTGTGGAGCCAGAACACGGACGCCGATCTGGCCGCGCGTGGCTTTACCGTGCCGGCGAAGTTGTTCCGCCAGTACGACATCAACTACACCGTGGATGGTCCGATCATCAAGGACCGTCTGTGGTTCTTCTTCTCGGGGCGCAACTGGGCGTTCAACAACTACGTCGGCGGCGCGGTGAATCGGGACGGGTCGCAGGCGATCGACGACAACCGGATCCATGCGTTTCCGGTCCGCCTGACCGGTCAGCTCACGCCGAAGAACAAGGTGACGGCGATGTTCGACTGGTCGGAGAAGCTGCGTGGCCACGCCAACCTCTCCGGGACCATTGCGCCGGAAGCCAGCCTGGTGCAGAGCCAGCCCGCCCAGCACATCGGCCAGGCGAAATGGACGTCGACGCTGAGCAACCACCTGCTGCTCGAAGCCGGTTACAACCAGACGTTCAACAATGCGAAGTATCAATTCGAACCCGAGGTGATCCTCGCCACCTGCTTCTCCCCCTTCGATACCTGCGCGCCGGGCACCGGCTACGGCAGCATTCCTCACCAGGATCTGACCCTCGGCACCAACACTGTGGCGGCCGTCACCGGCACCGGTGTCCAGACCGGCCCGCAAAAGATGCCGACGATGAGCCACTACATTCAGTCGTCGCTGTCGTACGTGACCGGGGCGCACGCGTTGAAGGTGGGGTTCCAGCAGCGCTTCGGCTGGCAGCAGGATACGCGGTTCGGCATCAACGCCGATCTCATCCAGCAGTACCGTAACGGCGTCCCCACGCAGGTCACCATCTTCAACACCCCGACCAGCAGCCGGAATGAAGTGAACGCCGACCTCGGGATCTTCGTGCAGGACACGTGGACAATGGGACGGCTGACCCTGAACCCGGGCCTGCGGTTCGATTACTTCAACACCTCGATTCCGGAGCAGTCGGTGCCAGCCGGCCGGTTCGTGCCGGCGCGGCACTTCGACGCCATCCCGAACATCGGGACCTGGAAGAACGTCTCGCCCCGCTTCGGCGTCTCGTACGACCTGTTCGGAAGCGGCCGCACGGCGATCAAGGGAAATCTCGGCTCCTACGTGCAATCGCAGGGCACCGGGTTCGCGGCGACCTACAACCCGGTCGTGATCACGACTGATGTCAGGACCTGGACGGACACCAACCGGGATGACGTCGCGCAGGAGAGCGAGCTGGGGCCGACGAGCAACCGGGCGTTCGGCGTCCGGCAGAATCAGAATCCGGCTGCCGGCATCGCGCGGCCGTACCAGTGGGTGTACGACCTGGCGTTCCAGCACGAGCTGGTTCGCGGCGTCGGCGTGTCGGTCAGCTACAACCGTCGGGACTTCTACAAGACATTCTGGACCCAGAACCTCGCGGCGCCACTCTCGGCCTACACGCTCGCGTCGGTGCCCGATCCGCAGCAGGCGGGCCAGACGATTCCGATCTACAACCTCGCACCCGCGGCGCTGGGCCTCGTCGACCTGCTCGACGACAATTCATCCAACAACCGCATGTACTACCAGGGCGTCGACGTGACGATGAACCTGCGGTACCGAGGGGCGACGGTCAACGGCGGCACGTCGACCGGCCGGACGCTGGCGATCACCTGTGACGTGCAGGATCCCAACAACCTGCGATTCTGCGATCAGACGACCTACGATGTGCCGTTCCGGACGCTCTTCCGGCTCTCCGGCACGTACGGGCTTCCATTCGGCATCCGCGCCAGCGCGGTGTTCCAGAGCATCCCGGGCACGGCGCGCCAACTGACCTACGTCGTCACGCGCACGCAGCTGCCGACGCTGGTCCAGGCGTCGGTGACGGCGCGCTTGAACCAGCCGAACACGCTGTTTCTCGACACCGTGAATCAGCTCGACCTGAGCTTCTCGAAGAGCGTCAAGGCCGGCGCGATGGACTTTCGACCTGAGGTGGGCTTCTTCAACGCGCTCAACGCGAACCCTGTGACCGCTCAGACGAATGCGTTCGGGCCGGCGCTGGATCGCGTGACCGCCATTCTGCCCGGACGCCTGATCCGCGTTGGGCTAACATTGAAGTTCTAGCGCGCGCGTGTAGCATGCTGATGAAAACACGTTGAACGCAGAGCCCGCCGAGACCGCATAGTTATCGAGGATGCTCCGGCGATCTCACGGCGCCGCGTTGATGGTCGTTTAGACACGAGTGGAAGAGCACGTTGCGAAATCAGATGATGAACCACAAAGGACACAGAGATCACGAAGAGGACGCAGGAATTCTTTGTGTTCTTCGTCTCTTTGTGGTTCAGGATTTCAGCGCTTCAACGCGTTCCGCAGTGGGCAGGTGTCTGTGAGGTTACTGCCGCTCATGATGGCGGCCGCGCTCTTGTATACAGGCTCCGACTCGGTGCGAGCCGCTACCCAGGCGCAATCCGCTTCAGCCGCGAATACCGCGTCGACTTCGGCGGAGCGGAGGTTCGTGGCCACCTACTGCGCCACGTGTCACAACGCCCGCCTGAACACGGCAAATCTGCCGCTCGACACGTTCGATGTGTCGAACCCTGCCAGCAACCCCGCGGTGTGGGAGAAGGTGTTGCAGAAGGTTCGGACCGGCGTCATGCCTCCTCCGGCGGCTCGGCATCCCGATCCGGCAGCGATTGCGTCCTTCGTCGGGTCGATCGAGACGAGTCTCGATCAGGCCGCGACCACCCACCAGAACCCGGGACGGGTCCCGCTGATCCATCGACTGAATCGTACGGAATACCGAAACGCGATTCGGGACCTGCTGGCGGTGGACGACCTGCCAAAGGAGATGGACATCTCGCTGCTCCTGCCGCCCGACGAGATCGGCGAGGGCTTCGACAACATGGCCGACGCGCTGTTCGTCTCGCCGTCGCTGATCGAGCGGTACGTCGGCGCCGCCCGCAAGATCAGCCGCCTCGCCGTAGGGGATCTCGCCGTGCCGCGGATGATCGACACCTACCAGTTGTCCGGCCAGCTGCCGCAGGACGTGCATTTCGAGGAACTGCCCATCGGTACGCGCGGCGGGGCCCTGATCCGCCGCACGTTCCCGGTAGACGGCGAGTACACGTTCGACGTGCAGGTCGCGCGTGGGGGCGTTTACGATCCGAGCACCGCGGGCGAAGCGTTCGAGCTCGAGTTGACCGTCGACGGGCGGCGCGAGCAGCTGTTCAAGGAGGAGAGGCGCGCGCCGGCCAGCGACCGCCAGGGGAGACGCGGCGGCGGAGGCGGAGGGCCGCTCCAGGCCCGCGTCGCCGTCTCAGCGGGCCCCCATGACATCGGGGTCGCGTTCCTTCAGAGGGCGGCCGCCCCGATCGAGTCGCTCACGACGCCGTACCTGCGCGGTCGCGGAGTCGAATCGGCGGCCGTGTCGAGCATCACGATCAGCGGGCCTGAGAAGGTGATCGGCGTGGGCAGCACGCCGAGCCGGCAGCGCATCTTCGTCTGCTACCCGGCTGAATCGACATCATCTCCCGCAGTACGGCGACAGTCGGGGGGCGATGATTCCGCCTGTGCCAGACGGATCCTGTCGGGCCTGGCGCGCCGCGCGTTCCGTCGCCCGGTGAACGGCGAGGACGTCGCCCCGCTGATGCAGTTCTACACGGAGGGGAAGAAGGAAGGCGGATTCGAGGACGGGATCAAGCGGTCGCTCGAGCGCCTGCTCGTGAGCCCGGAGTTTCTCTTCCGCATCGAGTTCGACCCTGCGGATGTCCGGCCGGGCGCCCTGTACCGGATCTCGGACCTCGAGCTTGCCTCGCGGTTGTCGTTCTTCCTCTGGAGCAGCATCCCCGACGACGAGCTGATCGATCTGGGCGCGCGCGGCGTGCTGCACACACCGCGAGTGCTGGAGCAGCAGATACGGCGAATGATTGCCGACCGCCGATCCGCCGCCCTGGTGGAGAACTTCGCCGGGCAGTGGCTGTACTTGAGGGACCTCGTGGCGGTGAAAAGGCCCGACGACCGCCTGTTTCCCAATTTCGACGAGGGGCTGCGCCACGCCATGGCCCAGGAAACCCAGCTCTTCGTCGAGGCGATCCTTCGCGAGGATCGCAGCGTGTTCGATCTGCTGGGGGCGAATTTCACCTTTCTGAACGATCGGCTAGCGCGGCACTACGGCATCCCGGATGTGTACGGCTCGCAGTTCCGCCGGGTGGTTCTGCCCGACGACAGCCCGCGGCGCGGTCTGCTCGGGCAAGGCAGCGTCCTGACCGTCACGTCGTACGCCAACCGGACCTCGCCCGTCAATCGCGGCAAGTTCATTCTCGAAACGCTCCTCTCGATGCCGCCGCCTCCCCCGCCACCCGACGTGCCGTCGCTGCAGGACACCAATGCCGAGGGACGCGTCTTGTCGATGCGGGCGAGGATGGAACAGCATCGGGCGAACCCCGCGTGCGCGAGCTGTCACGCCCAGATGGACCCGCTCGGATTCGCCCTCGAACAGTTTGACGCCGTCGGCGAGTGGCGCACCCGCGGCGAATCCCACGATCCGATCGACACCGCCGCGGCGCTTGCCAACGGGACGAAGTTCACCGGCGTCGACGGACTGCGGCACGTGCTGCTGGCGCCGCCCTTCGATCAGGAATTCGCGCGCACCGTGGTGTCGAAGATGCTGTCGTATGCGCTGGGCCGCGGCATCGAAGCGACCGACCAGCCGTACATTCGCGCGATCATGCACGACGCGGCCTCGAGGCGTTTCGCGATGGGGGCGCTGGTTCGCGGGATCGTCAACAGCGTGCCATTTCAAATGAGGCGGGCTCAACCCAGGACGGCCTCTGCAGCCGAGACGGCACAGCGCTAGAGCGGGATGAAATCAGGGAGAACACCGACATGTTCGTGACCAAGCTCTCGCTCCCCAGGCGGACGTTCCTGCGCGGGATCGGCGCGACGTTGAGTCTGCCGCTTCTCGACGCCATGGTTCCGGCGCTCACCGCGATGAGCGCGACGGCGGCCGCGCCCATACGACGCATCGGCTTCATCTACCACCCGATGGGGACGATCTACGATCAGTGGACCCCGGCGGCGGAAGGCGCCAACTTCACCATGCCCCGGATCCTGGCGCCGCTCGAGCCAGTGCGCGACCAGATGCTCGTCGTCACCGGGTTGTGTCACAACGAGGGCGCGTCCAAGGGCGACGGCAGCTTCCCGCATCCGCGGGCGGGCGCAGTCTGGTTGAGCGGCGTTCACGCCACTGCCGTGACCACCGTGGGCGCCGAGGTTCGTCTGGGTGTCACCGCCGACCAGCTTGCCGCCAGGGCTTTGGGGAAGGAGACCCTCCTCCCGTCGTTGGAGTTTGCGCTCGAACAGCCGAGCGCGTTCGGGTGCGAGGGGGGAACGTGCCTGTTCTCCAGCACCCTGTCCTGGAAGAACGAGAAGACTCCCGTTCCCATGGAGTCTCACCCCCGCATCGTCTTCGAGCGCCTGTTCGGACAAGGAGGCAGCGTCGACGAGCGGCGCCGTGATCGGCATTGGGATGCGAGCATCCTGGACTCGATCGCCGAGGATGCCTCCCGGCTTCGGAAGCGCCTCGGCGCCAACGATCGCAACAGACTGAACGAGTACTTCGACTCGGTGCGGGAGGTCGAGCAGCGGATCGGCCGCACCGAGCAGCGCGATGCGACGGTGGTCGAACTGCCGGAGCGTCCCACCGGCGTGCCGTCGGAATGGGAGGATCACGCGAAGCTGATGTTCGATCTGCAGGTGCTCGCGTTCCAGACCGACATGACGCGGGTGTTCTCCATGATGATGGGCCGCGAGCTCAGCGGCCGCGTCTTCAAGAACCTCGGGCAATCCGAGCAGCACCACATCATCACGCACCACCGCCACGACAAGAAGTTGATCGAGCAGAAAGCCCAGATCGACGTCTACCATATGCAGGTGCTGAAGCACCTGCTGGACAAGATGCAGGCGACTCCCGATGGCGACGGATCGCTGCTGGACCACTCGATGATCGTCTACGGATCGGCGATGGGCGACGGCAACCAGCACGCCTTCCACGACATCCCGACGCTGGTGTTCGGCAAGGGCGCCGGGAAGCTTCGATCGGGCCGCCACGTCAAGCATCAGGACGTCCCGATGACCAACCTGCTCGTCTCGTTGTTGGAGAAGGTGGGCGTCCCGATCGACACGCTCGGCGACAGCACGGGCTCGCTCGACCTCGGTTGATCGGCAGAGCCGCTAGATCACAATGCGCCGATCCTTTGGTTAGCCGATGTGCACATGGGTAGCTGGTATGCACACAATCATCATCCGGTCGGCATTCCTCGCCATCGTCGTGAGCGTCGCGCTCGGTTGGTCGTCACCAGTCTCTGCCCAGTGGTTGAGATACCCCACCGCGGGCGTTCCGAAGACCGCCGATGGAAAGCCCAACCTGTCGGCGCCGACGCCGCGGACTCCTGACGGCAAGCCGGACTTCTCGGGCATTTGGCTCACGGACAATGCGCTCTGCGGCGCGGCGCAGGACCCCGATTCGCTGACCTGTGGCTCAGAGTTGCCGATGGGCAGAGAAGGCATCAACTTTGGCGCAGGCCTGCCCGGCGGTTTGCCCTACCAGCCGTGGCTGGCGGCGATCGTGAAAACACGAACCGCTAACAACGCCAAGGATGATCCGCACGTTGCCTGTCTTCCGGACACGTTCCTGCGCGCTTACAGCCTGCCCCACCTGCTCAAGTTCGTGCAGGTGCCTGGCCTGCTGGTGATGCTGGACGAAATGAACGCCGGCTACCGCCAGGTATTCACCGACGGCAGGCCATTCCCGGAAGATCCCGTTCCGTCGTGGCAGGGTTACTCCTCCGCCAAGTGGGAGGGCGATACCCTCGTCGTCAACTCGATCGGGTTTCGTGACGATCTGTGGATCGACTGGAATGGCAGCGTGATCGGGTCGACCGCCAAAGTGCAGGAGCGGATTCGGCGAACCGACTACGGGCACCTCGAGGTCGGGGTCACGGTCGAAGACCTGAAAGCGTACACCAAGCCCTGGACAGTCACGTTAAGACAGCGGCTTGCCCTCAATACCGAGCTCGTGGATGAGATCTGCATCGAGAACGAGAAATCGTTACAGCGCATGAAGTGAGGCCGGCCTGAAAGTCAGCGCCTGCCGCGTTCGTCGATCCACTCGTACGGGCGGCGCTCCCACAGATGTCGGCGCCAAGGACGCTGCATCGACAGGAACGCCGCGTCACACAGTCCACTTCGGGGGAACACGATGAACGACAACGTGACGAAACGCGATCGCCGAGGCTTTCTCCGAGACTCCGCACGAGTCACTGGCGGGCTTCTCGGAATGTCCGCCTTGCCGTCGGCGCCGGCCTTGGCCCTGGCTCCGCAGGGACGGGGTGGCCGGCCGGCCGGCACCGCCGCCTCCGCTACCAAGCCACTGAGCAGACAGTTTGCCCAGTGGGTGGTTGGATTGCGTTACGAAGATCTGCCCGCGCCGGTGATCGATCGTGCCAAGGGACTCACCCTCCAGAACCTGGCATCGGCACTGCTCGGGTCTCAGTTGCCGGCAGGTCAGCAAGCCGCGCAGTTCGTCACCGACGAAGACGCCGGCGTGCGAAACGGCGCCACCGTCATGGTCAGCGGAGCCAAAGTGACCAAGGGCGGCGCTGCCTACGCCAACTCCGAGATGATGTTGGCGGGTGGGAAGTGGGACACCTTTCGCATGCTCACCCACCCCGGCACCGCCATCATCCCGAGCGCCCTGATCGCCGCGGAAACCGAGGGCGCCTCGGGAAGGGACTTCATGACCGGTGTCGTGGCCGGGTACGAGGTCATGGAGCGGATGGCCGCGGACTGGATTCCGACGGTCATGGCGCGCGGCTTTCATGCGAGTCCCGTGTTCAGCATCTTCGGCGCGGCGATCGCTGCCGCGAAAATCATGCACTTCACCGAGGACCAGGTACACGCGGTGATCTCGCTCTGCACGAATCTCGCGGGGAGCAACCTCGAAAGCCGTGCGTTGCGCGAGGGTGCGGCCGTGCGCAACGCGATGCTGGCGGTCGCGCTCGCGAAACAAGGAAGAGTTGCCGGCGGCGAAGCCGTGCTCGAAGGTCCGGCCGGCTTCTATCATGCTTACGCCGGCAATAACACCGGTGAGCTCACCTACAGCTTCGTCGGCGACACGCACACCAGCCTGGACAAGCTGACCGTGGGCCTCGGTCAAACCTGGATGTTCCTGGAGACGCTCTACCGCATCTACTCCGTCCCCGGCTACAACATCGCGCACGTCGACGTCACGGCGAAGCTGTGCGAGGAGCACGACATCAAGTACCAGGACGTCGATCGCGTCGAGGCGGTCGTGAACTGGCTCGAGACGCAATATCCAAGTCCCGCCTTTGCGACGCAGCGGGAAGATTCGGTCGCGGAGCCAAGACGCGGCAGCACGCGGTTCTACAGCGCCTACGGCGTCGTCAAACGCGGCTTCCCTCTGCTGACCGGCACGCCCGATCCGCCCGAGGTGCTCGAGCTCATGAAACGCGTGACGATCATTCCGTCCCACCAGATGACGCTGTTTGGTCCGCGCGTCACCATTTTCATGAAGGATGGCAGGAGTTACACGAAGCAGGCCACCGGACGCGAATTCATGTGGGACTTCGACGAGGAAGTCCGTCGAATTCGCGGCGTCATTCCCGGGCTGCCGATACCCGCGGCGCAGTTTGAACAGATGATCGCGACCTGCCGGGACCTCGAACGACAGCCGAGGGCCGACGCGTTGGTCGCACTCACGGTGAAGCGATGACCTCAACCTCTTCGAACAGTCGGTGGCAATCGGTAGTGGTCGCCGTCGTGGCCGCACTGCTCTTCGCATCGCCCGGGCGCGTGCTGGCGCAGCAGGAAGCGGGCATTGTCGGCGCCGTCACCGATCCGAGCGGAGCCACCCTTCCCGGTGTGACGGTGACCGCCACGAGTCCGGCGCTGCAACTGCCGTCGGTCACCGCGGTCACCGATGCGCGGGGCGAATATCGGCTCACGCCACTGCCGATTGGTACGTTCGCGGTGGAATTCACGCTGTCGGGCTTTCAGTCGGTGCGGCGCGAAGGCATCATCCTGACGGCGTCGTTCGTGGCGAAGATCGACATGCAGCTGAAGTTGGGCGGAATCGCGGAGACGGTCACCGTCTCTGGCGCCTCGCCTGTCGTGGACGTGGTCTCGACCACCTCCGCGACGCGGCTGACCAGAGAGACGCTCGACACGATTCCAAGCAGCCGCAACGGCACGGTGGCCTTCATGGGTCAGGCGCCTGGCGTGCGTCCGCAGATCGATATCGGCGGCGACAGCATCACCAGCCCGCCGGCGTTCCATGCCTTCGGTCAGGACAACCAGCCCTGGCAGACGATCGATGGGGTCGTGGTCAGTGCCGCGAAGTCGGGCACGCAGGGCGGCATCTACTGGGACTACGGCAACGTCGAGGAGGCGAAGGTCGGTACGTTCGGGAACCCGGCCGAGGTACCCACTCGCGGAGTACTGATTAGCGGCATCCTCAAGTCGGGTGGGAATGATTTCCACGGCAGCGGGTTTTTTGCGTTTCAGAACCACGTATTCCAGGGCAACAACATCGATGCCGGGCTCAACGCGCTGGGCATCTCCGCCCCCGGCCAGCTCGAGTATCGCACCGACGTGTCGGGAGATCTGGGCGGCCGCCTGATCCGCAACAAGCTGTGGTTCTACACCGGTGGACGGCGCCGGGCGCAGAAGCAGGACACGCTGCAGTGTTTCCAGCCCAACGGCGACCAGTGCTATTCCGACGACTTTCAATACTTCGACACCCAGAAAGTGTCCTGGCAGGTGAACAACGCGAACAAGATCCTTGGCTTTCACACCCATGCCAAGAAAGTCTCGATGGGGAGCGGAAGCCGGCTCACGGCCTGGGAATCACGCAGCGGCCAGCAGTTGCCGTCGAATGTCGAGAAAGTCGAATGGCAGGCGGTGAAAGGCAACTCCATGATGATCAGCATCATGGGCGCCGACATGCATTGGTGGTCCACCTTCCGCGGCTATGGCTACGGCAAGATCCTGACGACCGACACCGTACTCGGGACCACCACCGGCATGGCGGCGGTCGACGGTGACGATCCCGACGACTACAACCACCAGGTTCGCGGCAGCCTCAGCTGGTTCAAGCCGGATCTGTTCCTCGGCAATCACGACATCAAGATTGGCTCGCAGTTCATGCGGCGCCGATCGGACCGGCCCCGCAGCTCGCGCAACCGCGGTCCACAGGATGCGGCCCATGACTTCAACGAGGGCGTGGTTCCCGACAGTTACGATTCGGGCAACTATCAGCTGCAGCTGCGCAGCGGCGTACCGTTCCGGCTGATCGTATTCAACTATCCGGCAACGCCTCTGGATCTCGAGAATTACACCGACGCCTACGTGCAGGACTCCTGGCGGATGGGATCGCGGCTGACGCTGAACCTCGGCGTCCGCTATGCACACGACCTCGGCTTTGCGCCGCCGCAATGCCGAACCGCAGCCGACCCACCCGGCGATATTGCAAATCCCGCGCAATGCTTCCCCTTGATCGAGGAGCCGATCTGGAACACCGTGGCGCCCCGCATCCACGTCGCCTTCGATCCCCTGGGTGACGGCAAGACCGTCGTCAAGGGCGGGTGGGGTCGGTTCCCCATGATGCGCTACACGGACATGACGCAGATCGCGAACTGGAATCAGTTCAACCAGACCACCTACGTCTGGCACGATCTGAACAACGACAAGCAATACCAGCCTGGGGAAGCGAACCTCGATCCGAACGGCGTGGACTATCTGTCGACGACGCAAGGCGACGGCGCGTTCGCGTTGGGCGTGATCAACCCGAACGAGAAGACGCCGGGCACCAACGAATTCACTGCGTCAGTCGAACGGGAGCTGATGCCGAACCTGGCCCTGCGGGTCAGTGGGATCTACTCGAAGACCTATAACCAGCATCGCCTGGCCAACACCAAACGACCCTACGACGCCTACAACATCCCGATTCGCAGTGCCGATCCCGGGCCCGACGGCGTGCTTGGAACTGCGGACGATACGGGCAATTTCGTCACCTACTACGACTATGCGCCCGAGTTCGCCGGGGTCAGGAACCAGACACCAACGCTGATCAACGACGACAACGCCAGCCAGAGCTTCAAGAGCGGCGAATTCGCACTGAGTCGCCGGATGGCGAACCGGTGGCAGGCGTATGCCTCGTTCTCGTTTACCAAGAAGCACATCCCGTTCATCGGCAACGCTGGCACGACAGGCGGGTTGACCTACTATCTGGCCACCTACGATCCCAACGCCGAAATCAACAATGCCGACAATACGACGGAGTGGCTCGGACGGGCATCGGGCTCATACCTCTTTCCGCACGGCATCGTCTTCTCGGCGAATTACCTGCACCAGAGCGGCACTCCTCAGCGACGCACCTTCATCTTCTCCGGCGGCCGGCAGATTCCAACCATTACCCTGCCGACCGAGGAATTGGGCACGCAGTATCGCCTGCCGAACATCGCGCTCCTCGACATCAGCATGCAGAAATCATTCGAGGTGATCAGGGGGCAGAAGGCCACGCTGCGCGTGAATGTCTTCAACGCGCTCAACACCAATACGGTCACCGCACGGACGGTCACATCCGGTGCGAACTTCGGCACCGTGACCAACGTCCTGCTCCCGCGAATCGCCGAGTTGTCGGTGAATTACTCGTTCTAGTCGGAAGGTGACATGGGGCTTTCGTCTGGCGTGCAACGTCTGTGTCGCCGGAGCACACGACCCGAGCGGCTGCTCGGGGTCGGATGCATCGTCTTTGCCTGCGCCGTCGTCAACACCGCCGCGGTCGCGCCGTCGCAGGCGCCGCGCTCACCCGCGGCGGCGGTCAACCCGGCGTCCGGTCAGCGTGCGCTGCTCAACCAGTACTGCGTCGGCTGCCACAATCAGCGGATGATGGCCGCGGCCGCCACGCCGATCGCGCTCGACACGCTGGATCTCGCCCGGGTTCCCGACGGCGCCGAACGCTGGGAAAAGGTCGTCTTGAAGCTGCGCGCCGGCCTGATGCCTCCGGCCGGCCGGGCGCGTCCGGACAAGGCCGTGCTGGACGGGTTCGCCTCCTGGCTGGAAGACACGCTTGATCGCGCATCGGCGGCACATCCGGATCCCGGGCGACCTGAGCCCTTTCACCGGCTCAATCGCAGTGAATACCAGAACGCAGTCCGCGATTTGCTCGCAGTGAACGTCGACGTCGCGGGGTTGCTGCCGAGCGACGACGTCAGCGCGGGCTTCGACAACATTGCCAACGTGCTCACCGTGTCGCCAACGCTGATGGATCGCTACCTGGCGGCGGCGCAGAAGATCAGCCGCCTGGCGGTCGGTGCGTCGACGTCGCTGCCCAATGTGGAGTATTACCGGGTGGCTGACGATCTCGGGCAGGACGATCACCTGCCCGACATGCCGTTTGGTACACGTGGGGGCACCAAGATTCACTACCTGTTCCCCACCGATGGCGAGTACGCGATCCGCGTCAAGATCGCCCGGGACTTGAATGACGGCGTGCCGGTGTATACCGAAAATCAGGATCTCGAAGTCAGCATCGACGGGAGGCGGCTGCAGATCTTCACGCTGCCGGGCGGCCAGCCGCCCGCGCCACGAGGTTCACGTGTGGCCGGACAGCCGCCGCCCGAAGCCGCACCCGCCAGCGCGGACGCGCCAGGTGGCCGCGCGGGTGGTGCGCCGCCGCAGGCTGGCGCGCCAAGCTCGCGGGAGTTGCGCAATCACATCGACGACAACTGGCAGATTCGGATCCCGGTCACGGCCGGCGAACACGCCGTCGTCGTGGCCTTCCTCAAGCAGAGCTCCGCCATCGACGAAACGCCGCGCCTGCCATTCCTGCGACCCTATCCGGCGGGCAACAACGTTCCCGAATCACGGATGGGCGCGGCGTTGAGGAGCGTCGAAATCAGCGGTCCGTACGAAGCTGGAGGCGCCAGCCTGTCGCCGAGCCGCCAGCGGATCTACCTGTGTTCGCCAGTGCCCTCGTCGTCGGCAGCCCGCGGATCCTCGGCGGGATCGTCTGACGCCGCGTGCGCGAGACGGATCCTGACCGCGCTGGCCCGTCGCGCGTACCGACGGCCGGTGGCCAGTGCCGACGTCGAGCCTCTCCTCACGCAGTTTCAGGAAGCCGCAAGCCAGTCGGGCTTTGATGCCGGCGTCGAGCGTGCGATTAGGCGGCTGCTCGTCAGTCCCGAATTCCTGTACCGCGTCGAGCTCGATCCGCCGAACCTGCCTCCCAACTCGGCATATCGGGTCAGCGACCTGGAACTGGCGTCGCGTCTGTCGTTCTTCCTCTGGAGCAGCATTCCCGACGATGAGCTGCTCGAGCTCGCGGCCAAGCGCCAGCTGAAGGATCGGGCGGTGCTGGCGGGGCAGGTGCGGCGCATGATGGCCGACCCGCGGTCGGACGCGTTCACGAAGAACTTTGCAGGTCAGTGGCTGTTTTTGCGCAATCTGCCGGTGACCGGCCCGGCACAGAGCGCATTTCCCGATTTCGACGACAATCTGCGCCAGGCGTTCCGACGCGAGACGGAGCTGTTCTTCGACAGCATCGTGCACGAAGATCGCAATGCGCTCGACCTGCTGCGTGCGGACTACACATTTCTCAACGAACGGCTGGCGCTGCACTATGGAGTGGCGACGGTGAAGGGCAGTCGCTTCCGCCGCTACACGTGGGACAAGGACAGCGTGCGAGGGGGCCTGCTGGGCCAGGGCAGCATTCTCACGGTGACGTCCTATCCCGATCGCACCTCTCCGGTGGTGCGGGGCAAGTGGATTCTCGAGAACCTGCTCGGCACCCCACCGCCGCCGCCACTGCCGAATGTCGGCGATCTGAAGTCGACCGATGGCGGGGGGGCGGTGCTGTCGATGCGCGAGCGCCTCGCGCAGCACAGAGCGAACCCGGTGTGCGCCGGCTGCCACTCGATGATGGATCCGATCGGCCTTGCGCTCGAGAACTTCGACGGCGTCGGCCACTGGCGGACGCGCGGCGAGTCCTCCGTGCCGATCGATGCGTCGGCGATGCTGCCCGATGGGACGAAATTCGACGGCCCCGACGGGCTGAAGCGCGCACTGCTCGCGCGATCCGATCGCTTCCTGTCGACCGTCGTGGACAGGCTGTTGACCTACGCCGTCGGCCGCAAGCTCGAGTACTACGACATGCCGGCCATTCGCGCCATCCTCCGGCAAGCGGCGCCGAACGACTATCGTTTCACCTCGGCGCTGGTGCTTGGCGTCGTGTCGAGCGCGCCGTTTCAGATGAGGAGAACCGCCTCATGATTGTGCTGAAGAAAGCCCTGTCCCGGCGCGCAGTGCTCCGGGGGATCGGCGCCACGGTGGCGCTGCCGCTGCTCGACGCCATGGTGCCGCCGTTCTCCGTGCTGGCCAAGACGGCCGCCAACGCGCCACGGCGGCTGGGGTTCGTCTACCTCCCGAACGGCGTGTCGATGAACTTCAGCGGCGTGAACTACTGGCGGCCGAGGAGCGAAGGGCGGCAGTTCCAGATGTCGCCGATCCTCGCGCCGCTTGCGCCATTCAAGCAGAAAATGGTCGTGATCAGCGGCTTGACGCACCACCAGGCCGACGCGTCGAACGACGGCGCGAACGGCGATCATGCCCGCGGCACGAGCACCTGGCTCACCGGCGTGCACCCCAAGCACACGGAAGGCGCCGACGCGTACAACGGGATTTCGGCCGACCAGATCGCAGCCTCGGTGCTTGGCGCCGAGACAGCGCTGCCCTCGATTGAAATCAATGTCGATCAGAACTATCTGGTCGGCAACTGCGGCAATGGTTACAGCTGCGTCTACATGAACACACTCGCGTGGCGTTCGGCGACCACGCCGCTGCCGACCGAGAACAATCCGCGCGCGCTCTTCGAGCGATTGTTCGGCGATGGTGGGACCGCGTCGCAGCGGCTCCAGCGGGCGAAGGAGACGCGGAGCATTCTCGACTCGGTCACCAGCGAGATGGCGCGTCTGCGGGCGAAGCTTAGTCCCTCGGATCGCGGCCGCGTCAGTGACTACGTGGACGCGGTGCGCGAAATCGAGCGGCGGATTCAGACCGTCGAAGCGCACGATCGGGTGGAGCTGCCCGCGCTCGAGCGTCCGACGGGCATTCCCGAACGATTCGACCAGCATGTCGGCATGATGTACGAGCTTCAGCGGCTCGCCTTTCAGGCCGACATCACCCGCGTCGTCACGTTCATGCTCGGGCGCGAGCTGAATTTCCGTTCATACCCGGAGATCGGCATCACGGAGGGACACCACGGTTTGTCGCACCACGGCGACAAAGCCGAGCAGATGGCGAGGTACGCGAAGGTGAATGTTTATCAGGCACAGCTCTTTGCGGCATTCCTCGAGAAGCTTCAGGCCACGCCGGACGGCGACGGCACGCTGCTCGATCACTCCCTGTTCCTTTACGGCGCCGGGCTGAGCAACTCGAACCTGCATACGCATTACGACCTGCCACTTGCTGTCGTCGGCGGAGGGTTCGAAGGCGATCGGCATGTCGTCTACACGAAGGAAACGCCGATGACGAATCTGCTGCTGAGCATGCTCGACAAGGTGGGCGTCAGAGCCGAAACGCTCGGCGACAGCACGGGGCGGTTACCCAGCGATCCGCTGACCGCGTAGCCGTTACCGGAACCAAAGTGCCTTCGGGCGAGAACGACGAGAACAATGAGCAATGGGTCACGTGTCAACGGCTTCACCAGGCTCAACACCGAGATCGCCGAACTCACCGAAAACATTCCGGGGTTTGCTCGGTGTGCTCGGTGGTTGACGTGAACTGACTCACGACCAAGGAAACTGTCCTCCTTGAGTCCGTGGTATTGCCAGCTGACCCCGCACCCGTTGGAGTATGTGATGCGCGTTTGCCGACTGTTCCTGTGGTTGATTCCGGCCACACTTCTCGCGGCGACTGCCGCCGCCACCGAGCCGCCGTCGCCGCTGCTCGCGGCGGCACAGACCGGCGATGCCGCGGCGGTCCGATCGCTCGTCGCCCAGCGAGTGGACGTCAATGCCCAGGAAGCCGACGGGACGACGGCGCTGCATTGGGCGGCGCACCACGACCAGTTGCCGATGGTCGAACTACTGTTGAAGTCCGGCGCGAATCCCCGGGCGGCGAATCGCTACGGCGTCACCCCGCTGCATCTCGCCGCGACAAATGCGGACGCCGCCATCGTCGAGCGTCTGTTGCAGGCTGGCGCCGACGCGAACGCGGCGCTGCCGGGCGGAGAAACACCGTTGATGACGGCGGCGCGTTCCGGCGACGTACCCACCATCAAGGCACTGCTCGCGCACGGCGCGGACGTCAGGGCGAAGGATCGCTGGAAGGGTCAGACGGCGTTGATGTGGGCCGCCGCCGACAATCACCCGGAGGCGATCCAGTTGCTCCTGCACTCCGGTGCCGACCTGCACGAACGATCGAACGGGCGGGTGTTCACGCCATACCTGTTTGCCGTCCGCGGCGGTCACGTTGGTGCAGCTCGAGTGCTGCTCGAGGCCGGAGCCGACGTCAACGAGACGCTTCCTGACGGCACCAGCGCTCTGACCCTCGCGGTCGTGAACGCTCACTACGAACTGGCGTCTTTTCTTCTCGACTATGGCGCTGATCCAAACGCGGACCTGCAGGGGTGGACCCCGCTCCATCAGATTGCGTGGACGCGGCGGCCGAACTACGGCTACAACCTGCCGGGTCCCGTTCCGACCGGCAAGACAGACGCGCTCGAGCTCGTCAAGAAGCTCGTGGCGTATGGGGCGGACCTGCAGGCGCGGCAGCGGAAGGAACCGCGTGACGGCAATCGCAACATGCTGAACCGGATCGGCGCGACACCTTTTCTGTTGGCCGCCAAGGCGCTCGATTTACCTCTGATGCGGGCGCTGCTCGCGGAAGGCGCCGATCCGAAGCTGTCGAACGTCGATGGAACCACGCCGCTGATGGTCGCCGCCGGCGTGGGCATCTGGGCTCCGGGCGAGAGTCCAGGCACCGAGGAGGAAGGCATCGCCGCGGTGAAGTTGCTGATCGAGCTAGGGGCCGGCGCCGTGACCGAGGTGGACAAGAACGGCAACACGGCCGCGCATGGAGCGGTGTTGCGCGGCGGCTCGGTCGCGATTCTCGAACTGCTTGTCGATCGCGGCGCACGGCTCGACGTCAAGAACAACAAAGGCTGGACGCCGCTCACCATCGCCGAAGGCGTCGAATACACGCCGGATATCTTCAAGCGTTACCCTGAGACGGCGGAAGCGCTGCGGAAAATGATGCGCGAGCGCGGGCTGGCGGTGCCGGCCGCTGATCGTCCCGTCGCCTCCGACGGCACGCGTCCGCCTTCGGAATAAACATCGGAGAATTGCCGCACGCTCGATCGGACCGCACGCCTCCCGACGATAGTCAGACCGCGCCTACGAGACCCGTTCCCCTTCCATGATGATCGAATGCGGCCTGGCCGGCTGCCCGCTTGGCGAGAGATCCAGGTTGACGCCTTCCCAGACGGGACAACCGCTTTCCATCGCGGTTCTTTGCACGACGTTGGAAAATCCGGCGTTCAGGAACAGCCGCTTCAGGGAGTACCGGTCGTACATTCGCTGAGTCACCTGACCGGAGAACAGCCGAAACCTGCCGACATCAAACGCCTTCAGGCCGTCAGACCCGAGCACCATGCCGCGAATGAGCCTCCGGACCTTTTCTCGCAGTCCACGCTGGAAGAAAGATGTGGCCTTGGGCGAATGTGCGGGGCGCCGAGCGCTCCTGATTGCAGCGACGATCTCCCTCCCTTGCTCACCTATTCTGTCGTAGACAAAGGCTTCGTTCGGTAGAGGATCCTGGCTCAAGTACTGAACCATTCCACCACCCCGGACCACCCGCGTGGCTTGATCGTAGAGCTCGAGCATCATCCAGTCGTAGTCGTGCGCACTCTGCGCGTCGCCGTTGTCTGCCGCTTCCAGCTTCTCCAGATAGACGCGGCACATTCGCTCGAGATCTTCGGTCACGACCCGAAGCACGCCGCCGGGCCGCAACACGCGCCAGCACTCGCGCATGAAGCCGGCGGCTTCCGCCTGTCCGAAATGGCTGAGCATCGTCGAGTGGTAGACCAGATCGTAGGTTCGATCGGGAAAAGGAATGCCCTGCCTCAAGTCGTGTCCGACGACGCCCGGGCGGGCAACCAGATCGACATTGGTGAACGAGGGATGCCCCTTGTCACCGCAGCCAAGATTCAGCAGGGCCATACCGGCTGGCTTTGAAATGGCCGCAGGCCGCGCCGGGCCAGCAGTCTTCGATTCCGGCGATCTCGAGGGTTTCTCACGATACGCCGAGGCAGCCGTGACATCGCCGTCGCGATCACCTTCAGCAGTAAGAGGCATCACTCGACCTCCAGATCCGCTCGCGTTTCCAGGCGCCCAGTGGAAGAAGCAGTTCGCTGGAACGCATATAGCGGCTACCCGACTGAAACCGCCATGCCTCCGGACAGGCCGAGGCTGGAGGACGCTGTGGTCCTCCGGGGCGTTAACGCCAAAGCGTCTTGATAACTCCTTGATAGAGTAACTGAAAAATGGTCTATTCCGGTGCGACGCCAGACTTGGCACTGGCACGGTGGGCGTGTCATCCCTCGGCCCGCTTCGCCAGACGCTCGTTGAAATCCGCGCGCCACGATGGGGACAGCGCGGGATGTGTCGCGGCAATCCTGAGCCCCTCGAGATCCGCATCGTCAGCGTTGAACAGCTGCACGGTGGCCGCGACGCTCAGGCCCCGCTCGTCGCGCGCGACGATTTCAATCGTGTCACCTTCCTGCAACTCGCCCTCTCGCACCACCGACAGATAGAAGCCGCTGCGCCCGCTGCGCTGAAAGCGCTTGACGATGTCGAGGCGGTCGCGGCGGATGGCGAGCTTGAAACACGGCAGGCGCGGCTGCGTGACGACGAACTCCGCGGTGCCGATGCGAAGGCGATCGCCGATTGAAACGTCGTGCTCGGTGACGCCTTCCGTCGTGAGGTTTTCGCCGAAGCCGCCCCACGCCAGGTCCGGCTCGGAGAGCTCGCGGCGCCAGAGGGGATAGTGCTCGGACGGATAGGCATACACGGCCTTGTCGCGTCCGCCATGCACGGAGAGATCGGATTGCTGATCGCCGTCGATGTTCAACGGCGCCACGTGGCGCGTGCCGGCAACGCGCTCCTTGAAAATGGAGGTGCGCACAAAGTCACCGCGCCACTCGATCTGGCGCGGTCCGCCAACGCTCAAGGCCACAAGCTTCATCGTGTCTTCAGGATCTCACGGATCCGGCTTCTTCCGGACGGGCGCGCTCTGCGATTCGCGTCTTGACGATCGTCCGCACGAGAGCGGCCGGCAACGGACGATCCGGTCGGAACCGTATCGTCCCTTTACTGATCGTGTAGGCCGTGAGCTCACGCTTGTGCGCCTTGATGGGGAACGCACCAGGGTAAAACGAACAGTGGTTGGTCGCGGCGCCAAACCAGACCAGCATCCTTCCGTCGAGACGGAAAGCCGGAATCCCGTAGCTGACGCACTCTTCGGCTTTTGGCGCCGCCGCCTTGATGGCTCGGCGAAGCTTCTGAAGCGCCGCGCGCTTGTCGTCTGTCAACTGAGCCAAATAGTCGCCGACCGTCAGCGCGCGTGCCCTTTTCACTGTTCCGACCATACCGCGAGCTCGTTGCCATTGGGATCAGCGAAATGAAAGCGCTTCCCGCCGGGAAACTCGAACGTCTCTTTGGTGATCCGCCCGCCGTGCTCGGAGATGCTTCTCCTGATGGTGTCCAGCTCGCGCGCATAGAGCACGATCAGTACACCTCCGACGACCACCTTGGCGTCGGTGGTGAACCCGCCACCTATTCTGCCGTCGTGAAAGCTGGTGTAGGCGGGGCCGTAGTCGGTGAATTTCCATCCGAAGACCGCCGAATAGAATTCCTTCGTGCCCTGGATATTCGTCGCCGGAAACTCGAGGTAGTCGATTCGTCGATCCTGCTCCATTTGACTCATCGTCGCATCCTTATTCAGTCATCTCGAGCGTCGTCTCAGCGTTTCTTGGGAACGAACGCACGATCGAGGAGCGTCCCGTCGAACCCCGGCGGCGCCAGTCCCTGGGTCGCGTACCGGTACAGAGACGCCACGTACACGCCCTGGAGCGCGGAGAAAAATACCATCAGGCAAATGGCGCCGACGAGGAACACCGCCACCGCCACGACGCCGATGACATACGAGAGCAGGCCGACGATGGCGACGAGCGTCACCCAGGCGCAGATCGCAGCGGCCCCGAGGCTGCTTTCACCCACGACCGTTTCGCCCCACGTCTTTTTGAACACACCCAGCGATCGGGTGAAGGATTCGCCGATCGAACGGTCTTCGAGCACGAGGACGGGCACGACGAAGAATGTCGCGAGCGACCAGACAGCGCCGATCAGGCCCGCGATGATCTTTCCGACGAAGCCGACGCGGTCCTGAATCGCCCGTAAGGCCATCCCTACGGTCGCGGCCACAACGGCCCACAGCAGAATCGGCCCGAACCGCCGGCCAGCCGCCGCCAGCGCCGACGCCAGCGTCGGGTCGCCGCCGTTCATGCGATCGGTAGCGCCGGCCACGACAGCGGCCTGAAAAAAGATCCCGACCGCATAGGTCACGACGTACATCAGGAACACGGGGAGATACACGTCCGGCCCGTGCCGTTCCACTCTCGACATATCGAGGCCAAAGCCAAAAGCAAAACTCGCGACAACAGCCGCCATGATCGCGCCCGAGATCAGCGGCAGCACCATCAGTTCCTTGTCGCGCATCAGAATCCGGTAGGACTGCCCGACGAGTTGAAAGCTACGGCCGATTCGTCCCATTCGACTTCTCCTTGAAGACGTCAGCCCCTCGGGCCGATCCAACGTCCGTTTCGCACCCTATAGTAAGGGCTCGTCAGGAAATACGGGAGTCATTCTGGGTGTCGAGGCGCCCGGAAGGCAAGGCGAGGAGGGTTTCAGGCAATTGCGCGGCCGGCGAATCGCCAACGGGGCCTTTTCGTCTGATACGATGGCAGCACTCGGTATTGGCAGCCCGTGGCAAAAGTCCGTCTGCATTCGGCGAGCGCTGCATCCCGCCTCGCGG
>JBDTVS010000166.1:0-21144 GCA_040007095.1 Acidobacteriota bacterium
GCGGCCGTTGAACTGCCAGACGGGCAAGATACCGAACGGGCTGTGCTGCTGGCTGCCGATGTACCACGACATGGGCCTGGTCGGCATGGCCATCGGCGCCGTCTACGGCTCGCTGCCGGCCGTGCTCTTGACGCCGCAAACCTTCGTGAAACGCCCCGTCGACTGGTTGCGGGCGATTTCACGGCATCGAGGCACGGTCAGCTTCGCGCCAAACTTCGCCTACGATCTGGCCGTCCGGCGAGTCAAGGACGCGGACGTCGCGGGACTGGACCTGTCGTCCTGGCGCGTCGCGGGATGCGGCGCGGAACCGATTCACGCGCCGACGCTGGCCGCGTTTGCGGAGAAGTTCCGGCCCGCGGGGTTTCGCGCCACCAGTTTTCTTCCCTGCTATGGCCTCGCCGAGCACGTGCTCGCCGCCACGGTGTCGCCGCGAGCGCGGGACCTTCGCGTCGAGCACCTCTCCACCGACTCGGTCACGGTGCGCCGGGTGGCGACTCACGCGCCGCCCGGCCAGGGCGAGCGCCTGACCCTCGTCAGCTGCGGCATGGCCTTCCCGGGCCACCAGATCCGGATTACCGATGAGGCCGGGCGGGCACTGCCCGAGCGGAGTATCGGCGAGATCAGCCTGTCGGGCCCCTCGGTGACCCCGGGGTATTACAAAGACGAGGCGCTGACCGCCAACAGCATTCGCGACGGGTGGCTGCACACAGGCGACCTCGGCTACCTGTCGGATGGCGAGTTGTTTGTGTGCGGGCGCGTGAAGGACGTCATAATTGTAAACGGTCGAAAGCACCACGCTCAGGATCTGGAATGGAGCATCGACGACCTGGCCGGTATCAGGCGCGGCCGGGTTGTCGCCTTCGGGACGGCGGAGCGTGGACGGCCGGAACGCGCGGTCATCGTGGTCGAGCCGAGCGGGACGGTGCCCGCCGATGTGCTCACCGACGCGATTCGGCGGCGGATTGTCGATTTGTGCGGGCTGCTCATCCACGACGTCGTGCTTGTGCGTCATGGGATGGTCGCACGCACCACCAGCGGTAAAGTGCGGCGTGCCGCAACGAAACAGCGGTACGAACGAGGCGACCTCGAAGCGGCAGGGGGTCAGACGGGACTGCACGCGTGACGGAACACCGCAAGGACCTGCTCGACAAGTTGAAGGCCGTCGAGAAACGACGGGCCATGTTTGCGTCGGGTCGCGCCCGTCCGGGCGAGACCGTGATCGATCGTGTGCTCGGCCCGTGCGAAGTCGTGATCAACGGCAAGCGCACGCTGATGTTCGGCTCGAACAACTATCTGGGCCTGACGCTCGAGCCGACCGTGGTCGCGGCGGCGCGCGATGCCCTGGCGGAGTACGGGACCGGCACGACCGGCTCGCGCACCGCTAACGGCACCTTGTCGCTGCACGAGGATCTCGAGCGGGAGCTCGCCGACTGGTTCCACAAGCGGCACGCCCTGATCTTCAGCACCGGCTACCAGGCGAATCTGTCGCTCATCGGCGGTCTGTGCGGCGTGGACGACACCATTCTGATCGACAGCGACAGCCACGCCAGCATCTACGACGCCACGCGTCACACCGCGTCCCAGGTGGTCGCCTTCCGGCACAACTCGCCGGAGAGCTTGCGCAAGAAGCTCGAGCGACTTCCGGCCGGCCAGCGCAACCGCCTGGTCGTGGTCGAAGGGCTCTATTCGATTCGCGGCGACGTAGCGCCTCTCAAGGAGATCGTCGATGTGTGCCGCGGCCACGGCGCCTACCTCATGGTCGACGAAGCGCATTCGCTCGGCACCTATGGCGCCACCGGCCTGGGTTGCTCCGAGGCGCAGGACGTGCTCAGCCAGGTCGACTTCATTGTCGGCACGTTCTCCAAGTCGCTGGCAGGCGTCGGCGGTGTCTGTGTGTCGGATCACGCCGAGTTGCGGGCGCTGCATTTTCTCGCGCGCGCGTACGTCTTCACGGCCTCAGGTTCACCGGCGAATCTCGCCAGCGTGCGGGCCGCCGTCCGCGTCGTCCGCGAGCATCCGGAGCTTCGCGATCAGCTGTGGTCGAATGTCCGGCGGTTCCGCGACGGTCTCTTGAAGCGCGGCTACCGCATTGGCCCGACCGAGTCGCCGATTGTGCCGATCTTCACCGGCGAGGAACAGCGCACGATTGCGCTCTGGCAGGAATTGCTCGCCGAAGGGTTGTACGTGAATCTGATCGTGCCGCCGGGCTGCCCGCGCGACGAATGCGTGCTGCGGGCCAGCTGCTCGGCCGCGCACACGGTCGAGCACATCACTCAGGCGCTGGAAATTTTCGAGCGCGTCGGCGTGGGCGCCAGCCTTACGGTCTAATCCAGCCCTGCTGGCGATACCAGGCCGCGGTCTGGGCGAAGCCCTCGCGCAGATCGATCGCGGCGACGACGCCAAGACGCTCGCGCAACCGATCGACCCGACACACAAATCCTTCAGCGGACAATTCGACGTACCTGGCGCGATTGAGCGGCAGCGGCGTGCCGAGGGCGTGAGCGATCAGCTCGCAGGCGACGGCGGCCAGGTGCGTCAGCGGCTGCGGGATGGGAATCACGACCGCCGTGCGGCCGACCGCCTGACGAATCGTCTCGACGACTTCCCGGGCCGTCACCGGGCGCGGATGTGCGACGAACATGACCTCGCCGTCCCGCGGCGTCTCGAGCGCCGCAGTGATCGCCCGAACAACGTCGTGGACGTGCACGAACATGTACGCCGCATCGCGGCGGCCGACGAGCGGCAGCACACCAAGCCGGGCGAGCTTGAACATCGGCAACAATGCACGGTCCCCTGGACCATGGACCACCCCAGGCCGCAGGATGGTCCAGCGCAGCTCCGATGTCGCGGCCACGAGCCGCTCACCATCGAGCTTGCTGCGCCCGTACGGCGTCTGCGGACCGGGCGTGTCGCTCTCCGAGCGTGGCGCACTGGCGGGGGCCGGCCCGGCGGCGGCCAGGCTCGAGATGTGCACGAGGCGCGCGCCGGCGCGCGCGGCGGCTGCGGCGACGGCCCGGGTCCCCTCGACGTTCGCGGCGGCGTAGGCCGCCTCGTCGAGCGTGTTGATGACACCGGCGAGATGAACCACGGCGCCCGCGCCGTCAAATGCGTCGCGCAGGGCGCCAGGCTCGAGCGGCGCCCGTACGACTGCCGCCCCGACGGGCAACTCGTTGGTCGACTCAGGCCGCACGATGGCCCGAACCGCGATCCCGCGCGCGATGAGCTCCGCGACGAGATGGCGGCCGATGAAACCGGTCGCGCCCGTCACGGCGACGCTCAGGGCCGGTCCGGAAACAGGTGCGTCATTCTGGGTGTCGAGGCGCTCGGATGGCAAGGCGCGAGGAGCGAGCATAGCGGGACTATGTAAGCGACGAGCAACGCCGCCAGCCGGGATGCATCGGCAGCCCGAAGGGTGCGGTTATTTCCGGACAGGCCCTTGGGCTCATGCCAACGCCTTCTGATAGATCCGGTAGGTCTTGTACCGTCGCGCGCCGATCCGTTCGACTGGTTGATTGATGTCGCGATTGTCTTCGAGCACCCAGGAGAACTCGACGCGGCGATAACGCGGATTGGTCAGGATGTGGCGCCTCATCTCGCAGATGAGCAACGGGAAGAGGCCGATCCCTCGGTACTCGGGAAGAATGCCGAGCAGCAGCAGCCGCACCTGATCGATGATCGTCTTGCGGCGAAGCAGCCGGATGATGGTCCCCGCGCGGAGGCGGCCATCGGTGCCTTTCAAGACCTGGTTGACGTCCGGTACGGCCACGGCGCACGCGACGACCCGGCCGTCGATCTCTGCACAAATCGCACAGCGGGGATCGAAGATCTGCTTGAGCTCGGATCCGATGCGGCGGAATTCCGCCGACGTCGGAGGCACGAAGCCCCAGTTGTCTGCCCATGCGCCGCAATACAGCACGCGTAAGCGCTCGATCTCCTGTTCGAACTCGCGAACCTCCAACTGCCGCACCGAGATGCGGTATCGGTCCCGCACTCGCACGGCGAGCTTTTCGATGCCCGGATCGAGCGTCCGATCCAGATCGTACAGCCAGGCAAACAGATCCTTCGCTTTCCGGTAGCCGGCCGCTTCGATGAATTCGGCGTACTCGGGCGGGTTGTGGGGCATCATCAACATCGGGTCGGCATCGAACCCGTCGACGAGCAGTCCGGCGCTCTCGTTCAGCGAAGGATTGAGGGGTCCGCGCACGACGGCGCGGCCGCGCTGTCGTGCCCAGCCTTCGACGCGCCCGAGCAATGCCTGCGCAACCGGTGGATCCTCCGCCTCGAAAAATCCGAACGCCGCGGCATTGTCGCGATGGGCCTCCTGGTGCAGGCGATCGTCGGTCGCGAGAATGCGGCCGACCACGCGGCCATCTCGCCACGCCAGGAATCGCTCGGCGTCGGCATGCGCGAAGAACGGATTCTTCTTCGCCGAGAGCACTTCCCGCTCCGCGATCCGCAGCGGTGAGATCCAATGCGGATCGAGATGGTTCCGCTGGTAGGCGTAGTTGACGAACCGGCCGAGATCCCGCCGGCCGCCGACTGGAACGACATCGATCGTGGTTGAGAATCCGGTCATGCGTGCGGGCGAATCTGATCGGGTAGATCCACGAGTAACCTTCCTTCTGGGCAAATCGCGCTTGCGCGCCCCTATCAGGCAGACTACCTTATTCTTGTTGTCTTCGCCCGACTACATCTACGTCACTTACAGCGAACCTCACGCCGCGCGCGGCCGGCAAATGCTCGCCGCACATCCTGAACTGCGCTCGCTAGCCGGGCCGTTTGCGTTGAGCGCCGCGTGGACGCTGGCCCTCGTGCTGGCACAGGGCGGGCTCGCGCTGCTGGTCGGCCCGCGGCGCTGGTTCGTCTGGCTGCCGTGCGCGTACGTGATCGGGGCCACGATCGACCACGCGTTGTGGGCGCTGATCCACGACTGCTGCCACAATCTGGTCTTTCGGTCGCGGACCGCGAACCGTCTGGTCGCCCTGCTGGCGAATCTGCCGCTCGTCGTGCCCGGGGCCATTTCCTTCGCCAAGTACCATCTCCTCCACCATCGCAACATGGGCGACCTCGAGCTCGACGCCGGCATACCCGGCCCAACCGAGTCGCGCATGATCGGCCGGTCCGGAGTCGCGAAGGCGCTGTGGGTGGCGGGGACCATCGCGGTCCAGGGCATCGTGCGGCCCAGGCGTCTGACTCGCGTCAGGCTGCTCGACGGCTGGACTGTCGTCAATATCGTCGTCCAGTGCGCCTGCATGGCGCTGTTCGTCTTCTGGGCAGGCAGTGGGCCGTTCAAATATCTTGTCGCCTCGACCGTGTTCGCGATTGGACTGCACCCGCTCGGCGCACGCTGGATTCAGGAGCACTTTGCCCTGGCGCCGGGGCAGGAGACGTACTCCTACTACGGACCTTTGAACAAGCTGTCGTTCAACGTGGGCTACCACAACGAGCATCACGACCTCGTGACGATTCCGTGGTGCCGGCTGCCGCAAGTCCGCCGCATCGCCCCCGAATTCTACGAGGGACTGCACGCCTACACGTCGTGGACCGCCCTGCTCGTCCGGTTCGTGCGCGATCCCAACATCACGCTGTTCAACTGCATCGTCAGACCCACGCGTGAGGGGACAACCAGTGAACGGCTCCGACAACGCTGAGACGGCTGGGACTTAGATCAGGCGGGATAGAACTGTCCACTGTGGGCGGATTGCTCAACTGCTCAGCAAGGGCAGGCGAGGGCGTTGACACGCGCGGCGCCAGGGGGACTGTTGCGTGGTCGCCCCACCCGACACCCCACCCGACACCCCACCCGACACCCCACCAGACGCGCGCTGGCGGGACGCGCGATGGGGTGTAGTACGATCGGCCAACCAGTGCCCCACCCCGCCACCGCCGTCGCCGTGCCGCGCAAGCACCGCGGTCTCGATGAGGCCATCCACGCAATTCCGGTCGCGTGGTTTCGGCCGGTTCCGGTCGTGTACTGGTTCGACCTTCTCGGGTCGGCAGCGTTAGCCTGGATCGCGCTCGTTCTAGCCGTCGTGACCGACGGGTGGCAGCGGGCTGGCCTGCTGGTCGTGGCGATCGCGGCGCTGTATCGCGCGGTGCTCTTCATCCATGAAATCACCCATCGCGCGGGGCGGGAACTCCCTGCCTTCAGGCTCGCATGGAACGCGCTGGTCGGCGTGCCGCTGCTCGTCCCCTCGTTCCTGTACGAAGGCGTCCATACGGACCACCACCGCCAAAGCTGCTATGGCACCCCGGCCGATCCCGAGTACGTGCCCTTTGGCAAGCGGTCGCCGCTGCTGATGCTTGCGGCGTTGGCGGGATCGCTGCTGGCGCCTGTCGCGCTGGCGGTTCGATTTGGGATTCTCGCGCCAATCTCGTGGGCGATCCCCGCCGTCCGCCGACTGGTGGTCGGCCGCTGCTCGGCGCTGGTCATCAATCATCAGTACGTGCGGCGTACGCGTCTCGAAACGGCCGGGCGCGTGCAGGAAGCCGCCGCGTGCCTGATGTTCTGGATGTCGGCGGGCCTGTGGTGGAGCGGGCGACTTCCGACGGCCGCGTTGTGGTGCTGGGGAATCGCGAGCGCCGCCGTGTCGGGCGTCAATGCCATACGGACGCTCGCCGCGCACCGCTACGACCGGGACTCGGGCGAAGTGTCGATGACCGATCAGTTGCTCGATTCGTGCACGATTGCCGCGGAGGGACATCTGTCGGCGCGAGTCGCCAACGCCTGCCGGGTCCTGATTGCGCCGGTCGGCTTGCGCTATCACGCCCTGCACCACTGGATTCCCTCGCTGCCGTACCACAATCTGGGGCGCGCGCACCGGGTCCTCGTCTCCACATTGCGATCCGATGCCCCGTATCATGCGACGGTCGAGCGTGGATTCGTCCCGCCGCTGCGCGATCTCCTGCGCCGGTCTCGTACGGCCGCGCGCCAGGGGTCCGCGCGACAGTAAAGGATGCGCATTGGCATCTGCGCCCCCTACGATCTCGGACGCGACGGAGGCGTCAACTCGCACGTGCGAGCGCAGGCGCGCGCACTGCGCTCTCTCGGCCACGACGTCTGCGTGTTCGGCGCCTCGTCGGTGCCGCTCGCCGACGGCGAACGCGCGCTGAGCGGCTGCCTCTCGCTGGTCGTCGGCGGGACCGAGACCGGCATCGGCACGGACCCGCGGTCATGGTGGCGCGTCGCCGACCTGCTGCGCACCGCTCGCTTCGACGTCCTCCACATGCACGAGCCGTTGATGCCGCTGGTGCCGTGGTTCGCGCTGCGACAGTCCAGGGCGCCGGTGGTCGCCACGTTCCACACACATCGCGAGAAGGGGCATCGATGGTACGGCCGGTACCATTGGCTGCTCGCTCCGTTGATGCAGCGAATCCACACGCGCCTGGCCGTCTCGGACGCTGCCCGGCGCACGGTCGCCGACGCTTTTCCCGGCGACTATCAGATCGTGCCAAACGGGATCGACGTCGATCGCTTCCGTCGCCCCACTGCGCGTCCGGCCGAGATGGCGAGCCACCTGCGTTTTGTGCTGTTCGTCGGACGACTCGAGCCGAGGAAGGGCGTGGACCGCCTGATCCGCGCGATGCCGGCGGTGCAGCGCTATGCCCCAGACGCACGGCTCGCCATTGTCGGAGACGGCCCGGACCGGGCGGCGCTCGAAGCGGCGGCGCGCGACGCGAACGTCGACGTCCTGTTCACGGGCCGGGTCTCCGATGCCCTGTTGCCCGCCTACTATCGCGCAGCCGACATCGTCTGCTCGCCGGCGCTGGGCGACGAAAGCTTCGGCATCGTTCTGCTCGAGGCCATGGCGGCGGAGCGGCCCATCGTCGCCACGCGAATCGAGGGGTACGCGGAGATGCTCGACGGAGCGGGAAGCGCCAGGCTGGTTGAGATCGACGATCCGGCGGCCCTGGCCCGCGAGATCGTGGCGCTGCTGGCCAATCCGGACCTGGGGCGCGCTCTGGGCGCGCGGGGCGCCGCGTTTGTGCGCGCCTACGACTGGCAAAGCATTGCCCGGCGTCTCGAATCCATCTATCTGACGCTGGCGCCTCGCGGGTAGGTGCGGGCGTATTCCTTGTTTGGACGTACAGCAAGAATCGCGCTAGAACTGCTTAACCGTGCAACAGCGCGGCGACGTCTGGACAGAACGAATACGGCAGCTGCGGATTGAACGCAAGCGAAGCATCGGAGAGGTTCGATCGCCCCTTCACGAGATAGTTGACGCGAGCAAGCAACAGGCCGTCGAATAGCGCGGACCGTCCCTTTTGATATTTCGACACGCTCAGCGAGCGGTCGAGGTGCACCGCCTGCTGGTGCGGGTGCACTCTCGGCGCATCGTCCAATGCGAGGACGCGATCGCCGAACTGTCGCTGCATGAACTCGAGACAGTCAATCTCGTCGGTCGCCACGAAGATCTGGTATGCCCGCGGGGCAGCGGCATCGAGCACCCGTCGGACCTCGTCGACGTAGCCCTCATAGGGAACGCGAGACGTTCGATAGTGGTTCAGCGCGCCGGTCCATTTGTGGGTCGAGTCCGTGCCGCGGTAATGAACGCCGACCAGGTAGGCGCCGGGCTCGAAGCGCGCGGCGCTGAAACGCTGGACCTCGTCGAGAATCTCCGGCCGGACGCGCACGTAGGTGGTGAGCAGCCGATGCAGCGTCGAGCGGTCGACGCCGTAGGTCATGGGGTAGAGGTGCGCAAGCGGTCCGCCCACGATGTCCGAGAACCCGCCGAACCTGCCGTACTTGGTAAGGACCGCGTTCAAGTGGATTTCAGGCGCAGTGTCGAATGCCGCCGGCTCCACCCGCATCGTGTCGGATTCAAAGAAGTAGGTCCACCAGTTCGGCCCGCGGGCTGGCTCGTCGTATAACGGGCTTTCAAAGTGAACCCGCACCCCGGCGGCTCCGTGCGTTTCTGCGTAGACCAGCGCGCCAAGCACCGAGTGAAACTCCGAGAACAGGCCGTGGAACTCGGAGCGGATTCCCGCCCGCGTCGCCTTGGGGAACGTCCGGCGCGAGTACAGCACCAACGTTTTGCCCCGGACATCCGGCTCGGGAAGTCGGGCGCGCAGCCAGTTTCGCAGCGACCGACCTGCCGACGGCGGCTCGGGCGACTGCATCGTGGGAGACCGGTACCACTCGATGGCGTCAGTCATTGCGCGACGAGCTGTGTCTGCACGAGCTGGCGATAGAAGGTTGAGGTCCGAATCAACTCGTCGTGGGTGCCGCTCTCGACGATTCGCCCTTCGTCGAGCACGACGACACGGTCGACCTTTGCCACCGTCGACAATCGGTGCGCGATGATCAGCATCGTCGGACGGTAGTCGAGCGCGCGCAACGCCACCTGCACGACCGATTCGAGCTCGGCGTCGAGAGCGCTGGTGGCTTCGTCGAGAATCAGGATCTTGGGCCGGCGCAAGACGGCGCGGGCAATGGCCAGGCGCTGCCGCTGACCGCCGGAGAGCTGCACGCCGCGGTCGCCAATCGACGACTGGTAACCGCCCGGCAAGCGTTGGATGAATTCGTCGGCGCAGGCAAGAATCGCGGTTCGCTCGAGATCGGCCGTGCTGGCGTCGGCGGCGCCGTACTGGATGTTTTCCGCGACCGTCCGCGAGAACAGCGTCGGTTCCTGCATGACCGTCGCGATGTGACTGCGGAGCGCCGTCGGATTCAATTCGCGCACGTCGCGTCCGCCGACAAGGACGCGGCCCCCGGTCGGGTCGTAGAAACGCAGGAGCAGATTGAGGATGGTCGATTTTCCGGATCCTGACTTGCCGACCAGCGCCACCACTTCACCCGCCGCGATGTGCAGATCGACGCCCTTGAGGGCTTCCACTTCGGGCCTCGTCGGATACCGAAAGCGCACCGCCTCGAGCGCGATCGACGCGATCAGGTCGGCGGGCCGATCACCGCCGTCATGTGGAATGTGCGGCACCCGATCGAGCAGTTCGAAGACCCACTGCGTGGCGCCAATCGCCCGGAGCGCCTCGGCAGTGAACCGGGACGTATTTCGGAAGCCGCGGGCCACGAGGAGGGCGTACAGGATGAACGAGATCAGGGCGCCGGTGGTCATCCGGCCGGCCACGATCAGATGGCCGCCGATCCAAATCGCCAGGAGCGCCGCGAATTCGCCGGCGATCAGGGACACGCCGCCAAGCAGCGCCCGCGCCTGGACTTTGCGGCGCGCGAACTCGAGGGCGCGCACCATCTGGCGATCGTAGCGAGCGGTCTCCGCTGGTTCCTGCGAGAACGCGCGGACGGTACGGATACCACCCAGCACCTCGGTCGCCGCGGCGCCGGCCTCCGAGTGTGCCGATTGCACGTCGGCGGCCAGCACCTTCACGCGGCGGCCCAGCACCGAGGTGGCGAACACGATCGGCGGCACCGCCAGCAGGATGAAGAACGTGAGCTGAGGCGAGGTATAGAAGAGCAGCCCCGTCCCGCACACGCTGAATACCGCGAACCGCAGCGAATCTGCGAACTCTTCTCCGAGCGCGTACTCGAGCGGAGGCACGTCCGCCCACAGCCGTGTGGTGATTTCGCCGATGTCGCGCGCATCGAAGAACTCGACGTCCTGACGAAGCAGCGTGTTGAAGACGAGACGCCGCAGGCGGACCCCGACGCGCTCCGCGCCCAGGCCAAAGTAATAGTCGCGCGCGCCGGTCGCCACCGCTTCCACGATCAGGATGCCGACCATCCAGAGCGAGAGCTGGTTCAGACGCTGCGCCTGCCCCCCCTGGATCGCCTCGTCGATGATGAGCCGGATCACCTGTGGATAGACGAGCGCCGTGCCGAGACTGAAGACGACGAAGATCGTGCCCGGCACATAGACGCGGCGCTCCGCCCAGACCAGACGCGCGACATGACCGACCTGCGCCATCAGGCTGAGCGGACGGACACCCGGCTGATTCATGGTTCTTGACTAGCGCTTGATTTCAATGGCCAATGCAGGTGCTGGCCAGCGGCTGCGGCTGCATGACTCCGCGGCACTCTTCGTGTGTCCATCACGACAGGCACGTTCGAGCATACACGCAGGCGGGCACGTCGAAGCCGATGTAGTGGTAGAACCACCGATCGCATTTGGTCCGTACCCCCAGCCGCCGACAGGTATCCTCAACGAAGCGATACCCGGCGCGATGAACGAGATACGACAGCACCGCCTGATCCTGGCGGTGGTTCCTGCGCGACGATCCTTCTGGTGCGATACAGTCCTTGGCCAGGGCACAGTTCCTCCACGGCTGGACGATCCCGTGATAGACCGCGTCCCGAGCCGGCGGCGGGGCGCTGCCGACTGCGAAACCCACGAGCGTCGCGTCCGCGTTGCGCCGCTCCCCGTACTCGCGGGGATCCGCGCCGAAGTACTCGAACATCAGCGGATGCGTCCACTCCCGCATGACACCTGCCGACGTGCGCACCCACAAGCCCCCGATCTCCTTGATCCGATCGGCGATCGGTTCAAGCGCGTCAAAGAAACAACCGGCGTCCGCCCACAGGACGTCGCTGGTGTCGCCCGCTGCGTGCGCGCGATCGATGACGTCGGCGACAATCACCGGCTTCCAGGCGTATTCACCGGCGCTGACGTCAACGTTCAGGTGGGCCGGATACTGGGCATAGTCGAAGCGATGGTGGACGCAGCCGCCCCAGCGGGGCAGGGCGCGGCTCTCTTCGGCCGTCAGGCCGATGTCGTAACATTCGACGCGCGCCTCGAGCCGGCGCAGCGACTCGAGCATCTGCCGCAGCGCGCCGAAATGATTCGACGACGCAGCCGTGACCACAATCAGTTTTGAACTCACCGGCGCGGACACCATCGGAGACGGCAGTTGAGAAAGAGCACCAACGAATTGTCTGCGATCTCCGGGTGTTCCGCGTCAACGCCCGTCTTGGGGACCCAGGCGGGAATAAAAGCTGTCAACTGTGGGCGTCGACGCGCGCGCCCGGCAAGGCGCGAGGAGCGCGCATAGCGGGACTATGTAAGCGACGAGCAACGCAGCCCCAACACCTCAGGTCCTCGGGTCGTCCGCGTGTGCCCGAGGCACCGAACACCAGACGCGCATCGGAATCCACTATGTCGAGCCCCGCAGCCATCGACGCCCTTCTCCACCGCTACGCCAGCGGCGAGTACTTCTCGCGGCTGATCAACCACCCCGTACCGCACGGACTGCGGCAGCCGCCAGAGCTGGTGTATCACGCAACGGTGAACGCCGTTGAACCGAGCTTCACGGTCGTCATGCCGACGTTCAACCACGAGTCCAACGTCGCGGACAGCCTCGAGGCCGCGGCGGCCGCGGCCGCGCGGCCCTTTGACTGCATTCTCGTGGACGATGGGTCGGTGGATGGTACGGTCGGGCAGGCGAGGGCGTTCTTCGAGTCCCGGCGGTCACCGTTGGTCGCCAGGGCCACGATCGTCCGCAATCCCGTGCCCGTCTACGAGACCGCCTGCGACAACCTGGGCTTCACGCTGGCCGAAACCGAGGTGGTCGTCGAAGTGCAGGCCGATATTCAGATCCGGGAACAGGCATTCGATGCCCTGATGCTGCAGGCGTGTGGCTCGTCGTCCGCGCCGTCCGCCATTTCGGGCCGGTGCGGCCACACGTTCCGGTTGCTCGAGCCCGCGGGCCCACTGCGCTCGCTGTTCCGCCGTGACTCGCGCGAGTCCGTCGGACTTTGCGGCAAGGCGATCGAGACGCCGGACGTCATCGATCCGCTAAAGGGCCGGCTGTACCGCTGCGAGACGGTGAATCGCGGACCGTGGCTGGTATTCAAGAGCGACCTGGAACGGCACGGCTACCTCGACGAGCGTTACTTCTTCCAGGGCAACGACGACCACGACTATCACCGGCGGCTCTTCGAGGCCGAACGGCGACGCCCGATCTACGTCCCCTTGTCTCTCCACGCGCCGCTGGCGTTGGGGGCCTTTCGCCGGCCTCGAACCGGCGTGAACCGCGACGTATTCAAGATGCTCAAGGCCGAAAAGCGCGGTAGCCCCGACTTCCAGAGCTTCATGCGCTCGCTGGGCCCGACACTCGTTCCGGTCGCCATTGACTGAAAGGCGCCGGGACAAGACGCCTCCGTCACCCACCTTCTTCCGCGACAGTCCGCCTCAAGGCGGACACTACGTACGCACAGGTAGTTTCCAAACAGCCGGCCTTGGCCATCGCCCATCAGCCCCTGGCTGTGACCGCCGGGACGCCTCAGTTGACCGGCAGCATGCCGGTGAGGCTGGTGTCGGACCGTCGGCCTGCCGAGAGGGCCGCCGTGACTATTTCCAGCAGCGCCTGTCCGTCCTTCTCGAGCCGCAGCCCCAGCCCGGCATCGCCCGGGCTCCTGGCGAGGCCCTCAGACCAGACCTGCCGCGCCATGGCGAGCTGATCGAGTCTGTAGTAGCCGTCTCCGAGCGCCGTGTACACGTGAGTCACGAGTGCCTGGGGAGTGGCGGCGGTCACCATGGACAATGCCCTGGTCAGATCCGCCACGCCCTTGTCGGTCCGATGAAAGATCAAGCGGTTGTAGTAGAGGTTGATCTGGCCGCGATAGTAATAGGCCAGCACCGAGGGCCGTTGCGCGATGGACTGCGTCAACGCGTTCATCGCGTCGCGTCCCAGATACAGGCGCCGAATATCGCCGGAGGTGGGGACTTTGTCGGCGTACGCGAGTGCCAGGCTGATTGCCACGTTGGGGCCGCTGCCCTTGCGCTTCGCCAGGGCCCGCAACACGTCGATGGCACGGTCGAACAGCCCCGCCTCGAGCGTCAACTTCCGATAGTCGGCCGCCAGTCGCAGGTTTTCCGGATCGCCGGCCAGAGCCTGTTCGAAGGTTTGCAGGCCGCGCTCGAGATCGGGCCGGGACGTTGGCACCTGGCCGGCGGTCGTCGCCACAAAGAGGCTCAGGCTCGCGCACACAAGCAGCGCACGCGCGGCCGACGACACCATCCGCCGGCGCGCTCGATCGCTGTTCACTTGCACGTGTCCGGCTTCACAGCCGGAGTGTGATAGTCCGCCTGAAGGCGGACGCCACGCACAAGCAAGAAATGCTTTGGGGTTGTTGCCCGCTCGTTTGCAAGACCAGGAGGCTCGGAGAACGGCCTTTGTGGCCTTCGTGCACTTTGTGGTTCGATCCAACCCGCTGCAGTGTTGTCGAACTGCATCAACGTTCGAATCGCACCTGAATTCGGTACTGGCGATACTCGGAGTTGTAAAAGCGCCCGAATGATGGGGACCCGAGGTTCGCCTGCACGTCGGTCGGCAGGAAGGAGTCGAGGGCGTTCCACACCCGCACGCCAACCCAGGGCTGAAACTTGAGCACCTTGAGGCGGCGCTCGATGCCGACCTCGAGACGCAGGTAGGTCGGGAATCGCTGGCTGTTTCGTGCTCCCACAAAGTCGAGCGTGTCGTTGGTCACCGAATACGGCAGGCCGCTGCGCCAGTCCAGGATGCCGAGCAGCAGCCATCGCGGGGTCGGGTTGACGCGACCTCGGGCGAGGAGACGATTCGGCACATCGGTCGACGCTGGAGCGTAGGCGTTCTCGCCGACCACCGGCCAGAGAATGGTGTCGAAAAAATTCGTCAACGTGTTGAGATCGCCGCGCGCCGCCGCACGGGCATACGACACGTGGAAATCCGCGGTCGAACCGTGGGTGAACTTGACGCCGACGTCTACCTCGCGGTAGCTCGAGCGGCCGGTGCTCGAGAGCCGCCATTCGCCGATTTCCGCCCCGCCCAGCACGGGATTGACCACCAGTTCGTGGCTGCCGTCACGGTCGATGCCGCCGACGTGCAGCGTCCACTGCTTTGACAGTCGATGGTCGTAGCTGATGTCCAACGTCCGACTGCGAGGCGTTTTCAGCGGCTCCGTGAGATGGGAAAACAGAATCGGCGGCGCGACGATCGTCTGGCCGTCGGCCGCAAACCGGGTGTCGGTCGCGCTCTCGAAGCGATCGAACGTGCCGGCCATCGAGGGCGTGCGCTCGAAGAACAGCCCAAACCCGCCGCGCAGAACGGCGCTCCCCGAATCGTTCAATCGCATCGCCAGGCCGACACGCGGCGTCATGTTGAATCGCTCGGTGACGCCGTCGCGATCGAGGCGCCCGCCAAACTCCGCCGACCAGCGCGTGTTCGGCTGAAACCGATCCTGCACGAACAACGCCACGTCCGTGCTGCCGATCGCCTGCACGGTCGGCCCGGAGAAATCGAGCCGGCGGGCGAGCGTGCCGTCGGTCCGCTCGATCAGCACCGGCCGACTGTCGCTGGCGCCGTCGTATTGGCTGCGCAGCAGATCGACGCCGAACTTGAACAGGTGCAGGCCGCCAAACCCAACATGTGAGCCCGAGACGGCTTCAATCACCTGATAGGTGGCGGTGTCGCGGCGCTGCTGGTTGTAGAAATTTCCGAGCGTGGTTTCCGGCAGCAACCGCATCGGCGCCGATCCTTGCGGGATGACGTCGGTCTGGTAGTCGTGCGTCTGCACGGTCGTTTCGCCGAAAAGCGTGTCGCTCCAGGTCACGCGCTGCGTCACCGCGGCCTGGTGGCCGTGTCCCCGGAGATCGACGGTGGCCTCGGGCGGCGTGAACGTGCCGAGCGTCGCCGAATGGGACACGCTCGGAAAGACGCCGCCGGTCGCGACAAGGGTGTTGCGCGGCGACAGATTCGCGTCGACGCGGGTGAACGAGCTGAACCATTCGGAAATTCGCAACTCATCCTGAGGCAGGCTCGGGACATCGCCCGCGCTGTAGCGGTATTGCGCCGTCTGCTCGAGAAAGAGCCGGCCCTTGATCAGCGGGCCTCCGGCCTCAACCCGCGGCGCCCACCAGCCGATCTGGGCAATGGGAATAGGTGAGCCGCGATTGGTGCGGAACGTCGGGTCGAGGTTGTTGAGCCGGACCTTCCATTCGTCGCCGGCCCGCCGGGTCTGGATGACAACCAGCCCCGAGGAGAACCGGCCGTACTCGACCTCATAGGGGTTGGGCAGCACCGCCACCGAGTCGATCGCATCGTCGGGCAGGGACACCAGCGTGAGTCCCGTTGACGGATCGACCAGAGTACCTGGGCCGAGCTGCAGTCCCGCCTGACTCGGCCGTCCGCCTTTGATGCTGACTCCCCCCGGCACTTCGATGATGCTCGCCAGCAGTCGCAGAGAAGCCTGCAGGCCGCCGCTTGGCGCGAACTGATCGATCTCCCGCCCGCTGATCGAGTCGCTCTTGGACAGCGTTCCTTCGCTGCCCACCAGCTCGTTGGCCGCGACAACCTCGACGGTCTGCGAGACGCTGGTAATCGCCAAATCAAGCGACAGGTTTGTCGTCTTCCCCGCCACGACCTCGGCGTCAACGTGACCCTGGTCGAACCCCGCAAGCGAGGCGAACACGCCGTATTTTCCGGGCGGCAGCTCGGGGGCGCGGAAGTGGCCGTCCTCCTCGCAGAACAGTTGCGCGACCTGTCGATCGGACGCGTCCTTGATGATGACCTCGGCGCCGGGCAGGCGCACCGTCCCTGACTGGGTGGTCACCACCCCCTCCATCTGCCCCGTCGGCACGGCTTGCGCCCACGCACAGACGGAGATAGCGAAGAAAACGAGAAGAAACAGGATTGTTCGCACAGTTGGTCGAGCCCGCACTCTCTAGTGTATACGGCCGACCCAGCACGTTAGATGCCAAAAAAAGCGGCAGTTGCCCAGACGGCCGCGGCCAGCAGCACCCCTGCCAGCACATCGACCGAGTAGTGATAACGCCCGACGACGCAGGCGATGCTGACGCTGATCGCGAGGGCCAACAGCACGACACCGGTCAGGGGCATCGTGCCTATCACCGCCAGCGCAATCGCGAACGAGACCGCAGCGTGACCGCTCGGAAACGTGTTGACGCGGATCGTGGCGTTGCGCACCATGTGCGACGCGAGACGGCGGATTGGGCCGCCCGCAAGAACCGCGGGCGCCTCGAGAGCCCATGGAGGACGGGTCTGAAAGACACTGAGCGGAGCGAACGCGCCGAGATCCGCGGCCAGCACCATCGTCCAATAGCGATTGGCCTCGGCCGCGTGCCCCTGCAGCACGAGCGCGGCGAATCCCCCCGGCAACAGGAGAAAGAGGCACATGTACACGATGTCGAGGTAGCCGACGACCCACCCCGGCCAATGGGCAAAACGCCGGGTGGGGTCACCGAGCAGGCGGTGATCCCATGCGAGCAGCCAGGCTTCGAGCGCCTCGGACGGTTGGACGAACAGCCACCCCGTCACGTAGTAGCCAAACGAGACATACACGAACGGCATCCAGTCGCGCACGACCATCGGTGCGTGGAACGCGACCCCGACAATGATGCCGGCGAGCGGCAGCGACAAGCCGGTCACCGAAAGGCGCCGCGCGATGGTCAGCGGCCTCAGCCAACAGACAGCGGCGAGATACATGAAATAGGAAAACGCGACCCACTCCGACGAACGCACGTTCGAACCATATCCCAAGTTCTAACGAGGCCTCCGGCCCCGCAAGGGCCTCGGCCCGCTAAAGGTCAATTGCGAGCCCCGACACTTGGCCCGTTCGGTCAAGTGTCGGGTTCTCAAAGGTTCCGGAAGGCTCATTGCCGCTTCGCGATGGCCTCAATACCGGTGCCGAGGTGTAAACTCGGAAACTGCTGCTCGGGCCCCACAGATGCACGCGCGCACAGGCCGGTTCGTCGCGACGCTCTTACCGCTCTTCTTGTGGTCCGCGCTGGTGTGCGCGCAGAACACGCGCGGCCTGGTGGTGGATCAGACCAACCTGCCTCTACCGGGGGTGCGGATCGAGCTCGTCCGCGACGATCGCGTCGTCGACGTCATCGTGACGGAATCGGATGGCACGTTCGAGCTGCCGGCCTTTCGGCCCGGCGACAGACTGGACGCAGTTCTCGAAGGATTCGAGACGGCGAACGTCACGCCTGAGAACGCCCGGCGGATCACCATGGTGGTCGGCCGAACCACGGAGGTGACAGAGGTCGTCGCCTCGGCGCTCACCTCGTCAGGCGCGGCGATGGAGCGGTTGGGCAGCACGATGTCCGCTCCCCTCGCGCAGCGGCTGCCCACGCCTCGGCCGCATATCCTCCAGGCGCTGCCGCTGCTCCCCGCCGTGATTCGGGGACGAGACGGCCAGCTGCGCATCGGCGGGACCCGGCCTCACGAGTCGTCGCTGTGGATCGACGGGTTCGATGTCACCGATCCGGTCACCGGCACGAGCGCGCTCGATCTGCCGGACGAGAGCGTGAAAGGCATGGCCGTTTTGCGGGATCCGATCTCGGCCACGTTCAGCGGCGTCCTCGGGTCGCTGGCCTCGATTGAGACCGCAACCGGAGGCGAGACATTCAAAGGGGGAGTGCAAGGCTTCATCCCGCGCCCTCGGTTGAGCGGGCTGGGCCTTGGACGCATCGAGGCCTTCTTGCCGCGCGCCTACGCCAGTGGCCGCGCCGGCGCGGTTCACTACTTTGGCTCGGTCGAGTTCAACTTCGAGCGCGTGCCCGTTCCCGGCGTGACCGGTTCATCTGGCGATCCCAACACCGGCGCCACGGGCATCACCTCGTTCGCACGCGCCGACATCCAGCTGTCACCGCAGCACTCGATCACACTCGAAGGGCTGTTCGCGCCGGTTCATACCAGCAATGCCGATCTCAGTCCGCTGCGCGGACCAGAAACGGCTCCGCAGATCGACTCACAGGATTTTTTTGCCGGCCTCGTGGACCGTATTGTGCTGGGTCCCTCCGATCTCCTGACCATCCGTCTCGGCATGCTCAATCATCAAACGACGATCGAACCGGCCGGCACCGGCGCGGCGCTGTTGACGCCCACGGGATGGAGCCAGAACTGGTTCGCGGCGGCCGATACAAACGGCATGCGCCAGTCCCTGTCGATCACGTGGGATCGCTCCACCAAGCTCTGGAGCGGGACGCATGGCCTGTCGTTGTCGACCGATCTGCGGCACCGGGAAATGACCAGTTCGGTCGCGCATCAGCCGATCCGGATCGAGGACTCAGCGCAACGGCTGGTGCGCCGGATCGATTTCGGCCCCCCCGCACACCTGGAGGCGGATGACCTGCTCGGAGGGGTCGGCCTGAGAGACTTGTGGGATGCGACCGCCCGACTGCAACTCGATCTCGGCGCTCGTATCGATTGGGGCCTGGATCGTGAGCGCCCGACGTTCTCACCGAGGTTTGGCCTCCGTTATCGCCTGGACGAGGCGGGGCGGACGACGATTAAAGGCAGCGCTGGCCTGTTCGTCGGCCGGGCGCCGCTCGGCGCGCTGGCCTTCGGACAATTCCCGACGCGCGTGGAGACAACCTTTGATCCTGCGACCGGCCAGGCGACGCGCATCGACATCCTCACACCGGTGGCGACGCCCCTGGTGCTGCCGCGCGCGACCGGCATCGCGCTGGAGCTGGAACACCAAATCCGGCCGGGGCTCGAAGCGCAAATCAGCGCCCGCCAACGCCTCGGAGCCTCGCTGCCGACGGTGGCGGTCCCAACCGGCGGAGGCGCCATGCCGCTGACGCACACCGGGACGAGCACCTATCGCGAGTTTCAAGCGTCGGTTCACCAGACGTGGCGCGACGATCGACAGTTGTTCCTCAGCTACGTGTGGGCCGCCTCAACGGCCGATGTGAACGATTTCGGCACCCTCTTCGTAAACCTGGACGCCCCATTGCTTGAACCCGCGGGCACGGCGCCGACGTCGACCGATGTGCCGCATCGATTGCGCGGATGGGCGACCTTCGGGCTGGTCAGAAACATCGTGGTCTCGCCGTCCGTCGATTGGCGGACGGGATTCCCCTATTCCGTCCGGGATGTCTACAGGCGCTATGCCGGCAGCCCGAACGGCGAGCGGTTCCCCAACTACTTCGCCGTCGACCTTACCGTCTACAAGACGTTTGATGTCCGCTCTCACAAGGCGGACCTCGGTCTGCAATTCTTCAACCTGACGAGTCATTTCAACCCGCGCGACGTCATCTCCGTCAACGAGTCGTCCCAGTTCGGAACGCTGACGAACAGCTTTGGATTGACGCTGGGCGGGTATATGCAGGTGAGATGGTAGTCGTTGCCAGCCACACGTCCCGGCTACGGCTGGAGAATCACGACATCACCGGAGCCTGAATCAGTCGCGGCGGTTGCCGGTAAACCGGATCAAGAAGAGGAACAGGTTGATGAAGTCGAGATACAGCGCCAGCGCGCCCACGATCGCATAGGAGCCGGTCTGGCCGTTCGGCATGGACAGCGCCATCGCCTTCAGACGCTGCGCGTCGTAGGCGGCCAGTCCGGTGAAGACGATGACGCCGATAAACGAGATGACGAACTGCAGCGCATCGCTGTGCCAGAACATGCCGACAATCGACGCCAGCACGACGCCGATGACGCCCATGAAGAGAAACTGACCGAATCCAGCCAGGCTGCGCTGCGTGGTCGTGCCATAGGCCGCCATCGCGCCGAACATACCCGCCGTCACCAGGAACGTTGTCGCCACCGACTCGCCGGTGTAGGCGAGCAGCACGAACGAGATCGTGACGCCGGTCAGCGCCGAGTACGCGACAAATAACAGACCCGCGGTGGACGCCGCCAATTGCTGTACGCGCGACGAGAGCACGTAGACAATGCCCAATTGGGCGATCATCAGGCCCCAGAAAAGCAGCCGGTTCGTCGCGACCGCGTAGACAAATGCGGGCGACGAGGCAATGATGGAGGCGCTCAGCGCGGTAATCGCCAGCCCACCGCACATCCACCCATAGACCGAACGAAGAAACGCGGTGATCCGTTCCTCGGCGGGCAACGACGCGCCGAAAGTGCGGTCTGGGGTGAACTCAAACGGTGCCATGGGAACTCCTTGCAAAAGAGAAACAGGTCAAACTTAGAACTCAAGAGTCAGAACTTCAAAGGACGAGGCGCCAAGTTCTAAGTTTTCTGAGTCAGTGCGTCAAACCGTAGATGATGTAGTTGACGCCAAGCTTGTAGGCTTCGTTCGTCTCGTCGAAGGGCCGGAAGCCCCGGCCCGACCACTCCCAGTATTGGGAGATATCAGTATTGTAGTTGACGATCGCCAACAGGCGCTTGTTCGGATCGTTGTCCTCGTACACACCGCGGAAGATCGGCTGGCCGGCGTTGTAGGCCTGTGGAAAATTGTCGAGCGAGTTGATCTCGAAGAACGAG
>JBDTVS010000167.1:0-25087 GCA_040007095.1 Acidobacteriota bacterium
GCGCCCGAAAGAAGCTCGATAAGTTTCAGTATTTGTGACGACCACCACTAGCTGGTTGGCGAGGTAGTCCCCTGATTTCACGTCGGGACCGGCTTCCCGCCTTCGCTACGCTACGGCGAGGCTCGCCGTAGCGCAAAGCGCGGAGGCGGCAGACCACGCAACAACTCGCGGGTCTTTGCGACGCCGCCGTTCGTGCGGGATCAAGCCGCGTGTGCCGGTAGGCCGCTGCCGTGCCGGGCCAGGAACTGCGCGGCCTCGCGAGGTCCGAAATACCGGCTCAGGATCGCAGGATCCACGGCGGCGAGGTCGACCATCATCAACGCGTCGAGCGCATCGCCGAAGTTCGGATCGACGTTGAATCCGATCACCCTGGCGTTCAGCTTCAGGTACTGCCGCAGCAGGATCGGCACACCTTTGTCCCCCGCCTCCGCGCGCCTCACCAACCGGTCCGCCTCCTCGATGGTCTGTGGGATCGCGGTCGAGAGAGGCCGCGCCGGATTCAGCTCGCGCGGATGGATGGCCTCCACCAGTTGCGCCAGATCACGATCGAGATGATTCTTCAGCAGGAATGCCATCAAAAGACGATGGGAGCTGTCGGAGTACCGAGCACTGATGCTCACCGGGCCAAAGAGCACGCGGTATTGCGGGTGGCGAACGACGAACCGACTGATTCCCTTCCACAGCAGGAGCAGTGCCGTGTAGTTCTTCTGATATTCCGCTCGAACAAACGACCGGCCCAGCTCCAGCGCCGGAGAGAGACGCGCGATCAGGCGTTGGTCATAGCGGAACAACGTCCGCGTGTACAGACCCGTGACGCCCTCGGTGGCCATGATTCGATCGGTCTGTCCGAGGCGGTAGGCCCCGACAATCTGACGACGATCGCGATCCCATGAAAAGAGGTGGAGGTACGGTGTGTCGAACGCATCAAGGTCAAGGCTGCGTCCGGTGCCTTCACCGACGGCCCGGTAGGTCGCCTCACGCAAGCGGCCGATCTCAAGGAGCACCGAGGGTATCTGTCGTGCCCTCGCGCAGAACACCTGGAACCTGCCGCTTTCGACCAGGCACGCGTCGGCCGGCAGGCGGGCGATGTCCGACGCGATGGCATCAACCCGTGGGTCGTGTCTGGCTTTGGAGCGTGTGAAGAAATGCGCGGCAGGCCTCTGGTGCGGCTTGAAGCGGACTGCCCGAAGCCGCTCCACTGCGGCGCGGATGGATTGGGTGACGGCGGTCGCATCAGGCGCAACGCCCGTCAGATAGCACGTCGACAACGGCGGACCGAATCGCACCGCCACTTCTTGGCCACGCACGTTCAGCAACTCACGCGCGAGCAAGGCGGTGCGAAACGAGGCGTGCACACGGCCGGCCGCGTGGAACCACCGACTGTTGGTTCCGGCGATGAACGCCGGTACGACGTCGGCGCCGGTCGCGAGCACCATGCGGCCGGTCGTCGGCAGCCAGGGCGAATCCGAGTACGAGCCATCGGGCTGTCTCGCGTGTGCCACCTCACCGGCCGGAAAGACGATCAGGGCGCCGCCCTGTTTGAGCCACGTGTACGCGGCGCGCAGTCCGGCGCGACTGCGAGCGGTGGCGCCTGGCCTTCCAAAGGGATCGACAAAGAAGCAGAGCTCTGCGAGCTCTGGAATCCGAGACAGGAGGTGATTCGCCAGAATGCGAACGTCCGGTCGAGCGCGCCGGACGAGGGACGCGAGCACGAGCCCGTCGACGGCACCATGGGGATGGTTCGCGGCGACCACGAGCGGCCCGTGCGTCGGAATCGACGCCACATCGGCCATCGAGCAGGCGGGGCGAATACCAAGCGCGTCGAGCGCTCGTGTCTCAAATGGCGCACCACCAGGAACATGCTGGCTCTGTTGCAAGAGCGCCCGGCACGTGGGGGCCCGTAGGAGCCACGACACGAGCGGCCGTGCGGCGCCGAGCGCCGCGCGGTGCAGCAGGGGCGCGCTCGGCAGGCTCTGGATCTGAAAGGGATCGCCCGGCATGTGCTGCCGGTTGGATGTCTGGGCCGTTACGACGTTACGGACGGCTGCGCGAACTGACTCCGCAGCAGGGTCCCGAGCGAGATGTTGTGGGCCGTGCTCGACGGCACCGCGCTCGCACCCGGCGCGGCATTTTTCCCCGCCCTCGTGAATCATCTCGCCGCAGCGTTGGCCGTCCAGTATGTCTTCGTGGGCGGAATGTACCGACCAGACCCACACGCGCGTACGCACATTGGCGTTCTGGACGCGCGACGCGCTCGCCGACAACATCGAGTTCGATCTGGCCGGGACGCCCTGTGAAGCGGTGATCAATGGGCAGGTCAGCTGGCACACCCATGATCTGCAGCCCCGCTTCCCCCGTGATGTCGGGCTGGTCGACCTGGGCGCCCAGAGTTATCTCGGGGTCCCCCTCGTCGGCACGTCCGGGGAGATTCTTGGGCACCTCGCGGTGCTCGACATCAAGCCGATGGCACACGATGAGGCGCGAGCGCTGCTGCTCCGGACGTTTGCGTCGCGAGCCGCCATCGAGTTGGAGCGGCTGCGAACGACCAATCAGATTGCCGCGCTGAACCAGAAGCTGCAGCACGCAGCCGAGCGTGCCCAATCACTGCTCGCCATCAACAACGCCGTCGTCCTGAACCTGACGCGCGATGCGCTGTTTCAGGCCATCACCGAAGCCCTCCGCCCCGTCGTGCCGTTCGATCGCAGCACCATCTTTCTGTACGACGACGACCGACAGGTACTCCGCCTCGTCGTGGCCGAAAGCGCCATCCCGTCGGAACTGTTCACCCCGGGGCTGGAGCTGCCCCTTGAAGGCAGTCACGCCGGCTGGGCCTTTCGTCACCAGCGCGCGTTCTTTCGTCCAGATCTGGCGGAGGAGCGAGAGTACGAGGGGGAAACCGTCCTGCTCCGCGAAGGGTTCCGTTCGCTGGTGGTCGTGCCGTTGGTGGTGCGCGGCAAGAGCATTGGGACGTTGAACCTCGGTAGCGTCAAGCCCATGCAGTATGGCGCTGCCGAGGCCGAGTTATTGCGGGAAGTCGCGAACCAGTTGGCACTCGCGATCGAAAACATGCGTGAGTACGAAGAAATCGGCCGGCTGAAGGCGCGGCTCGAACGCGAGAACGTCTATCTCCGAGAAGAGATCACGGACGAACACAATTTCAAGGAGATCGTCGGGAACAGCCCCGCGCTCCTGGCGGCGTTGCGCACGATCGATCGGGTGGCGCCAACCGACACGACGGTCCTGATCCTTGGCGAAACCGGCACCGGCAAAGAGCTGGTGGCGCGCGCCATCCACAGCCGCAGCCCGCGTCACAAGCACCCGCTCGTGAAAGTCAACTGCGGCGCGATCCCCGCCGGCCTGATCGAAAGCGAGCTATTTGGACATGTCCGGGGGGCCTTCACCGGTGCGCTCGATCGCCGCGTGGGACGCTTCGAGCTGGCCGATGGCGGCACACTGTTCCTCGACGAAGTCGGGGAGCTGCCGCTCGACATGCAAGTCAAGCTGCTCCGCGTCTTGCAGGAACACGAGTTCGAATCCGTGGGCAGCAGCCGGACGACCAGGGTCGACGTCCGGATCATCGCGGCCACCAATCGAGACCTCGAGCACGAAGTCGCCGCCGGACGGTTCAGAGCCGACTTGTACTATCGACTGAACGTCCTTCCGATACGGGTGCCGGGATTGCGCGAGCGGCGTGCGGATATCCCGCCACTGACGCTGCTATTCGTGCAGCGCTACGCGAAGCGCATCGGTCGGACGATTGCGGCGGTCTCGCGGGACAGCATGAAGCGACTCTCGGAATATCACTGGCCAGGCAACGTCCGCGAGTTGGAGAACGTGGTCGAACGTGCCTTGGTGCTGTCAGCCGGCGATGTCCTCGAGATTGGCGCCGACCTTCTGCCGAAAGTCGCTCCTCCCGTTACTCACGGAGCGGTTGCTGCTGGCGCTTCCATCGCGGCGACGATGTCGTTGCCTGGGGGGCTCACTCCGACGGAGCGCACACTTGGACTGCCGACCGGACCGCCGACCGCGCTGGATGACGTGCAGCGCATCCACATCGCCGACACGCTCGACCAGACCGGCTGGGTGATCGAGGGGCCACGCGGTGCCGCGCGGATCCTCGACCTGCATCCGAATACCCTGCGGAGCCGAATGAAAAAGCTGGGCCTCACCCGCGCGTAGTGATCGTCTCGAGCCCCAATGCGCGAGCCTCTTCAGATACGCGCCTTCCGACCCGGCCAGATATCGGCCGTGGCACAGAAGGCGCGAGGCGAGCATGCCAAGCACTGGGCTACTTGTTCATCGTCATCAACGGAGCGGTAAATGGCGCTTCGCCGAGAACCGCTTCCGCCCATGCGCAGTAGATCTGCACCTTGGCGACATCCTTGACGTAGGCCGGGAGCGTGATCGACAGGTTGATGCGATCCTTCGCGAGGCCGCCCAGGCTCTTCGCGCCGAGACGCTGCAGCAGGTAGGTGTTGCCCTTCGAGTCCACGACCTGCCAGTGCGGATCGGGGGTGTCGGGCACCTTGAAGTCGTCCGACAACGTGAGCACGTCCTTGCCATCTTTCGTCGAATGCGTGACGATGCCGCCATTGACCTTGCCGCCGGCGAACGGCTTGCTCGTCTGGTTCTGCGCGAGCGCCAGGCTCGTCATCATGGCGAGCGCGGCGACGCTGAAGAGTGCGGTACGAATCATGTGGTCCTCCTGGAACAACTGCGCGGTGTGGTTTCCGAATCGTTCTTACGGCCTGTCGTTTGGATTCCGTAGATGCCGCACGGTTTCAGAGTGGCAGGCGTTCAGTGACAGGCGCTTCAGCACAGCCATGTGCCGGCATGAGCTCTGCTGTGACGCCCTCTCGAATCTGGCCACCGCGAATGACAGCAGCATTGAGCGCCAGCTTGCCGCCAAATCGTTGGACGATGCCCGTCAGCACCTGACGACTTTGTTCAAGCGTGTCGGGGTCGAACGTGGTCATCACGCATCGGCCGCGCAGATCCTCGAGGCCGATAAGAACCTCGCCGACGCGTAGGCAACTGCCCGGCCAGGTTCGCTCTTCCAGGCCCGGGACGCCGCCAACGACCAGATTTGGCCGCAGTCGCCGGCCGTCGTAGCCGAACGCCCTGATGGCGCCGTCGGTGGCGACCAGCAGGGGTAGAATGTCGAAGCGGCCGGCGCTCTCGTCCCGGACCAGGTGCGCACCCGCGCCGACGATTCCTTCGATCGCTGCTCTGACGCTCGCGGCCGTCCACACCCGGCCATCCACGAGCGGTTCCCCGTTCTCGTCAAGCGACGCACGGCACCCGAGAAGCCTTGGGTGTGTCCGAGCCGTCACGACCCGTCCACGCCGATCTTCAACATGGACGATCCGATCGCCTTGGAGACCAAGCGGTCCCACCCCCACGTGATCGAGCCGCTCCCCGGCCATCGACTTCACCGGGTATCGCCAGATCTCCGCAACGTACATGTGCCCCTCCCAACGCCGGCAGGCGCGGATCGCGGAATCGCCGGCGATGAATGATGCTCAACCCCGGTCGGTGCCGCCGTCACGTCGCGACTTCCTCCCATCAGGCACTCTTACGGGACGCGGCGTGGGTGATGGCCACCTGATCGTCGTAGAAGCGGTGGATGTCCAGTGTCATCTGGTCCAGGCAGTCTTCAACAGCGAAGTGACCGGAATCGAGCCGATGCAATTCGGCATGCGGCAGATCGCGCAGGAACGCCTCGCCGCCCTCCTGGGTGAAAAAGATGTCGTTCTGACCCCAGAAAATCAGCGTCTTCGGCTTCCGGTCTCGAAGGAACTGCTGCCACGTTGGATACAGCGCCACGTTGGTGCGGTAGTCGTAGAAGAGGTCGAGCTGCACGCGGCGCGCATTTGGACGCTCCATGAAGCGGAAGTCCATCTGCCAGTTGTCTGGGCTGATCAGTTCGGGCCGCCTGTGACCATGCTGGTACACCATCTTGATCCCGTCGAGCTCCAGAAATGGCATCAGCGGCGTCTCCGTTTCGGGACCGCGATTCTTCCAAAGCGCATGGCGGATGGCATCCCATACGGCGGTGAACCCCTCCTCGTAGGCGTTGGTGTTCTGGAGAATCAGCCACTCCATCCACTCCGGATGCCGCCCGAGGAGGCGGAAGCCGACCGGGCCTCCATAGTCCTGCATGAAGAACCCGGCGCGGGTGAAGCCAGTCTTCACGAGCAGTCCCTCGACGATTCCCGAGAGCCGGTCGAAGGTATAGCTGAAAGTCGCCGGATCCGGCATGTCGGTGTTGCCAAAGCCCGGATAGTCGGGAGAGAGCACGTGAAAGCGGTCCGCCAACGCAGGAATCAGATCCCGGAATTGATGCGAGGACGCCGGAAATCCGCCGAGCAGTACCAGCTTGGGGTTGGCCGGATCGCCGGCCTCTCGGTAAAACACCGTGAGTCCGTCGACGATTGCCGTCTTGTGAAGAGTCATGTGTCTCTCTTTCTGATGGATCGGGACCAGGATCGACTGGTCTAGGCGCTTGTTCGCGAACGTTGAAGGGCGAACCCGAATCGAGCCTGATAGGTACGGTTCGCAAGCTTGGATGCCATGGCGGGCTGGAGGTTTCAGAGAACGACCGCCAACCGGCCGAATGGCAGATGAGTCGAACGCGACGGCTCGCCATCCGTGTGAGCGAAGCGAGTCAGTTCGTCGACTGATGACGCCGAGGGGCACGGGACCTGTGGCCGGACCACAGGCCCTGCGGCACGTCCAGGTCGAGTGTTTGCCATCGGTATCGCCCCACGCGGAGCCGCGAATCAGACCGCGACTGTTCCGATGGAGCGCCTGACCGCGTAACGCGTACAGACCATCAGACATCCAACTGGCATCAAGACCCCGTACTCGCTTCGCTCGAGCGTGGTGCGGGTCTACTGTGGCCAGGCTCTCATCTGGAGGTACTCGCGTTGACCGTCGTCCGCCCCGGGAGCAGGCGATTCGGATTGGCGGTCGGCCTGTGCTACGCCTTGCTTCTCGCCACTTCCTTCATCGTCCGCAGCTATCGTCGCCCGGCCGGGCACGTCGGTCCGCTCGAACACACCGCGGAGGTGTGGGCAATCGACAGCGGTCGCCTCACGTCAACGCGAGTGCGAATCGCCTATCGAGAGTTTGGGCCGGATTCCGGAGGCGATGCGGAAACGATCGTCCTTCTGCACGGGAGCCCTGGGCGCAAAGAGGACTTCGGCCAGCTCGCACCAGTCCTGGCGCGGAACGCTCGTGTGGTCGCACCCGATCTGCCGGGTTTCGGTTCATCGACGAGGGCGCTGCCCGACTATTCCTTCCGCGCCCATGGCCTCTACGTGCGTCAACTGCTGGATCATCTCGGCGTGCAACGCGCCCACGTGCTCGGCTACAGCATGGGAGGCGGCGTCGCGCTGAGTCTCGCCGACGCCGCGCCCACACGCGTGGCATCGCTGACGATGCTCTCGGCCATTGGTGTGGAGGAGATGGAGCTGACGGGCGACTACTACGTCAACCACTTCGTCCATGGTGTCCAGCTCGGCGCTCTGTGGATCGCGCGTGAAGGAACGCCCCACATGGGCCTCCTGGACGATGCCGCGCTTGACGTGCCATACGCGCGGAACTTCTTCGACTCCGACCAGCGGCCGCTTCGGGCTATCCTGCAGCGGGTCGAAGTCCCAACGCTGATCGTCCACGGCCTCGACGATGCAAACGTGCCGATCGAGGCGGCTCGCGAACATCATCGTCTCGTGCCGCAGAGTGAGCTGCTCACGCTGCCCGGAGACCATTTCCTCGTCTCGACGAAAGCCGCCGACGTCGGCACAGCCGTGAGCGCGTTCGTGCGTCGCGCGTCGGAAGGACATGCGCCGATGCGGGCTGGCGCTGATCTCGAGCGCGCCCGCCTTGCGACGTTGGCCTTCGACTCGATGGCGTTGCCGAGAGTCCGGGGGATCGCCGCCGCGGTATTTGGCGGACTGCTGACGGCTGCCGCGTTGGTGTCAGAGAACGTCACGGGCGCGGCATCAGGCGTGCTCGTAGCGCGCGGCCGCGTCAGTGCGCCGCTGGCGATTGCGGCCTGTGTCATGGGCGCGTTCATGGCCAATGCGTGGCCCTATCTCAGGCGCCGGCGTATCGAACGTCGCGGGTTCGAGGAGGCTCCCAGCCACTGGCTGATCGCCGTGTCGTGGCTCACATCCGCCGTCCGGACCACGCTGTTCCTCCTCACGGCGACTGCGGCCAGCTGGCTTCTTTTCCGTGTCACGCCTCTGGCATCATGGCCTCCTTATCCGCGCGCCGCGATCATTGTGGCGCTCGTCCTCGGCCTGCTGAAAATCGGCCGTGCGGCCGCCACCGAGAAGGGGCGCCGGTTGCTCGTTTCGACGTGGCGGCGCTCCACGCGGTGGGAGTTCTGGCCGCCCTGGATCTTCTACCCGCCGGTGCTCGCGTACATCGCCTACCTGATGGTGAAGCATCGGAATGCCACGATCTTCACGGCGGCCAATCCCGCCATTCTCGCCGGCGGTGTCCTGGGTGAATCGAAGTACGACATTCTTCAGGGCCTCGCGGGATCGAGCGACCACGTCGCGCGCGCCTGCCTGATCGACGCGAATCTCAGCGCGGAGGCCAAGACCATCGCCGCCAGGCGCTTCATGGACGCGCAGTGCTTGACGTTCCCGATTGTCGTAAAACCGAACCATGGGCAGCGCGGTTCGGGCGTCGTGATCGCCAGCTCAGAGGACGTCTTGGCGCAGTGTCTCGGGCAGTCGGCCGTCGACACGATCGTTCAGGAGTATGTCGGCGGCGCGGAGTTCGGCGTTTTCTACTACCGGCGGCCGTCGGAGTCACGCGGACACATCTTCTCCATCACCGAGAAACGATTCCCCACGGTCGTCGGGGATGGCCGGCGCACGCTGGAAGAACTGATTCTTCAGGACGAGCGGGCGGTCTGTGCCGCACGGCTGTATTGCGACCGCCATCGTAACCGGCTGTCGACTGTCCCAACCCAAGGCGAGTCGATCACCTTGGCGGAGCTTGGCACGCACTGCCGAGGCGCACTGTTCCTCGATGGTGAGTGGGTTCGAACCCCGGCCCTCGGGGCGCGATTCGACACGATTGCCAAGGGGTTCGACGGTTTCTTCTTCGGACGATTCGATGTGCGGCTGGAGAGCAGCGCCGATGGCGCGATTGGGGCGTTTCAGACTGGGCACGGCTTCAAAATCCTCGAACTCAACGGCGTCACCTCTGAAGCGACCCACATTTATCATCCGGGCACCCCATTGACGACGGCGTATCGCGTCCTGATTCGGCAGTGGCGGATCGCCTTCGAGATCGGCGCGGAAAACCGCCGTCGCGGCGCCCCCCAGACGTCTGTCCGCCAGCTGATCCTGCTCTCGCGCGAGTACCTGCGAACGTCCCACCGCCATCTTCCTGAATACCCGCCTCAGTCCGCACTGGGACGCCCGCCTGGAGAACGGGCGACCTGTAGCGCCGCCCGGCTGTAACCTGCCGGCATCGGACGCATCAAATCCCTGGACGGCGTGGTTGTTCTAAGCCCGCTCTCTCCGACGGCCCACCGCTGAGCGTTTCGGCGGTGCGGTACACGCTCACCCGCTAACCGAAGCTTGAGAGGTTTCAATGAACATCGTGACGGCTGTACCGAGGCCGTACTCCCTGGCAAACGCTCGTGGTCTGAGTGAACTCTGGTACTTGCGGGGCCGGGTCACGATCAAGGTCTTTGGCGAACAGACCGACTACCGGTTCAGCCAGATCGAAACCGAGAGTCCGACCGGCGCCCAGGCGCCCATGCACATTCATCACCGGGAGGACGAGACCTTGCTCGTGCTCGAGGGCGACGTGACCGTCTTCGCCGGTACCCAACGTTTCGACCTCTCTCCCGGAGGCTTCACGTTTCTGCCGAGGGGCATCGCTCATGCCTATTACGTTCGGTCCGCTTCTGCCCGATGGCTCGCCACCCTCTCGCCCGCCGGGTTCGAACAGTTCTTCGTCGAAATCGGCCATCCGATTGAGGCGGGAATGGCGAGGCCCCAGTCGATCGTTCCCGATCCGGCAGAGCTGATGAGACGACTCGCCAACTACGGTGTCGACGTCATCGGTCCTTCACCGTCCCCGTCCTGATCTCGAGGCCCCGCTCAGGGCAACTGACACCTCGGTGCCTGGCCATCAACGAACCTCTCACTTCATGTGAGCGGAAGGTGCTGATTGTAGGTCGTTGGCCCCGGTCCCGATTGGCCCCTCCCCCACTCCGGCCCGCGCGGGCATTGTCCCCGTCATGTCGATCCCGGTGCAAACGCTCCTACGCAGACGATTCGTCGTAATTTCGTGACGCAGAGCCCGCGAATCGGCGCCTGGACGATTGGCTCGACTACTGGTCTCGTTCTGAAAACAGACCTCTGCCGGAATTAGCGCGGCTCGTCTTCGGCAGGAATGCGATCAGCCATCAGACCATCAGCCGGTGCGATACCGGGCTCGATGGTGCTGGGTGCGGTCATTTCGCAACCAGACGCAAGCCGTGACCGTCTGGATCACGCGTGAGACTTCCCATGCGAAAGCCCAGCGAGGGCGGGATCGCATCCACGACGCCGGGCGAGACGAGCGATATTCGATGGTCGCGGGCCATCCCGACCAGGGCGTCCAGCCGTTCGGTGATCAGGGTGGTCTGCCAATGCGCGATGTCGTTCGCGCGCAGGTCAATCGGCGTCGGGCGGCCATCGCGAGGCGCAAGGTACTCGAGGAGCTCGATGCCGGGGCCCTTTTCTGCCCGGAGCGCCGTGATTCGTAACCGCGCCCCGAACACATTGTTCAGGTGTTCCTGCTCGACGTCGTAGTTCTCACTCTCGCCGGCCAGTTGCATACCGAGCGTGTCGCGGTAGAAGCGCAATGAGGCATCAGTGTCGTCGATGACGATCGCGGAGTGATCGATGCCGAGGAAGACGTCCGTCGAGGCCGCGTGCCATCTGGGCTGTCCCTTGTCGGCCGGAAACGAAATAATCTCGAGAAAGTGCCGATCGGGATCACGGAAATAGAACGCGCTGATCCCGGCGGCATTCCGGTTCCAGTCGGGAAGACGTTGAGGACCAGTGGACGCATGCTCCACGCCGTGCTCCCTCAGCAGACGGTAGGCCTTCGTGATGTCGCTTACGACGATCGCGACGTGCTGGAACAACCGATCGTTGGCGCGAACGTCCGCTGGGATCGGACGGCCTTTCGGCGCCAGAAACTCGGTCAGCTCAATCTCCTCCGAGCCGAGCCGCAGCCGCACGACCCGACTGCGGGCGCCGAACACACCCGTGAGCAACTCGTACGCGCGTCCGGACAGCTCCGTCTCCGACACCTTCACGAACGGCAGCACGCCCGTGTAGAAGGCCAGCGCACGATCCATATCGGAAACGGTCAGGCCGACGACGTCGACCGCCGTGACCTGCAGCGGGGCGGGGCCATTGGCCGCCGATGTCAACGGCAGCAGCACCGCCAACGCCAGGAGCAGGAGGACGCCGAAGGCCGCGCTGCGTGAACACCACGTGTGACGTCCGGACGACTGTCCGCCGATCATGGCGTGACCTCCAACTGCACGGCCGCTCGCGCGCCTAGCCGCTCGAGCAGATGGTCCCCCACTCGGAGGGCGTTGGCCATGATGGTCAGCGCTGGATTCACCGCGCCGCTCGATGGGAAGAAGCTGCCATCCACGACGTAGAGGTTGTCGACGTCGTGCGCCTTGCAGTTCGCATCGAGCGCCGACGTCTTCGGATCCCGTCCAAACCGAATCGTGCCGTTCTGATGTGCGACACCGGCGAGTGGGATACGGTTGCCCACGAACAGGTTTCGCGGCACGAGGTGCGGCTGCATGTCGAGGTGTTGCAGCAGGTGCTCCAACTTCTTGATCAGCCGTTTGTGCCCTTCGTCATTGTTTGGGGTGTAGGACAGGACGATGTGGCCGTTGCGGTCGAGTGTGACGCGATTCTCGGGATCGGGGAGATCTTCGGACGTGAGCCAGAAGTCGAGCGAATGTTTCGCCATGAGGTCGAGCGTCATCCCAGGCACGATCGCGGGGGCACCGGCGGAGAGCGCAATCGCATCCAGCTTCCCGACAAACGAGATGTGGCCCATGGGGAAGGGGAAGTCGTCGTCGCCGAAGTAGAAGTCGTTCACGCCCAGAGTCTTCTGGAACACGGTCGGATTCGGCGACTTCGAGATGGCCAGCAGCACTGAATTGACGTGCCCCATGTAGTGACGCCCCACCACACCCGACGCGTTGGCCAGGCCGGTCGGATATCGGTCGGTGGCCGACCGCAGCAGCAGGGCCGCTGAATTAATGGCGCCGCACGACGTCACGACGATGTCCCCCGAATAGATCTCTTCCTGGCCCTGGCGCTCGACGGCGACGCCGGTCACCTCCCGGCCCGACGCGCTGGTCAGCAGGCGGGCGACCTTGGCGTTGGTCAGCAGTTCCACGTTCGGGTGTTCGAGTGCCGGATCGACTGCGATCACCTGGGCATCGCTCTTGGCGTGTATGACGCACGGGAAGCCGTCGCACGTCTCGCATCGGATGCAGCGGCTCTTCTGCGGGTCCGCTTCGTCCAGCATGATCCCGAGTGGGACATGGAACGGACGGAGCCCGTTGGCCATCAGGTTATCGTGCAATTGCTGAATGCGAGGCTCGTGCTGCACAGCCGGGAATCGGTACGGCGCGCTCGCCCAGGGCTCGGTCGGGTCGACCCCACGCTCGCCGTGGACCTGATAGAGATATTCCGCCTTCGTGTAATACGGCTCGAGCTCGTCGTAAGCGATCGGCCACGCCGGCGAGAGGCCGCCGTGATGCCGGATCTCGCCGAAGTCCTTCTGGCGCAGCCGGAAGAGCGCCGCGCCATAGAACTTGGTGTTCCCGCCCACGTAGTAGTTCGTGTGCGGGTGGAGCGGCTTCCCATCTTTGTCCTGCCACACCTCCTTCGTGTTGTACTTCCCGTCCACGTTGACCGCCCGCGAGCTCCAGTTGTCCTTCTCGCGCCGGACGTAGTCGCCGCGTTCGAGCAGCAGGATCCGTTTTCCCGACGGCGCGAGGTGATAGGCGAGGGTGCCGCCGCCCGCTCCAGTGCCGATGATGATCACGTCGTAATGCGTCATACCGATTTCTCCAGAAAGCCGCACACGAAGATGCAGCGAACATTGACGAAATAGTGGAGCTTTGCGCACATGACACAGATCGGCGCGCGCATGGTCGGTTGGTTCGATGCCTGGATCAGTCCGATGGTTTCAGAGCGCGGCTCGAGACTTCCGCTTCACTCGCTCAGGCCGAGCGTGCGATCCCCGCGGCATCGTCGCCGCAGCCGAAGATGCACGGTCGCCCGTGGGGATGGTGCAGCTTGGCGCAGAGCACTCGTTGCACCCCGAATCGCCGAATGAACAATTCCGCCGCCAGCAGCATACCGAGCGGAGGCGCCGTGAAGTAGATCCAGAGTCCCAGAAAGTCCCGAGCCAGTAGTGCCGATCCAAACGTCCGCGCCGGGTTCATGCTCATCCCAGAGAGCGGGGCTTCGATGATGATGTAGGTCCAGACGAGCAGGCCGGCGCTCAGTCCCGTGAAGCGCGCCCAGCGGGGCTGATTCGAGACGGTCAACACGGTCAGCATCAGGACCAACGAGATCGCCACCTCGGCCAGGAAGGCGACCACCAGGCCACTCGGTCCAGGCATCGTCGTCACGTAGTTCACCGATGGGTCCGCAATGATGCCGGGGAGCGCGGCCGCTACAACGCCCAGACCCACGATGGCGCCGGAAAACTGCGCCACGATGTACCCGATCAGGTCCGGCTGCGCCACCTTTCCCAGCCGAAAGAACGTCAGCGTCACCGCGGGATTCATGTGGGCCCCCGACCGCTGGCCCCACGGTGAATAAATGATCACCACCGCGGTCGCGCCCATGGCCAAGCCCATGAGACCGCGCCGAATCAGCTCGTTCGAAATCAGTGCTGCGGCCGGCGAGTTGGGGTAATAGAGGACGGCCGCGAACGCCGCCGCCGAGGCCATGAAGGTGCCGAGGGCGCCGGCTTCGATCAAGTACTCCGGCCAGTGAAGAGTGTTTCGATGCCAACCCATGCCGGTTGGATGCGTGTCGGGCGGTCGGGTTTCGAGTGGGGAATCTGGCCGTCTGCTGATCTGGGACTCTTGCTATTGATTGAGCCATTGACCAGATCGGTGACCAGACCAGCAGATGACCCAAATGACTACATTCACCGCGTTCGAAACGTCCGCCACCCCGCGGCATCCAACCGGACACACGGTCACCACGTCGCTCCCAGGACAAGGAGTCGAGAGGCATTCATGGACGAAGAGACGCGCTTGAACGAGCCCGCAAGCATGGGATGGAAGCGGTGGGGCCCCTATCTGAGTGAACGCCAGTGGGGCACGGTCCGGGAGGATTACAGCCCCGGTGGGACCGCCTGGGAAGCCGTCAGCCACGATGCGGCCCGCAGCCGGGCGTACCGCTGGGGCGAGGATGGGCTGCTCGGCATCAGCGACGATCAGCAGATCCTGTGCTTCGCGCCGGCTTTCTGGAATGGGCGCGACCCGATCCTGAAGGAGCGGCTCTTCGGCCTGACCAACAGCGAAGGGAATCATGGCGAAGACGTCAAGGAGTGCTACTACTACCTCGACGCGACGCCGACGCATTCGTATCTGAAGGCGCTCTACAAGTACCCCCAACGGCCGTTTCCGTATGCCGCCCTCGTGGAAGAGAACCGGCGACGTGGCAAGCTCGATCCGGAGTTCGAGCTCATCGACACGGGCGCGTTCGACGAGGACCGCTACTTCGATGTGGTCACGGAGTACGCCAAGCAGTCACCGTCAGACATCCTCATCCGCATCACGGTCCACAACCGGGGTCCGGAAACCGCTGCCCTGCACGTCCTGCCCCAGTTGTGGCTCCGCAATACCTGGTCATGGGGCCATGCCGGTCCCAAGCCGGAGCTGGCGCTGGACGGCGACGCCGCTGTGGCCCGGAGCGCCGCGCTGGGGACGTACCAGCTCTATCGCGAGGGCGACGCGCCGTGGCTATTCACCGACAACGAGACCAACGGCCGCCGACTGTTCGGTGTGGAGGCGGAGGGCTATTTCAAAGACGCGTTCCACGAGCTCATCGTCCAGCAGCACGAATGGGCCGTCAATCCTCAGCGTCGAGGCACGAAGGCCGCCGCACACTATGCGCTCGAGGTCCCGGCGGGAGGGCACGCGGTCGTCCGGTTGCGTCTGTCGGTCCGAACCCACCCTCAGCCATTCGCCGACTTCGACGCGTTGATCGAGCGTCGTCAGCGGGAAGCCGACGGCTTCTATGACGAGCTGCAGCAAGGCCTCTCCGCGGATCAACGGCTCGTGCAGCGTCAAGCACTGGCCGGCATGATCTGGAGCAAGCAATTCTTCTACTACGACGTGCCGCAGTGGTTGAAGGGCGACCCCGGCCAGCCGCCCCCTCCACCCGAACGCACGCGCGGGCGTAATCACGAGTGGGCGCACCTGAACAACGCCGACATCATCTCGATGCCGGACAAGTGGGAGTATCCGTGGTACGCCGCCTGGGATCTCGCGTTCCATACCATCTCGTTGGCCCTGGTCGATCCGGACTTTGCGAAAGAGCAGTTGGTCCTCCTGACGCGCGAGTGGTACATGCACCCGAACGGCCAGCTACCGGCCTATGAGTGGGCGTTTGGCGACGTCAATCCGCCGGTCCACGGCTGGGCCACCTGGCGCGTGTTCCAGATGGATCGCAAACGGCGCCAACGGACACATCCGAACGACCCCGGGGACCTCGCCTTTCTCGAGCGGGTGTTCCACAAGCTGATGCTGAACTTCACCTGGTGGGTCAACCGCAAGGACGCCGAAGGGCGCAACGTGTTCCAGGGCGGGTTCCTCGGGTTGGACAACATCGGCGTCTTCGATCGGAGCGCGCCGCTGCCGACGGGCGGGTACATCAATCAGTCCGATGGCACCAGCTGGATGGCGATGTACAGCCTCAACCTGATGCGCATCGCGTTGGAGCTGGCCCAGCACAATCGCGTCTACGAGGACATCGCCACCAAGTTCTTCGAGCACTTCCTGCACATCGCCGAAGCGATGACCAACGCCGGCGACGGGATGGGCCTCTGGAACGACGAGGACGGGTTCTTCTACGACGTGCTCAATCTGCCGGACGGGCACATGGTGCCACTCAAAGTGCGATCGATGGTGGGCCTGATCCCGCTCTTCGCCGTCGAGACGCTGGACCCTGACCTCTGTGCGAAGGTGCCGGGATTCACCGAACGCCTCGACTGGTTCCTGAACTACCGCCCCGATCTGGCGGCGCTGGTGTCGCGGTGGACCGAACCCGGGAAAGGCGAGCGGCGGCTGCTGTCGCTGCTGCGTGGCAGCCGGATGAAAAGGCTGCTGCGCCGCATGCTCGACGAGACGGAGTTTCTCTCGGACTACGGGATTCGCGCCCTCTCGAAACATCACGGCGAGCGCCCCTTCGTGTTGGAGTGGGACCATCAGCGCTTTTCCGTCGAGTATCAGCCCGGCGAGTCGACGTCCGGGCTGTTTGGCGGCAACTCGAACTGGCGCGGTCCGATCTGGATGCCCGTCAACTACCTGATCATCGAGTCGCTGCAGAAGTTCCATCACTACTATGGCGACGACTTCACGGTCGAGTGCCCGACCGGATCCGGCCGCTACCACACCATCGGCGAGGTCGCGAGCGAGCTGGCCACGCGCTTGACGCGCCTCTTTCTTCGCAACCAGGAAGGTCGTCGTCCGGTGTTTGGCGACAATCGCCGCTTACAGGATGACCCGCACTTCCGCGATCACGTGCTCTTCCACGAGTACTTTCACGGGGACACCGGACGTGGCGTCGGCGCCTCGCACCAGACTGGCTGGACGGGACTCGTCGCGAAGCTCCTGACGCCGGCCAGGAACAACGCGCCGGCACCCCGTGAAGACGAGGCCGAGGACATCGGCGCGCTGACGGTCGAAGCGTAGAGCGTTGCGAGGTGCCATGCCGCTCAAAGCCGTGGAGCTCCACGACGAGTCCAGATGCCAGGAGATCGACGCGTTCCTGGCCGACCGCATCTACGAGTTCAATGTCCAGGCCACGGGCTACGCCGACGGCAGGCTCCTGGCCGCCACCATCCGGGACGACGCGGGGGACATCATGGCCGGCATCAATGGTCACACCTGGGGAGGCTGCTGCGAAATCACGCACGTCTGGGTGCACGAGCGGTATCGCGGTCAAGGCCTGGGACGCGCACTGCTCCACGCCGCGGAATCAGAGGCGGTACGTCGTGGCTGCGCGCAGGTCGTGCTCCTGACGCACAGCTTTCAGGCACCTCAGTTCTATGAACATCTCGGCTACGACCGGAAGTACGACATCGAAAGCCGACCCAGGGGCTACGCCGACATCGTCTATATCAAGCGCCTCGAATGAAACGATGTCACCTGATGGTGGAGGGTATCAACGGTGACGCTCGACATCGGCCAGCCGATCGTTGCCACCTTCGAGGCGTACGCCTTGGCCGGGGTGGGATTCGCGCTGCTGTTCTTGCCACGCGCTGTCGTGCGGCTTGATCCGAGGGTCGCGGGCGCGCCGAGAACATTGCGGCTCTTGATTCTGCCGGGCGTCGCGGCGCTCTGGCCGCTGTTTGCCTGGCGGTGGATCACCGGCGCATCGGAGCCGGTCGAAACCAACTCGCACGGCGCGAAAGGAGGCGATCGATGATTCGGCCGCTGCGCCGTCGTCACCGGTGGATCATGCCGGGGTTGCTGCTGGTGCTGGCGATGACGGCGGTGCTGGCGCTCACCCACCCGCAGCCGTCGGCGCGGATGGATGTTTTGTCACGAGAGACCGTCGACCGGCACGCATCGTCGAGGACACGATGAGCGCCACCTACCGATCGATCGCATGGAATCCACATAAGCGCCGGTACGATCTCGTGGCTGGCAGCCTGATCGGCGCGTTCATCGGGACGGCCCTCGCGGTGCAGGCCGCGCTCCGGCCTGAACTGACGATCGAGACGCTACTGATCCGCACGCTCGGCGCAGCGGGCGTTCACGATGCTGCACGTCATCCTCTGCATCGGTCCGCTGGCGCGTTTGAATCGCCGGTTCCTGCCGCTCCTTTACAACCGTCGCCATCTTGGCGTGATGATGTTCACGCTTGCACTCGGCCATGGCGTGTTCTCAGTCGTCCAGTTTCACGCGCTCGGGACGCTCAATCCGCTCGTGAGCGTGCTCGTCAGCAACCAACGCTACGTGACCATCAGTCAAGTTCCGTTCCAACCGTTCGGCCTGGCGGCGCTCGTCATCCTGTTCGTGATGGCAGCCACGAGTCACGACTTCTGGCTGCACAACCTGACGGCACCCGTGTGGAAAGCGCTCCACATGTGCGTGTACCTGGCCTACACATTCATCGTGCTGCACGTGCTGTTCGGCGTCCTGCAGGGCGAGACCAGTCGACTGCTGGGATGGACGTTGAGTGGAGGCGTGCTGGCGGTGTTCACCCTGCATGCCCTGGCCGCGTGGCAGGAAGCGGGGCGCGATCGTGAGAATCGGAACGCCCCCAAGGACGGTTTCGTGGATGTCTGCGGCGTGCGTGAGATTCCGGAAAAACGAGCCGTCATGACGTGCCTCTCCGGCGAGCGCGTCGCCGTGTTTCGCTACGACGGCCGGATCTCGGCGATCTCGAACGTGTGTCAACACCAGAATGGCCCACTGGGCGAAGGTCGAATTGTCAACGGCTGCGTGGTATGTCCCTGGCACGGATATGAGTACGCGCCAGACACCGGCGCGCCGAACCCGCGACGCTGGTGACCGGTCGAACCGCGTAGAAATCCAGGCCGACATTTGAACCACTAAGGACACAAAGGGCACAAAGAACCGCCACGAAGACGAAACGAGTTCTCCTGGGAACTTCTTTGTGATCTTTGTGCTCTTTGTGGTTCCAGATTTTCTGACTCTTAAGGGCCAAGCGATGACTAGCAGTCAGGCGACAGTCGTTCGGGAGGACGGCGACGAGTTCTTTGTCGGCTATGCGCCACCGATGCCGCCGCGGCTCGCGCGCTACGTCTCCAGGGTCGTGATCGGGCTCGCGTGCGGCGTGCTGGCGTGGGCGGTCACCCTCGGCGCGGGTCACGCGCCGCTCGAAGGGGGGACCTTTGAGTTCGGACATCCGCAGCGTTTTGCCGGCACCCTCGTCGAGCGCCCGTACCCGGCGCTGCGGTCCGATGGTGCGGAACACAGCGCGACACCCTGGCTGCTCCTGGTCGCACCCGGTAAACATGGAGCCGACGCGTTGGTCCGTGGATTAGACGGACGGCATGTCACGCTGGCCGGGACTCGCGTTCGACGCGGCGCCCACACAATGATCGAGGTCGATCCCGCCTCTCTCGTCGCAGACGACGGATCCGCATCGAGTTTGACAGCGGCAGCCATACAGGCCCAGTCATTCGGCGACCACCCGGTCAAGGTGAGGGGGGAGATCGTTGACTCGAAGTGCTTTCTGGGGGTCATGGTCCCCGGCTCCGGGAAGACGCACAAGGACTGCGCGTCGCTGTGCCTGCGTGGCGGCATTCCTCCCGCGTTGTATGTCCAGGATCGAGCCGGTCAGTCGGCCCTGTTGCTCGTGACGGGCGCCTCCGGCGAACCGATTGGCGCGCGAGCGCTTCAGGTGGCGGGTGAAGCCATCGACATGACGGGAATCATCGAACAGCAAGGCGGCTGGCTGGTGCTGCGAACCGATCCGCACACGTGGCAGCCGGTGGAATCACGCTAACCGCCGAGGTCGCCAAGCCCGAGAGAGAACCGCATGACATTCTCGGCGATCTTGGCGAGTTCTGCGGTTACAGGTTGGACTGAGAGGACGTGACCTATGGATGAAGCGCGCTACTTGAACATTCCTGTCATTCTCGGGACGAGCCGAAAGGGGCGCGCCAGCGCGCATGCGGCGACGCTGATGGCCGATCTGCTGAACCGCCGTGCAGGCGTCTGCAGCGAAGTGATCGATATCGCATCCGTGCCCTTTCCGGTGGACGATGCCGGCGAAGCCATCAAGAACGCAGCCTTCGCGGCGGCGATGAGCGCCGCGGACGGACTGGTCATCGTCGCGCCCGAGTACAACCACAGCTTTCCGGGCCTGCTCAAGCACGTGTTGGACAGCTGCCTGAGCGAATACATCCACAAAGCGGTCGGGCTGGTCGGCGTGTCGGCGGGTCCATTCGCTGGCATTCGCGTGGTCCAGAGTCTACTGCCGGTCATGCGTGAGCTGGGGCTGGTCACGACCTTCTGGGACATCAATATCGGACAGGTGGGAAAGGTATTCTCCGAGGACGGCCGCCTCCTGGACGAGGCGTTCATCCGGCGGTCCGATCGGTTCATTCGCGAGCTGATTTGGATGTCGAAGGTACTGCGGTACGGCCGGGAACACGTGACCATCGACCAGGAGGCGACCGAGGCCGCCAAGGTCGTGCCCTGTCCAGCGTGCGGCACGCCGATGACGCACCATGCGGACAAGGTGGTTCCCGCGGCGGCGATAAACGACGGCGACGTCGTGATGGCTGCCGCCCGCGCCTGTGCGGGATGTGGCGCGCAACAGGCGACGCTCGCCCCCGCGGTGGCGTCCGAGCTGCCGTAAGAGTCTGGCCATGGCGTTCCAGACAATCATCGAATGGGCGGCGCACGGACTCGAAGCCATGGGCATCGCCGTCGTCACGGCGGGCGGCGTCGTAGCGATGGTCGGCTTTCTTCGGCGACTGGTGATCGGGGATGCCTTCGAAGCCGGGACGGGTGTGCTCCGGGAGCGGCTGGCACGCGCGACCCTGCTGGGGCTCGAGTTTCTGGTCGCCGCCGACATCATCGGGACTGTCGCGGCCGTGCCGACGCCAGCGCGACTCCTGATGCTGACCGGGATTATCCTGCTTCGCTCATTCCTGAACGCCACGCTGATGCTGGAAGTCGAAGGCCGCTGGCCCTGGACCGTGGCCCGGCGTGAAACCCGGCCGCTCCCGTTCACGGCGAACAGCTGACCGTGCGCATCGGCGCAAGAGACCGCAATCGGTGTGGTGGGCGAGAGGGCCGACCCGATTGCCGGGTCGACGCGCAACTGAAGAGGTCTGCGAACGCTACTGTTCTTGATAGAAGACCGTCATTCCGCCATCAATCAGGCAGGTCGTCCCGGTCACATAGTCACTGTCGGGCGACGCGAGGAAGACGGCGAGACCGGCCACGTCGTTCGGCGTCCCCAAGCGGCCGAGCGGGATTTGCCCGACCAACGATCGGAGCTTCACCGGATCGTTCAGTAGCTTGTTGTTGATCGGCGTCTCGATCGCACCGGGGGCGATGCTGTTGATCGTGATGCCCGTCGGGCCCAGTTCGACGGCGAGCGTGCGAGTCAGCATCCGCACGCCGCCTTTGCTGGCACAATACGCCGCGAAGTTCGGGAACGCGAGCTCTTCGTGGACCGAGCTGATGTTGATGATCTTGCCCGGACGCCGTGCCGCGAAGCATTCACGTCCCAGAAGGCCGCGTGCTTTTCGATGCCGGCGTTGTTCACCAGCACATCGAGGCCGCCGAGCGCGTCGGCGCTGCGCGCGACCAGGTCGCGAACGTCGGCGACCGTCCCGAGATTGGCTTGAATGATGGCGCCGCGGCGCCCCAACGCCTCGACCTCGGCGAGCGCGTCCTCGGCGCCTTTCGGATCACTGTTGTAGTTGATGACGACGTCGGCGCCTTCCCGGGCGAAACGGATCGCAATCCCGCGACCGATGCCCTTGCTACTGCCCGTGACCAGCACTTTTCGGCCGAGCAACCGGTCGCTGCCCGAGGCCACCGGTGCGTTGAGCGTGGAACTATTCATGCCGCAGTCCTTTCGAAACAGATGGCTGCCGAGTCGGCGACCTGGTGGTATAGCGGACCGAGTGTCTGGCTGCTTCGATGACGCCGACCATCTCGAGGTTTCAGTGGTAGTACACGCCCCATCCTGGCCACCGAGATCACCGAACCCGAAAGGCCGTTCCACGCTGTGCTATCAGGCGCTGTTGCTCGGTGGTTGACTTGGGCGTCTGAAACCTACGCACCGTTCCGGAATCCAAGCGACCGAGGTGACAGGATGAAACTGGGTGAAGCACCGCTTGCCGAGCGGCCGTCGCACGATGACAGCATCACACCCTTGCTGCATCGAGTTCGGAGTGAGTTTCTGGAAATGCCCGGCCTGCGGTTGACGCCCGTCCAGGCGGCCCGGCTGTGGTCACTGGACCATGGCACATCCCAGCGAATTCTCGACGGTTTGACGACCGCCGGGTTTCTGTGGCGCACCAGCAGCGGCGCGTACCTGCTCGCGTCGGTGGCTTGACATGAAGATTGATGATCAGACGGAGTGGCTGGAGGCCGATGGCCTCGGCGGCTTTGCCTCGAGCACCACGGCCGGCATCCGGACCCGTCGGTATCATGCGCTGTTGCTCACGGCCACGACCCCGCCAACGGGCCGAATGGTCCTGGTGAACGGGTTCGACGCCTGGGTGGATACCGCCGCCGGCTCGTGTGCGCTCTCGACCCAACGATACGCGCCAGACGTCAAGCATCCAGACGGGGCGTCTCACATCACGGACTTCACCAGCGATCTCTGGCCAACCTGGGAATTCGAGGTGGCCGACGGGACAGGCGTGCGCCAGGAGCTCCTGGTGCAGCACGGCACAGGCGCGGTCGTCATCGTCTGGACGCTTGTGAGAAGCGGAGGTCCCGTGATCATTCGCGCCAGGCCGTTCTTGTCCGGCCGTGACTATCACGCGCTGCATCATGAGAATGAGGCGTTCCGCTTCGGCGCGGCGGTAAGCGAGGCGATGGTCAGGTTCTCGTCTTACGACGGTGTGCCAGATGTGGTGTCACTGTCGAACGGCGACTATCGCCATGCGCCGGACTGGTATCGACGGTTTCTGTACACCGCCGAACGTGAACGTGGCCTGGACGACACCGAGGATCTCGCGTCACCCGGCGAGCTCAGCTGGCCGCTGTCAAGGGCGGGCGACCAAGCCGTGTGGGTGCTCTCGCCGGCCGGCGCCGCCCCCCCCAAAGCGCTCACCGCAGACGAAGTCGTGGCCCTCGTCGCAGACGTGAGACGCGGGGAGCGTCAGAGACGCGAGCGCTTTCCGACAGCCGTCGATCGGGCCGCTGACGCGTATCTGGTGCGGCGTGGCGCCGGTAAAACGATCGTCGCCGGGTATCCCTGGTTCACCGATTGGGGCCGCGATACGTTCATCGCCATCCGAGGGTTGTGCCTGGCGACCGGGCGCCTCGACGAGGCTCGCGAGATCTTGGTCGAGTGGGCCGGCGCCGTATCGGAAGGGATGCTGCCGAACAGATTTCCCGATCACGGCGAGGCGCCCGAGTTCAATTCGGTCGACGCCTCGCTATGGTACGTCGTCGCGGCACACGAACTGATGCAGCGTGCCCGAAACAGCACGAAGCTGCTGACGTCCAATCAGCGGCAGGCGCTCGAGTCGGCGGTGACACAAATCGTCGGCGGCTATGCCCGCGGTACGCGGTTCGGCATCCGCATGGACGCCGACGGCTTGTTGTCGGCTGGCGTACCTGGCGTGCAGCTCACCTGGATGGATGCTCGCGTCGGGGATCGCGTCATCACGCCTCGCATTGGGAAGCCGGTCGAGATCCAGGCGCTGTGGCTGAATGCGCTGAGCGTCGCGTCCCAATTCGAGCCGCACTGGCGCGACGCCTTCGACAACGGTCGACGGTCGTTCGGCGACCGGTTCTGGAACGAGGATCTCGGACAGTTGGCCGACGTGGTCGACGTCGATCACGTGCCCGGCACGCGCGACGATGCGTGTCGCCCGAACCAGATTCTGGCCGTCGGCGGGTTGCCGGTCGCGCTCCTTGACGAGGCACGCGCGCGCCGAGTCGTCGATGCCGTCGAGCAACGGCTGCTGACGCCGATTGGTCTGCGATCCCTGGCCCCGGGCGAACCGGGCTACGCGCCACACTACCAAGGCGACGCTTCGGCTCGCGACGCCGTCTATCACCAGGGCACGGTGTGGCCCTGGCTGATGGGCCCGTTTGTCGAGGCGTGGGTGCGCGTCCGAGGCAATACCACGACCGCGCGGCGCGAGGCCCGCCAACGATTCATGACCCCGCTCCTTGCGCATCTGCAATCGGCTGGTCTCGGACACGTCTCCGAGGTCACCGATGCGGAGGCACTTTTCGCTCCAAAAGGCTGCCCGTTCCAGGCGTGGTCGCTCGCCGAGCTGCTGCGGCTCAATCGCGTCGTGTTGGCAGAGGCCCAGCGCTCATCCCAACGAGGAAAGACGGCGGAGCAAGTCGCGTGAAAGAGTTGGCATCGGGCATGACGCTCCCTGGCTACGCGATCGTTCGAGCTCATCGCGAGCATCTCGGTGCCCTGCCAGCGATCGAGCTCGCAGCGGCCCAGCTGCTGAGGGGCCATGCACCGGAGGCCGTCTTGTGTGAGACGACGGACCCACAAACCTTCGCCGATGCGGCCGACCATGGCCGCTTGTGGATAGCGCTGGCCGGAGAAACGCCCGTGGGCTTTGCTCTGGTGCAGATGCTCGCCGACGATTTGCCCCATCTCGAAGAACTGGACGTCGAACCGTCGCACGGGCGGCGTGGCGTGGGGACCTCACTTGTCCGGGCGGTCTGCGAGTGGGCCGCTGTCACCGGTTACTCCATGCTCACGCTGACCACCTTTCGAACGGTCGCGTGGAATCTGCCGTTCTATGCGCGACTGGGATTCATCGAGATCTCAGGTGTTGTACTTCGCCGGGAACTGTCGGCCATCGTGTCTGAAGAAGCGGACCGCGGCCTCTCGCGCGAGACGCGCGCCGTCATGAGTTACCGGTGTGTATCTCTATCGAACTCGGCAACCGGAGGCTCGACCACCCGGTCCCCGAACACTTCACGGACCTGATCACAGTCTCTTCCCTCTCCGTCCTTCGAAGCGGTTGCCCCTATCACGTTCAGAGCGTCGACGCCCGCCTACAGCGAGTCTGACTCTGTCCCCGCGTTGACCATCACGTAACCCGTCTCGGGTGTCGGCATCCAATTCGCCAG
>JBDTVS010000168.1:0-21709 GCA_040007095.1 Acidobacteriota bacterium
GCCCGCCCGCCCGAGTCAGCCGGACCGCGAGCACCTATGTTCCAACAAGTCCGAGGGTGCGAGCTTGCGCGGCCGGCGATGCCGCGCCGCCTCCGGTTCCGCTCGGGGCACTCCAGCGTTGATGACACTGGAGCCCGAAACTGAAGCCTCATCAACCTCCGTCGACGTATTCGCCCATCCGCCAGAACCCAGCCGACTCTAGCGCCGTCTGCCGCAACTCCGCGCCCTTCGAGGGCGCGCAGGCGAGGCCGCGCTCGGACGGCCGGGTCCATCCTCCTACTCCAGCCGGCCACCACGGCGCAGCTACCTGATCTGCGCCGTTGAGGTGGCTCATCAGCGCCAGGCCGACGCTCGTGCGTCGACCTGACGCTGGCCCGCCATCGCAGTCGATTCCGCGTTCGATGTTCGTTGCCGGGCTTGCCGGGGGCTTGCTGGCGTCACGGTGTCCGCTGGTGTTTATTTCTCGACCTGCCGTCGTTGTATAGGTTTGTGGGCGCTGGACGATTCACCAACGTCTTGAACCGGGAGAACAACCGCGCACATCGATTCCGCGATCAAGGCGAACGGGCTCTTCGGCAGCGCACTGTCACGGCTGGCGGATGTCAGCGTGCTCTGGCCGTCGGGGAGATCGGCGGGAGGCCGTCACTTGGTCGCGGCAAATCGCAGCCGTACATAGTCCGCAACCCAGGTGCCGGTGCTTTCCCGCAGCTGTGGTTCCAGTGCGGCGCGGACCTCCTGCAGATACTCCGCTCGCTCCTCGTCTGAAAGACCGTGAAAGAAGCTCTGTGCGAATGTCTCGAGCCAGCCGATGACGTCGCCAGGCAGGGGCGTCGGACGAGGGATCAGTGCAATGCTGTCGACGCGGAAGCCCGCCCGCTCCAGCCGCGTGGCATAGTCGCCCGGCGTCGGGAAATACCACGGCACCCTGGCCTCGCCGTCCATGCCGCGCCGGTTCAGAGCGTCGACCAGCGCGGTCCGGATTGTGTGCACGCAGCCGCGCCCTCCGCATTCGGCAACAAAACGTCCGCCCGTTCTGAGAGCGCGATGAACAGCGGCGATCATCGGATCGGCGCGTGTGATCCAGTGCAGCACCGCGTTGCTGAAGACGGCATCGAACTCGTCCCGGAACGGCAGCGCTTCAGCGCTCATCACATGTGCGTCCAGCCCCAGACTTCTCGCGGCCTCGATCTGCGGGCCGCTCGAATCGACGGCGACGACGTCACAGCCAAGGTCGACGAGTTTCTTGGTGAGCGCGCCGTCTCCGCAGCCCAGATCGAGAATGCGCTCGCCGGGTTGGGGCGCCAACAACTCCATCACCGGCGATCCCAGATCGGAGACAAAGCGGGCGTTGCGCGCGTAGTTTGCGGGGTCCCAGGTTTGCTCAGACAACATTCAGTCGCGACCTTGCGTCGTTCGCCATCGCCACGAGGGACGCGCGTAATTCTTCCGGCGTGCTGACCGGCTTGCCGAACGCCACGCGAACGGGACGCGGACCGTCGGCAGTCGTCGCCGACATGTCGAATCCATATCGGTCGACACCGGTCATCGTCGCGGCGCTGACGTCGGTCGCATTCGAGAACGCCCGGCAATAGAGGACCATCGTGTCCTTGTGGTCGGCGTTCATATGAGCGATTGCGCCGGCGGCGTGCGGCGCAAGAGGATCCGCCTCGGCAGTCTGCCAGTCGTCCGGGCCGATCCAGGACATCCGTCCGTATCCACCGATATACCGGATGGCGTTCACGCGCAGGCTCCAGAACCCAAAGTCGCGGAAGTCTGCGTAGTAGGCGGCATTCGGATGTGCGGTCAGGAACGCGGCGCGAGCGCTGCCGCCGTCTCCCTCGACGCGCGTGCACGGTCCAAGAAGGGTGACGCGGCCGTTGGCAAGCGGATCATGGGCGCCGCTCTCTGCCACCAGCAGCGATGCGCGAGAATCCCGCTCGAGGTTCTTGGTATGTTCGGCCAATCCGCTGATCAGGAAGACCGGATTGCCCGCGTCGAAGGCGACCGTCACGAACGAACCGTACGGGTAGCCTTCCGGCTCCAGAGCGAGCGTGCAGAGAGCACCGGTCGGAATCCGCGCCACCAGCGTGCGCGCCCGCTCGGCGTGCGTGGGCGTCGGAATGCCGATGTCGTACAACGGCTCGGACGAGCCTGCTGACGGCCGCGCATGTTGGTCTTCGCTCATCAGTAGGTCACACCAATGCCGATCTGACCGACGATTCTGGTCTTGTTGCCCCGATTGAAGGCCCGCGTGGTGTCGCCGAGCGCCACCAGATCGGCGCCGCCGTGAACGTTCCACTCGCCGAAACGTGATGTCGCCCTCGAGAGGGGGATGGCGACGAGCCCGCCAATGTCGAAGAATCCAAACGTGCTGTCGCGATAGGTCAAATCGGTGTTGAGCAGCTCATAGTAGTTTTTCACGCTGAGTCCGACTTTTACGGGCACCGTCAAGCGCGCGCGGGCCACGCGGAGCGCGACAGAAGGCGCCGCCCCGAGTTCCAGATAGGTGCCGCGCTTCGAACCGCCGTCAGCCTGTCCGGTGTCCGACAGTTCGAACGCCATCATCCCGTACGGTGCGATCCGGCCGGCTTTCGCGACTTTGATGTCGAGCTCGGTGATCGAGTTGAAGCTGCCGTTCGGGCTGGTCCGAGCGACAAAGGTCGTCGCCACCCCCAGGCCATGGGCCAGGTCCAGATTGAGCCCCGCGGAGAAGTCTTCCTGATAGTGCAGCTTGTTGAGCGGACCGCCGGTGCCGGCCGTTCCTGTGTGCAGACTGTTCCAGACGCCAACATGAACGGCGACGCTTTTCAATCCACCGTCGCCCGCTGCCAGGGCGACGCGCAGATCCCCGCCGGGCCACAGCGTGATCCTCGGATCGCCTTCCTGCAGAATGCCGCGGAAGAAATAGACCGTCGGTGTGTCGAGGCCGCCGGTGAACGTGATGGCGCCCTGGTTCGGCGATCCCCCTGGCGACTGCGCCTGGAGGGGCGCGCCGACGGCCGCCGCGAGCGCCAGCGCCCCGATCATCGAACGAATGCCTGCCAGTGTTGGGTTCCGCGAAGCGTCAGACATGCGGGATGATGTCCCTCTTGGTGTGGTGGCCGTTGTCGTGGCGCCGGATCCGGATTTCGGGGTCGGTCCCGCCCGAGCCGACGAGCACCGATGCTCGCATGCTGGGTTCAGACGAAGGTGAGCGCGGGCGCCCGGAAATCGCCGCCAAGAATCGACCGCGAGTCGGCGCCCAGCCACTGGTCGATGACGCGCGCGTAGACCGACCGGAAATCGGTCTCGAACGCCACGTCGCCGCCGTTGTTTTCAAGCGTGGGGTTTCCGGGCTCTGGATTGAGCGACGGTGCCGATCCGTACAAACCGCCCTTGACGTTGCCGCCCAGCGCGAACATGACCGACGCAGCGCCATGGTCCGTGCCGTTGCTCCCGTTCTCGGTGATGCGACGTCCGAACTCCGAGAACGTGAGCACCAGCGTGTCGGTATGCAGGCCCTGATTGCTCAAGTCGGTGTAAAACGCGAGCAGGCCGTCGTTCAGCGTCGCCATCAGATTGTAGTAGGTCCCGTTGGCCGCGTTGACGTTCTGTCCCGAGTGGTTGTCGAATCCACCCGTCGTCACGTAGAAGATTTTGGTGCCGATGCTCCTGACCATCGCGCCGGCGACGGCTTTGAGCGCCTGTGCAAACCCGTTGTTCGCCGGGTAGGTGACGGTGCCCGTGTAGCTGGCCACCGTCGCGACCCGATCGAGTGTGGCCAGCGCCGCCTGGGCGCTGCTGTAGACGTAGGCCAGCTGCGGTTGATTGGTCGGCACGTTCGCGGCAAGGCGAACCGCGCTGGTGCGTTCCGCCCTGGCTTCCGCGCCGCTATTCGGACTATTGAAGGCGTATGTCGAGGGATTGGGGATCGCCGGGACCGCCACATGGCCCGCCTGCAGGACATGCGGCAGCGCACTCGTCGTGTTCCAGCCCACCAACGGATCGACCGGCGAAGGCAGCGAATCGAGGTAGCGGCCGACCCATCCGAGACCGGAGGAGTTGGCCGGGTTGGCGGTCGACCAGATGTCGGTGCCCTGGAAATGCGACCGGCTCTGGTTCGGATAGCCCGTGCGCTGAATCAGCGCGAGGTGTCCCTGATCGAAGATCTGTTTGAGCCCGGTGAGCCTCGGGTGCAAGCCCAGGGCGACGCGCGAGGCATCGGTGCCGACCTGCAGCACATTCGCGGCCGGCACGGCCAGGGTGGGACGCCGGCTGCGATAGAACGGGTCGTTGTAGGGAATCAACATGCTGAGCGCGTCATTGCCACCGCTCAGATACAGCACGACGAAGTTTCGGGAGCGCGCGCCCTGCGCCCGCGCCAGATCGGACAGGAACTCCGGCGCCGCGAAGGTGACCGTGAACGCCGCGACTCCGCCTTTGACGAATTGCCGCCTGGTGATTTTCATATCAGCTGGTACTCCGCGGACCCGGCAATCAGGTGCACGAGGCCGGGCACCTTCGCTTGCAGCTGGGCGTCGGCGCCCGTCCATGCGCCGGTCGCAACCAGGTAATTCGCCAGCTCCGCCCGGCTGGAGCTGCTGAGCGGCTTTGCGATGAGCGAATCAAGCGTCCACGACAGCAACGCTTCCGACGTCTGCGCGGACGGCTTGGCCGCAGTGGCGAGCCGGAACTTCTGGTTGGAGGCGAGGGTGGAGGCAAAGTTCATCCGGGCCAGCATCGCGCCGGTCGAGAACCACGCCTGCCCGAGATCCCACCCCGACACGTCCGGCGGGTCGTACAGCGTCTGTCCCATGTTCGCCAGCGGCCCGAGCGTGTCGCCGAGAGAAAACCCCGTCCACCCGACGTCTTTCACGGAGCGCACGACGAATTCGACCGGCCAGGAATAGCGGGCAAAATACGAGTCGGGACTCCAGAACTCTGGCGACAGCAGCACGGCCCGAACGACCGACTTCATCTCACCCTGCGTCGCCAAGTACGTGGACGCGATCCGGTCGACGAACGCGCCGCTGACATCGCCCGCCTCGGACACGAAGAAGCGGTACAGCTTCGTCGCGAGGTAGCGCGCCGTGTCGGGGCTTCGAGCCAGCGCCGCAATCAAATCCAACCCGTCCTGCAGACCGTTCGCGGCCGGCCGTGCCGGAATGGTCCGGCTGCCGTCGGTGTAGATCGGAAAGCTGAACGTTTTCGCCGTCGTCTCGTGCTGATTCGCGAGATAGGCGAACTCGTAATGTTGCGAGCCGTCGGTCGCGGCGCCCGGCCGGGTCACGTTCCATCCCGTGAACACACGCGCGGCCGCGTACACGTCCGCCTCGGTGTAGTGGCCGACGCCGACGGTGAACAGTTCCATGATCTCGCGGGCGAAGTTCTCCTGCGGCTGCGCTTTCGTATTCGTGCGGTTGTCGAGCCAGAAGAGCATCGCGGTATCTTTCGCGATGTTGACGAGGATGTCCTGGAAGTTCGCCAGCGCGAGGTCGCGCAGCATTTCCATCTGGCCCCGCACGTGGCCGGGATCTTCCCCGGCTCTCGCCGCCATGTAGCGCGCCCCTTCGGTAGACCCGAGCAGACCGTTGATCTTGGCGTAACCGGTCGCGAAGTGGTTGTGCCAGAAGAGCGTCATCTTCTCCTGGAGCGGACGGTTCGAATGCACCATCCTGAACAGCCACCGCTGCCGCGCGTCGGCGATTTTCGTCGTCGGCGAGAATCCGCCCACGATCGTCATCCCGACGTAGCCGGCCCCCCCGATATGACTGTCGACATCGTCGGGAATGTCTTCGTAGTTGACGAGATACTCGACGGCCTGCGCAATCGAGTACTGCCCCAGGAGCTGCAGCTCGTCGGCCCGCGCGCCGAAGCCGGCCCGCCGCAAGAGGTGTTCGATTTGAGGGTCGCCAGCTAGCGGCATTTGTGAAAAAATTCCTCAAGCCGGATTGTAACGCCGTGCGGCGGGTTCCCAACACTAATTCGTGTCATGCCACCTCATCCGGTTCGCGCGGAAGTAGATTGCGCGCCGGTCGTGGCCCCTCTTCCATCACCAGGAGACCCGATGCTGACCAATAGACGATGGACGCTAGCCAGCCGGCCTGCCGGCTGGGTGCGCGAAGACAACTTCGCCCTTGTTGAGGCGCCGGTGCCTTCGCCAAACGACGGCGAGGTCCTCGTCAGGAATCGTTGGCTGTCGGTTGATCCGTACATGCGCGGTCGTATGAGCGACGCCAAGAGTTACGTCAAGGGCCTCGAGATCGGCGATGTCATGGTCGGCCAGACGGTCGGCGATGTACTGGAGTCCCGCCACCCTGACCTGCAACCGGGCGACACGGTCTTGACGCAGCTCGGGTGGCAGCTCTGTGGCTGCGCGGGGGGCGAGACGCTGACCAAGGTGGACCGATCGCGCGCGCCGCTCTCGTACTATCTCGGCATGCTCGGCATGACCGGGATGACCGCATATTTCGGTCTGAAGGAGATTGGCCGGCCGAAGGCCGGCGAGACCGTGGTCGTCTCGGCCGCTGCCGGCGCCGTCGGGGGCATCGTTGGCCAGTTGGCGAAAATCGCCGGCTGCCGCGCCGTGGGCATCGCCGGCGGCCCGGAGAAATGCGACTACGTGGTCAAAGAGCTCGGGTTCGACGCCTGCGTCGACTACAAGGCCGGCAACATCGACCACGAGCTGTCGCGCGTCTGCTCCGACGGCGTGGACATCTATTTCGACAACGTCGCAGGCCCGCTGCTCGATGGCGTCCTGCCGCTGATGAACCTCGCGTCGCGACTCGTGGTGTGCGGGGCGATTGCCGATTACAACGCGACCGATCCCTATGCGGTCAAGGGATGGCGATCGATTCTGATCAACCGCATCAAGGTGCAAGGGATGATCGTGTTCGATTGGAGTGATCGCTACGGCGAGGCAGGCCACGCCTTGGGCCGCTACTATGCGGAAGGTCGTCTCAAGGCCCGCGAGTCCGTGGTCGAGGGTCTCGAGCGCGCACCGCAGGCGCTGATTGCGTTGCTCAAAGGGCAGAACCTCGGCAAGCAGCTCGTCAAGCTCGCCTGAGCATCACACTCGACAATCCGCCAAGCGTGTCCATTTGCACGACATCGGCCCGCTCCTGCCGGCATCGGTGCGAGGTCTCGCCCAGTCACCCGATGGTGCTCATGCCAGGTGATAGAGAATCGGCAAACCGGCTGGCGCCCGACGGCGATCGGGTGTTGGTGGTTGGCGGGGCCTTTCAGGGCGCCAATTCGGATCTCATCGAGGCCATCCGCGTGGGGCAGTGACTCGGCGCGACACCTCTACGAAGATTTGGATCCGACGGCATTCTAACGACAATGTTCTTGACATGTGTCTTGACGCTGCACGGTGACGGGGATACGTTTCGTCCTGCTGTACCCTCATCAGGAGTACTCGCAGCGACCTAACCCGTGCAGGAGGTCAGAACGTCAATGCGCAGAATCCCGTTTGCCATCGCGGCCGCCCTCGTCGTGCTCTTCCCAGGTCTTGTCGCCGCCCAGGCCTCGCTCGCCGGTGTCGTCAAGGACACCTCCGGGGCCGTGCTTCCTGGCGTCACCGTCGAGGCCGCCAGCCCCTCGCTCATCGAAAAGGTCCGCTCGGTCACGACCGACACGAGCGGCCAGTACAAGATCGTCGATCTGCGGCCCGGGACGTATAGCGTGACGTTTACCCTGACGGGCTTCAGCGTCGTGAAGCGCGACGGCGTCGAACTGGCTGGCTCGGGCACGGCGCAGATCAACGCGGACCTGAAAGTTGGCGCGCTGGCTGAAACCATCACCGTCACGGGCGAGACGCCGGTCGTCGACGTGCAGAACGCGGCACGCCAGCAGACCATGAGCGGCGAGTTCATCGCCAATACGCCGGCCGCGAAAAGCTGGAACGGGATCATGCTGCTCGTGCCCGGTGTCACCGGCGACAACAACACGGTACAGCTGACGCCCGGGATGGTGCTGTTCGGCATCCACGGCGGTCCGAGCACTGAGGGTCGCCTGCAGGTGGACGGCATGAACGTCGGGGCGTCACGCGGAGGGGGCGGTGTTTCGGGTTACTCGGTCGACACGGCGAACGTGCAGGAAATCACGTTCCGGACGTCCGGCGGCCTCGGCGAAGCTGAAACCGGCGGTCCAAACATGAACATCGTGCCGAGGACGGGCGGCAACACGTTCAAGGGCACGGCAGCGTTCCAGGCGTCCGGGTCGGGGCTGCAGAGCGACAACTACAACGATTCGCTCCGCGCGGTGTTGAGCAAGCCGAGCACGCTGCTCGCCCTGTACGATGTCGACGGCGCGTTGGGCGGCCCGATCAAGAAGGACAAACTGTGGTTCTTCTTCCTCAGCCGGACCTACGGGAACAGCACGTCGGTCACCGGCATGTTCGCCAATAAGAATGCCGGCAATCCCAACGCGTGGACCTATGTGCCCGACACGACGCTTCAGGCGAGAAACGACGGCTCGACCATCGTTAACGCCCTTCGCCTCACGTATCAGATCGACCAGAAGCAGAAAGTGAATCTGTACGCGGATTTCCAGAAGGGCTGCAGCGGGGCCGCGTGGCTCGGCTCCGGGGCAAAGGCGTGCCGCGACACGCCCGCCGGCTGGATCGAAGGCGGGACCAGCACGATTGCGCCTGAGGGCAGCGCGTATGGAAATACGACGCCCCAGCGCATCTGGCAAGGCACCTACACCAACACGCTGACCAGCCGGACCCTGTTCGAGTTCGGCTACAGCGGCTACATGAGCCGTTGGGGCGGTCCGATCGCCCCGGGCAACCCGACCAACGACTTCGTCCAGGTCCGCGAACAGGGCGGGGCAATCCCAGGCCTTTGCTATCGTGCGATCAGCACCTTGTGCGGCACCGGCTTCGCCACATCGACGGGCTGGATCTCGGCCAATACGTGGCACGCCACCGTCTCGCACGTGACCGGCGCGCACAACGCGAAGTTCGGCTACTGGGGCCTCTACGACTACGACAACCAGGATTCCAACGGCGCCAGCTCGCAGGGTCTCGTGTACCAGTTCAACAACGGCGTGCCGAATCAGTTCTGGGAGCTGTCGGGGCAGTTCAAGAGCCAGTGGCGGACCCGGTACGACGCGTTCTTCGTGCAGGATTCGTGGACGCGCGAGCGGCTCACTCTGCAGGGCGCGGTGCGTTACGAGCACGCGTGGAGCTACTACCCTGAGTCCTACATCGGCGGTACGCGCTTCATCCCCTTCGCGACGATCCCGGAGGCCAAGGGCGCCAATTTCAACGACATCATGCCGCGAGTTGGTCTTGCCTACGATTTGTTCGGTAGCGGCAAAACGTCGCTGAAGGCCAACTTCGGCAAGTATGTCCAGCCGGCTCAGAACGCGGGCATCTACACCGGCGCTGCCCCGACGTCGGGCATCGTCACCGCCGCAACGAGGAGCTGGACCGACCTGAACGGCAATTTCGCAGTGGACTGCAACCTCAACGCCGCGGGCGCCTCGGATCAGTCGGCCTCGGGCGGCGACCGATGCGGCGCGCTGTCGAACAATAACTTCGGCACGCTCAACCAGGGCTTCACCTATGCCCCCCAGATCCTGAACGGTTTCCGGCCGTGGGACTATCAAGTCGGCTTCTCGCTGCAGCAGCAGGTCTCGTCGCGGATTTCGGCCGAAGTCCAGTGGAACAAGCGCTGGTTCTACGGCTATTACGTGAGCCGCAATCTATCGCTCGACCCCACCGCCGACTGGAACACCTACAGCATCACGGCGCCGGTCGATTCGCGCCTCCCCGGTGGCGGCGGCTATGCGATCACCGGCTTGCACGACGTCGTCCCGTCGAAGTTCGGCCAGTCGAACTTCCAGATCCAGGGCGCCGGCAACTACGGCGACGATTATTCGTACTGGAGCGGCGTCGATTTGACGGTGGCGATGCGCGCGAGCAAGGGGCTCACGTTCCAGGGCGGCACGAGCACCGGACAGACCGTGCAGGATCTCTGCGGCGTCTCGAACCAGCTGCCTGACGCGCTGTTGGCGCCGCAGGCGCTCGCGGTCGGTGTCTCCACGCCGGGCTTCCAGGCGTTCACGGCCACGCAGTCCGGAATGGCGCCAGGTCAGTACTGCCGTCTCGCCTCGGGATTCCTCACCCAGTTCAGAGCTCTCTCGTCCTATCAGGTGCCGAAGGTCGACGTGGAAGTCTCGGCCACGTTCCAGAGCAAGCCGGGCGCGCAGCTCGCGGGCAACTACAACATCCCCGCGGCGACGATTGCCCAGTCGCTGGGCCGCGCGCCGTCGGGCGGCGTCGCCAATGTCACGGTCAACCTGGTGACGCCCGGCTCGCTCTATGGCGATCGCGTCAACGAGCTCGATTTGCGGCTCTCGAAGGTGTTGCGCTTCGGGAGCACCCGCACGAAAATCTCGCTCGATTTGTACAACGCGCTCAATGCCAACCCGGTGTTGACCTACAACCAGACCTACAGCCCGACGGCCGCGACGTGGCTCACGCCGACGTCAGTGCTTGCGGCACGCGTCATGAAAATCGGCGCGTCATTCGATTTCTAGCGGCCCTCCGGCGTCGTTGAGGCGGCGGCGGTCTGGGAGACGATGTTGGCTCACGGTCAGGAGCTGACATCGTCTCCACCTGACCGCCTGTTCTGCTGGTTTATAAAGCCCAGACAGGCTCTTGATCCTGTAGCTCGACCCGCGCTGGTTCTGACGATCTCCCTGCAATACCTTGCCTACGGCTTCGGGATGTGCTGAGATTCCCGAGACCACATCTTCCCAACGTTCATCGATTCTCGGTGGCACTCGAATCGTCGAGGAGCCTCGAAGTGGCAAATCTTGGGGAACACAGCCATGCAAAAGACCGTCCTCGTTCTTGTCGCCGCCAGCGTGTGCCTCGTCTCCGCACAGGAGCCCCAGCGCAGCGTCTCGGAGACGATTGCCGCGTCGCTGCCAAAAGGGGAGCAGATCGTTCCCGTGTATCACGAGCCCCATCACCGCATGCTGTTCGCAAATGGGACGACGAAGATCCTGGAGGGACAGGTGCCTCCTGGCGACACGTCGTGGTATCACGTGCATGCGGAGCCGATTCTCTACATCACGCTCAGCGCGTCGCAGCAGCGGACGCAAGTGCTCGGAGAGGAATGGAGCGGCGGTGGTGGTCGGCGCGGGGCGGCACCGGCCGGCGCGGGCCGCGGCGGCACTCCAGCTGGCACGGCAGGACCGCCCCCGGGAATTCGAGCCACCAGCACGACTACGTATTTCGAGCAACCCGTCACGCACCGCATTACCAACGCCGGCGATCGGCTGTTTCGCTTCATGGTGGTGACCAATGCATCGCCGGGCGACGCGAGCGCCGCGAGTGCCGCGGACGCCGGATTTACCGCAACACCGGAGCTCACCAACCGCTGGTTCCGCGCCTACCGCATCAAGCTCGCTCCGGGGCAGTCCACCGAAGCACATCGCCACTCCACCGAGTCGGTGATCGTACAGGTGTCCGACGGCGAGGCGAGAGCGGTCGGCCCGATGACGTGGGAGTTGGGCGAACAGGGCCGCTGGGCGTGGTTCGACAGCGCCACTGTGCATGAGATTCGCAACGTGGGCACCGTGCCGTTCGAGGCACTCGAAGTCGAGGTGCGTCGGCCAGGACGGCCCTGACAGCGTCGTCGCTTCTCGTGATTCGCCACACAGGGCATCCAGGAGGTATTTCGTGCGCCAGTCAACAAGCGGTCGAGTCGCCTGTGTGCTCATCACGACCGTCTGGATCGCGCAGGCCGCCGCTCAGGCGCCAGCGGGGCCACGTGCCGGAGCAGCCGTCACGCTGTTCGAAGGCGCCCGGCTGATCGACGGCAGCGGCGGGGCGCCAATCGAGGACTCGGCGTTTCTCGTCGTGAACAACAGGTTTACCGAGGTCGGCCGTCGGGGCAACATTCGGGTGCCTCCCGGGGCGAAGCGCGTCGATCTGACCGGCAAGACGGTCATTCCGGGACTCGTCGATGGGCATTCCCACATCGGCTACATGAAGAACCTCACGAGCGGCGCGCAGAACTACACGCGCGACAACATCCTCGACCACATGCGCCGCTTCGCGTACTTCGGGGTCGCCGCCAGCCAGTCGATGGGCACAGACTTCGGGGAAATGCCGTTCCAGCTCCGCGACGAGATTCTTGCCAACAAGCATCCCGACGCCGCCCGGTTTCTCGTCGCCGGCCGGGGCCTCTCGCCGCTCGAGGAAATCAGCGCCGACAACATGAGGCAGGCCGCATTCCCCGTGACGACCGTGGCAGGCGCCCGCGCCTCGGTGCAGGAACTCGTGCCGCGGCACGTCAAGTTGATCAAGACCTGGGTGGACGACCGCGGAGGAGCCGTCAAGAAGATGGCCCCAGAGCTCTACACGGCGATCATCGATGAGGCGCACAAAAACAATCTCCGCGTCGCGGTTCACGCGACCGGCTTGCAGGACGCCAAGGCGCTCCTGCGCGCCAACATCGACGTGTTCGCTCACATGATCAGCGACGTGGACGATGAGTTGGTGACGCTGTTCAAGCAGCACCCCAACACCGCGGTGCTCTCGGCGCTGGGCGGGCCGCACCGCGCCGTCTTCGCGCCGTGGCTGGATCCGGTGCAGCCGCTCATCAGCGAGACCGTGCGTCCAGCGCAGATCAAGCGCTTGCAGAGTCGGTTCCCGCAGCGGGACCCGCAGCAGTTCGCGCAGTCGAAGGAGGCCTGGGATCGGTTGGCGCGCGGGATCGTGAAGTTACAGGCCGCGGGCGTCAAGATCGGCGTCGGCACCGATGGCGGCGGTCAGCAGGGCGATCAGTTCATCGGCTGGACGATGCACGCGGAGCTGGAGAATATGGTGATGGCGGGACTTCCAGCGGCGCAGGTGCTGGTGGCGGCCACTCGCACCTCGGCGCAGATCCTCGGCCAGGACGACCTCGGCGCCGTCGCCGCGGGCAAGAGCGCAGACTTCGTGGTCCTCGATGCCAATCCCCTCGACGACATCACGAACACCCGGAAGATTTCGCGAGTCTACCTGCGAGGCGTCGAGATCGATCGAGCCAGGCTGCGTGCCGGATTCATGAGTTCGACGGCGTCAGATTGAGGTTCGAGCTCGGTCACACGTCATAGCTGCGTGATCCGCCAATCGATCCATCCATTGATGAGCGCCTTCTCGAACGCCTCGTCAAATGACTCGAAGACTTCGATCAAACAATGCCCGTGGTGCAGTGCAAAAAGCGGCGCGATCAACATATGAGACGTGCCTGGCTGTTGCGCTTCTGAAATAACGCGGATGACTTCGACGCCAGCACCCTGGTGCCCGGCGAGCGGCAGGGTGGCACCTGGTTGTGACCGGTGCGACTGGTGATCGTGAGGTCAGAGCCGCAGGCCTGGCCCCTGGAGATAGAATCTCTGGCCATGCGTTGGGGATTGCTCCCGATCGGGGTGCTCGTGATTGGCGCGTTCTCGCTGGGTGCGCGCCAGCAGGATCCGCAGGCGGCTCCCGAAGCCAGAACGGCACACCTTCAGGCGCACATCGAAAGCGTCGAGTCCATTCGTGCCGTCAAGCGCCTGCAGTACGCGTATGGGCACTACGCCGAGCTCGGCCTGTGGAACGACTTCGCCGACTTGTTCGCCGACGATGCCAGCACCAACTACCAGCAGGGGGCACGCGGCAAGGAAGAAGTCCGGAAGCTCTTTCTGCAGCAGGTGGGGCAGGGCAAGCTCGGCCTGGCCGAAGGCCGCATCTACCCGCACATCCTGTTTCAGCCGGTGGTTCACCTCTCTCCGAGCGGCCGTACCGCCAAGGGACGTTGGCGCATCCTTGCGATGCTGGGCGGCCTTGGCGGTTCAGCCACCTGGTATAGCGGCGTCTACGAGAATGAATACGTCCTCGACAACGGTGCGTGGAAGATTGGCGTCCTCCGCTCGGAACCTCGGGTGACCGCGTCCTACTCGGCCGCCGGATGGCGAGACGCCGGCCTGACGGTCCCGCTGCACTACGACGCGGCAAGCATCGCGAAGTTAATCCCCGATGTGGCGGGCAACGCCCGGACGAGCGGAACCGCGACGTCGTTTGCGGCGCTCGCCGCGCGCGTCGATGGCTTGGCGCAGCGCGCAGCGCTGCTGAACGCTCAGGGCGAGGTCACCAATCTGCAGGACGCCTACGGCTACGCCATCGATCGCAAGCAGTGGGATCAGGCTGCGGGGATGTTTTCCGTCGACGGCACGCTTGAACTGGGACAGCAGGGTGTCTATGTGGGTCAGGCCAGCATTCGGCGGAGCCTGAGCCGGCAGGGGGCGCAGGGTCTGCGGGACGGCGAGCGCAACGATCACGTGTATCTGCAGACGCTCGTCTCCGTCGCTCCCGACGGGCGCACGGCGCAGGCTCGAGGCGTGGAGCTGATCTTCTCGGCGGCCCCTGGCGGCGCGAACGGCGAGCTGAGTGAGGGCACGTTCGAGAACACCTTCGTGAAGCAAGACGACGCGTGGAGGATCCAGTCGGTGCACTTCTACCCGCGCATGATCGTCGATGCCGCGACAGGCTGGGCCAGGAGCGCGAAACCTGCGCCGGGCCCCAGTTCAGAGTTCCCCCCGGACCGTCCACCGACCTCTTCCTACGCGATTTATCCCAAGTTCGCGGTCGCGCCGTTCCATTTCGACAACCCCGTAACCGGAAGGCCTCCTCAGTATCCTGAAGGGGTGCAAGCGGCGCGGCCTACCGCCACGGCAGTGCCCACGAACGGAGCGGCCATTCGCAACCGGGCAGAGCTGGAAGCCCGGCTGGCGGAGATCGAACGCGATACCGCCATCGCGGAAGCCTACGATGCCGTCGAGAACCTGATCGGTGGGTTCGGCTATGGCCGGGACGGCGCTGTCCTGAGCGACGGTGGAACCAGCTTCGTGAGCCAGATCGTGCAACCCGTCATCGAGATCGCCCGGGACGGCAGGAGCGCAAAGGTCCGGGCACGCCTGCTGGAGTTACAAGGCACATCGGGTGGCGCGGGCGGATGGGCGGCCGGCACGTACGAGGGCAGCGCCGCACAGCAAGACGGCTCATGGACACTTCAGGCGCTCGATCTCGACCGCACGTGGTCGGGGTCCTATCCGGGCGGCTGGGCCCGTTTGCCTTAACAGACGACCCCAACGCGGCACACCCTGCGCAATCCGCGATCGTTCGCATCCGTGTCGGCTCGTCTTGCGCTTCGACATGAGCCGCACATCCGGGAACCCGGTGGCGGCGTCTCGGATCGAACCAGCCCGTGACCTCATCGAAGACGGGTGAGATAAAATTCCGCCGCGACCATGAAACGCCATCCGATCTGGATCATCCTGTTCACGATCGTCATCGATACGCTCGGGATCGGCATCCTTGGGCCGATTCTCCCGCAACTGCTGGGAAATCCGAATTCGCCGCACTATCTCCTCGGCGCGGATGCGGTGGTCGGATCGGGCTACATCATGTTCGGTTTTCTTGTCGCGGTGTATCCGTTCATGCAGTTTTTCTCGACGCCGATTCTCGGTCAGCTTTCGGATCGCTACGGCCGAAAGCCGGTGCTCGCGCTGTCGCTGGCCGGTACATCGCTCGGCTACGCGCTCTTCGCGACCGGCATCGTCATCAGGAGCATTCCGCTGCTGTTTCTGGCCCGGGCGCTCGACGGCATCACGGGTGGAAACCTCTCGGTCGCGCAGGCCTCGATCGCGGATGTCACCAGGCCTGAAGATCGCACCAAGAACTTCGGTCTCATCGGTGCCGCCTTCGGCGTCGGCTTTATCGTCGGTCCGTTTCTCGGCGGGTTGCTGGCGGATCCGTCCGTCGTGTCATGGTTCAGCGCGTCGACGCCGTTCTGGTTTGCCGCGCTGCTCGCGGCGGCCAACACCACACAAGTGCTGCTGCAGTTCGCCGAGACCAACACGCACATTCGCCATGTGCCGATGCAGCTGTTCAGGGGAATGGCCAATATTGCGCGGGCGTATGCGATGCCCGATCTGCGAACGATTTTTCTGACGACGTTTCTCTTCAACATGGGTTTCGGGTTCTTCATCTCCTTCTTCGGACTGTTCCTGATCCATCGCTTCAATTTCAACGAAGCGCGGATCGGCAATTTCTTTGCGTGGGTCGGCGTGTGCGCGATCTTTACGCAGATCTTCACGACCAGACGGGTGGCGGCGAGATTCTCCGAACGCGAAGTCCTCAGATTTTCGCTCTTCGGCGTGGCGAGCGTCATGTTCGTGTACCTGCTGGTGCCGGCGCCGCTGTGGCTGTTCGTGATTGCCCCGATCAGCTCGACGTTCAATGGCCTGTCGCTGGCCAACATGAGCGGGCTCCTGAGCCGATCCGTCGCGCCGCAGGTGCAGGGCGAAATCCTCGGCATCGGCTCGAGCATTCAGGCGCTGGCGAACGCGCTGCCGCCGCTGATGGGCGGATTTTTCGCCGCGACATTCGCGCCCGAGGTGCCCGTCCTCGCCGCCAGCCTGACGATGTTCGCGGCGTGGCTGGTGTTTACGATCCTGTACCGTCCGGTTCGCGTCGCCGCGCTGACAGTGACGAACGCGTGACCGAGCCGGTGGATGACTTGACAGCGATGTCGGAACGGATCAGCCGGCGCGTGAACCGCGTGCCCGCGTACCGATCCACGATACGTTCGTGGAGACGTTGCAAGGACGTGAATTCAAACGGCAACATGATCGTCTACATGCGGCTGAAGGGCCGCGTGCCGCCCTCAACCGCGCGAGCGAGGCAAGGGGCGCGCTGATTCAACAGCACCCGGGGCGTATCGGCGATGCCAGGAGGATCTCCCACTCGTCGGCCGCCTGCGCATGAGCGATCCCGAGGCGTTCGATGTCGTGCATCAAAGAAAGGCCGCCCGGCGGCGCGGGTTCGCTCAGCTCGTCTTTGTGGTTCTGTTACGCCGAGTCCCGCGAAACCGCACGTGGACGACCGCCCCAGGATCTCGAATCGCCCGGAAGCCGCGGGTGTGACAGAATCACCCGCCTGGAGAGAGCATCATGAGTGATACGGCAAGAAAATCAATCGCTGGTCTGTGGGTCGCAGTCGCGTTCGTCGTCGGCGCGACCGGGTGGGTGGCCGCGCAGCAGAAGGAAAAAGTCGCTGCGCCCATGATGATCCAGAAGCAGGGGGCCTGGGTCATCGGCGGCAAGGTCCTCGGCGATCCGAATTCGTCGTCGCTGTCGTGCGACCACGGATATGTCGAGTACCAGATCCCGGTGAACCCACGCGAGATTAACCTGCTCATGTGGCACAGCTCCAGCGCGCAGGTGTGGCAGACGCGCTGGGATGGCGGCGAAGGCTACCAGAGCATCTTCCTGCGCCGCGGCTATCCCGTGTATCTGTGGGATGGTCCGCGCGTCGGGCGCGCGAACTGGAGCTGTGAAGAGATCGACTACAAGCCGCGCATGCGCGATCAGGGCAACTGGGCGGCTTGGCGCTTCGGACCGAAATTCGGTGAGTGGTGGCCGGGCATCCAGTTCCCGACCAACGACAAGGAAGCATGGATCCAGGCGACGCGCGCGCGCTATGACGAGTTCGACACGGTGCAGAACATCCAGCTCCAGACCGACGCCGCGGCGCAGGCGCTCGACAAGATCGGCCCGACCGTCGCCCTCACGAATTCGGCCGGCGGGCTGCGCGCACTGACCGCCGCGACCAAGATGAACACGGACAACATGAAGGGCATCTACTCCTATGAAAACGTGGGATTCGTGTTTCCGGACACGGACAATCCCGGCGTCAGGGAGGGCGGGTTCGGTCCGATCATCGTGCCGCTCGAAACGTTCAAGAAGCTGACGAAGTTCCCGATCGTGAACGCCTGGGGCGATCACACCGCGGATGTGCCAAACACCGTCAACACGCTCGAGCTCAACCGGAAGTTCGTCGCGGCGGTCAACAAGTACGGCGGCCACGCCGAACTGGTCATGCTCAGCGACCTCGGCCTGCACGGCAACACGCACATCGCCTTCGCCGATATGAACAATGTCGCGGTTGCGGATGCGCTGTCGAAGTGGCTGAAGGCTCATGGCCTCGACAAGTACGCCCAGAAAAATCAGGAACGTCGCTGACCAGGAAGGACGCCCGCCGAGGCGGGCGCAGCGCGTCAGCGTGCGCGTCCGGTTTGCCGGATTTCCGCCCGATCGTGGCCCGGTGCAACAAAGAAAGACAATTCACTTGCTGAACCTGGCTAAGCAAAACGGGTAATATCCTGCGGGCCTGACGGCCGAAATGGCCGTCAGGGACACAGGCGGCGAGCCAAAAAGAGGTCGGAACATGAAGGGACTGCGTCACGCAATCGTCGGAGCCTTGCTGTTATTTCTGTCCGTGCCGGCCCCCGCACCCGCACAGGGTATCGGGGCCGCCAGTATCGTTGGGGTCGTCAAGGACTCCTCCGGAGCCGTGCTGCCGGGCGTGACCGTGGAAGCGGCAAGCCCGGTCCTCATCGAGAAGTCGCGAGAGACCGTCACCGACGGCGAGGGCCGCTACCGGATTGCGGAACTTCGCCCGGGAAGCTATGCCGTCACGTTCACGCTGCCGGGATTCGCGACCTTCAAGCGTGATGGGCTGGATCTGACGCAAAATTTCGTTGCGACGATCAACGCCGAGCTGCGGGTCGGAGCGTTGACGGAGACCGTCGTCGTGACCGGGGAGACACCGCTCGTGGACGCGCGCAGCGTGGCGAAGGGGGCCGTCATCAGTCAAGCCACCCTGTCCGCGCTCCCGACCAGCAAGAGCGTCGGCAGCATGCTCGCGTTCGTCCCGGGCGCCGTATCCCCGACCAACGGCGTCGATACCGGTGGCACCAAAGGTGAACAGTCCGTGCGCATCTCCGTGTTCGGCGCCCGGCCGAACGACATGCGCCAGATGACCAACGGCATGCAGTACACGAATCTCAACGGGGACGGCGGCGGCCGGCTGTACTTCGTCAACCCCATTACGATTCAGGAAAACGTCATCGACCTGGGCGCGGCGGGCTCGGCCCAATATCAATTTGCCGGCGCCGCCGTCAACACGATTCCCCGCGAAGGGGGCAACCAGTGGTCGGGGTCCGTCTTCGGCGCCTACAGCAGTCACGCGCTGCAGTCGAACAACCTGGGCGACGACCTCAGGGCCCAGGGTCTCACGGTCGTCAATGGCGTGCGCTTCGTCGGCGACTCGAACGCGCTCATCGGTGGTCCGATCATCAAGGACAAGTGGTGGTTCGTGACGTCGGGGCGCATCAGCGGAAGCACGCTGCGTGCGGCGAGCCTGTTTCACGACGCTGACACCGGCTTTGCGCCGTCGAATCCCGCGTACTGGGTCTACGCGGCTAACACCACTCAGCCAGTCGACCCCGAAGAGCGGAACCGGAACTATCAGATCCGCACGACGTTTCAGCTCGGGAAGGACAAGTTCGGAGCGTCGACGGATATTCAGAGTCATTTCAGAGATCAAGCGTTCGGGCAGCTCGACCAGGGGACCGCGCGCATCGAGTCCAATGCCGCGATGTGCCACAACGATTCGCTGACGCAGTTCACGTGGAGCCGCCCGCAGTCGAACAGGCTCCTCTTTGAAGGGGGCGCCACCGTCGGATTGAACACGTTCGGGACCGCGAACTTCGGCGTCAAGCTCGATGGGTCGGACTATTCGTCGTGCGGACAGAGCTTGCCGTTCCGCGTCAACATCGCGGACCCGGCGCGCGGGCCGTCCTATCACGGCGTCGGCGCCATCAGCATCGGCGTCTCGGATCAGTTCAACGCCCGCTTCGCCACGTCGTACGTGACGGGCGCGCACAACGTGAAGGCGGGCTTCACGATCCTTCGTGGAGATGTCACCGGCAACACGCTCAACCGAGCCGACGACGTGGCCGGGCTGCCGATTTCGTACACGTTCAGCAACGGCGCGCCGTCATTGATGACGCTGTTCGCGAGCCGGAACAGCGAGGCGCACCTCAAGCACGACCTGTCGCTGTTCGCGCAAGACCAGTGGACGATGCGCCGGCTGACCCTGAACCTCGGGCTGCGCTTCGACTGGCTGCGATCGCGCGTCGCGGCGGTCAACAACCCTGCGAACGCGCTGTTTCCAGCGTACAGCTCACCGGCTATCGACAATGTTCCGAACTGGCGCGATCTCAACCCGCGCGTCGGTGCCGCCTACGATCTGTTCGGGAACGGGAAGACTGCGCTCAAGGGTGGCATCAACCGGTACGTCGCCGGGGCGTCGACGACCGTCGCCCAGACCTTCGGGCCGCAGGCGAACTTCAGCACGACGCGCACCTGGACGGACGGCAACGGCAATTTCTTCCCCGATTGTGATCTCAGTAATCCGGCGGCACAGGATCTGCGCGTCTCCGGGCGTGACTTCTGCGGACCGTATAACACCCCGAGCGTCGGCACGTTTACCAACAGCACGAGCGTGCCCGACCCCGCCTTCATCAATGGCTGGGGAAAGCGCGGCTACAACTGGCGAGCGACAGCCACCATCGAACACCAGCTGACGACGGGATTGGCGCTGGCGGCGACCTATGCCCGAACGATCTACGGCGGCTTCACCGTGACCGACAACCTGAACCTCTCGCCCAGTGACTTCGACCCCTACTGCATCACGGTGCCGGTGGACAGCCGGTTGCCACGCAGCGGCCAGCAACTCTGCGGGCTGTGGGATCAGCGGGTCGCCGTTGCGACGAGCAATCGCGTCACGTTCTCGGACAATTTCGTCGACGCCTACCAGTTCTCCGGCTTCTCGCAGAGCGCTCAGATCGAACACTTCAATGGATTCGACCTTCAGCTCGCGGCGCGACTGCCGCGGCGCGGAACGCTGGCAGGCGGCTGGAGCACGGGGAACACCATTCAGAATACGGCGATCTCGGCAAACGGCGGCCAGATCAACAACTCGTATACCAATTGCTACGTGGTCGACAACCCGGAGCTGCTGACGAGCCAGGTCAGCCCGTGTGCCGTGAACACTCCTTACCAGCACCGCTTCCGTTTCAACGGGTCATTCGAGCTGCCATGGGGCGGCGTGCAGTTGGCGGCCGTCTACCAGGATCTGCCGGGGCCGCTCATTGTGGCGAATGTCACGTACACGAGCGCACAGATCAACGCGCAGTCGACCGGCGCCCTGGGCCGGCCGCTCCGCAACGCCACGCGCACGATCGACGTGAATCTTCCCTTTTCCCAGTTCGGCGATCGGTTCCGCGAGATCGACGCGCGCGCGAGCAAGCTGTTCCGCGTGGGAGGGCGGCGGATCCAGCTCAATCTCGACGTCTACAACCTCTTCAACGCGAGCACGGCGACCTTCATCCAGAACACCTACTCGGCGCCTGGAGCGACGGCGGCGTCGCCGTGGCTGCAGCCGACGCAGGTCATGGACGGCCGTTTCGTGAAATTCAGCGCGCAGTTCGACTTTTAGTGCTCATGTGCCAGCTTTAAGCCCACCGGCTTTCAGCCGGTCAGCGTTCAGCAGGTCCGGCCGTGAGATGGTTCGGACCAACGAGCACGTGGGCTGGTGCGAACGACGATCGTGACTGTTGAACGACTGCCGCACGCAGGCGGCGCGGTCTGCGACTTTCAGTCGCGCGCGGAGTCTACTGCCTTTCACGCGGTAGTCGTTCAACACGTCGTCCAGTTGAACGTAGTGTCCCGGCTTCCGCGATAGTGGCTGAAGTCGGACACTACGTACCAACGAAAGAGGTTCTCTAGTGTCCTGCGTTCGACGATTTAGTACACGGCTTCCGGCGCGCGGCGCCCG
>JBDTVS010000169.1:0-36596 GCA_040007095.1 Acidobacteriota bacterium
TTCGACGATTTAGTACACGGCTTTCGGCGCGCGGCGCCCGCATGGCAAGGCGCGACGACCGAGGATACCGGGCGTATCTGAGGGAGGAGCAACGCCGCCAGGCGGGATGCCCCGCCCGGAAGACGTCCTAAAGCGTCGGACGCAGGACACTAGCGCCCGCTGTCCACTCTGGCATGCAGGATTGGCAGGCCTCGGGCATCATCGGAACAGCGACTTGGTGTCTTCGTTCAGCAAGACCCACAAGGCATAGACGCCGAGCGCGGTGCCGTACGGCAACAGCACGAGGTCCACCGAGCCGAGCATCAGCGCGACCAGACGCGCCCATGGTTGATGCCGGCGCAGCGGCACGCCGACCACCACGTGCACGACACCCCAGACAATGGCGATGATGGCGAGGGTGGTGAACGCCGCGGCCGTCAACCCCGCCGCCACCTGGCCGCTGCCGCCGCCGTGGCTGGCCGACGTGATAATCGCGACGGCCCCGACACCCAGGGCGAGGGTCGACAAGCCGATCAGCGTCGTCAGAACGCCCCAAACCGCAAAGAGCGTGCCCACGAGGTCGACGTGGGAGGACTTGGATGCCATGGATAACGACGCTTCAAGGGAGCCAATACGGAGACTGGCTCGCACCAGACGCAGTGATCTCGGTAGTGCCCGCTGACTTTGTTACGCAGCCGACGACCGGACGGCGACGCGGACTTCCACGCGCACCGGCGTCGCGGCCTTTGGCGACGTGACGTGGAACCTGAACCGCGCGCCATCGACGACACCCGGTGGCAAAGAGACGCGAACCGCGTGGTGGAACAACGATTCGCCGCTCCCCGAACACCGATCGCAGCGCTCGCGCCACGTCCCCCCGCGGCCGCCACAGCTTGGACACGTGGCCCGCATCGGCACTTCGAGAGGCACCGTGAGACCGTGGCGTGCGGCGAACGTCGAGACGAGCAATTGAGCAGCCAGCATCTCGCCGGTCGGTGGCTCGCCGAGGAACGCGCTTCGCATGCGTTCCACGACGTTGCCGACCGATGGAAAGTCGATCGCGATCTCGTCCGCAAAGCAGGCCTGCGGCGTCGTCTCCCGGGAGAAGACGTGCGGGACGGCACGCAGCGGTTGAGGGCGATACGGTTCGCGGTGCATGATGAATCCGCTAACGATAGGAGCCGACCCCGCGCTTGTCAAGACGGGAGGCCGGTGCTAGCGTGACGAACGTGCCCGCGATGAAAGAGTGCCCGCTGTGTGGCGACACGATGCGGCTCACCGAAAAAGAGACCGTCATACGTGTGCCCGGCAATCCCACCCCGAGCACCACACGCGCGCCAGAATGGGTGTGCCCCGATTGCGACTACTTTGAGGAAGCCGATGAGGACGGACCCTAGGAACGGCGCCCGCGTCAGCGCGCGCCGATCGTCAGCAGCACTTCTTTACGCAGCTGATCTTCGAACTCCGCAAAGTTCAGGGCAGATTCGCATTCATCACACAATACTTCAAGCACGGCTGGACGGCTTTCGTCGGACACTTCCACGCGGCCATCCTCGAGATGCACGACGTGCATCTGGAGCGTCTTGACCTGAAAGTTCCGATCGTTGCCGCAGCTTGGACAAGTCAACGTCACTCTAGACTCCCTGACCCACCCTTCGGGTCGGCGAAACAATGTCGTAAATACCAATTTCTATGAAGTAGTAAACACCTGATTCTATGAAATGGATCGGGTCTACGCAACGAGATTTCCTCGGAAACGGCCGGGGCGTCGCAAATTTCGGCCAAATCTGCTAAGTTTCCGCTTCATGGCGCCCAGCATCGGTTTCTCCGACGGTTCCTACGACATACACACGGAGGCCCGAGGCCCCCATTGGATCGGCTGGTTGACCAGTCCCGGCAGCAACCAGCCCGAACGCTCGATTATCCTGATCGGCAAGACGCGTGAAGAAGCCGAGGCCAGGGCCCGAGCCTGGGTCGAGTCCCCCTACCATTCACGTTAGACGCTCGACCGCGCCCCCAGTGCCAGGCGGAACGACGTTTTATCTGCTGTTTTTCGTGAGACGGAGGGGCGCAGCGCTGATTGAACGGATGGCCGACGAGCTCGATTCCTTGTAGAAACTGAGCTAACCCTGACCTAACCCGCCCCCTCGGCGGCCACCTCGGCAGCACCCGACACCGCTCGCATGCGATGCGTTTCGCCTCCGGGCGGGCTCCAGCTTACGGTCCCCGGCTCCTGTGCGCTCCAGGCGGCCTGGACGAATAGCTCGACGAGCGACTCCGGCAGTACTTCGCCAAGGCTGCCGCGTCCCATCCGGCAGACGCCTTTCTGAACAAGCGCCGACAGGTACAGCCGATCGCGGGCGCGCGTCAGCGCGACGTACACGAGCCGTTTGGTTTCTTCCCGCTCGCGGCTCTGCGTCTCCTCGTCGGCTTCCGACTGAAAGTCGGCGACCGCAACCGCCGGCGTGCCGGCGCTCGACGTGGCAATCCGGATCGGCGCACGGATCGCGCCCGTGCCCCGTCCCATGGTCACGACGAAGACAATCGGGAACTCCAATCCCTTGGCGGCGTGAACGGTCATCAGGCTGACCGCGTCGACGGCGTCGATGGCGGCGTTCGATTCGTCGCCGATCGCGAGTTGTTCCAGGTGGTCGGCGATCCGGGCGAGCGTCGCATATCCCCGGTTCTGGATCCTCCGAATCAGACCCCGCAGCTTCTTCAGGTTCTCCCGCGCCTGACGCCGCCGCGGTCCCCTGATTTCCAGGTAGTAAGCGGATTCGCGAAGCACGTCATCGAGCAGTTCGGCGGGTGTGATCCGGTCGACCAACGCCAGCCATCGCGCCGTGGAGGTGCGCGTCTCGGTCAGGACCAGGCGGTCTTCGGCCCCGAGAGCCGCGGCCGTCCCCCCGAGGTCGCCGATCACGGCGGCGGCGAGGTTTGGCGCGAGCGCGGTCACGCCCGGATCAGACAGCCGGATCAGCCGGGACCGCAGATATGCTGCGGCACGCAGGTTGGACGTCGGTTCCGCCAGATAGCGGAGGACGGCCATCGCGTCTTGAATCTCATCGGCGTCGAAAAAGCCCAGACCCTTGTAGACGTAGGTCGGCACGCCGCGCTCCTCGAGCGCCGACTCGAATTCGCGATGGCTTTCCCGCGACCGAAACAGGATGGCCACATCGGCCGGCTGTGCCAATCTCCGGACGCCGGTTGACCTGTCGCGAATGGTCGCGTGGCCGATCAGGCGCACGACCTCACCGGCCACGGCCTCGGCGGTCAGCCGATTCGTGCTCCCGACGACGATGCCCAGGGGCAGGTCGTCGATGCCTGGCTCGACTTCGTGCGCCGCTTCGACGCCGTCGATGCGGGGAAACCGATCCTGCGCTTCGTACCTGAACGCGTAACGCGGTCCGCCATCAGCCGGCCGCTTCGACTCGACGGTATCGAAGACGTCGTTGACGAACCCGAGCAGGGTGGGAACCGACCTGAAGCTGACGGAGATGGCTTGCCGCGCCGCCTGTTCTCCGCGCAAGTCGCCGACAAATTGCGCCGCCTCGTCGAGCAGCGCGACCTCGGCGTCGCGGAATCCGTAGATCGACTGCTTACGGTCGCCGACGATGAAGATGGACGGCGGCAGCGCGTCTGCCGAGGCGCCGAGTCCTTCGCCCCAGCTGCGGACCAGCTGCTCCACGAGCTCCCACTGCGCGCGGCTGGTGTCCTGGAATTCGTCGACGAGCACGTGGTGGTATCGGGCTTCCAGCCGGTAGCGGCTGCGCGCGAACTCATCCATCTGCTTCAGCAGATCGACCGCGTGCTCGAGTACTCCGGAGAAATCGAGTAGCGCGCGTGCGTCGAGTGTCCGCTGGTACTGCGAGACCGTGACGGCGAACATGCGCCACACTCCGCGCGACAGCACCACGTTCAGATCGCGTCGGAAGCCGTGTACCGCCTCGAGTATCGCCGGGGCAAGCGTGGCGGCCGCGACACGGTGCCGCTTCCAGGCGTCGGTCGAGTCGCAGTCGACCGCCGTGAAGCCGGTGCCGGCAAACCGCTCGCCGCGCGGCTTGCCTTCCTGGGTCAAGAAGTAGCCGCGGAGCCGATCGACCAGCTGGCGGAAGGCCGCCTGCGCGGCGCGCGTGTCAAAACTTCCTGGGGCTGCGGCCGATTGGCACAACACCGCCACGTCCTTCGCCAGCATCGCGAACTGCGGATGTCGAAAGGGCCCGTTCTCCAGGAAGCGCGGCAGACCGCCAGGCACGTTCGAGAACAGCGCGGCGAGCCGCCGGGCGGCCGACCGGCAGGCCACTGCGGCCGTGAGATCCCGCGGGCCTGCCGCCAGGTAGCGCCTCAGCACGCCCGGGGCGACAAGCCGGCGGCCGAGCAACCCGCCCAGGCCGGTACGGAGCCGCCGTTCGCCCAACTGCGCGAACACCAGCGCCACATCGTCGTCGTCTTTCGCGAGGCCCCGGCAGATTCTCAACGCACGATCGAGCGCTTCCTCGACCAGGCGGGGAACCTCGGTATCGTCGGCGAGGGCGAAGCCGGGATCGACCTCGGCCTCGAGCGGGAACTCGCGGAGCAGCCCGAGGCAGAACGCGTCAATCGTCGAGATGGCGATGTCGCCGAGACGGCCGCGCAGGTCGCGCCAGCGAGCGGCATCGATCATCGATGTCCGGCTGGCCTCCTTCAAGCGCGCCACAATCCGCTGGCGCATCTCGGCCGCGGCCTTGCGCGTGAAGGTAATCGCGAGAATGTGCTCGGGCTCGATGCCGGCCCGCAACAGGTTGACGTAGCGCTCCACGAGCACACGCGTCTTGCCGGTGCCGGCCGAGGCTTCGAGCACGACATTCTGCGACGGATCGACCGCGGCTCGTCGGGACGCGGCGTCAGGCAGAAGGTCTTGCAGGTCGTCGTCAGCCGTCGCCCTCACAGGGGTGACGGGCAAGGCGTCGGCACTGTCCACGTCTTCGTCGAAGGGCAGGCGCGGCTCAGACGTCACCGACGTAGTCCTTGCGACAGACGGCGGTGAACGCGCAGGTTTCGCAGCGATATACGTCCTGCGGGTGCGGCGGGAATTCCCCGCGCTCGATCGCATCGATGGCGTCGACGAGGCGCTGCTGCGCCTCACGCAGCACGCGTTCGCGGTCGCCGGGGGCGAACAGCGGCACGACTCGTTTCGGTCCTTTGAACGCCAGGTACGCGGCCTCGCGGAGCCGCCACGGTTTGCCCCAGAGACTCGAGAGTTGCTGCTCGGCGCAGAGACCGTAGATCGGAAGTTGCAGGGCGCGGGTGCGATTGGGCGGCCATCCAAGCTTGTAGTCGATCAGCCGGAAGGTCCCGTCCTCCAGGAGATCGACGCGATCCGCCTTGCCCCTTAAACGAACGATGCGAGGACCGGTGCTGGTTTCGACCGTGAATTCCCCCTCCAGCTTGTGCTCGAGGAGACGCCCGACGACGCCGACCGGCCGCTCTGCCTCCATGCGCAGCACGGCTTCGCCGAGACCGGAGGCGGCCGACGAGCCGAGCATCCGCGTCCGCTCGAGCGACGCTTCCGTATCCGTCAGCGCGCCGAGGCTTTCGTCCACGACCTCTTCGAATGTTGCCCGGGCGTCGGCGAGATTGTCGGGCGTGACCGCATGCCGCCCGTCGTCTGCCCACCGCCTGAAGAATTTTTCGAACACCTCGTGCACGAATTGGCCCTGTCGTCTCGGATCCATCACCTCTTCGTCGTCCGGCTCTTCCTCGAGCCGCAGGATGCGCTGCGCGAAAAACTTGAACGGACAGTCGAGATAGGTCTCGAGCGCGCTCACCGCCCAGGCGCGCGCCGACTGCGCGCCTGCCTCACCGTGAAACGCGGCATCACGAGAATTGGATCGCGTCACGCGAAGCATCGCCCACGATCGCGGCTCACCGGCGAGCGACTCGAACGCTGCCGGATCGAGCGAGAGCATCTCCTCCATGAAGATTCGTGCGTCTGGCATCGGACCGCAGGCCACAGTCGACAAGCCTGCGCGGGGCACTTCATCGACAAGGGCGGAGACCTCCACGAGCGTCTCGTCGTCGAGCGTGATGGTGGAGAGAGCCATGCGGTCGCCCGGCGACGTCAGCAAGTCGAGAAAATGAGCATCGGCCGCGCTGCGCCAGTCCTTTTCAGACGGCCAGCCCAGCGCCTGCAGGAGGGTCGAGGAATAGAAGATGTTCTTCAGAGGGCGCTCCGGCCAGTCGCCTTCGACCAGGCCGACGATTGTCATCTGGTCGAAGTCGTCGTACCGGGCCGCGAGGTCGTCGACAAGCTGCAGTTCGTTGGCATCGACGTCGTTCACAAGGCCGTCCACAAGGCCGTCCGCATCGGTCGCGAACGTCTGATCTTCCAACGACCGCCTCACGAGCGACGCCAGCGCATGTACGTCGAGGGGCGCGTCGTCGTAGGCGCGGCTCGCTGCGGCCAGTCCTTCGAGGGTGTCGAGGACCGCCGCGCGCGCCCGTTCGGTTCGGGGCTCGTTGCGATCCGGCGCGGCATAGATGTCGAGAAACGACAGGACCCGCCCAATCTGCTCCGTCGTCGGCGCGGGCGCGCGCAGCGGCGCCAGGTGCTCGAGAGCGATGATGGCTGCATCGAGTGCCTGCAGCGCGATCGGGGGCCTGGCCGACGAACGCCAATCGTCGGCAAGCTGCGAAAGGCGGGCAAGGTCGCCGAGATAGCGGGCGTCGCTCAACGCGCGGTCGAGCGCCGACACGGCATCGCGTGAGCGCGCCGCGTCGTGTCCGATCGCGAAGTGAGGGGATCGCAGAAGCGCCACAACGGCTGTTCTGGTGAACGATGAAGCGACCACCTCCAGCACCAGGTCGACCGCGGCGGCGAAGGGCTCGGCCGCCAGCGGCAACGCGTCCGACGTGCGGTAGGCAATTCCGGCGCTGCCAAATACTTCACGGGCCACGTATAGGTAGGGCAGCGGGCGCTTGTAGACCACGGCAGTGCGTTTTTCCGCGCCGTCAGGCTTGAGGCGTCTTGCGACGTCGGCGAGCTCTTCCTCGCGATCGCGTGCGGTGAACCACAGGCGACCCGTCCCGTCGTCGGGAACGGCGAGGCGCGGCCGCGGCGTGGCCGCGCCGTCGAAATGAATTTCTTCGATGCCCGGTAGCCAGTCGTGAATCCGCTGATGGAATCCGGACGCGAGCATCCCCTCGGTCGCGACGATGTCGATTGTCGCCAGGAGCGGGAGCCGCGCGAGGAGATCGAAGTCAGCGACCGACAAACCGCCAGGTTCGGCAATCCAGTCGGCCACGGTGACGATTGCCGCCCGAACCGGCGCCGCCGCCGGCGTCGCCATCAGGTGCGCGCGCAGCGAGTGCTCGTCGCAGGCATTCGCCCCGGCCATTCGTCGCTCGTAGGCGCGGAATGTCGCCGCCAGCATCCGCGTCTGTCGCAGCATCCGCTCGGCGCCGCGGTCGAGCTCGGCATCACGCTGCAGCGTTTCTTCGAGAAGCTCCTCGAAGCGCGTTACCTGTTGGCGCTGGCGGCGAAGCTGGTCGTAGAGCCGAAGCACTTCGGTCACCAGGGCCGGACGCAGTTCGCCAGGCTCGCGCAGGCCGGCCGAATCCCGGTGCCCGCCGATGTCGAGGCTGACCTCCCTGGCGGCGGCGCGGACCAGCGCCTCGCGATCGTAGCGCGTGAGCCGGCGCGGTGGGTCGGCCAGGCGCTCGTGCAGGCAATCGTAGAGCCCTTGCCGGGTGACGTGCTGGAGCTCGAGTGCGGAGCTTTCCTGCCGCCGCGCAATCATCCGGCGAAGCTGAGTCGCCGCGCCGGCATTGGGAACGATGACGACGCCGGACTGATCGGCCTGTCTGATCGACTCGAGGATGGCCTGACGAAAGGCGGGCAGATGACGGACGCGGACGAGCCTCGTCCGCCGCGGCGAAATCACTGAAGTCGAGGACGATTGACGACCGATTGGATGTCCGTCCTCGCTTTCACGCCGAGCATCAGAGCACCGGCGGCAGCCGATGATGCGTCCCACGCCCGAGTCATATCGCCGGCCACGGCCGCCGTGCGACGGATCGACGCGGCGCTATTGGCCAGATTTGCGGCGCTGACGAGCTGGGCATGCGCCTCGCGACATTCGTCGGGTGGAGCAATCTGTTCCATCAGCTTCACCGCGCGCGCCGACTGACGTTCCACGAGCGCCAGTCTGTCGGGGTTCGAGCCGACCAGTTCCTTGATGTCGTCGAGAGGCGACTCGAGGCTGCGGAGGATCCGCAGGGGATCTCCCATCGCGACCGAGTATCGTCGCAGCACCACCGCGCGCAGTGCCCAGCGATCGCGCGCCAGCTGAAGGCGCCGCGCCGCATCGAGCCGTGCCTCGATGGCCGCGATCGCTTCGTTGACCGCATCAGGACGTCGCCGGCCGAGCGCATCGTCGCTCTGGCGCAGGCTCAGCATCACACGCCTGATGCCACGCACGTCGGCGAAGCGCGCCCGGGCGTCCGCTCGCCCGATCGCCCGGCGAATCATCAACTGGTACGATCGATCCGTTCGCAGGTCGGCATCGAGCGCCCGTTTGACTTTGATGCGTGTCGCAGCCGCCCAGCCTCTCGGAGACGAGGCAGCGCTCCGATCCACACCGGCCAGCGCCTGGTTCAGCAACATTCGGCGTTCGCTCGGCGACTCGGCCAGGTTCGCCGCGACGAGCAACTGTTCGACCGACTCGACCGGCGACGGCGCCGGCAGAAGCCGTTCGTCCGTCTCGCGCGGCGGAGCCACCGCCACGAGGCTCAGTTCGAATCGGCTGCCGCCGGCGGCGGCACGCAGGTCCGCGATGGTCTCGTCGAGCGTCGACAACATTTGTCGCACTTCCGCGACGCGATAGTTGAAGTGCGTCTGCGGCCATTCGGCCAGCGTCTTGCGGGCCCGCTCGACGATCGCCAGCCGTTCGGTCGGGTCGGCCGTGACCGCGACGTCGTTGAGTGTGCGGGCCACGGCGTTGCTGAGCGCGGCATAGTCGGGCTCGGCCTGCGTTCTCGCGTAGCGGGCCGCCCGCGCAGCGTCGGCGTACCGGTTCGTGCGATCCCAATCGATTCGGGAGGCCGGAATATTCACCAGCTGCAGCGAAGGATTGGGCAATGGCGAAGTGGGCAGCGAAAGCACCACCCGATCCGCGACACGCGCGAATTCCCCGTAGCTCACCAGTGAGGTTCCATCGCGCAGAAAAACGCGCAAGAGCGTGGCATCGTCGTCGGCGGCCGACGCCGGGACGTGCGTCAGCAAGCTCAACACTGCGACTGCGGCCGCCAATCCGCGGCGTTTCATCAATCTTGAAAGGGTAGTGCTCGGCTCCAGACGCGTCAAGCGATGTTGCGCGACGTGTCAACGCGTCGCGGCCGACTGTGGAAAACCTGTTGATGTTCGGTGCAGTACCTGTGCAGTTCACGTCTCGATCTTTTTTTTTTCGCACGGGATATCGATTGCGGATGAGTCTTCGCGCTTGTCTTCGCTTGATCGAGGGAGTGATGCGGGTGAGAATGCTCGGCGCTCAACCGACCACAAACTTTCGCCGACAACTGGTGACCCATCCTGTGCATCGCTTTGAAGAATCCATTGGGGGACGCCCCTATCTGATCGAAGTTACCCGCGTTTCGCAGGATCGGTGGCGCGCCTACATCGTGCGTACTCCCGGCGTCCCGACCGCGCTGATGCCGTTCTACGGACCAACGCCGTCGGAGGCAGCCGGGCTGCTGACGGCGTGGCTCAACCGTGCGCATCGGTGCGCGGCGGCGGGCTCGACGGGATAGGATCGGGGGGATGTCGATCCCCGTCCCCCCGTCTCGAGCGCGCTCGCTCGAAGGTTCGCGCATCCAGAGCCACCGTGCGGCGCACCGAGCGCTGATCGCTTCCGTCCTCTTCTTCTTCGTTCCCATCATCCTGGCCACCGCTCCGGTCCAGGCGCCGCCGACACCGGACTTCGATCGCATGGGCCGGGCGCAGGCCGAGACCGATCGGGCCTGGCGCATGGCGAGCGAAGGGCACATGAGCATGGAGAAGATCACCTACCGCAGCCGTGTGGGCGATCTGGACGTTCCCGCCTTCGTGTTTCAGCCGCTCAAGGTGCGCGGCGCCAAGCGTCATCCGGCGCTGGTGTGGGTCCACGAGGACATCCGCGGGCATCTCTACGAGCACTACATCCCGTTCATCCGCGAAGCGACCGCGAAGGGCTACATTGTCATCGCGCCGGAATACCGCGGCGGGATCGGATACGGGCAGGCGTTTTACGATGCCATCGATTACGGCGGCGCCGAAGTCGACGATGTGATGACGGCGGTGGACGTATTGAAGGCCAGGTATCGACAGGTCGATCCCGAAGCCATCGGCATCATCGGCTGGAGCCACGGCGGGCTGATCACGCTGCTGGGGATCTTCCGCAATCCCCTGGCTTTCAAGGCGGCGGTGGCGATGGTGCCGGTCACCAATCTGTTCCAGCGTCTGGCGTGGAAGGGCGTCGACCGTCAGCGGCAGCTGATGGATCCGCAGAATCGCTTTGGCGGCTCCCCGGCCGACAAGCGCGAGGTTTACAAGGACCGGTCGCCCGTGTACGGCGTCGATCGACTGCGCATTCCGCTGTTGGTGGGCGTCGCGACGAATGATGAGGATGTGAACATCGAAGAAAGCATGCAGCTGGTCGACGCGCTGCGGGCGCGCAAGCCGCTGCTGGCGGAAACGCAGGTCTACGAGAACCCGCCGGGCGGTCACCTGTTCGATCGCCGGGTCAACCGCTCGACGTGGCAACCGGAAAACACCGCCGAGCAGCGCGAGTCGTGGCGTCGAGTCTGGGACTTTTTCGATGCGAAGTTGGAGCTGGTGAGTGCCGCGAACGCGCCGATGTCCGGGCGCCGCGACATTGACCATGTGCGCTGACAAGCTTAAGATTGAGGTTCGCCCAAAGCGGTCGCGGGCACGAGTGGGCCAGTAGCGCAGTTGGGAGCGCGCATGAATGGCATTCATGAGGTCACCGGTTCGATCCCGGTCTGGTCCACCATACTTAACTCTCATTAATTCAACAAGATACGGCGATGTATCGCGAGTGGCCTAGGGCGGCGATCGACGCCGCAGGGGGCAAGTAGGGGGCCGCTGGACGGCATTCGGGCTGAGCTTCAGGACAGGGACAGTTCGACGGATTTGCCGACACGCGTAGGGTGCACTCCGACTGCACCATCTTTGCAGCAGCATCCGCTCCACGGTGCGGATGACCGGCTCGACCAAGAACACCATCGTCAAGCTGCTGGTCGAAAATCAGCGCGGCCCGCTCAAATACAAGGTGACCACGTGCGCGGCGTCCGCTCCCAGCGCGTTCAATGCGAGGGCATTTGGTCGTTCATCTACGCGAACGCGAAGAACGTCCCGGAAGAAACGAAGGTCAAGTTCGGCGTCGGCGACTGCTGACGTGGACGGCACTCGCTGCCGACCCAAAGCTGATTCTTTCGTGGCGACTTGGCGCGCGAGCCGCGGTGACCGGGCACTTCGTGAACGACGTTGCAGCTCGCCCTGCGAACCGTGTGCAGCTGACGACGCACGGCCACAGACGGTATGACGGCGGTCGAAGACGCGTTCGGCGGCAACGTGGACTACGGGATCCTCGTGAAGATCTACGACGCGAGCGGTGAGAACGAAACGCGCTACAGCCCGGCGGTGTGTCTCGGAGGCATCCCCACGCGACCCAGCCCCGAAGCACATCAGCACCAACTACGTCGAACGCCGGAACCTACCGATGCGGATGTCATGTGCCGGTTCACCGCCTGACGAATGCTTTCTGAAAAAAGCTGGAGAACCACGGCCGGCGACGGTGGCCCTATACTTCATCTACTGCAACACCGCGCGGGTGCATCAGACGCTCCGGGTGACGCCAGCGATGGGAGCGGGCATCTCGGATCACGTCTGGGGCATCGAGGAAATAATTGGCCTATTGGAGCCGCGCCTATGACGTTGGAATGGATCGCATGGATCGCCTTGATCGTTGTGGTTGCGGCTATCGGCGACCTTCACCATCAGGCGAAACGATCTGCTGCATCGCTCGTAGAAATCTCAGTAACGCTCGACCAGATCCGAGATCATTTGAGCGGAATCGATAGCGACATCACCGCGATCAGAAAGACCGTCGACCCGAAAGCAGTGCCGTCTGATTGGTGAGCATTTCACACTGATCTACGACGTAATCGTAGGGTTACTCTGAAAGGACCAGTGGTATGGCTCAGGACAAGTTCACGTTGCAACAAGTCGCCAATGACGACAAGGGCGAACGGTTCATGTTCACTTTTGTCGATGGCGACAAGAAATCCATGCGCCCTGGGTACCTCGGCAAAGTATTCGGGCCGATGCATGAGGCCGAAATCAAAACATTATGTTCAGATGGCGGCATCGGATCGGCGGATGTCGATGCCCTGTTTGACCGGGCTCGCGTTGCGTGCAGCACGGAGCCTGTTTCAAACTGATGTCACAACTGTGAGGCACCTCGTTGCGGCAACGCGGCTTGCGAAGAACTGGAAATGCGATAGTCAAAATGCGAAACGTCCTTACCGTGTTTATCGCATCGCCGTCGGATCTTAACCCTGAGCGCCGAGCGGCGTTTGAAGTCACCGCTGAACTTAACGAAACACTCAAGAAGATCAATTGGTCGGTGGATCTCTGTGGATGGGAAGACACCGTTCCAGGATACGGGAGACCCCAGGCTCAGATTAATCGAGACGTCGAACGCTGCGACCTCTTCTTGGGTATGTTATGGCGCAAGTGGGGCACAAGTCCGGATAAGCACTCGGTATTCTCGTCGGGCTTCGAAGAAGAGTTTTCCATCGCACGTAGTCGTCGCCAGAACGGGAACGAGCCGGAAATCTGGATGTTCTTCAAGGCAGTGGAAGCCGCCCAGCTCGCCGACCCTGGTGTGGAGCTCGGCCAAGTCATCGCGTTCCGAGACTCCCTCATATCGGGAAAAGAAATTCTCTTCAAAGAGTTTACTGACACCGACGCATGGGACAAGTTGCTTAGGAAGTACCTGCTCGAGCATGTCCTCGACATCAGCAATACGCTGCAGAGTGTACCCGCAGGCCCCAGTGATCGCACCGCGAGTACCTCCGTGGCAATGGCCCCGGCATCAGTAGTGGCACCGCATCTCGCCGCCGCCAAAGCGCAACTGGCGGCCTTCGTTGACTCCTTGCAGCCATCGATCCAAACCGGCGACTTAGATCTTGTGATGGCCGGATTCAAAGACCCCGATGAAGCGCGGTTCACCGCAGTGCGGGGCTTTCTATTGACGGCTACACTCGTCGCCGAGTCTCGCACTTCTTCGAGCGCGTTCCCAACGCACGAACTGAATACGCTATATCGATATCGCGAGCGGCTACACTCGGCCAGAAGCGAGCTGTACTTGCTGTTCAGGACCGTTCTAGGCGACGAGCTGGACATTTGTCCGGGATGGTATTGGTTTAAGGACTTTGAAGACGCAGAAATCATTTTCTGGTTGCTGCATGTCGCCGCGCAGGACGAGTCCGACAGCGCACGAATCGCGAGCTACAGTATTTTGCGGACAAACAGCATTCATCCTCCAGGGTCGTTGCGCGAGTCATTTCTTGCCGATATTATCCGAGCGTCTCCAGGCATTGAGAACGCCGCTTGGGAGTACCTGGTTGACATTGCCAAGACATCCGACCTCGACTTTCTAGAGGGAGCCTCAGCAGGTACATGGCTCGAACGGCGAACGGGCTGGCTCCGCGGATGGGTCGTCGCTGATCGGTCGCCAGCAGTATTTCTCTCCAGCAATCCTGATCCGCAACTCCTGACGGAATCTGTGCAAAGGACAATCGACGTACACATTCCGTTGCTCTCTGTGGAAAATCTGCGCATATTGGTCGCAATGCCTTCGACGCAGCTTCAGCGCGCTGCCTCAAAAGAACTCCGTGCCAGAGGGACGGTAGTAAGCGAAAGCCAACACACCAAGTCGGGCACGTTAGCGTCGTTCCTGGAAACTCGCGGGCCAGCCGCACCATCACAAACCACCGACACGCCGTTTGAGTCCGACGAGGAAAGGCGCTCTAGGCTAAAGCATGAACCCCAAGAGGTGCTTGAGGAAGCGATTGATTGGTACTCACTCGATGGTCCAATTGCGTATCGACTTCTGGCAGAACGTGATCCAATCGATCGCGAGGCTATCAGAAAAGACTTACTATCGCAGTTTGCTCGATTCAAAGAATCTTCCTTGGAGCGGTTGCGGAAATCCTATGGCGCGCCGATACCCGAGGCCGTCGTCGGCACACTTGACAAACTGAACGACTTCGTCCTGTTGAAGTTCAATACCTCAGCGATGGAAGCCCTAGAGCCCGACGCCACCGCTGACGATGTGGCAATCGCACGTCAATTCATCAAGCGCAACTTGGTCAAAGAGGTCGCGCTACGGATCGTCGCGGACCACGGCAACGAATCGGACCTGAGCTCGTTGCTCGAGATCGCGCGAGCCGCGGTAGGCGATGAACGCAGCCTCGCTATCCGCGGCATACGCCGCATCGCCAATAGCACTTTAACAGCCGCACACTTGTTAATCTCTGACGATAGTCGCGAATTACAACGCCTCGGGTCCACAATGTTAAAAGATCTCACAACTGAGACTGCGGTGCCGTATTTACGAACGCTCCTAATGCACCACAACGCTGACATCAGGGTGGTGGCCGTGGCGGAACTGCATTCGCGAGTCGAAAAGACGTCGCTCGTCGACTTCATTAGAGAGTATGTCACGCAGCCGACGTACTACTACAACGTGGTTGTCTGGCTGGATCGACTAGTTTATGCTCCCCCGATTGCCGACACTTTCTACCAGAACAAGTTGCGTGGGAGATTTCCATCTCTCATATGAAATCGTCGCTTGGTATATATCGACGTATGCTCAATCAGCCGCCGCATTGGGCCGAACCCGCAAATCTTTGCAACTACATTGCAGCCCGACACGCACAGCACCTCGCATCTGGTGTGACGACCGCGCAGTGGCTATCGAGTCTTCACTCGGAGGCTCAGCACTTCAATCGGCGTTGACACCTTGTCCGTGTCCGCTGGTCTTGTTATGCGCCGTTGGGAGTCCGGACCTCGGTGGACATCCGAACCCGGCCACTGATGGATACCTGAAAACCATCAGCCACCACACGGCGCAGCAGCCGAGACGTTTACTTCGGCGCGGAAACGCGGTTCCGTCGCCGTGATGAGCCATGTCTTGCGCGACAACAAACCGCAGCACATTCTGGCGGTGGAGCGACTCGGTTGGTCGCTGCTGCGCATTCAAGTCGCCACCGCCGTTCATCGCGACACCGCGAGCGTGTATCTGCAGGCGGCGGGGTCCCGGTAAATGCGAGCGGGGCGGCCGGCCGAGTGGCACATCTTGTTGCCCTCCTCATCATTCTCCTGCACATTCGATTCCTCCGGTGTCTTGTCGAGGTCGCCCGCGTTCGAGAGCGTGCACGTCGACTGTGCTGAAGCCCGCCTCTCTTCTGCCGATTATTTAACGAATACGTCGAACTCGAGCGAATTCGTATGTTAACGCTCAGAAACGTAATCGGGTCGCATCCGTTTAAGTGGGCAGCGCCAGCTAAATAAATCCGTTAAATCGCTGATATCCAATGGCTTCGCCGCCATGCCGTTTTCGCCGTCGGATTGGCACGAACTGTTCAGTTCGGACGGTATGGATTATTTGTTCGACTTCCTGTTGCGATTGGTTCCGTTCTTGATCAAATTGCTTCGCGGCGAACGCATCCGCGAACGTCGACGCCGTCAAGCTCCCGTCGAAATCCAGGGTGGGAAAAGGATGGCTTACCTCCCGATCGGCCTCTGGATTCCAGACCGTCGCCCCGCCTGATAAGAACGCAGTCCCAAGCATTCAATGGTAGAGCGTCGGCTACCCCGACAAGACACTTGACGGCGACGCTGCGCGGGCCAGGGGAGCGAAGCCGACGATTATGACCAACGCTTTCGCAAAGAATCGTCTCCGGCTACGACGTTCAGACGACGCGAAGCGGGACCCCCTCATGTAGAGCCACCGCAACGCGGAATCTGATGCAATTGATTGCACAGCGAGCAATCCAAATAAAAGAGTTGTCGGGTGAGATCGGGCTCAAAAAATCCGCATGAGGGCAGCAGCGGTCGCTTCTGAAGCTTGTTTGTCAGTTGTCGATACGTACCGGAGCGTGCTATTGATACTCTTGTGACCCAAGCGTTGTTTGACCAACGCCAGATTTACGTTAGTTGCCACCAGATGCGTCGCAATCGAGTGCTTAAGCACGTGGGGGTGTTGTTTTTCCGACGACAGACCGGCAGCGGCGGCAACCGACCTGAAGAGCCGGAAGAATTGGGTGCGGTGTAGTCTCCCGCCCTTTTGGGACGTGAACAGGAAATCGGAGCCATCGTTACGACGGACGCGCGTCCACTCGCGAAGTGCTCTCTGCTCGTCGAGGAGAGGTTCCCCGCGGTGTCCCGTGACCTCCTGCGTGGTCCGTAGCGAGCCCTTGAGCCGTTCGACCGTTATACAGTCATTCTTCAAGTCGACGTCGGCCAACCTGAGGTTGCACACCTCCGAGGCTCGAAGAGCGTGTTTGTAGGCGAGCAAGATCATCGCCCATGAGCGCGCATTCTGTGCCTTCGCCGCTTTGAGCACTGACAGCACCTCATGCGGTTCGAGGTGAACCATCGATCGGTTTCCAAACGCGGGAGCTGACGACATTCGAGATTCCCCCTAAATGCAACATTACGTCCATGCGCCGCCAGGAATAACGGCCGTAAAGTGTTGTGAATGACCCTCGGCGATCCACAAAACGCAACAGAATGAGTAGTTTGTTGCATTGATCAGACTCTTGCCTCCGCAGATCCCGGTCCATCGATGATCAACCCGTCATAGCAGCGGAACTCGGGAAGCCATTCGTCAGACGGATCCACGCGACCGTAGTGCTGGAACGCCTTACACACCGCCCACATCTCCGGCAGGCATCCCATAAACCGAGGATCGTCACCCGCAGAGTGCACTCCATCGAGGCACCAGCGGGGAATCGGCCGCGGATTCTTCCAGCGTTCTTCTGCCTGATCTATGAGATCACCGCATTCGGCGGCAGTCACCGGGAAGATCGTCGCCGCCACCGGACTCGTCCCTCCAGCCATCATCCACGCTGCTTGACACAGAAAGTTGTTGTCGCCGCTCAACGCTGACTTGGCCGACAAATGCAGTTCACATAGTCGCACCGCCAAATCGTGGCCCATCTGTTCGGCGATTCCCAACAAAAACTGGGCCTGTCTGGTTGCCCCGAACGTTTCCCGAACTTGCGCGAATGCCATGACTCCGCCGAGCGCCATCGCCGGTTCTCGGTTCTCGATCGCCATTCGGATTTCTCGTGATAGCGTTGTGACACGGTGATCCCAACTGCGATACAACCACCGGCGCTGGCCGACCATTGACTGATAAATGTAGTCAGGTCCACCACTGTCGGGATGCCACCAATTCGGCACCTTGCAAATCCTAATTGCCTCGGCGACCAGGGCGGCGAGGTCCGCCCGCGGTTTGTTGATTGTCGCAAAGCGTTCACCCACTCGTTCCATGACGGCGACGGAATGACCGTCCTCCGCGGATCCGATCAGCAGTCGTCGCGCTGTTCGAAAGCGATACCGTGTCTCTCGAAAGCGGTCGAGATAGCACAACCAATAAACTGCCTCATCGAGTTTGCGAATCCGCAGTGACTTAACCAATCCGCTTAACGCCTGTGAGAACGTGGGATATGTCGATGGTGTGAACGACTTCCGAGGGCGCAATCCAAGAGCGGCGAGATGATCGCAACGACCAGTAAGGCCAAAAGCAGGGCAACTACAGTTGTTGGCGACGACCGAAATCGCGTGCCACCGTTCTCCATCCGCGGCAAACGGTTTTAGATGAATGATGTCGCCGCTTCTTCCCGACGTCGAATTACCACCGACATCACTGTGAAACAGACTGAGTTGAGACACGCAACCTTTATGCGTGAGAACAAGTCAGAAATCAATTGAAATGACTTATACGGCGCAGAATTGTTGCTAATGCGATTTCAAGTGGTAAACGAGAAGGTGAGTATTAGCCTGACTTTCGCAGTTGGAGGGTGGACCTACCGGAAAGTCCTTTGAATTCAGCAAAGGAGCCCGTAGGTCTTCACCACACGATCGGGTGATGGGTGGTGTTCTACCGAGGCGACGCGAGCACGGGCGCAGCCGCCGAGAGGGGGCAGGTGATGCGCGGTGGCGGTTGGGCGGGTAGTTCGATGTTGAGTTGATGGAGCAGCATCTTCGTGTCGGTGTCCGGCTGCGTGTAGCGGGGCAAGATCAGCCAGCGGCCATCGGTGGTGGGGATACAGACATCGATCATTTGAATCGTGGCCAGTTTTTCCAGCACCGTTGTCGGCGTGAGGCCGGGGGCATGCGCCACCAGTTGTTGCTTCAGCGTGACCTGCAGACAGTACGCCAGAAACGCGATCAGGATGTGCGCGTCGGCGCGATGTTCGAGTTGATGATGGATCGGGCGGACGCGCAGGTCGCTCTTGAGGGATCGAAATACGGCTTCGATCTGTGTCAGCTGCACGTAGCGCGTCCAGAGCACCGCGGGGTCTTCATCGGTCAGGTTGGAGCGGAGCAGGTAATGACCATCCCGCAACTCCGCCGCCTTGAGCTTGTCCTTGTCGACGCGGAACTGGAACGTCGTGCGCGTGACTGGCTGCTGCTCGCCGGGCACATCGATACGGACAAACCCGAAGGCGCGGCCCGCGTCGGTTTTCGCCGCGCCGAGGCGCATCAGCAGTCGGTCGCGTGATGGCAGACTGTGGCGCATCGCCCGCAACTTGCGCAACAGCCGGACCAGACGCTTGCGACGCATGGCGGTCTCTTTGCCTTGCCGGCCGGTGCTTTTGGCTAAGACGTAGAGTTCACCGTTCGTCGTGAACAGCTTCACGTCAACGGAGTCGCGGACCTTTTGCCAGGGGAGCGCGAGCCACTTCTTCTCGTATTGCGTAATCTTACTTTTCGACGTACCGACCAGATACGACACCGGCCGCGCCGGGTCCCGCATCTCGGCCAAAATTGCTTCGGTCGGAATGCCGCGATCCATGACCCACAGCCGCTTCGCCTTGCCGTGGGTGTGTTCGATCTTGTCGAGAAACCCGCGCAGCGTCGTGCGATCCGACGTGTTGCCGTCCATGACCTCGTAGGCCAACGGAAAGCCCTCCGTCGTGATCACCAGCGCAATCACGACTTGCAAACAATCGGGCCGCCCATCGCGGCTGTAGCCACGTTTGGCTTTCGGGTTGTGTTCCATCTCGCCTTCAAAGTAGGTACTCGTCAGGTCGTACAGCAACACCTCGAAATCGGCATGAAACAGATCCGCCCACTGCTGCCTGAGCCAGACGAATAGATCCTGTTTGTGCGCCAAGAGCCGGTCCAGGCATCGATACAGCCGATCCTTCTCGGCCACTGCGAAATCCACGCCCAGCAACTCGTCCATCGCGCTGTCGACGAACCACTGCCGGTGGACCCGAAACTCGCTGCCCGGCGCGATCCACCGGTTCACCACCAGCAGCCGCAGCACCTTCTCCCACGGCACCTCTTCGCGGCCCGCCGGCAAGCGCTCCGCCCAAAATTCCTCCAGGCCCAGTCGCCGCCACAGCTCGCACGCCAACCAGCAGTCGCCGAACGCGCGCGCTCGGCGCAGTTCCAGCCCGCTCAACTTCACCTGGAGGCTACCCACCGCGCTCTTCGGCAGCTCCCGATCGTCGGGAAACAAACTCAACGTCCGGCTTCGCTGCTCCTGCTCATCGAAGACGTCCAGCGTCTTCAGCCACGCCGCCTGCTGGGTGTCATTGATTTCCCCTAAATACACCACCATCCGCTGGACCGTTTTCCCCGACGACACCCGACGATTCTCCACGACGCTGAAGTAGCGGTGATCCTTGCCGTCTTTCTTGCGAGTCGTGGACCGCAGAAACATCCGGCACAGGATCACAGAAATCGTGTCAGAAACACAGAGGGTAGGTCTTCACCGCAAGGACATCCGACCACGCGTCGCCACAAACATTGGACTTTCAGCGTGCGGACTCGCCGAAACGCGTTGGATTGGGTTCGAACTGCGAAAGTCAGGTTAGCATGAATTCGCGACGTTCGCCTGATGTCGATGTATTCGATGGAGGAAGAGATTGGCCAAAATGCACACTGCCTCGGCGACAGCACTCCGCGGTGGAAGAAGATCGGTGCCAGGCCGGGCGGAGACCGGCCTCTGGGGATCAGGCAAGGCGCCTTAGGTAGTCTTCGACCGGTCGTCTCCAGAAATTAGGAACCGCCCTCGAACTTCGTTTTCGAGATCGGTCACAGCTGTGCGAGACGGATGGCCAAAGATGGGATACCACTGCAGCAGATAGCGATCGTCCCTTTGGAACGATCGAACCCGAATGCCGAATCGCTCCTCCATCGCCTCTGCGAAAGAATGCACGATGTCCAGATCGAGCGTTAGAGCTTCGAGCTGCTCTGGATTCCAGAAGGCCGTGGTCACCGCTTCTGCGACTGGGTCGGTCGGCGTCGGGGCTTCCGTTGCGAGGCTGCGAACCTCCGCGGCGATCTGGTCGGCGACCGCTTCAATACCATCAGCCATTTGTGCGGCCGCCACGCCCGCTAGGAGGGCATTGTTCTCAGCCACGTAGGCGCGATCGACGTTGTGCCAGATGGGCAGAATCTTGCGGATGTCCTCCGCATCCTCCAGCGCGGCGAGGGCCGTCAGCTCACGTCTGGGCCACCGCTTTGCAAAAAAGTTCGGGCTCAGGATCACAACGCCGAATCGAGATCGTCTGAGCCCAGTCTCGATGCTGTCGTAAATGCTGTGACCGAGCCGAATTTCGGCCTTGTCTAGCCACACTTGCAGTCCTCGCGCGACGAGGGCATTCATCAGCGGTTCGGCGACGGCCGCCTTGTCTTCACTGGCGTGCGAAATGAACACGTCGAATTCCGACGAATGCACCTGAGAACACGTCGACGTGTGCCTGGACGCGATGCCTCTGAGGCGTCCACGAATTTGTATCGACTCCAAACGTGTCGTCAGACGCGCGAGGCACAGGGCGACTGTTTCGCCAATGGCGTCTCCGAGGTCTTCCGTCGTGACTCCCGCGCGTTCACGGATCGTCACAGAGTCGGTAAAGCTGAGAGCGAACTCCTCAGCCCAGCACATGAACTGCTCGAGGATCCAGCCGCCAGCTTCATGCGGAACGGTGTCGTAGATGTTTGTCAGTTCCTGGAGAACACTCATCCATCCTTTCTCGAAGCCCTTCCTGAACGCGTCCAGCGCGATTTGCTCATGTGGCACGATCGATGGTCCGGTGTTCCCTACGCCGCGAAGGACGAAGCGCTCGGCCGCGGCCGCCTGTTCAGTGCGCATCTCCGCGCGTGTTTCTTCCTTGGCCAAACGAATGACGCTGCGCAGATGTCTTTCGAGTTCGGGATCCGGAGTCAACATTGCTTGTAGTTGCGAGTCGATAGGGACCCAAGTTCTAAACGAATCCAGCGTGATGGAGTTCCGGAACGGGTCAAGCCTACACCCGCACAAGCCAGCTGCACCACAATAGGTTGAATCGACGACCTCCAATGCATCCCTAGAAAACCAGCCGCGACGACGTCAGCCGAACTTCGCGTCGAGGTGATTCAGCATGTCCGACGTGTCGCACCATTTGCCGCCCACGGCTCGCGTCACGGTGGGAATTTTGACCTTCAGCTTTACGCCGCGCGTCTCTTCGGTGACCACGGTGCCGCCCTCGCACAGCGCGTGGGCGATCAGCCAAGCATCAGCACCCTTGAGGAATTCTGCCGCCTGGTGATGGTGATGTTTTTCGTAGACGTGGCCGCTCACCCTGACCAGGCACGTCTCCTGAACTTCCTTGCTGGCGCGGACACAGAGACCGTTGTTCTTGCGTGTCTTGCACCATTTCGATAAATCGTCTCCAAAGCCAACGATCTCCTCGAACGCGAGGCGTGGCATCTTGATATCGCCCGATTCTAGCTTCTCGTCGATGAACCGCCAGAACTGCGGCACGCGGACGAACGGATAGGCCTTCTTCTCCGCCTGGATCAACACGCTCGCGTCGATCCAAAACGGCGTCATCCTAGACGTCGCCGGATGCCATCTTGACCAGCGCCGGAACTTTCACCCCAACGAGCCGGGCACCGTCGCGGTACGTTAGCGTGCCCCGATTCACCTCACCTAGCACCGCGTCCTTGAACCGACCGCCCATTCGAACACTGACGTTGCGGTAGTAGTCACCACCACCCGGCTTCGCTTTTGTGACGTTCGCCGCGGCGCTCGTGCTGAGCGTCCTGTATTCGCTTGCGTCAATCTTTCCGAGGTCACGCGCACGGCGGAGGATGACGAAGGCGCTGACCCAGAATTCCCGCACCAGGTTCCGGACGTTCTCCTTTCCGTCGGCGCTGTCGCGCCACTCATCTTGGAACGCCTTCTCCGGCACCAGCACTTCCGCGGCGACCCGGTTCGAGAACGCCTCCACCGCGTTCTTGCCCGGCTTCGTTTCGTCCGGATTGTCGATGCCGCTTTGGCCGATCCAAATGTGCGCGAGTTCGTGCGCCAGGGTGAAGACCTGCGGAGCCTTGAAATCGCCGGAATTCACGAACACCAGCGGAGCCATGTTGTCCGCGATGGCAAACCCCTGCATCTCCTTGTATGAGACGCTGAGGCGCGTCACATTCCCGACGACGCTGCTCCTCATGACGAGGATTCGTGCTTGTTCGGCGGCCTTCGCCAGCTTGGTGATGTGGTCGGCCCAATCACGCACCAATCCTCGAAACTTCGGCGTCAAACCGAGCGTCTCGCGGATGTCCGTAGCGACCTCCTCAACGTCATCTTCGAGTCCGAAGGACCCGACGAACGGCAGCTTCGACGCCTTCTGGTCGCGCATCAGATCGCGATACCAGTCCTGCTTCACCATCACATCGTTCAGCAACTCGCGCAGGTTCGGAGTGGGGCTGTAGTTGCTGTCGAAATTGCGGAAGTCGGGCAACGGGAGATCGAGCGACGGCGGACTCGGCAGGAACAGGTAGCCGAACGGAATCCGCAGGGTCTTCGCCAGCAGCTGCGCCTTCGGGAACGGCGGATGGGCGCCGCGCGTTTCCCACGACGTCAACTGCTCGTCAGAGACCTTGAGTGTTTCAGCGAGCATCGCGCGCGAGACGCCCCCCTTGTTCAGCGCCCATGCGACGACACGGGGGTTCACGAAGGCGAGATCGTTGGTAGCGGGCACGAATGGCGTGAGCTTACCATGCCAACAATTTGGCGTTAACCGAAGCCAGAAATTCCGTTAGAACGACAAAACTTCGCTCGTGAAGAGACGGGGGGCATGCCACATGCAGTTCGAGTGCGCTGGATTTCGGTCTTCATACCGATCAGGAAGCCGGCAAACCGTGGTTGTGGCGCAAGTGCCGATTGTCCGGTTCGTATCGCCGGCAGTCGTCGACCCTTTTAGGGTTCAGATCGAGGCTCGTGACCCCCAATGAACCGCAGAGCAGGTGCAATCAATTGCACGAGATCTGCGATTGCGGGAAGCAAACGGGAGTGCTGGTAATTGCGTTCAGACCGTATCGCCAGGCTCCCTACTGCTGAATAGCCAGACAACCATGGGTAGTGGGCACTTTGCCGTCCCACGTTCGCCAGCGCCGGTCGCGCTTGGCTGGGTCAGCCCCCGTCGTCGTAGACCTTCTCTCTCGTGATCCGTAGGGCCTCTCGCACCTCTTCTAGCACGCGAAACTCGAACGGGCCCAGCGTCCAGGCCGGCAACTGACCCTCGGTAGTGCGACCGAGCCATCTGGACTTGAACGCCCTTCTTGACGCGCGCCCATGAGCGCCGCCGGGCGCGAGAAGTTCAAGGCGGCTGCTGTCGGTTCCCAGCCAGTCCCAGAATGCATCGAGCAAATACGAGCAGCAGTGCTGGCTCTTTCAGAAATCCACACCTGGCGATCCGGAGCCGGCGGTTCCAACCACTACTTTACGACCCTAGTGACGGCATGACCCACGTTATTAAGCGGATTAGGATCACGAATTGAGGCTTTCGCGCGGACGGCGGTGTTGATGCGCCCCAACACGTTGGGGGTTACGAAGATCTCGAGGCCGCCGACGTTCGTGCCCGGCTGCAGAGCCCCGAACAAATGGCAAGTGACGGTCCGACTAGCCGCGCTAAAATCACAGCCCGGCCCCGCCGAGCCAAACGTCACGTCTGCTGGCAATCTGATCATAAACATGAGGTCAGTCACAATTCCGGGACCGTTGTTGACGAAAGTTGGAGCGTACCTAAGAGGCGTTCCAATCTTCACGGGCTCCGGCGAGGCGTTCAATGAGATGACCGCAACGTCGGCCTCGTCCGCGATGACAATAGTGGTAATCGAACCGGCATTGTTGTTTGGATTCAAGTCAATGTTACTGCTGGTGACCGCCGCAGTAGCGGTGATCGCCCCTGCGACGTTGGGCGTGACCACGACCCGGAGGGCAAAATGGGTGCCACTCCCAATTCCAAAATTGCCAAAACCGCAGGTGACCGTACCATGCGTTTCCGGGCAGCCTTCCGCCGAAACGAAGGTAACGGCCGGGGGCAGCGTGGCAGTAATAATGATATTGCGAGCGATGGACGGCCCACTATTAACAAACTCGAAGTTATAAATCAACTGGGTCCCAACCACCACGGGACCAGGGGAGATAGTTATCCGTACGAAGGCAAGATCTGTCGCGGCTTCAGGGACCACTTCGAACGCGCCGCGACCATATGTAGCGGCATCAATGTGGCCTGTCAGCGGATGCACCTCAAGGTCACGTACATCGGCTGGTGGCATGCCGTTGTTGTAAGCTTCCCAAGTCCACGGCCCTCCTATCGCGTTGCTGTGCCCTCGATATACCCCGCGATTGGTTCCGGCGTAGAGGGTGCTCGTCGTGTGGGGATCGACGGCCAGCGCGTTCACGCACAGCGTTGTGGATTGAAGATTTCCGGTGATGTCCGTCACCGAAAATGTTGCATTGGGCATTGGAGCATTCCGACGCACCTGAAAAATGCGACCCTGCCCCGCATTAGCAGGGTCGGCGCACGGACGATTAATGTGGAACGGTGGCGCAAATGAAACATAGATGACATCCTGGTGTGCCGGGTCTACTTCGATGTCAGAAACGTTCTGCGGACTGGCGTTGCCAAAAACCCGCTGGGGTTCAGAGCCGTCAGCTGGCACGGCGAAGAGGGTGCCGGTGTCCGTGCCTGCGTAATAAAGATTACTCGCCGCATCGATCGCCGAGCGCACGACATGGCCAGCAGTTGTTTTAAAGAAAGCAGTCCAAAATCCTGGAGGACTATTCGTGGTCGTACGGAAGAGAGAGCCGCAGGAAGCCAGCAGTGTAGTGGGCACCGTCGGATGCACCTGCAAAAAAAATGTCGAGTTGAACATCGCGCAACTCATTGTTGCTAAGGATGGCAATCCAAAGGAAAATGGCTGTATGAACCGGAAAAAGCTGGATCCCGCCACTTGTTTCAGGCTGTCCTGCTTTTGCCCCGCCATGAAATACATGATGTTGGCGTCCGTCGGATCGATCGCGACGGCGGCGCCGTCACCGCCTTGTATTTGAGACTCTGGGAAGTGATCCCACACTTCACTCCCAGAATACAGCACGTTACCGTTATCCTGGGTACCGGCGATCAGGCGGTTAGGATCCGTTGCCGCCTGCGCAATATCGTACATTTCTACGTTTGTAATTCCATGGCCGATGAATGACCAGCTACCGGTTTGGCCATGGTTCGACGAACGGTAGATCCCACCGTCGGTGCCCGCAAAAACATTCGCGGAGTCATTGCGGTCGAAGGTCAGTTCCCAATAGTCCCCGTGTGGCGATGCCGGCTGCCTGTCGTTCTCCACAGCGGGTACGCGAGTGAACGGCGTCCGCCCAATTTCAGAGATGAAGAGCTGAGGTCCAGCGAGGAAGACAAGATTGTTGTTCGTCGGATCCGCGGACACGACAAAAAACAGACATCCATTGCTCCCGCTAGTGCAAGAAAATAGAGAACTCCACGACCTTCCATCAGTAGTCCGGAAGAGCTCCCAGCTCGGATCGCCACTTCTGGTGGGTGATATGGGATACAAGGCATAGACCGTTTCGCTCGTGTCGCCGATTGGATGGCTGAGCGCGAGCAGCGGCCCGCGAATACTGGGAATGGAGGCGGGTAACGGGGATTGAGTCTGTGAACTCCAGCTCCTATTCCGTACGACACCGCCATCCGATGTTCTAAAAACGCCCCGTCCTAATACGCCCGCGTAAAGAACATTCGGATTGACCGGATCCATCACCAAGTTTGTAACCTGGCCGTTCAGCGAAATCGGCCACGTTACGCCCCCATCCGTTGACCGTAATACACCGCTGTTAGCAGACAGGTAAAGCACATCGTGATTTTCGGGGTTTATCAACAGCGCTGTCCGGTCGCCCTCCGTCGTATTAGTGCGCACTGGCAAAGGCCCCGAAAGATTAGCCCATGTGTTACCGCCATTATCGGAGCGAAAAATACCCTCATCCGCTGTGGCAATGAATACGCGTTCTGGATCCGTTGGATCCAGCGCGATGGCCGCCACGGCCAACGTTGGCAAACTGTCGCCGACGGGCTGCCACGTACCGCCGCCGTTGGTAGTCTTCCAAATGCCGCAACCTTCTCGTCCTAGTTCGCCAGGGGAACCGACATAAATGATCTGTGAATTCGTCGGATGGATTGCGATCGTCGTTAGTCGTCCGACCGCGTTGTATTCGCCGAGCGGCGGTTTGTTATCTGGCAGCGCCGGTGCGGTAACGTGCGCCGGGCCTATAGAGCGCCACTGCCCCGGTACGGTCGATTGGGCGCGAGCGTTGACACTACAGGTGAGCACACCCAGTATGGCAACTAGACGCACCCCCGACCCGGTGATGACGTCGTTCCATTTTCGCTTCTGAATCATCAAGGCCCCCTTCTGTCTTTCAGCCGAGATTTTCAATTTGATGCGCTCTATTGCCCGCATCTTACACCTGCCAGACCGCGTCATGCGTGCAATTGTTCCTGTCAAGTGAATCTCGCGTCGCAACACCGGCCCAGTGCCCAAATCGTGCCGGGCGGCGAGACGCCGCCGACATGTTGACGAACACGTCTCGCGCGTTGCGCCCTCTCTTCGCGAAAACCGGTGTCCCGCCGCCATTCGTTCATAAGCCCGTCGGCACGGGCGGCGCCCAGATCCGCTGGAGCATCGACCCAAAGAGCCCCGCGTCAGATGAGTCTCGGCGAACAGCAACCAATATTACCGGGCGTGCTTGACCAGCCGCCCACCCGTCTTGACGAAACGCCGTTGGAGACTGGTCAGCGACCAGGTGTCGATCCGTTTTGGCAGGACGAGCTTCCGTTAAAAATCCCGAGGTTGTACGCGAGCACGCTCAGTTGCAACCGGACCTCGTTCGCCCGGAACCCATGACACGAGTGTCGCGTCCAGTGCGCCGCTTGCTTGATCCATTGCTCGGCGGTGCCGCGCTTGTTATAAAACCGCACGACGGCCCGATTGGGGAGCGGGAATTCGTCCTTAACGTGTGCGGTCTCACGCCAGCGTCGCCGGGCACGTTCTCTGTCCGTTTGTGGACCTGGATTTGGGATCCGGCTCCCGCTGTTCTCGCGGTTGAGGCCGTAGCGGACGATTCACGGAGCGGGTGTTGCGATGCTCGACGGACTCAAGGATTCGCGCGCGCCCGCATCCATGCGGGCCTGTGAGCGGTTGACTGGGGCTCCTGGCACCAGCAATCACACCGTGATCAACCTTGACGCCGAAGGCATCCGCTCCGATGTGGCTGAGGCAGATCGCGGACGACGCGATTGGTCGAAGGTCTCCGAGGCCCAAGCGCCGGTCTATGACCATTGTCGTCGGACACGTGGACGACGCGGATGACGTTTGATGTATCGACGCGGCGACTCTCGATGAACTCGGTGTTGTATTGGACTGAGGTGAGCGTGGGCGACGAAAGGGTCGCCCCTGCCCATAGCGGACGGACCACTCTGATTCTACAAGGCGGCAAAACAAGGTTCAATTTACATTGGCGCATTGACGATGTCTGCGGCCTCTTCGTCTCCCAAAAGGGCGTGATGTGTGGTCCGAACGCCTGTGCAATTCGATTGCACGCCTGTTTCTGTCGATGAACAGCCGTTGCATCTCCGTCACCGCGTGGGCCGCCTCGCTCTTGGCCAGCCACTCAGGTCTGCTGACGGCCAAACACCAGGCGCTTCCACTGCTCAAAACGCCATCGATTTGAGGCACTCGCTCAGGTCCGCGCTCGCGGTGCCTGAACGAACGAAGTCTCGACTGGACAGTTGCGGCGTCGCCCCGTGGCGGCGCTCAGAAATGCGTAAAATGAATGATTCCTGGTGGTGGACTTTTCGAGGCCGTAACCGGTCCAGGTTCCGAGCGGCGCAACCACCATAACCACGTCTCGTTGGAGATGACAACCATGGTTCATGTAATCCTCTTCGATGATCCTGATTTTGGCGGCGCCCACAAGCATGTGTGTCGGGCTGAACCAAATCTGAACCGACGAGTCCAGCCCAGCACGGACTTCAACGACAGAGTATCGTCTATCATTGTCCTGGAGGGACGATGGGAGTTCTTTGAGGATTGGAATTACCAGGGAAAACTTGGCAAGACGCTCGGTCCAGGCCTTTACCCTTGGGTTGAGACCGCTGATGCACTCGGTCCCGGATCGAATGAGAAAATTTCGTCGCTACGACCCGTGTGAAGTGAACTGATTTCGGTGAGGCTTCAAATCGATGTGCTGGAATTGGTCATGCCCTGGGAACTACTCACGCATCTTCCGCGTTAGAACCGGCCGCTGGGTGCGCGGTGATTCACGGGTCGACGCAAGCCTCGATCCACCGATGGATTGCCTGGTTGAATTGTGTCGTCTTTTATTTCAGAGGCCGCTCCGTCGACTTCTGGTAACGATCATCGCCACCGTTCAATGTATGGTCAATTAAGTCTGCTGGCCCAGCCGTACTCAATGGTCTTGTATTTTCTGTTGAGAGCAGCCTCTACGACTTCGCACGCAGAGCACTTGGCGTTGAACCGCTTCAGCACGTCTTGGCACGAATCGCGTGACGAAAGGGACGTTGCCCAGATTTCGATCGTCTTTCCCTCGCGGATGACTCTGGGTGCCTGCTGCTTGTACTTGTCGTAGGTCGTCGGGCCTGTGATCTTCCTGTTCTTGCTACGGCTCCGCCCATCCTGAAACGCGAGGATATTGTTAATCGTTCTTGCATTCAGCGTTTGCCGGAAGACCAAAGAGTCCGTCGTGCCGAACTTCATGACTCGGCCTTCGACAATCTCTGCGTACAGAACGCACGGCGCAGTCTCATCAAGCAGCTTTTCGCAGTCACTCCCGCCAGCCGTCGGTCGAAGACAACCGGCGCGGAAGAAGCTCAGGCCGCGAGCGAGCTCTTCGATCTTCAAGTCCGCAAGTTCGCTGGAAGATATCCGATTGGGCACGGTCAGTACTCCTGTCGATCCGCCGAACGTTGTATGAGCGGACGGTGCCAGCCTGGGGTCAAACACTGCTGGCCGCCGAGCGATTGTCGCTGGCGCCAATCCACGCAGGTGCAATCCTGCCTGAGCCTTGGAGATCGATCAACTGCTTTCGTGAGGAAATTGGGGCGGCTCCGTGCACTTGAGCCGTCGAATGGGGGCCCGCCGTTAAGACAGGGAAACAGTCGTCGTGGTGTCGGTGCCACACGCCTTGTTCGTGTCGCCGCCGGTCGCCGGCCGTTGCGGTTCAGATGGAGCCGGTGATCCCCCCAATGAACCGCAGAGCTGGTGCAATCAATTGCAGGAGATCTTCGATTGCGGGAAACTCGCTCGGGAGTCGACAGCCCGGTTGCTGCTCACGTCACACTACAAGAACACCGTTCGTCGATACCCTACCCCTCAGGGTAAAATCGCCAGGCATGATTCTGCCTCCGCCCCGTACACCGCCAGCTTCCGGGTCATTTGTTTATCGGTACGGCAGCGCGGATCACCTCGATTGGCTCGAAACCGCCCTCCTGCACCATAAGCTGTACATTCCCCTCGCTAGCGAATTGAACGACCTCCGCGATGCACGGCCCAAAGTACACCGACCAACGCTTGAGGAGTGGGTCCACTTCATGAAGGACTTGAGCCGGCGAGGCCTCGCCCCGGCGCCGCTAGAAATGCATTCCGAGATGGTTGATCGCATTGCCGTTTCCTTGGGTATCGAGACGATGCTCGATATGGCGGTTCAAGCAGTTCATAAACTGACCACAAGTTTCCGCGTTTATTCGATGTCAAAGCGCTCAGACAATCTTTCCATGTGGGAGTGGTACGCCAGTAAGCACACAGGGTATTGCTTGGAATTCGCAAGGGCAGGGCTGTTCGGCATCGTTCGCGAAGTGGTGTACGACATGTCGTATGTAATGGACGTGACCGATGATGCCCATGCGACCGCGAACTGGTTCTTCTACAAGTCGCCCGATTGGAGTAACGAAGAGGAGGTCCGTCTGGTGCTCCCCAAACACTCCGGCGGCCCGGTACTTCAGATCGATCCACGACTTATGTCTCGCGTAATCCTTGGCAAGGACATGCTGTCGACGAATGCCGAGCAAGTCAGAACATGGGCCGCCACACGAGTGCCGCCCGTTCCCGTTGTCACTGCCAGATGGAATCCCCTTGATCTGACGCTCATCACCGACTCCGAGCCCGCGCCAGGAAATCGCTGACAGTCACGATGTCGATTCCCGGAAGTTCCCGAGCGCTAGCAAACATTTGTCTAATCGACACGATGACCTAATGTCAGCATCACGTCGCCTCCTTCCGCACTGCAGGATTGATCCCGGCCACCAGGGAGTGGTTTCCACTTCTACCAGTTCGCGAGTAGTCCGCAACACCTGAAACTAAAACGGCATCTAATCTACATTGGCGCTGACGATGTCTGCGGCCTCTTCGTCCTCCGAAGGGCCGTGTTGTACGGCGTCTGGCAACTGATGCAATTCGATTGCACACCTGTTTCTGTTGACAAATCGAGGACTCGACGTCCTGGTCCGCCATTTCGATAAACAGTCGTTGCACATCGGTTACCGAGTGGGCCGCCTCGATCTTGGCCAGCCTCAATTCTCGGATGGATTGCTTCACCGTCCCGATACTCACCGGCCGGGCTCTGTTCGCAGCTGGTCTTGCTTTCACATCAGCGTCTGGCGCCTGCTGCAATTCGATTGCAGGACTATACACCGGTTGACGCTCCAGTTTCCTCAGCCGCCAATTTGCCCAGGGTGTGCGCCACGCGTTCCGGGTAGGCTTCCGCCATCATCGCAAGGGCGATCAGGTAGAACTTCAGCAGGAACCCAACGTGTGGCAACGGAGGAACGCTTTCGAACCCGGTCTGCCATTTCACCCGTTCCGTGAACCCGGGCCAGTCGTGGAGCACCCATTCAATCAGGCGCAGCGTGTCCAGTCCGCACTTGTCGCGAAGGCACTTCAGCTGACCGAACTCCTTGCCCACTAGCGGTGCTTCGTGAACCAGCAGCCACGTCTGCGCCACGCGCATCACCGTCGGTGTGTTCTCAGTGATCATCTTCACTCTCTACCTCCCCACGTAATCTGAACTACGAGCGGCTTCGCCGCGAGTCGTGTTGACCGCGGCGCTTAAAGCGCCAATCAGCTTGAATCCCTTTCCCGAGGAAGCGGACTGATACCTTCACCAAGGGTATCAGCCGCGACACACCTTTCCGTCGGTCGCTCAGTCCCGAAGTCCAGGGGGGACTGCTGGTGGGTGTTCTGGCTCGCCTGTGTAGCCGTCTCATGGAGACGGCCGGTCTGACGATCCGAGCCACGGTCTCACCCTGGACTGCGCAACAACCGGCACGGCTGTTTCACGTTGGCCAGGCTCTTGACATATTGCCCAGCGTCCGCCGTCCAGTCCCGCTTACACGCGCCCGCGAGCCGCAATACCGATCCGGTATCCGTCGCCGTTTTACGTCAACGCGTCAGCGAACCACAACCGCTTCACAACCGCCCGCCGTCGCCGACGGGATTCAAGTCGCCGCTCCTCGCTGCTAGAGTCCGCCGTGTTCGGGGCAATCAGCGACCATGCGTGACGACCGGCGCCGTGTTTGAACGAACTCTACGTTCGTCATCGACCGTAGACGTACCGGCAGCAATCCGGTACAGTGCGGCCCGGCCTCGCGCCGCCGCATGCATTCATCGCCAGCTCTTCCATGAAAGAATGTTCTGAATCGTGCCGACACGGACGCCCAGCTGGGTCGCCAATTCCCGGATCTCGGCTTTCGTCAACGCGCGGCTCCGGATTTCCGAAACCTGCGCAAGCGTGAGCTTCGCTTTGGGGTTGCCCTCTCCGTTGTTCCCGTGACCGTGCTTCCGACGATCCGCCATGTTCTCTTTCGGAGTGCCCCACGTCAGGTTGCTCAATCGGCAGTTCAGCCGATAACCATCGAGATGCCGCGACACCGCATCCTTCGGTCTGGGGCCGACGAAAGCCTCAAGCACTAACTGGTGGACTACCCGGGTGAACGGACGATGGTCCCCCGAAAGAGAGACGTACCAATACTTCGCCGGCCCCTTTCCGCACAAGGCCGCCTTCAGCACTCTGTTCTTGCCGTTGACCGCGTTGGAGCGTACTCGCCCGATCGAGGACGCCTCATACTTCGGGAAATTAGGTACTACGCGCCACTCCTCTGCGTCCATAGCTTCGTACTCCCTGGAACGTTCACAGCAACTTGTGTCCATGAAGCGTTTACGCACGGCAACTGTCGGGGACTACTCGACGTTATTCATCGTGCGCACACGCGGGCGCGTTGCAAGCCAGCTTTCAATTTCATCTTCAAAAAATCCGATATGGCCGCTCCCTAAAGTTATCGGCGATGGAAAGGTTCCGGCTCGAACCGCCCTCCAGATCCAGCTTCTTGACATCGACGTACGCGACGACACTTCTTTTTGTTTCAGCACCCGTCGCGGGCTAGGCGATAGCACCCCAGCCTCTTCACACGGAATGCCTGCGGCTTCGGTGTGACCGGACGTAACGTGACGATTTACGAGTGTCATGAATGTCTCCCGCTGCCGGTTCTTGAGGCGATGATGCGTTGTTTCTGTGGGTGTCGTGGCACCCTCTGATGCGCTAACGAGTCGCGTAGAAGACTCTAATTGATCGTAAAGTGTGGATCGATAACGCCACTGACGTTTTGTAGCCTGCTCGCGTTACGCGGCTGTGTGGGAAGCAAGAACAGGAAGTACCCAGATGAGCGACGCCGCCGATAAATGGCCCGGAGTGGACGCTGAACAACCGCCGACCACGGCCGACGATGACATGAAGGTAACAATTGAATCCGTCCTTAAGGGTGCCGCCGAGACGGACGCGCTCAATCGACTTAAGAGCGAGGGCTGCACAAGGATCGCCATTGCCGAGATGCTGTTTCGTCTGCGGCGCACGTCGCACACCGAGGCGATTGCAAAACGCGACGTGGACCGCGCGATGACTCGCCTGACCGACGCTGTCCAGTCCGTCCTTCGGCTAAAGAATAGTCCGGTTGGACGCTACATATTCGGAAGGCTCACGCGCGCCGATCAAGTGGCCAATGAGTTGCGATGGGTTGTGGGTCGCGCCAAGGCAGCGCGCCCGAAGGCGAGCAAAAAGGAAGCGCCTCGGCGTGACGATCTTCGGTGGGTGCTCGTCGATTATGTGAAGCAGACAACTGGCAAGTATCACGACGACGAAGTATCTTTGTTAATTGGGGGAGCGGAAGGCGGCAGCGAATACTCTGCTGCCGCCCATCATCAGTGGCGATACCGTCATCGTCGCGGCACCCAGAAATCGCCGTGAGACTTTTCCCGCGCATGGATATCGATGTGTGATCTTGTGACTTGCGCGTCTCTTGCCGACATTCTGCGCGCGTCAGCGAAGCTGGCACGTACAGTGGATGTTTCGCTTTCGTGTCTTCTTCGAAGACGATTGAAACCTACTTCGGCCTACTCGAGATCCGGCACCACGTTCGATCCGACGTCTTTCTCTTCCACGATGGACCGCAATCGTCGTCCCCAAGCATCGAGGGCAGTGCGCTTCTGCGCGTCATAGCGGTTCCGGTCATAGACTCCGGTAATGTCGCGATCCACGTGGTTCAGAATCCGCTTCAGAATGAAGCGATCAGCGTCTTGGTGTTCCGTCAACAAGGTGGCGACCGTTCTTCGCAAATCGTGTGGTCGGAAATCGACGCCTGAAACCGCTCGAATCCTGCCGACCGCACGCTGCTCCCATTGGAACGGCTCGTCGCCTCGGGGTGAGGGAAACACCCACTCGGAGAATTTCTTCGGCTCCCATTTCTTTATTCTGCGACCGTCGTTGACCTCTTCCAGCCGCGTCTCTTGCCACTCTCGCAGCTCCTTCAGAATCTCGCAGGCAGGGGCGTTCAGCGGAACATGGTGTGCGATGCCGTTCTTCGCGAATTCTGCCGGGATCGTCCACCAGCCGGTTTTCAGGTCGACATTCTCCCAGCGCATTCGACGTACTTCGCCCCCGCGTTGCGCGGTGAGCATTCGAAGTCGGAACAGGGCACTCATCGGTGGTTGTTCCGGTTCGAGCGCATCCCAGATTTTCTTGATCTCGCCGTCGGATAGGACCCTGTCTCGTCCCTTCTCGACGCCAGGTGGGCGCAGGCCCTGACACGGATTGTCGCTTCTCCACTCGCGCTCGATTGCGAAGTTGAACATCTTACGGACGAGCGCGAGAAGGCGATTGGCGAGAATGGGTGCGCCGCCGTCGGCGACGGACTCGATGAGGGCGCGAACATCAGGTCTGGATACATCGCGGGCCTTCACGTGCCGCCAGCGTGGCAGCATGTGACGGTCGATCATCCATTGATCATTCCTCCAGCTTTTCTTATGTCGTTTAGCATGGCGCTGCAGGTACTCGGTGACAAGCTCGCCGAGTGTACCCGCTTCGCGCGACAGGATCTTTTCAGCAGCGGGGTCTTCGCCTGCGGCCACCTTGTTGAGAGCAGCGCGCGCACGCTCTCGGGCATCAACCAGCGGCACGGTGGGAAAAGTGCCGAGCGACAGTCGTCGTTTTCTCTTGTGATAACGATAGTAAACGGTCCACGATTTGCGACCGCTCGCGGCAACGCGAACGCCAAATCCTGGCACACTGTCGTCCCAATAGTCGGCTTGTCCGTGCTGTGGCGGCTTAAGTGATTGGACCTTTCGAACGGTCAGATTGACACGCATCTCGCCTCCTCGATTCCGTTAGGGGGCACTTAGGGGGCACGCGGCTGAAACACCGTGAACTGGCGAGACACGATTATAGACCTGTTTAAAATGCTGATATCGTGATACTTACTGGATAATGCGTCTCTGGCTGTGCCAGGTCGTTTCGGCTGGATTGGCTGTTGTTTGAATGGCATTCATGAGGTCACCGGTTCGATCCCGGTCTGGTCCACCATCTCTAAGTCATTGATTTTTAGCGACTAAAAATCGAACCCACACACAGATCGAACCCGCAACAAGATGTCGTGCCGGGATACTGGTTGTGAACCGGGTTTCGAGCCCACCTTACATGTTTCTAGACAGTTCTCCGCTTCATTTGTTCGTGTGCGTCGCGATGCTCTTCCGTACGTGCCGGTGCGATTGCTCCGACAGAGGGCGGTGCGGCGTCGGATCGAGGCGCCCAGCGACTGGCAGCATCACGCTTTGACAGACGCCAGGCCCGCATCCAGGATTTCCTGCGACAGCGCACGATCATCGACAGCGCGCGCCATGACCATGGTGCCCACCAACGTGGCGTACGTGCTGAGGGCCTTCCGTCTTCGTGCCGCTTTCGATTTGCCCCGAACCATCGTCGTCAGCAGATCGACAGCGCCACGCACGTAGTCGGTCACACTGCGCCGCACGGCCGGACCCTGTCGCGACACATCCGGTCCCAGCGCGGCCAGCAGACAACCCGCACCAGGATTGTCGCGCTGTCTGCTCGTCAAGTAGGCGCCGGCGACCGCCGACAGCGGATCGTGTGGCGCACGCTCCGCGACTTTGGTAAAAAGCGCAAGCGAGCGCATCATCGCGCGGGCGGACGCTTCCGCGATCAGGTCCTCCTTCGAGGAGAAGTGTCCGTAGAAGCCCCCATGCGTGAGGCCCGCCTCTTTCATGAGATCCGCGACGCCGATCCCCTCGAAACCCCGCTCACGGAATAGCTGGGCGGCCGTCTCAACGATCCGTTCACGGTTCTGGGCGGCCTGTTCTCTGCTCACTTTCATTCTGATCTCCCCTGATCGAACAATGCCGGATCGACTTGGCCGTGGAGACGTCGGCCAAGTTCCGCCGAAAATCGCACGACCATGGACAGTGGCCGGTGATGCAGGCGAATGCTTTCGATGAACCGGCGGCATTCCTGGTCAACGTGGTGGAGCCGGACACCGGCATGCCGAAGGCTTCGCTCTCCCATTCCAAGTAGGTCTTCACGGCATCGCCCATCTCGTAGGTGAATCCGATCCGGTCATACATGCCGCTGGTTCCTCGAAAA
>JBDTVS010000170.1:0-22776 GCA_040007095.1 Acidobacteriota bacterium
GGTGCACGGCGCTGATGTGGATCGTGCCGGCCCCCGTCGGCGGCACGTGGCGGACACCCAAAGGCGACCTGACGCTCACTCAGAAGTTCCAGACGGTGTCGGGCACGCTCGGGAAGGCGCCGATTGAGAACGGACGGCTGCGAGGCGAAGAGATCACCTTCACGGTCAGCAACTTGACGTATAAGGGACGCGTCGAGGGGAACCGGATGCGGGTCGGCGCGACCGTCGACGGCCAGGTGATCGAGTGGACGGCGGTGGCGCAGCCGGCGCTGCAGCAGTAATCCACGCGAGCTATCGTTCGGCGCCTTCTGACATTCCGGACTCGCCCATCCCCTTCGAGCGCGCCGATGCATCCCGCCTTGCTGCGTTGCTCGACGGTCACATTGACCTTCAGTGGGGCGGGAACTGGATGTGCGGCGAGGGCTCGACGTCGAGATCGTCGCGGTAGGCCTTGCCGAAGATCTCCCAGATGGTGACGAACAGCGCCGCGATCAGCGGTCCGACGAGGAAGCCGATCGCCCCGAAGGCCGCGATGCCGCCGAGCGTCGAGAACAGGATCAGGAGGTCCGACATCTTGGTATCGCGCCCCACCAGGCGGGGTCGCAGCACATTGTCGATACTGCCGATGACCAGTGAGCAGAACACCACCAGGATCAGCGCCTTGATCCAGGCGCCCTGGAACGCCAGGACGATCGCCGCCGGCACCCACACCAGCGCCCCGCCGATCACCGGCAGCAGCGATAGCACGATCATCAGCAGTCCCCAGAGCACCGCGCCCGAGATGCCGAGGACGGCGAAGATCATGCCGCCGAGCGCTCCCTGGACGATGCCGATGAGCAGCGTGCCCTTGAGCGTCGCGCGGGCCACAGAAACGAAGCGCTGCAGCATTTGATTCTGTTCGGACTCGCGGAGCGGAAGGTACCGCAGCACCTCATCGAGGTAGCGGCGTCCTTTCATCAAGAAGAAGAACATGGCGTACAGCATCATGAAGAAATCGACGATCAACGCCAGAGTGTCGCGCGTGGTACTGGTGAGCGACGTCACGATTGTCCTGCTCAGGCTCCCGGCCGCTTCGCCGGCCTTCGTCAGCAGCATCTCCCGGTACGGCGCGAGCCACTGGCCGAAGATTCGATCCAGATAGCTGTTGATGCTGGTGGGTTCGTCGATCAGCCCCTTCACGAACGGCGTCACGGTATCGGTCAACCGGACGGCTTCGCTGGTCACGATCGACACGACGAACACGAGCGGCGCACCGACGAGCAGCAAAATCGTCAGCAGCGTCACGGCGGAGGCGAGCGCTTCGCGACCGCCGAATGCGCGCCGCCACTGCAAATAGAGCGGATGCGCCAGCCCGGAGAAGATGCCGGCCACGAAAACCGTCATCAGGAAGTCCTTGACGACGAACACGAACGCCGCGGTGATCGCCACCACGAGCGCGAGTAGAAATCCCTTCCGGAACCGCGCGTCGTCGCTCATCGGAAATACGGCCTGCACGCCGGCGCGGCGTCCGCGGCCATGCGAGGAGGCACCGGCGTGCGGTCGTCGGGCGACCTTCGAGTCACTTGAACCGGCCTCTCGTTCCCTGCATCGCTGTCAGGTACGGTACACCATTCTCCCGTTGCCACTTCGGGTGCCGCGTCACCGTATCAGCGCCGCCGCCGAACCGCCGCCGCTCGAGGTCACCCGCACTGTCGCCCCTTCGAGATTCCCACAGGCAGGCTGAGTCAGCAGCAAATAGCCGCCGCCGAGTCGAAGCGTCGGAGCAGAAGCCAGGCATTCTTCAACCGACACCGCCAGGCTGACATCGTCGCGTGCGGCGGAGGAATTAGCGGAGACGAACAATACCCCCGAGCGCGAGTCGAATCGTACCTGCCGGATGGATACTCGGTCGGCGACAAATTCGATCGATCCGAGATCGCAATGGCCGGCCCGCGGCTGCCCGATCTGATCGCCGGCCGGACAGTCTCCTTCCGGGCCGTGCGGCGTCTCGGCGGCATGCGGCTTGTCGAACTTGCCCGACTGACGCTTCGCCACTACGCCTCCGCCGTCGATCGCGGGACTGCCAGGCAGAGGCGGGAAATACGCGTGGCCCGGTGTGCCGTCGTCCACGAACGCGCCCAGCCCGGGATCACCCTGAATATCGTTGCTCCGCAAAAACGTCGGGCAACTCGCAGGGTTCCCAATCAGGTTGTAACCGAGCGACGTCGCGCCAGCATTCGGGCAATCCGCCGTTGCGGCGGGTGTGTTGTTGGCAAGGATCGAGCCCTTGATGGTGAGCGTTGGGCCTTGATCCGTGTGGAGGGCCCGCCCTACGACACTATTGTTATCGGCGATCGTGCTGTTCTCGATCGTGGCGCTGATGATGAAGGAATCAGGCGGAAACCGCGGGGCGTCTGAAGCAGGGCCCAGGTGGACGGCACTTCCCGTAAAGCCGCCGTTTCTTGCAAACGTGGAATTGACGATCGTCACCTTGCCACCCGTGGAGTTGCAATCGACGCCGGCACCGAACAAGGCCGAGTTCGACAGAATGCTCGTGTTCGTGATCACCAGAGTGCGGCCCAGCACGCCCCCACCCTCTACGCTCGCGGTATTTCCCGCAATGGTGCTGTTGAGGATGGTTGCCTGACTTACGTTGAGTCCGGCCCCTTCCCGCGCCTGGCAGTTCGTGATCACGCTGTCGGTAATGGCCAGGGTCCCGCCTGACAGGATGCAACCGCCGCGGATGATTCCGGGCACACCGCCGGACGACCCGCCGCCGCCCCTCACCGTGACGCGTCGCAACGACAGGTCGCCGGTCACGCTGAAGATGCGGAAGGGATGAATGAAAAGCTGGCTGGCGGTGCTCCGCTCGATCACGGTGTCCTCGGCCCCGTCGCCGACGATGGTCAGCTTGCCGGTGATCGCAGGTAGGCCCGTGTCTTCATAACCACCCGGCGTCAGTGTATCGGCCGCCGTCAGCGTGTAGGTGCCCGCCGAAAGCGCAATCGTGTTGGCTTTTCCATTGGCATTGGCCTCGACGATCGCGCCAATCAGACACGCCGTATCTCCTCCTGAGCAGGAAAACGTCCTCGCCTGCGCCGGCAGTGCAATCGCCGCCAGGGCGAATGCGCTCAGCCATCGCGCCGCGAGGCAGCGAAGAGTACGAAGAGGGATGACGTGCGCTTCTTTTTCCGAGCCTGTGTTCCCAGTGAAGAGCTGATTCCATGCTGACATGGGACGTCCTTTCGTTAATCGTGAAATGCACCGGGGGGGATGGTCGGAGCGCGAACGTCCTCGCTTGTGCCCGTTCGCGGGCGTCTTCAGCCAACGCCTCAGCAGGTTCCTGGGAAGCCATATAGCGGCGTTATGGTATATGAAGTACCCATAAGATAACGACGTAAGAGAACATAAAGAGCAGATTGATGACGTTATGGTACATAAAGTGTGAAGCCAGCTGTTCCTCGCGTGGTGTTCCGACTCACGCGCGATACAGGCGGATGCCTGGCGCTGTCGGGTCATCAGCCGAGAGACGACGCGTTTCCGGTGAAATTGCCGCGCGACGCGGGCGCGGTGATCCTGGGGAAAGTGAATTTGCACGAGCTCGCGCTCGGGCTGAGGTCTCGTGGGCGCCGTCTCCCACGGCGCGACGAAATGACGAAGACACTCCAGTAGTGTCCGGCTTCAGCCCGGCTTCAGCCGGACCGTGGCAGGTCCGGGTTCACCACCATCCCAGCAGCTTCCACCAGGCAAGCCCGCACGTCACCCAGACCAGGGCGTTGACGGTCGCGACCATCAAGCCCACGCGCCACCACGCGCCCTGCGAGAGGTAGCCGGCGCCGTAATAAATCGGCGAGCTGGTCGTGCCATAGTGGGTCAACGATGCGCCAAGACTCGACACGTACGCCATCGTCAACACGGTGAGGATCGGCGGCGTCCCCGCGGCCAGCAGGACGATGGCGAAGGGGACGTACATGGCGGAGACGTGCGCGGTGATCGTCGCAAAGGCGTAGTGTGCGTAGAGATAGATTGCCAGCAGCACAGGCACGACCATCCACCAGCTTCGGCCGAAAGTCATGCCCCCCACCGATTGCGCGAAGGCGCTACTGAGACCCGCCTCGTTGAGGGCTCTGGCCATTGCGTAGATCGCCCCATACCAGACAAACGTGTCCCACGCGCTTCGCTCGGCGAGCACGTCGTCCCATGTCAGCACGCGCGTGAGGAGAAGCGCGCCCAACCCTGCGAGCGCCGTTACCGGGTAGTCGATGCCGTGCCACGCCTTGGTGACATAGAGGAGCGTCGTGACACCAAACACCGCGAGCATGATTCGTTCGGCCGACGACGGTGGACCGAGCCGGTCGAGCTCGGCCGAGGCGAAAGCTGCCGCGGCCGGCGTCCGCCTGACCGACGGCGCGCGCACCCGCCACAGCACCATCGGCACCACGGCCATCGACGCCAGCGCCGGTACGATCCCGCCTACGGCCCATCGCGTGTAACTCAGTTCGATGCCTGTCACTTGTTTCGCCAGCGAGACGATGAGCGGGTTGGCCGCGTTGCCGGTGAAGAACATCGCCGACACCGTCATGTCACAGTGATAGACCATCAGGATCAGGAACGCGCCAAGACGCCCCGCCGTGGGGCCGGGCGTGGACTCGTACGCTTCCGCGAGACTCTTGACGACCGGGAAGATGACGCCGCCGACGCGGGCGCCGTTGGACGGCACGACCATCCCGAGCAGCGTGTCGGCGGCCACCACCGAGTAACCAAGGCCGATCGACGAGTGACCGATGGCGCGGATGAACCACAGCGCGATGCGCCGGCCCAGGCCTGTCTTGATCATGCCGCGCGAAATGCAGAACGCGGCGAGCACCATCCACACCAGCGGGTCGGCGTAGCCGGAGAGCGCCTGGGCCGGAGGCAGCGCCCCCGACATCGACGCGGCAGCCACGCCGATGAGGGCCATCGCGCCGAGCGGCAGTGGCTGCAGGATGAGGCCGAGGATCGTGCCGACGAAGATCGCAAACAACCGCCAGCCGGGAGCGGTGACGCCCGCCGGTACCCGAAGCAGCATCAGCGCCGCCGGCACGAGCAAGACGACCGCCCATCGATAGAGAAGCGTCGACGAGACCGACGGCCCGTTACCGGTCGAGGAACGAGCGCTCATGTGGAAAGGCGAATGGTAGCGCGCAGGCCAATCCGGGCCGTGATTTCGTAGACGCCGAGGCGGGAGCCGGGGGTAAGGATCACGCTATCGTGGATTTGGATTATACGGGCCGGCGGCGTTCGGACGGTGAGGTGCTCTGGGCGACGCCTGCCGCCGTCGTGCGTCAGATGAAATCCATGCGCCTGCAGCGGACGCTCGCTTCCGCCGGCGCCCCGCACGCCGAACCAGGCAGGTACGGGCTCGACCACTCAGCGTCGACGCCTTCGTGATAACAGCGTCTGGCAGGTAGGGCAGGTCAGGCGGGTAGGCCTGGTAGGGAACAGGCCCTGCGGTTTCCAGTTGTACAAACGAAAAATGCTCCGAGCAGGGGCTCAGTGTGCCGGCGGCCGCGGCGGCGGCGCCTGAATCAGCACGAGACATCCACCATCAACCTTCGGCTCTTGGAGTCCGCTCCGTTGTATTGTTAGCGGAAGCCCCTGGTGGGCTCTCAGCTCCTGGTTGAGGTCGAATGGTCGGTGACACTGTCGCGGCCGAGTCCTGCACCGCGCTCGGTGCGACCCAGCGCCAGCTCGAATCGCATGCAGGCCGCGAAATCGCGGTCGGCTCCCTGACGGTCACCCGCGTGTTGCCGGTGAAGGGAAGGCGACTGGTCGGACCCTGGTGCTTCCTCGACCGCTACGGTCCGTTGACGTTCGCCGACGGCAGACCGATGGATGTGGCGCCCCACCCGCACATCGGCCTGCAGACAGTGACCTGGCTCCTCGATGGCGAAATCGTTCACCGCGACAGCCTTGGATACGAGTCGCTGCTGCGCGCGGGGGGCGTCAACATCATGACGTCGGGAAGCGGCATCGCGCACGCCGAGCGGACTCCAACGGCGAACAGCGGTGGACTGGACGGCGTGCAGCTCTGGGTGGCGCTGCCCGATCAACATCGACACGCGGCAGCAGGGTTTCAGCACGTGGATCGCGCACCGCTGAGTGAGCAGGCCGGAGGCATCATCCAGGTGTTCGCCGGCAGTCTCGAGACCGTGATTTCGCCGGCCACACATTTCTCCGAGCTTCTCGGCGCGGACGTGCGCGTGCATCCTCAAGCGACCGTGGAGATGCCTCTGCAACCAGCCTACGAGTACGCCGCGATCGTCCTGAGCGGTGATTGCCGCGTCGAAGGAGAGCGCCTGCAGGAACGCGTGTTGTACTCCCTCGGCACGAGGCGCTCGGAGGTCGGCTTTGCCAGCGATTCAGGCGGCCGCGTCCTCCTCATCGGAGGGCCACCCTTCGCCGAGACGATCCTGATGTGGTGGAATTTCGTCGCACGCACGCCCCAGGAGATCGCCGACGCGCGAAAGGACTGGGACGAGCGGCGCCGATTTGGCGATGTGGCCGGCTATGCCGGATCACGCCTCGAAGCGCCGAGTCTCGTTCGGTTCGCGAATCCAAACCCGGCGAGTTAGGCGGGCGGGGTGGACTCATCGAGCCCGAGAGACATGCTGGGTGGCAGGGCCATCCCGGTCGGGCTGCAGTCCAGGGCGGCCAGCGGTAAAAGGTCCGAATTGTCGCGCGAATTCGGCGTCGACCGCGTTGAGCGCGTCGATCAGACCAGTCACGGCGACGAGAAGAGCCAGCTTCGCCCCGCCGAGCCTTCCGTTGGCCGCCTCCCCGGCCGCGCCCTCCAGGGCGTCGAGTGGTTTTCGAATCGCATCAACCAGAGTGTTGGCCGCATCCGGATGGCGTACGGTGGTCGCGCCGGTGCGTGATGTGCCATTGGCATACGTTTGAACGTCGATCATGTCTCGATGCTATCGGGGCCGCGTCCTACCTTCCATCGGGTAAAACCGTGACTTGCGGAGAAATGATTGACGAGAGATTACCGGATCACACCCTTGCGGACCGCATACAACACCAATTCCGCCGCGTTGTGCACATCGAGCTTCTCCATGATGTGCGCGCGGTGTGTCTCGACCGTGCTCACGCTGAGAAAGAGCAGTTCCGCCATCTGTTTATTGCTGCGTCCCTCGGCGATGAGTTGAAAGACCTCGCGCTCCCGCTCGGAGAGCGCGTCATACCGATCCGTGATGCCGCGCTCGGCGAGATGCCGCACGTATTCATCGAGCATCGTCTTCGCAATCGCCGGACTGAAGAATGACTTGCCGTGGGCGACCGCGATTACCGCCTGGTTCAGATCGGTATCGGCGGAATCCTTGAGCAGGTAGCCGGCGGCCCCGGCTTTCATGACCTGCGTGACATAGTCTTCGTCCGCGTACATGCTCAGCACCAGCACGCGGACTTCGGGAGCCCGCCGGACGATTTGCCGGGTCGCTTCGATGCCGTTGAGCAACGGCATGGCGATGTCGATGATCGCGACGTGCGGCTTGAGCTCCAGGGCAGAGCGAACCGCGTCGCGGCCGTTACCGGCCTCGGCCACGACTTCCCATTCGGGTCGGGCTTCGATCAGTTTTCGCAGACCTTGACGGACCAGGGTATGGTCGTCGGCGAGCAGAATCCGGAGTGTCGACATGTCTAGTGGCCTGTATATGTTGACGCAGCACCACCTGACCCCGTTGTGGACCGCGATTTTCCGGGCGCGACAACGGAGCGGTCGCCAGTAATTCCGAGGAGACACCCCACTAGCCTTGCTCCGGGGTGACCGCAGACGCTGCGCCGAGGCCCTCGGCGCCCTCGTCCGCGGGGTGCGATTCAACCGGCACTGGGAGTTCAACGGTCAGCCGCGTGCCTTTGCCGACCGTGCCTTCCAGTTGGAATGTCCCGCCCAGCCCCGACACTCGCTCGCGGATGCCAATCAAGCCGAGACCGCGGTGGCTGTCCGGCGGCGCGGTCCTTCGCGTCACATCGACGCCCACGCCGTCGTCCTCCACCGTCAGGAGCAGCGAGTGTGCCAGCCGCTGCACGAATACCCGGCAGGACTTGGCGTGCGCATGCTTTGCGACATTCGTCAGTGCTTCCTGAATGATGCGATACGCGCCGAGCTCGACGTGCGGGCTCATCCGGACGTCCATTCGATCCTGCGTCAGGTCGGCACGAATGCCCGTCCGGCGCGCAAAGCCCCGCAAGTACCACGTGAGCGTGTTCGCCAGGCCGAGGTCGTCGAGCATGGTCGGGTGCAGGAGTTGAGAGACGTCACGAACCGCGTGCAAGGCGCGATCGGTGATCGACCGCGCCTCGGTCAGGGAATCGGGCGAGTGTCCGGCCGTCTCGAGACTGCGTTGGGCGACGGACAATTCGATCTTGATGGCGGTGAGTGCTTGACCAATCTCGTCGTGGAGCTCCCGGGCAATGGTCCGCCGCTCATCTTCCTGCGCGTGCACGAGCCTGGTGGACAGCCGCTCCAGTTCGCGCTGGCGTTCCACATCGTCGAGGTGCTGAGCGCGGATGTGCGATTCCAGCCCCCCCGCGTAGCGGGTGGCGCCAAACGCCACGCCGACCCCGAGCACCAGCGCCGCCGCGCTCAGCGCCCAGATTTGGCGGCGCAGGTCGCGATACAAGAGCGCGATCGCCCCCTCCTCTCTCTGAAAGGCGTCCTTGTTCAGGGTTCGGAGCTGTTCAGAGATCTCGAGAATCGTCCGGCGCTTCGGGATGACCTGGTCGTTCAGCACCGCCAGGGCCTGGGCCGGGTCCCTCGTCGGCTGTGACGTCAGCACCGGCAGCGTCGCGTCCCAATACTCCTTCAACTCCGCCTGCAGTCGCGTCCAATGCTCGCGTTCGACGGTGGCATCGACATCAGGCACGTAGCGCTCCAGCGCGCGGTCGATCTGTGTGTGAGCATTCTGCACCTCCGCGCGATAGAGGTGCTCCGCGTCTGGCCGCCTGTCGAGGAACGCGTCTCGCAGATACACAGAGCCGAGCAGCACTTGAGCGGCGATCGTGAGAAGCACCTCGTCGCTCTGGGAAAAGCGCGCGTGGATCGACGCCGACTGCCCCTCCATCACGCTCAGGCGGAGGCTGAGGTAGTAGCCCCAGGCGATCCACAGCACGAAGATCGCGACAAAGCCGACCAGGAGCGCGCCCCGAATGGTCAAGCGCTTGACAGGGTCGGAGACGAATCCTGGTTGTTTTCCACGTCCCATGGTTCCCTCCCGGGCCGTCCGGCTGCTAATACCTTAGACCGCGGCGAGTGGGACGAGGCCCGCGATCGGAGCCGCCGTATCCAGAGTGTCCCCCGCCACAAATACTGTCCTCGCCGGATACCACGACGGCCCGGGCGCTGTCAGAGTCACGGGCAGCCGCCGGGGTTCCCGGCGCAGAAGGAGTGTTCCTCATGTTCTCTCGAACGGCGACACCAGTCGTCGGCGTCCTCCTGTTCACGACCGTGGTGTGGGCAACGTATCAGCTGTGGGATGTCGCGATTGCGAGATGGTTTGGCTGAGCTGGGCGACCAGTGAAGCTTCGTCTCAAACCGACCAGAAAACCCCGAGGGTCGAGGTGCGGCGAATCTTCACCAGGCGGCCGCTTGGCGGCCGAACCGAAGACAGCTTCTGAGGCGCCTCGGCAAAAACTTGCTCCAGTCGTCAACGTTCCGGCCTTGGAAGATGTCTAGCGGATATGCCACTTCATAATACCAAGTTCACCCGATAGCCAGCGCCGGGCGGCCGCCTCATACTTCGATCATTCCTCGTCGCTGAACGCGCGCCCGCGGATGGCGATTCGACGAGCGAAGGCATCAACAAATCGAAGCATGGCGCCGACCTGGCGCGATTGGATCTGAAAATGCAGATTGTCGTCTTTGCCGATCCCGACACGCTCAGGGGTGGACGCCATTCGTCGTTGGCTGAAACGCGCGAGGCGCTGGATGGGCTGACCGATCGAGGCGTCGCCGTCGTGTTGTGGGGGAACGAGACGCGCGCCGAGATGGAATTGATTCGGGACGATCTGGATGTCCAGCATCCGTTCATCAGCGAAAGCGGCGGCGGCTTGTTCCTTCCGGTCGGCTGTTTTACGGAGGCACCGGCGCACGCGCGCGCGTTCGCCGGCTATGACGTGCTGGACTTCGGACGCCCCTACCCGGTTGTCGCCGCCGCACTGCATGCGGTGGCGAACAAGCTGAAGATCGACGTGAACGGCTTCAGCGGCAGGTCCGTCGAAGACGTCGCAAACGACTGCCGCCTGTCGCTGGCGCAGGCGCGGCTGGCGACACTGCGCGAGTACGACGAACCATTTCGTATTGTGGACGCGAACCCGGCCGTGCAAGGCCGCCTTTTCGAAGGGCTTCGCCGCGCCGGCTTCCGCTGCTTCACCCATGAAGCCCATCACCATGTGACCGGGGTCAAGGACAAGACGGAGAGCATCCGAACGCTCACGTCGATGTACCGGCGTCAGTGTCACGACGTCTTGACAGTAGGACTTGCGAGGGACCCGGACGAGCGTGGTCTGCTGCAGGCGGTTGACGTCCCGCTCGTGATTCTGGGCGAGTCGGCAAACGCCGCCCGCTTGCTCCGGAAGATTCCGACCGCTCGGCTGACGGACGACTGCGGTCCACGCGCGTTGGGCAAGACAATCTGGGACGCGGTCCACTCGGAGTAGCCCTGCCGGTCGTGCTGACGCGTTCAACGCGGAGATCGCAGAGGCCGCAGAGAAGAACCCGAAGGGTGCGCCCGGTTCCTGACGACGCGGTGATGACAGGCAGTGAAACAGTACGCGACAGGGGGGAGAACTTCGGAAACGATCAATTGCTGCTAGAATTCGCGCGTCGGCTATCGAACGATGACGGGCATCGAATGGATAGTGGAAGCCTACGGATGCGCACCGGATCGCTTGACCGATCTCGCGACGCTGCGGTCCCTCTTTGCGCGGATCGTGAGCGACATCGATCTGCACGCGTGTGAGCCGCCGCAGTGGCATCAGTTTCCGGGCTCCGGCGGCATCACCGGGATCTGCGTGCTCTCGGAGTCCCACCTCACCTGCCATTCATTTCCTGAATACGGCACGCTCTGCCTGAATCTGTTCTGCTGCCGTCCGCGAGCCGAATGGGATTTTTCACGTCAGTTGCAGGAGCTGCTGGGAGCCCGGCAGGTCATGGTCCGGCGGCTCGATCGCCCGTACGGCCATGACTAAAGCGCCATGACGAAGGCATCGGGAAGCTGCCCCAACTGCGGCGCGCCGCTCGAGTACCGTTGGTCGAGCAGCGTGCAAACCGTCTGCGAATACTGCCAATCTTTGGTCGTCCGGACCGACGTCGACCTCAAGAAGGTCGGTGTGGTTGCCGACCTGCCGCTTGACGCGTCGCCCATCCAACTGCTGACCGAAGGTCACTACGGCGACAAGCATTTCATCGTCGCGGGGCGGATTCTCTACGAGTACGAGCACGGCACGTGGAACGAATGGCATATCGTGCTGGACGGTGGCCGCGACGGCTGGCTCTCGGACGCGCAGAACGAGTTCGCCGTCTCCTTCCCCGTCGAGGTGTCGAACCTGCCGTCGCCGGAGCAGGCGACGCTCGGGCGCTCGTTTTCGTGGAACAACACCCGATTCACCGTCGTGTCGCGAACGCGTGCGCACTACGCCGGCGTCGAAGGCGAGCTGCCGTTCGAGTACTGGGACAAGACTGACGTGACCTTCGTCGATTTGCGCTCCGCCCGCATGGACTTCGCCACGCTCGACTACAGCGACGACACGCCGGTGCTGTACATCGGCACGCTCGTCGACTTCGACGAGCTGCGGCTCACGAACGTCCGCACGTTCGAAGGCTGGTAGCGATGCCGGATGGCACAGGACGCCCACGCGCCGCGGTACAAGCCGTCAACTGTCCGAACTGCGGCGCCGCGACGGCCGTTCGCACCTTCGGTCACGCCGTCAACGTCGTCTGCCAGAGTTGCCGCTCGATCCTCGATGCGAAGGATCCGGGCGTGACCATCCTGCAGAAGTACAAGGAGGCGGTACCCGTCGATCCGCTCATCCCCCTCGGCACCAGAGGGACGATTCCGGGGTGGCAGCCCGCGTTCGAGGTCGTGGGCTTTCAAGTCCGACAGATTCTGGTCGACGAGGTCGCCTACCGGTGGCGCGAGTACCTGCTGTTCAATCCGTACCACGGATTCCGCTATCTCACCGAGTACGGCGGACATTGGAATGTGGTGGCGACGCTGCGATCGCTGCCGGACGGCGATCACCTGCCGGGCGATTCCGGCATCCGCACGTATCAGGGTCAGGACTATCGCCACTTTCAGACCGCCACCGCCACGACGGTCTTCGTGCTGGGAGAATTTCCGTGGCAGGTGCGCGTGGGCGATCAGGTCGCTGTGGTCGACTACGTCGCGCCGTCGCAGCTGCTGTCGGCCGAAGTGAACGCCGACAAGGAAGTGACCTGGTCGCTTGGTGTGTATGCGAAGGGGAAGGACATCTGGTCCGGCTTGTCGATGCCGGGCCAACCTCCGGTGGTGGAGGGCGTGTTCGCCGATCAGCCGTCGCCGTATCAGGGCGTGTCCGGCAGGATGTGGCGACAGGCGGCGCTGCTGATGGCGCTGGCGGCGATCGTCTGGATCGCACATCTCTTCACCGCGCGCCAGCAACAGGCATTCCGCCAGGCGCTCGTGTACAACCCGCCATCGACCCAGGATGCCTCGCTGGTCACGCCGGTGTTCGAGCTGGACGGACGGGCGTCGGCCGTCCAGGTCGAGACTGCCAGCAATCTTGCCAACCAATGGATGGACGTCGGCTATGCGCTGATCAACAACGACACCGGTCAGGCCTTCGAGTTCGCGGAGGATCTGTCCTACTACAACGGCGTTGACGGAGGAGAAGCGTGGAGCGAGGGGTCGCCGGCGGCTTCCTTCACGCTTCCGAGCGTCCCGGCGGGGCGATATTTCTTGAGGATCGAGCCGGAAGGCGAGCGTACGGGAAAGCCGGTCGGCTACACGGTCACGGTGGTTCGCGACGTCGCCACGTCCGTATGGTTCCTCGGCGCGCTGATGCTGATCGTGCTGCCACCGCTGATGACCTCGTTCCGCGCGGCGGCATTCGAGCGGCGGCGATGGCAGGAGAGCGATCACGCCACGGGGAAATCGTCAGACACCGACAAGGACGACGACGATGAGTAAGGTTTATGTGGTGTACGGACTGATCGTGATCGGTCTGATGGGAACAGCGCAGTACCGAGGATGGCGGCTGATGCCGGTGAACGAAACCCGGACGGTGCCGAAGTCGGTTCGGGACAACCCGGGCTCATACCGGCCCGTCTATGGCGGTTTCTGGCATGTCAGCGGAGGAAAGTGATGGACATCGCGCACAACATTGAAGCGGCCCTGGTGTTCGCCTTCATCGGCATCGCGGTCTTCGTGCTGTCGTTCACGATCATCGATCGCCTGACGCCGTACGATCTCTGGAAAGAGATCGTCCAGGAGAAGAACCTGGCCCTCGCGGTGCTGGTCGGGGCGCTCTCGATCGGCATCTGCATCATCATCGCGGCCGCGGTGCACTAGTGTCGATCGCGCTGTTTCTGTCGATCCTGCTGGTGGCGGCGTGCGGGCTGATCTACGAGCTCATCGCCGGCACGGTGGCGAGCTACCTGGTCGGCGACAGCGTCTTCCAGTTCTCGACAGTCATCGGCACCTATCTGTTCGCGATGGGGATCGGCAGCTTCCTGTCCCGCTACGTGCGCGGCAACCTGGCGCGCCAGTTCATCCGGATCGAGATTTTCATCGCCATCGTCGGCGGCTTCTCGTCGAGCCTGCTGTTCCTCGCCTTTGCGTTCACGCAAGGCTTCGAATTGCTGCTCTACCTCGTGGTGCTGGTGGTCGGCACGCTGGTCGGGCTCGAAATTCCTCTGCTGATGCGGCTCGTCAAGCACCGTTATCGCTTCCAGGACGCGGTGTCACACGTGCTGACGTTCGACTACCTGGGCGCGCTGTTCGCCTCGGTGCTGTTCCCCCTGGTGCTCGTGCCGAAGCTCGGATTGATCCGATCGGCGCTGTTCTTCGGCGTCGTCAACGCGGCCGTGGCGCTGTGGAGCACGCGCTTGTTCGCCGAGCAACTCGAGCGGCCGCGACGGCTGCAGGCGGCCTGCGTACTGACGATCGCGCTGCTGTCGGCGGCGCTGGTCGGCGGGAAACGCATCAACGCGTTCGCGGAAGAGAATATCTACGCCGACGAGATCATCTTCTCCAGAGACACGCCGTACCAGCACATCGTGCTCACGAGATGGAAAGACGATCTCCGCCTGTTCCTCAATTCGCATCTGCAATTCAGCTCGCGCGACGAGTACCGCTATCACGAGGCGCTGATCCATCCGGGGCTGGCGTCGATTGCCGGCGCCCGGAGCGTGTTGATTCTCGGCGGCGGTGACGGGCTGGCGGTCCGCGAGGCGCTGAAGTATCCGCACATCGAGCGGATCGTGCTCGTGGATCTCGATCCGGCAATGACGCGGCTGTTCTCGTCCAACGTGCTGTTGACGGCGTTGAACGGCGGCTCGCTGCTCTCGCCGAAAGTCCAGGTCGTGAACGCGGACGCGTTTCTCTGGGTCGATTCGGCGACGGATGTCTTCGATTTCATCGTTGCCGATTTTCCGGATCCGACCAATTATTCGCTCGGAAAGCTCTACACCACGGTGTTCTTTTCTGCGCTCGCCCACCATCTGAGTGAGCGCGGCGCCCTGGTCGTGCAGAGCACGTCGCCGATGTTCGCGCGTAAATCGTTCTGGTGCATCGAGGAAACCATCAGGAAGGCGGGCTATCGAACGTTCCCGTACCACGCCTACGTGCCGTCCTTCGGCGAGTGGGGATTCGTCCTGGCGTCTCGCCACGGCTACACGCCGCCGGCGGCCTTGCCCGACGGCTTGCGCTTTCTCTCCGCTCCGAGCCTCCAGACACTGTTCGAGTTTCCCTCCGACATGGCCCGCGTCTCCATGCCGGCGAACCACTTGAACGATCAGGTGCTGGTGCGGACGCTCGAGGCGGAGTGGCGGGAAATCACCCGTTGAAACAGACGCGGCGCCAGTTCTGCCTGTCGTCTGCGGCGCTTGTCGGCCTGTCGCTCAAAGCGGATCGACCGCTGGCGGGCGCGTTCGTCAACGACGACGTCAGCCTCGGCCATGTGATTCGTGACCGCGGCGCGATCGGACCGGCGAAGACCACGGTTCGCATGCCCGTCGTCATCGTGGGCGGCGGCATGGCGGGACTGAGCGCCGCCTGGCGCCTCCAGAAGAAGGGCTTCGATCAGTTCGTGGTGCTGGAAATGGGCGCGCAAGCGGGCGGCAATTCACGATGGGGCGAAAACGGGACGAGTGCCTATCCGTGGGGCGCACATTACGTTCCCGTCCCGGGCAAACGAGCGACATTTGTCCGGGAACTGTTCGCCGAGTTCGGCGTGTTGAAGCCGGACGGAAGCTGGGAGGAGCGTCATCTGTGCTTCGCACCGCAGGAGCGGCTGTACCTGTATGGCCGCTGGCAGGAGGGAATCGAGCCGGCGGTCGGCCTCACCACCGGCGATCGCGAACAATTCCGCCGTCTGGCGGAGATCACCGACAACCTGAGGTCGACCGGACGGTTTACCGTGCCGCTGGACGTGGGATTGTCAACCGCGGACGCGGCGCTCGATCGCGTCTCCTTCGCCACGTGGCTGACCCGGAATCGGTTCGATTCGAAGCCCTTGCTCTGGTATGCGAACTACGTGTGTCGCGACGACTACGGCGCCCTCGCCTCCGACGTGTCCGCCTGGGCCGGCCTGCACTATTTCGCGTCGCGCGACACCGACGAGAAAGGACCGCTGACATGGCCGGAAGGCAACGGCTGGATCGTCAAGCAGCTGCTGGCGCGTGTTGGCCGGTTCGTCCGCTCGGGACAGACGGTTCGCGCGATTGTCCGAGACGGTTCGGCGTTCCGGATCCGGGCGGGCGACACCGAGTATCGATGCCGCGCCGTCATTTTCGCGGCGCCGACATTCCTGGCGTCCTACCTCGTCGACGGCATGACCCCGCTGCGCCACTTCGAGTACTCACCGTGGATCACCGCGAACCTGACACTCGAGTCGATTCCCGACCTCGATCGCGGCGAACCGGCCTGGGACAACGTCGTCATGAATTCGCCGGCCCTCGGCTACGTCGACGCGATGCACCAGTCTCTGCGCACGTTTGCCGATCGCACGGTGTGGACGTTTTACTGGGCGCTCGCGGACGGGTCTGCGTCTGCCAACCGGCGGGTCCTGCTGGACCGAGACTGGGCCTACTGGAAAGAGGCGATCCTCACCGACCTCGAGCGCGTGCATCCGCGCATTCGCACGTGCGTGTCGCGTCTGGACGTGATGCGCAACGGCCACGCCATGGTCCGGCCGACCGTTGGTGCGGTGTTTTCGCCGGAGCGCGAATTCCTGAAGCGACCGCAACGCGGGTTGCTGTTCGCGCACTCGGATGTCAGCGGTCTGTCGCTGTTCGAGGAGGCGCAGTACCGCGGCGTGACCGCCGCCGATCGCGTGCTGCAGATGTCCTGGTGAACAGCCGAGCTGATGTTCGATTGGTTGCAGCGCTGTCGACCAGCGTGGCGTCGCGCTTCCCTCGAATCGAGCGCGAGTATTTGAACCACAAAGCACACAGAGCACCCGAAGACAGTCGTTTCGTTTCCCGCTCGGAGAACGGCATGTGGCGTTCGCGGTTCGGACGCAAACCAGCGACAGCGTTGTCGAATCCCGCTCGAGTGCGCGTTCGGCGACTGTTACTCTGTAGATGATAGGGTAGTCATTCTGAGGTCCGGGCGGCCAGGCGTGACCCTGAGGCCGGATCCCAATCGCGACGAAGCAGTCGGCGAAAGCATCAACTCCGAAGGTGACGAATGACGGCCGTGGTCGATCGCAAGCCGTACATCTTGCTCGCGGCCGTGGCGCTGATGCTGGGCCTCTACGCCCTGCCGACGCCGGCGCCGCTCGAGCGCGGTGGCAATCTCATTCCGTTGTCAGCCCATGGACAGGCTTGTCTCGCGATCATGGCGTTGGCCGTCACCCTGTGGGTCACCGAAACGCTGCCCTTCGCGGTCACCGCACTGCTGGTGGTGCTGCTGATTCCGGTCTTCGGCATCGCAGACTATCGCGCCGTCGTCCGGGCGGGCTTTGGCGATCCGGTGATCACGTTCTTCATCGGCGCGCTGATCATGTCCGCCGCGTTCACCCAGTCCGGCCTCGGCACCAGGCTGGTCTATCGCATCCTGCTGCTGGTGGGCACCCGGACCGATCGCGTACTGCTCGGGTTTCTGGCCGTCGGCACGTGCATTTCGATGTGGATCACGGACATGGCGGTCGCCGCCATGCTCGCGCCGATCGGCATTGGCTTGCTGCAGGATGCCAAGCTGCAGCCCCGGCACAGCAACGTGGGCCGGGCGCTGATGATCTCCACGGCGTTCGGGCCACTCATCGGCGGCATCGCGACACCCGCCGGCACGGCCGCGAATCTGGTGGCGATTTCCCAACTCAAACAGCTCGCGAACGTGAACATCTCATTCGTGCACTGGACCATCTATGGGGCGCCGGCGGCCATCCTGATGGTGCCCCTGGCGTGGCGATTGCTGCTCTGGCTGTTCCCTCCCGAGATCGATCGGCTGCCGTTCACCGTCGAGGAGATCCAAAGCCGGCTGCGGAACCTTGGTCCGGCTCGACCAGCGGAGCGCCGGACGCTGTCGATCTTCTTCATCGTCATCGCCATCTGGCTCGTCACGCCGCTGCTGGACATGTGGACTGGCGGTCGGGTGGCGCCTCCGGTCGAGGCCGTGGGGTTGGCGGGAGGCCTGGCGATGTTCCTTCCCGGGATCCGCGTGCTCACATGGAAGGAAGCTGAACAGAACATCGAGTGGGGCGGTCTGATGCTGATCGTGGCCGGCTTGTCGCTCGGCCTCGCGGTCTACGAGTCGGGTGCGGCGCGCTGGCTCGCCTGGGTGCTGCTTGGAGAAATCGCGGCCGTGCCTCCAGTGCTGCGTCCCGTGGTCATCGTGCTGGCCGTCGCGGGCCTGCACCTGATGTTCTCGAGCAACACGGTGACGGCCAGCATCATCATCCCGATTCTCGTCGCGCTCGCGACTGATCTGCACCTCGACGTGTGGGCCACCGTTGCCCCTGCGGCCTTCACCTCGTCGCTCGCATTCGTCCTCGTGAGTGAGGGGCCGACGACGATCATCCCGTACGCATCCGGATATTTTTCGATCAGGGACATGGCCAAAGCGGGTCTATTGATGACGGGGGGGGCAGCTATTTGCGTCGCGCTCTCGGTGGGCGTCGTTCGTCTGGTGCTGGACGCGCCGGCCGCGGCGGCCGTCACGGGCGCGACGTTCGCCAGGAGTGCCGCTCGATGACATCGTCGGTTCGATCGACATCTGAGGTGCGCGCGGCGCTGCTGAATCGCGACGAGATCGCATTGCTCGACGTGCGGGAGGAGGGACCTTTCGCCGAAGCCCACCCGCTCTTCGCCGCGTCCCTACCGCTTGGTCGCATCGAGCTCGAGGTCTACGACCGCATTCCGCGCCGGGCCACTCCGATTGTGGTCTACGACGCCGGCGAGGGCCTGGCCGGCGCTGCGGCGACAAAGCTGCGAGACCTTGGCTACACCGACGTCGCAGTGCTCGACGGCGGCCTGGAGGGATGGCGCCGTGCGGGAGGTGAGCTGTTCCGCGACGTCAATGTACCGAGCAAAGCCTTCGGAGAATTGGTGGAGGTGACGCGGCACACGCCGTCGCTCTCGGCTGAGGATCTTCAGGTCCTGCTGGACGCGCACGCGGATCTGGTCGTGCTCGATGCGCGCCGTTTCGAGGAATACCAGACGATGAGCATTCCGGCGGCGGTGAGCGTGCCGGGAGCCGAGCTGGTCTATCGCGTGGGCACGATCGCGGCGGATCCCGACACGTTGGTGGTCGTCAATTGCGCCGGTCGAACGCGGAGCATCATCGGTACGCAGTCGCTGGTGAATGCAGGGATCCCCAATCGTGTCGCCGCCCTGCGCAACGGAACGATCGGCTGGAAGCTGGCCGGCCTTACGCTGGAGCACGGACAGGGCCGCCGGATGCCCACCGTGGCGGCGGCGCAGAGAGAGCACGCGAGGGCAGCCGCGCGGCTGGTGGCCGACCGGGCCGGTGTGGGGCGTCTCGCTGGCGACCTGCTCTCGCACTGGGGGTCAGAGTCCACCAGAACGCTGTACCGATTCGACGTCCGCACGCCCGAGGAGTTTGCGGCCGGACACCTTCATGGCTTCCGATCGGCTCCCGGCGGACAGCTGGTGCACGAGACCGACGTGTTTGCCACGGTGCGCGGTGCCCGGATCGTGTTGGCGGACGATGAGGGAGCGCGAGCCAGCATGACGGCGTCGTGGCTGGCCCAGATGGGGTGGGAGGTTCATGTCCTCGCAGAAGGCGCGACCCCTGCCGCACTCGAAACTGGCCCGTGGCGGCCAAGCATGCCTTCGGCGCCTGCGGTACGGACAGTAGAGGTGAACGAGCTCGATGCGCTGATCAGAGAGAAAGATGCCGGACAGACCGACGTCGTCGTGCTCGATTTCGCGCCCAGCGTGGACTACATCCGGGGCCACATTTCCGGCGCGTGGTTCACGTCACGGACACTCCTGCGGCAGCCCGCCACCGTTCTGCCGCCTGCAAAGCGATACGTCGTGACGTCGCCCGACGGGATACTCGCGCGGTTTGCGGCAGCGGACGTCGAGGCGTCGACAGGCGTCGGCACGTCGGTCCTGGCCGGCGGCACCGATGCGTGGGTGGTGGCAGGGCGCCCGCTGGAGGCCATCCCGTTGCGGCTCGCGACCCCGGTTCTCGACATCTACAAGCGGCCTTACGAGGGCGTGGAGAACTCCGCGGTTGCGATGCAGGCGTATCTGGACTGGGAGTTCGGCCTCGTCGCGCAACTCGAACGGGACGGCACGGCGCAGTTCCGCGTGCTGTGAGGCGAGGGATCGTTCAAGCGGATGGACGCTACCGGATCGCGGGACTGCCGCCAGGCGCGTACGACGTGCGGGCGGAGCTCTCGGGTTTCGGCACCATCGAGGCCGGCGGGATCGACCGAGGTGTTCATGAACGTGGCAGCCCACCAGATCCTCACCATCCGTGAGGCGCCGGCATCGTCGCGCGGAAGCCGCTGAACCGTCCCTGATCTGTTGTCATTGGCTGGCGAACAGCGGTGCCAGCTCGTTTTCGTGCGGGCGGCGATCCAAGCAGGCGCTCGGCAGTTCATTTTGAGCGGAGCCGGAAATCGCCGTTGTGCGAGTTGAGCCGGAGCTCCGGCCCTCCTCCGTTTACCTGACCATTGACGTCGTGCCGCCCGAAATCAGAAGAGCGCACGGTTGCTGGAAAATCAGAATCCACGTGCACGTTGTGGCCACGCGAGTGGAACTCGAACTTGCTCGATGCCGGCAGCGCGAGTTCCACGGTGGCGTTGTGGGTATTGACACGGCTCTCGTGCGTGAACGATGCGAAGTCGATGTGCGCGTCGCCGTTGTGCATGTTCAACTCGAGCGGCCCGCCCAGGTTTGCCACCCAGACACTGCCATTGTGCGTGTTGAGTTCAAGCGCGGCATTCACGTCACGGATCTCGGCCCTGGCGTTGTGATTTCGAATCGTCCAGCGCGCGGCGCGCGGCGCCGTGATGGTGTAGTGGACGGCTGGGCTGCTGTCCCAGTCTCCCCAATTCGCCACCAGAGACCACCAGCTCCAGCCATAGATGTCAGGGAACTTCGACCTGATCGAGATGCGGTCCGGGGAACCGTCGATCTCTACCGTCGTCTCGTTGAAGCGGCGGCGGGCGTCAGCCGACGTTCCACTCGCATCGATCCGCACGTGAATCTCGATTTCGGAGCGATCCCAGGTACGGACTTGAATCGAGCCGTTGTGCGCATCCAGAGTGACCGCCCCGCCGGGGCTCAGCGCAAGCGTCCTGTCGATATTCTTGGTCTCGGCGGCGTAGATCGGCGCACCGCACAAGATAAGGGAAAGGGCAATCCCATGTATTCGGGCAGTCATCATCATTCCTCCCACTGGCTTGGTCGGAGGCGTGGACGAGTGAAGCGAGTCTGAAGTTCCGATCTCGTGTCCCGAGTCAGAGATTCGTTGACGAATGTTCCGGCGCGCGGCGCCCGGCTGGCAAGGCGTGAGGCGCGAGAATATCGGGAATATGTGAGTGCCGAGCAACGCCGCCAGACGGGATGCCCCGCCCGGAAAATGTCGACGAATCTCTGATTCGGGACACGAGCTGCCAGCGGTAGGAAGTCGCGATTCCTCGAGAAAGTTGCCATGCGATCCAAGCCAGCGGCCACGCGGCGACGCAACGGCCTTCCTCGCCGTCGCCGAAGTCAGGGCAGTTTACCCGTCAGTTCCTTGTACATTCGCCGCACCGTCACTTCCCGCTGTGCCGCGTACGTCGGCAGCTTCTCGTACTGCGGGAGGGTCACCGCTGCGACCGTCTGATCTTCGGTGGCTCCCCGATCGATCTCTTTCTGGATCCCGTCTCGCGCGTCGACAAGGAGCTGTCGCATGCGGCGCAGCCGGGCTCGCGTTCCCCGCGGGTCTTCCGGAATTGGACCGTGGCCCGGCACGAAGATATCGGCGCCGAGCGTTTCCACCGCGTCCAGCACTCGCAGCCAGGCCACGCCGTAGCCCTGCGCCATATTCGGAAATTCGTCGCAGAAAAACACTTCGCTGAGATACGCAATCCGGTCTTGCGGCACGAAGACGATGCTGTCTCCCAGCGTGTGGGCCCGGCCGAAGTGGAGAATCTGAACTTCCTTGGCGCCGATGTGGAGGGTGAGGCGTTCGCCAAAGGTCGCGGTCGGCAGTCTTGCCTGCTGCTCTTCGGCGGACGCACCACCTCGTTTCATCTGGTCGACCAGACCAGCACGGTAGTTCTCGTGGCCGATCTTGAACACGTCCGCGTAGGCGAGGTTCCCTTTGCTGAACGGATCGTGAAAGGAAGACGACACCAGGTAGCGAACGGGCTGTTTGATGGTGCTCGAAATCGATGCTCGCGCGGCGCGGGCGATCGCCTCGGAATCCAAGGCATCCACCACGAGGGCTCCATCATTGGTCACGATGATGCCGCTGCTGAACACGCGACCGGCGTTGGTCGCGGAGTACGTGTAGTGCCCCGGAATGATTTGCCTCAAGCTTCCGGAGACTGGAGCCTGGGCGGCTGATGGCGCCTGCGGGGCGGCAGGGTTGCGTTGCGGCGGTGTCGACACGAACAGCAGCGAAGATAAAGGCTGAAATCGATTCGGGCCATCCGCTCGGTTGCCGGACCGCCTGGTCCGGAGGGGGAGCTCACCGTGATCGCCGCCGCCGAGGCGATTCAGCGGACGGCGAACGCGAAACCGCTGTTTTCGAACACGAATGAAGGACCGTTCGTGGCTTCGACCGCGAAGGCGATCGAAGCCGCCGAGCGCCTGCCGGAAGTCGAAGCCGGCAACTACGAGCTGGCGGTGCTTCGCGTTCCGGCGCTGTACGTGATTGCGCTCTGGCTGAAGGGCGCCGGGGCAAAGCCGCCCGACGATATTTTCATCCTGCTTGAACCAGCGCCCACAGGCCTGACAGGCGGCGAGCGCCTGGACGTCCGCGATTTCAACGCGGCTCTCGTGGCGCTCAAGGCTGAACGCGGAAAATCCACCGCGACGTCCAGCTAGTGGTGGTCGTCACAAATACTGAAACTTATCGAGCTTCTTTCGGGCGC
>JBDTVS010000171.1:0-10205 GCA_040007095.1 Acidobacteriota bacterium
GCCCTCGCCTACAAGCCGACCGACGATGCTGGAGCGCCGGCTACGCACAACGTGCGCGGCGAGATCTTGTCGGGCCTGTTCCAGGCGACGTCACTCGAAACAGACAAGCGGACCGAACTGACGGTCGAGGTCCAGGTCGACCCGAGGGGATTCATTCCGGCCTGGATCGTCAACTTCTTCCAAAAGAGCTGGCCGCTTCACACGTTCGAGGCCATCCGAACCCAGGCGGCGAAACCGGACATCGCAATGCCAGAAGCGTTCGTGGACGTGCTGACGCCCACACGGCAATTCTGAATCGCGACGACGAGGCCCGTCACGGTGGCATGCCATCGGGCGATGGTGACTGAGGGCGCGCACGCCCTTTGACGGGAGGCCCGAGCGAGCATCCACCTGGCCATCTTGATGGATTTGCGGCGGCCGGGTTGCGACGTGCACATGGTCCCGCGCCGCGTTGACCCTCGACGTGCGCGTCGCCGGGTGCGCGATGTTTCAGGCGCGGATTGATCCGGTTCCCTTTCTTGGCAGTACCGAACGCCGACTCCTTTCGTTCGGGCGGCCGTCCGACCGCGATCGAGCTACTCGTTCCGACGGGCGCGTTCGTGTTCGGAGAGTGTGGTGCATGGACCGGACTGCGTCACCGAGTCTCTCGGTCGTGAATGCGGACGCGCCACCCATCAACAACGGACTTGCGGTCGATCGCGTAGATCTCGAGGATCCCACAAGGTGATCTCCTTGCTGTCCATGAGGAGCAAACAGTCCCGCGTTTTGCCCCTGTCGAAAGGAGGACCACTCGGTTCAGTGGGTCTCGCCTCCGTGCCACACTGTTGCGCGTGCGCACGATGAAGCCTGTCAGTAGATGCTGTTTCGCTCTGCTTGTCGCGGTGCTGTTGACGGCCTGCGGGTCCAGTCAGCCTCCGACGGCACCCACCCAGCCACCATCTTCATCAGCGACACCGCTCACGATCGCACCGGTCCCCGTCAATCTCGCCCCCTACAACCGGGATGACTGGAAGCTGTGGATCGATGCAGACGGAGATTGCCAGGACACGCGGGCGGAGGTCCTGATCGAAAAAAGCCTCGTCCCGGTGGTCTTCCGCGACTCGAGGCAGTGCGTCGTGAACAGTGGGCGCTGGACCGATCCCTACACCAATCGAGCCGTCACCGATGCCAGCGAGCTGGACATCGACCACCTCGTGCCGCTCGCCAATGCCTACCGCTCCGGGGGCTGGCAGTGGACGCCCGCACAAAAGGAACGATACGCCAATGATTTGTCTTACCCGCTACACCTGCTCGCCGTCACCACTTCAGCGAACCGAGCCAAGGGTGACAACGGTCCCGACGCGTGGCGGCCGTCCAATACCGCGTTCTGGTGCGAGTACGCTACGGCGTGGGTCCATGTGAAGCAAGCGTGGCTTCTGACGGCCACACCGGCGGAATGGCAAGCATTGCAGGACATGCTGCTGCGCTGCTCGACGTAACTCGCCGGCACGAGCGAGCTCGCGGGGCTGCCTAACTCGAACCCGATTGGCCTTCGCCAACCGATACGTGATGAGGCACGACGCGATGCACTTGGTCGTTGAGTCGCCTGTTTGTCTGGTGTAGCGTCTCCTGCGTATGGAGCTATCCCGATCGATTATCCTCGCGCTCGGATTGACCGTCGCCGTTGGACCCATCTCGGCGCAGAACGGCGCTCCTCGGGTCCCCGGCATCGACACCGCGGGCATGGACCGCTCGGTCAGACCGCAAGACGACTTCTTCCGCTTCGTCAACGGCGCATGGGCCGACAAGACCCTGATTCCCCCGGATCGCGCGAACTACGGCACCATCCTCATGCTGCGCGACCAATCCCAAGAGGCCGTACGAGGCATTCTGGAAGCTGAAGCAGCCACGCCCGCGGCGCAGGGCTCGATCGGGCAGAAGGTTGGCGACTTCTACAAGAGCTTCACCGCCGCCGCGCAGATTGAGCATCTCGGTGTCCAGCCGCTGTCCGCGGAACTGGCGGCCATCGAAGGTCTCTCGAGCGCGCGCGACTTGCCGGCCGCGTTCGCCCGGGCCGCGCGCCTCGGCGTTGGCGTGCCACTTTCGGTTGTTGTCGGCCAGGACCCGCAGCACTCCGATGTGTACGCGGTGCTCGTATCGCAAGCGGGTCTCGGCATGCCCGACCGCGACTACTACCTGCGCCCGGACGAACGATTCGTCGCGATTCGCAAGGCCTACACGGACTACGTGGCCCGGCTCTTCACGCTCGCCACGCTGAAGGACCCAAGCGGCGCCGCCGCGCGCATTCTTGCTTTCGAGACGACGCTGGCACAAAAGCAGTGGGACCGCGCGAAAAGCCGACGTGCATTCGCCCGGGATGTGCCGCGCGTTCGTGCCGCTCACAAACATCGATGCGTTCTATGCCGCATTCAATCTGCAGCCAGGAGATAAGCTCTACCGCGCGGGCCGATCGCGTGACGATCTGGTAGCACGGTCGCGGCATGAGAAGGAGAAGGTCATGAACTGGCGCACAGTGCATCGTGCGGGCGGTTGGTTGACCGCGCTGACCGTATCCTCGTTGATGCTCGCCGCGCAGGGCAGGGTGACGGAGGCGTCTTAGCCGTTTTTCGGGCGGTGGACGCTGAACGCGGCAAAGAGCGATCTCACGACGACGCGTCTCGTGTTCACGACCAGCCCGTCCGGCGACATCACCATGATGATGCAAGGGCTCTCGCAGACCTTCCGCATCGACGGAAAAGAACGCCCTGGGGTACTCGGGTCGACGATGGTGTGGACGGAGACCGGGCCGCGATCGTGGCGTACGGTCTACAAAATGGCGTCGGTGGATAACAACATCGACAATTTCACCCTATCGGCCGACGGCCAGACGCTGACCATGACCACCGACGTGCTGGTACCAGCCAAATCCCGACAGACGATGGTGTTCAGGCGGGCATCCGGCGGCGCTGGACTGATCGGTACGTGGCAAACCAAGAGCCTGCAGCCGAGCGACAATTCGCTCGAACTGACGGCCGCCGCCGGACCGCGCGTGAAAGTGCACTGGCTCCCGCTCGATGGCACGGCAGTCGTGACGCCAGACGGCCAAGAGGCGCCGATCACGGGGCCCGCGTCCAGCGTTGCACCCGGCATGACCGCCGCACTGAAGGTCACGGGCCCACGCACCTTCGATCTCTCCATGAAGATGAATGGGGCCAACGTGGTGTCTGGCCACTTCACGGTCGCCGCCACAGGCAAGACCATGACGGCGAGTTCCACCTTCGGCCCTCCTGGACCGACGGAAGAGCACGTGACCATGGCATTCGATAAATACTGAACACCGGACGGAACGTCCGAGATGTTCATCTCGTGATGGCGCTCGGCCGTAATGGCCCATCACCAACAGTCCGCCGCCTTTCGCCACCCATCGTTCGACCGTTGTCGATCATCGGCCGGATGAAGCCCGGTATCTCCATTCTGAGCTGCACCCGGCCGGGATGCAGCTCACGAAGAAGACTCGCCTATCCGGCGACGAGCGCCGTCTCCAGCGAATGTCGGCGTGGCCCATTGGGGAGGGAAGGGCCGGGCAGCACGAAGGTCTCGCCAACGCTCGACAGGGCGACACGCGTCGGAGAGAGTGCGCGCTTGAACCGTTGAATCGGTTCATCCATCGGTTCCCAGCTGAGGCGGAACGTCTGATGATGAACCGGGACGACGAAGCGTGCGCGCGCTTGATCGGCCATCTCTACGGCCTGCTCGGGCGTGCAGTGACTCTCGATCCACGGGTTGTAGGCGCCGATCGGCACCACCATCACATCGGTCGGCTTCCGGCCAACCGCCGCGAAGCTCGTTCGCGCGGTGTCGCCGGCGATGCAGATCCGCCGTCCCTCGCGCTCGAGGACGTAGCCGTTGAACCCACGATGGACGTCGGTTCTCATCCGGGCGCCCCAGTGTCGCACCCTGAAGGCGTCGACGGTGAGATCGCCACGACGGGTGTGGAACCGTGTCGAATCGCCCCAACCCAGTTCGGCCACCCGGCGAAACTGCATGGGGGTCAGAAGATCCGCCGTGGCCGCTGCCGTGATCACCGTGACGTCGCGCCGCAGGCGGCGCAGCGTGCCGAGATCGAGGTGATCCATGTGCGCATGCGTCAGGAGGACGAAGTCGAGCGGCGGCAGTTCATTCGCCTTCAGTGCCGGAGCGAGGTAGCGCTTGGGTCCGAAGGTCAGGGGGCCGACGCGGACACCGATCCGCGCCCGCAATGCGGGATCGGTCAGGATCCAGACGCCGTAGAAGTTGATCAGGACCGTCGCATGACCAAGCCACGCGAGCGTCAGCTGATCATCTCGCCATCGCCGCGGGTCGGGTGTGTGAGGGGCCGGGCGAATCGTCCGGAGATATCCTTCGCTGAGACGCCGTAAATGTTTGAGATCGCTGACTGAAATTCTCATGTGGACAGACTGGAGGACCGTCGCTTCTTAGGACGCGCATCCTCGAACTGGCGTTCCCACGTGCCCAGACAGGTCTCTCGGCCCGCCCTCGGTCGAGCACTCGATGGTCGCGCGGGCGAGGGACGATGCGGCCGCGAGAGCGAAGAAGCCGTTTGCGGCAAAGGTGAAGGCTTAGCCCCGCCGACTCGGTCACAAGGTCCTCATCGACGGAGCTGGATGATCCATCCATGGCACCTCGCCTCTTCCGCCCATGTAAGCGAGGGCGCCAGATTAGCACTCCCAGGCCGATGCCACCGCTTCGGATACGCCGGGCACCCCCAGGTTCGTAACACGTCCACGACCTCAGCTCACGAATTCAGGGTCTCCCTTATCCTCGATGAACGCCGCGGCAACTTATTCCGATACAACTCGTTGAAACGACGACGACTTGCGGAACTGGACGCGGCTCATGTTGGGCTACCTCATCAGCCCCCGCCAGTTGCTCCGACTCGCGTTTTGTGCACGCCGTGGCCGCGAGCAACGCCACCGCGGGCGAGCAGGTCCACATTCGGGCGGAGTGGGCGCTCGCCGGGGCTGACGCGCTGTCCGCGTTATGGCACGCGGCTGTTAAACGATTGTTTCCACTGCATTCGCACCGATGTGCTCGACTTCTCGGTCGCACGGCTCGACGTGCTCGCCTGTCGGTTCTGCGGGGCCTCGGTCGAATGAGGCAGAACCCCGAAGATGCGCTCAGAACCGAAGTCAGTGCCGCGCGACAACAGTCTTCCTGACCCCGCTACGGATCTCGATGGCGCGCGTCACGTATTGCATCTTGATCGCATACTACGTCAGGCGCAATGATGCCTCTCGTGACGGTCGCGCGACGTCACGCTGTACTCTGCGTACCAACGACTCCGAAGGAGATCCAAAATGCGTAGGCTTGCTGTCTCGTCAATCGGGTCGCTGCTCGCCGTGAGCGTGCTCTGGTCGCTCAACCTCGCCGCGCAGCGAGACGACGGTGCGCGCGGAGGCGCAGATCTTTCGTTGGGGCCTTATGAGCCTGTCGCCGACTGGCCGATCCACGATTGGGCGAGGCCGGGCTACATTTGGGGTTCACAGTCGGGGATTTTCCCTGAGTCATCGAACCGCGTCTTCTTGGCCAGCCGCGGCGAGCTGAAAGTCCCGGGAACACCACCCCGGAACTTCAATGGCGTGTGGGCCGCCCTCGGCCTTGGTGGAGCAACAACCCCACTGCCGGAGTTTCGCAACTGCATCGTCATTGTCGACGGCAAAGGGAAGATGATCGAATCGTGGACGCAGTGGGATCACCTTTTCGAAGGTGGCCGCGGACCGCACCAGATCTACATCAGTCCGTACGATCCCGAGAGACGGGTCTGGGTCGTCGACGACATGCGCCACGTGATCTTCATCTTCTCGAACGACGGCAAGATGCTCTTGAAGACGCTCGGGGAGCTCGACGAGTTCGGCGACAACGACGACGAGAAGCGCTTCCGGCGGCCGACCGACATCGCGTGGCTGCCAGACGGCACCTTCTTTGTCGCCGACGGCTACGGGAATAAACGCGTGGTGAAGTTCGACAAGGAGGGCAAGTTCCTGAAGCGAGCGTTGAGCGGAGCACCCACGCCGTTCAATACCGTGCACGGGATTGCCGTCGCCGGCTCTCCGCCGCGCGTGTTCGTGTCCGATCGGAGCAACCGCCGCATTCAGGTGTTCGACACGGACCTCAACTTCATCGAATACTGGCCGAACATCGCGCCGCACACGATCGTGGCGAGCGCGGACGGGCACATCTGGGCCTACGATCAAACCAGCGAGAAAATGGCCAAGTTCGACCTGAGCGGGCACCTGGAATACTCGTTTGGGACGTCCGGCGTCAACGGCACCGGGAGCGATCAGACCAAGTTCTGGGGCGTGCATCAGATCGCGGCGGACTCGGACGGCAACCTGTATGTCGCCGAGGTCTTCAACGGCCGGGCGGACAAGTTTGTGCCAAGGCCCGGGGCCGATCCGAAGACGCTCGTCTGGGGTCAGCCGCTCATGCCGAAACGAACCACACGCCCTGGCAACTAATCTCGGTCGTCGCTTGGACGTCAAGGAGGACACGCATGAGACGAGCGGTGCTGTTGTCATTTGCGGCACTGGCCCTGACCGCGCCCGTCGCGCTATATGGCCAAGGACCAGGGCCCACGGTGAAGGTACCGAACTTCGCCGGGAACTGGGTGTACCAGGTGCCTCCTCCGGTGGAGGGTCGAGGTGCTGGCCCAAGGGTCGGCGGTCTGGACGGCGGCGGCTACACCAACTGGGGTCCGGTGGCCGCGACGCTCATCATCACCCAAACCGCGACAGAGATCACGCTCGATCGAGGGTCTGGGGAGACCAAGTGGGTCTATAGATTGGATGGCACCGAGCTCGTGATTCCGGATCCCTCAAACAAAGAGCCGGGCGGACCGTACCCCTTCAAGACGAAGACACGAGTGGACGGCGCCAAGCTGATCTTGTACACACGCCAGGGGTTGAACCAGCAAAGGGACATTCTCACCGTGAACGGCAATGTGTTGAACATGACGCGCGACACCGAGACGCCGCCGGGATCCGGAATCGATATCAAGCTGGTCTACAGCAAGGCGATTTAGGGTCGCGATTCGAGTGTCCGCTATTCTTCCGCGACGGCCGGCGGACGGAGTCAGAGCCCCCAAAGCGAGGAAGAGCCGGATTCGGGCGCCTGTTCCACGAAGAACTGGTGCGCCGCGCCGCCCAGAACAGGGCGGCGCAAGGCCTTGCACCACCGTGACGCCAAGGCGTAATCTGATCTCATGACTCCGAAGCGCGCCCGCGCCCCAACCCGCCCCGACGCGGAGATCGACGACCCGGTGACGCCGGAAGTCGAGGCGGAGCTGCGCAAGCGCCTGGAGACGTTCGACGAGGACGCCAAAGCTGCCCGCCCGTGGGAAGACGTGCTCGCGGACCTCAAAGCCCGCCGCCCGCTGCCCCCATCGCCCCGTTGAGCCACCCCGTTCGCCTGAGCGCCCTGGCGGCGCACGACCTCCAGCAGGCCCGTGGCTGGTTTGACCAGCGTGAACAAGGGCTCGGTGACCGGTTCCTGGCAGGCGTCGAACAGACATTGGAGCGCATCGCCGGCAACCCGGAGCAATACGCTGTGGCGCTGCTCGATCTGCGCCGAGCAGCGATTCGTCCCTACCGTTACAGTCTTTGGTTCCGCGTGCTTCCAGACGCGAGTAACCGTCTTACATCGGAAGTGAGTCAGAGCCACGGGAACGAGCCAGAACCCCGCATGTGCGGGTCAGCGTAGGTCGAACGTCTGCCGCCGCGCAACGTTGCGAAATCCTGGATTCGGCGCGAGAATTCCCAATTCGAGACCAAAAGGAGATTAATCAATGAGTGCTTCACTGATATCAGCAGCGGTCGTGGCCGCCGTCTTGGTGGCGGTCCCCGCTCAACCGCAGACCAATCGAACGTGGTTGTCGGTTGACGGCGAACGCGGTGACGGTCAACCGAAGAACGCCCCTCCCGAGCAGAAACCCGGTGAAAAGCCGAACGCTCCCGACAAGCCGATGACGGTCGAGAAAGTCAAGGAAGGACTCTATGTGATCCGCGGGCCTTTCAGCCTATGCGGTCCAGGCGGATGCCGCGGTGATTCGCCGACGGTCAACACGGGCCTCTGGCATGAAGCTGGCGACGTCATCGTCCGGGTCACGCCGGCTGGCGTGATTCTCGTTGACGACAAATTTGAGTGGCATGCTCAGGAACTGCTGGAGAAGGTCAGGAGCATCACTCCTCTGCCCATCAAATATGTCCTGAACAGTCACTATCACGCCGACCATACCGGCGGGAATGCGGCCATGATCGCGCAGGGAGCTTTGATCGTCACCAGCCGGAATATGAGAGACGAATACCTCGGAATAGGCGGAAGAATAGGAGGAGCGAGCGGTGGCAACGCACCTATCCCCGTTCCACAAATCGTGTTCGGCGGCGATTCCGGAGCAGTGTATCTCGGGGGAGTGGAAGCTCAAATGTGGTATTTCGGGCGCGCCCATACGGGTGGGGATACGTTCAATTATTTCCCCGATCTCAAAGTCGTGCAGACGGGAGACGTTGTGAACAGCGGAGCCCCGAATATCGACTATGCGGGCGGCGCAAGTATGGTGAACTGGGTGAAGGTCATCTATGACCTGCTCAAACTCGATTTCGACGTTGTTGTTCCGGGACACGGTCCCCTATATACAAAACAGTATGTGCTGGAGTACGCCCAGAAACTCGAAATCCTGAACCAGCGGATGCTGGACCTCGTGAAGGCCGGTGTACCGAAGGAACAGGCATTCGACAAAATCAAGACCGACGACCTCGGATGGGCGCATACGGTCAGCACCGGCGCATTCAAAAACAGCGTTCCCGGATACTACGACGAAATGGCTGCGGTCTTAGCGGTGCAGAATGGTCGAGCCAGAGCGGCGAAGTAGTTCGTTGCGCCGGGAAGGCACTGTCAAGTTGACGACGATCGGGCGCGACGATTCCTCGATAGTGGGCCTCGATGGTCGTCAGGAGGTCGCTGTGATCTCGTTCCACGCCAGGAAGGCGCAGATTCTCAACAGACGGTGGTGCGCCGCCCGAAGCAGGTGACGCCCCACGCGGAAGCGATTTCCGATGAGGTCGTGGACGGACAGGAATCGCTGGGCCTGCGCCGAGGACTTGAACTGCCGCATCTGTCGTTCGCGTTGGCGCGTCGGCTGATGCGAGACTTCGGCTCGGTTGTTCGCGTACTGGTCCGTGGCGTGAACCCGTAATGTTCCAGTTCTCGGCCGACCCGACAATCACGCCGTCCGCTCGTAGACATTGAGCAGCCCACCGAGCCGTGGCCGTGGCCCTGGACAATATCCGGCCGGCGGTTCCGCTCGACGTCTCGCCCACAATCAACGCGTTCCCCAGACCTTGATGATTGCGCTCGCGATGGTAGTGCTCGACGTACTCCGCCACCGCGTGCCGGAAGTGCCGCTCTCCGAGCGGAATCAGCCGATCCAGACACTCTTCTTTGATCGAACGCACGAAGCGTTCGCCTAGGCCTTCGCATTGGGCGCGCGCTCGGGAATCAGCACCACGCGGCTGCCGGCCTCCTGAAGCCCACGCCGGACATCGCGGTTCCATTTCCGATCCCGATCGCAAATCACGACGGCCGGCGTGTCTACTCCGCCGGCCTCCCCCATCGTCAACGTCCGGACGATCTGCTGCATGAACAACGCCTCGGGATGGGGCGTGGAACCGAGGATCCGCACGCGCCGGGAGGCCAGATCGACAACGAAGACGGTGTAATACGTGACGAGGCCTGCCACGTCCACACACCTCGGTCGTGAAGAAATCGGCGCCGGCCGGACGCGGGCTGAACGTCGCGCCGAGGCGCCCATCACGCGCGGCCGCGCGCGCACTACGAGCACAGCGGCCCTGTCACTGAGGCAGCCAGGTGTTTTTCGGGGGCCACTCCGGCCAGTGATTCCCGACCGTCGCCTCAATCGGGATGGGGCCGAGCAACGAGGCGCCGGGGACAGTGCCGGCGGCGACAGGCCGCGCGGGCCGCGAGGTGGTGTAGCGCAGCTCGTTCCAGCCCACATGCCCGGTGATGGGCCGACTAAAGGTCGGCGTGTCGCCGGATCCGAAGTCTTCGTGAAGGATGTTGAACGTCAGCGTATCGCCGTGGATCTCGAAGTCGTCGAGCGCCGCCATCGTGTACGGGTTGTCGCATGGGCCGCAGACCATGCCGCGCAGCTT
>JBDTVS010000172.1:0-47763 GCA_040007095.1 Acidobacteriota bacterium
CGGCCGGAGCCGCGCAGCCCTGGCGCGATAAACCTCGGGACGGTCGCCCGGCCGGCAGCGCGCAACCCTGGCGCGACAAACCTCGAGACAGTCGCCCAGCCGGCAGCGCCCAACCCTGGCGCGACAAACCTCGGGACAGTCGCTCGGCCGGCAGCGCCCAACCCTGGCGCGACAAACCTCGAGACAGTCGTCCGGCCGGTGGCGCCCAACCCTGGCGCGATAAACCTCGAGACAGTCGTCCGGCCGGCAGCGCGCAACCCTGGCGCGACAAACCTCGAGACAGTCGTCCGGCGGGCAGCGCCCAACCCTGGCGCGATAAGCCGCGAGACAATCGATCGAAGGGCGACGCACAGAGCGCGAAGCAGGCGGTCCCACCACGCGAGCCTGATTCGGAAACTCAAGACGTTCGACGGAAGAAGCGAGACGAATCGGTTCCCCAACGCCGCTCGACCCGAAAGCCTGGAACCGACAGGCGGGATTCTTAGACCAGTCATCTCCATCCGCCCTATCGCGTGAGTCGACGAGAGGTGGCCCTGAATCCATGCCGGGCCGCGGCGTCGAGCCTCACGTGAACACATTTGTCGATCGCACAGTTCAAAACAGCCAGAATTGTCGACTCCTGGATTCCGCCAGAATTCGGCGCTGATCAATCGGGAACCTGATAAGAACCGGCGCAATTTTGAAGCGTCTGCATCGCGGTGCGGCATCAGGCTGCCCTAATCGCGGGCGATGCACAGCAGGCAATCCTTCACTATCGACAAGGCTGTCGATTCGTCGCCCGATCGCTGCAAGAACGTGTGCGCTGAAATCCAGACATCACCCGCGATCGTCGTCACTTCACCCGCAATTCACCCACCGCACACCGTCTACCGCCGTGGTTTGAGTCTTGCACAACGCTGGCAGCACCAACTTCAGACGGTGTGTTCTCTATGCGCGTTTCTTCTCTGGGCCGCACCACGAAGTGCGCCGGAAAGGCTGCTATGCGTGAAGGACGTCGAATCCTCGCGGTCGCGTTGGCGATCGTACTCTTCGTGGCCTCATCTGCTTCCGCACAGGAAGCCAGCGTGGTCGGCACGATCGCCGATGAATCGAAGGCCGTTCTTCCCGGCGTGACCGTCACCGCAACCAATCTGGACACCGGCGGCCTGGCGGTCGCGGTCACCGACGAGCGCGGCGAATACCGTTTGCCGAAGCTGCCGCCCGGCCGGTACAAGTTCCAGGCCGAGCTCTCGGGCTTCGCGACGGTCGTCATTCCTAATCTCGAACTGCTCGTCGGGCAGAACGGCACGGTGCCGTTCACCCTGAAAGTGGCGGCCGTCAGCGAGGTGCTCACGGTCACCGCCGAAGCACCATTGGTGGACATCTCGACGTCGCAAGTGGCGGGAAATGTCAATCGACGGCAGATGGAGGAGTTGCCGCTGCAAGGCCGCAACTGGATGGAGTTGTCGATGATGGTCAAGGGCATCACGACCAACAACGTCACGAATCAACCGGGCGTGAGCAACGACGACTTCTTTCAGCTCAACCTCGACGGCCAGCAGATCACCCAGAAGCTCGCGGGATCGAGCTTTGGTCAACCGGCATTCAGCCGCGATGCGATCGCGGAATTCCAGATCGTGACGAGCCAGTTCGACATCACGCAGGGGCGATCGGTCGGAATCCAGGTCCAGGCCATCTCGAAGTCCGGCACCAACACCAACTCGGGAAGTCTGTACGGCTTCTTCCGCAGCGACACACTCAATGCCGCGGACAAAGTCGCACATCAGGTACTGCCGTACTCGGATCAGCAGGTGGGCGGGACATTTGGCGGTCCGGTCATCAAAGACAAGATGCAGTACTTCGCGTCCTACGAGTACGAGCGCCAGCCGAGCACGATTTTCTCGGCGCCCGCGGCGTTGCCAGGCGAGACATTCACGTTCCCGTCAAAGACCATCCAGAAAAGCGTGCTGGCACGCGTCGACATGGAGTTGTCGGCGAAGGATCGTCTGACCACCCGGGCGTCGCGCTGGGATTGGGACAATCCGTTCAACCTGGGCGGCGGCGGCTTCCCTTCGACGGCGTCGGTGCTCGGCCGATATGCCACCAACGTCCTCGGCACCTGGTCGCGCGTCATCAGCAACAACAAAGTCCAGCAGGTTCGGATCGGCTACGACAACTTCTTCTTCTCGCAAACACCCCTGGCTGACGTGGTCGGCACACCCCAGTACGACTTTCCGGGCTTGACGATCGGTGCTCCGTACAACCTTCCCAGCGTGGAGAAGCAGACCATCATCGAAGGCCGCTACGACCTGAACTGGCACAAGGACAAGCACGACCTGAAGTTCGGCGGCGAGTACCTCTCCGTCGACCACTCAGGCTACTGGCACATCCTGAAGAATGGACGGTTCACCATGACGTCGGTGCCGTCGAATCTGGCGGATCTCATTCCGGCGAGCGCGGCGTTCGATCCGCCGACGTGGAATCTGGCGGCGCTGTCGCCGTACGTCCTGCGCTTCGACCAGAACTTCAACCAATCAGGCTGGTTGATCGACGTTCCGCGGCCGACCGTGGCTCTGTGGTTCGGCGACAACTGGCGCGCCGGCGATCGTTTGTCGATCAACGTCGGCGTCCGCTGGGACGATGACTTCGGCGTGTTTTCGCCGCCGAATGTGCCCGTCACCTCGATCCCGATCAACAACGGCGTCCAATCCGGCGATTTCGGCTACAAGACCGGGATGCACGACCATCGCGACATCGCGCCGCGCGCCGGGTTCGCATTTCAGGTGTCTCCGTCGCTGGTCATCCGAGGCGGCAGCGGCATCTACTACGGCCTGCCGTTCTCCAACCTGACCTACAGCCAACAGGTGTTCAGCGAAACGGTCACCGGATCGTTCACGCCCGCGAAGAGCGGGTTGTGTCCGGACGGTTCGCTGTTCATCACCAACCCAACCTGCGGCGTCACGTCGGCGCAGTTCTTCTCGGGTCAAGCGGCACTGCCCGCGCAGTCGCCGCGCATCATCAGTCCGGACTATCAGAATCCCTACACCTGGCAGAGCAGCATCGGCTTCCAGAAGCAGCTGAACGCGGTCACCGGTTTCGAGGCCGACCTCACCCACTACAACGAGTACCACGACGGCCGCAGCTACGATCCCAACCTGTTCTACGATCCTGCGACCGGCTACAGCGTCAATCCATCTCTCGGGCGGCCGAATCCGGCCTACACGCAGATCATCTACTACACCAGCAACGGGCGCCGTGATCAGACGCAACTGTCCACCAGCCTGACCCGGCGCTTCAAGCACCACTTCCAGGCGGGCGCCACCTACACGCTGATGTTTGCCATGCACGACGACGGCGGCCTGGGAATTTCGTCGCCTGGCGCGAACAACCAGTTCGACCTGCTCGCAGGCGAGTACGCGACCTCGAGCGACTTTCAGCGCAACACCGTGCGGGCATGGACGATCTATCAGATGCCGTGGGGTCTCAGCACCAGCGTCTCCTACTTCTACGGGTCGGGATCACGGTACTCGGCGAGCATTGCGTCCACCCCCTACGGCAAGCCGGGAAGCAATCGGCTGAACCTGCTGACGTCAGGCGCAGCCGCTCCCGCGATCGTGATCCCGGCCGCGATCGCCGACCGGTTCGACGGGCCGTCGACGATTGCTTCCGGCGCGGTCATCCCGCGCAACGCCCTCGAGGGACTGCCGATGCACAAAGTGGATCTGCGGCTCACCAAGGACGTGAAAGTGGCCGGGAACCTGAAAGTGTCCTTCATCGGCGAGGTCTACAACCTGTTCAACCGCGACAACTACGGCAGCTACAACACCTCGCTGAGCGCCACGAATGCGGCGCAGACTGCGGTCTTCGGACAACCCACGCAGAATCTCGGCAACGCATATGTGCCGCGCGAAGGTCAGCTCGCGTGCCGCATTTCGTTCTGAGGGAACGTCGAAGGACTCACGACTTCTGAACGCAGAGCTGAAGGTCGTTCTTTCACTGGGAGGGCTCATGCGACCGACATTCGATAACACACGAAGGCGATATCGTGGCTCGCTGCTGATCGTTTCGATTGCCGTCTGCGTCGGCCTGGTCAGCTGGGGTGATGGGGGAGTGACGGCCCAGGGCCGCTCCGCGCCGCAGGCAGCGACGGCAGCCGCAACTTCAGCGCTCGCTCCGGTGCTCACTCCGGCGGCCTATGTGCGCTCAACGCCGGAGAACGTCGTCCTCGGTTCGTTCCCAATCGATCGGCCGCCGGTGCTGAAGGTTGCATCCGGCTCGGTGGTGCGGGTGGACACGCTGTCGCAGCGAGGGACGACCCAGCAGGAGGATCCCGTCACGTTTCTCGGCAAGTTGGGGGTCAAGCCTGACGAGATCCTGCAGGACGTGCGAGATCTCTGGGCGGCCAGAGCGGCGCGGCCGCAGGACGCACGCGGCGGGGGCGGACACATTCTCACGGGTCCCATCTACGTGGAAAGCGCGGCCCCCGGCGACACGCTGGCCGTCGAGATGCTCGAACTGACCACCCGCGTGCCGTACGGGATCAATGCCACGAGCTCGACCTCGGGCGTATTCGCACCCACCTACGGCGCGGAGCCAGGCGATCGCCTGCCGAATATTCCTCCAGGGACCATTCACCTGATTCGAACGGGCATGTCGCACGGACGCGCGGTCGCGTTCTTCTCCGACTCGATTCAGGTGCCGATGAGCCCATTCATGGGCACGATGGCGGTCGCTCCGGAGAACCCCACCGTGGGGCAGCCGGGCGTCAGGACCGCCGGCATCCAGACATCAGGGCCGCCGGGGCCATACGGCGGCAACCTGGACTTCCGGGATCTGAAAGTTGGAACCACCCTGTACCTCCCGGTTTTCCACCCGGGCGCGCTCTTCTACGTCGGAGATCCGCACGGCGTCCAGGGGGATGGTGAAGTGAGCGGCAACGCTCTCGAGCAATCGCTGAGCGGCGTCTTCCGCTTCACGGTGCTCAAGGGCAAGACCATTTCAGGGCCTCGCGCCGAAACGGCGACGCAATACTTCATGATGGGAATCGACACCGATCTGGAGCGGGCGACACGCAAAGCGGTCCTCGAAACGATCGACTTCCTCGTGAAAGAGAAAGGGCTCACGCCCGCCAAGGCCCTGTCGCTCTGCAGCATCGGCATCGATTTCCGCATCGCGGAAATCGTCGACGGTACGCAGGTGGTGGTCGGCGCGGTCCCGAAGAGCCTGTTTCTCGCGCCGTAAGCGTCAGCGGCTTGCTGGAGGATCGCCCTTCTTCAACCGATCGCGCGCCTTCTCGACGTCGCGGTGAAACACGAACAGCCGGTCGGCGTTGCCGTCGGGATCGGTGAAGACGAACGCCTTTCCCTTCTGCGCTTTCACCCTCAAGCGCTTTTCCAGATAGTCCACCTGAAACGTCTCGAGCTCCTGCAGCGCGACGCTGAACCCATCGTCTTTGTCGGTGGTCTCGTAGTGAAGTCCCTGCGGCGTCGCGGTCAGCTGGCCGCGGCACGAGCCCATGCGGTGGCCGTGCACGACCGCGATCTTCGCATCGAGGCGGACGTCTTTCAGCTTGATCAGTAGATCGCGGGGACCTGCAACGACGTCGAGCGTTTCGGCGACGCCGTCGTAGCCTGGCGCCGACACGTTGAGCCGGTGCGTCCCCGGCTTGACGTTGGGGGCCGTCACCGGCGTCGCGCCGATGAAGACTCGGTCGATGAAGACTTGCGCGCCGGGGACGTCGCTGTCGATGCGAAGGACGCCGGCCGCGGGCGCCGTTTCAACCGGCTCGGGAGACGGCGGCGGCGCCGCTTTCGTGGGCGGTGCTGGCTCGCGGCGAGCGATCCGCGACGCCGGTTCTGACGGCACCGGCTTCGGCTCGTCCTTCGCTGCGGGCGGTTCAGGCTGCCGCTGCACGGCTTGCGGAGCGGATCGCTCGACCGGCGAGACCGGCTCGGCAGGCTTCGGTTCAGGACGCGTCAGTTTGAAGGCGGCGAAGGCGCCCGCCAGGACGACCGCGAGGAAGACGACGACGAAGACTTGACGGTTCACGTTCGGATCTTACCGTGGCCCGGTGGTGGAAACAGGTCCGAAAACGGCCAGACGCACAGCCGCGGCTCCGTCATAATCGACGATAGATGGAGTTCGATCTGGACCACACAGTCTGCGACCGGGCGCGGCTGGCGCGCGACGCACGTTTCGACGGACGTTTCTTCATCGGCGTGACGTCGACCGGCGTGTATTGCCGGCCGGTGTGTCCGGCGCCGCAACCGAAACCGAAGAACGTACGGTATTTCCCCTCGGCGGCGGCCGCTGCGGAAGCTGGCTTCCGACCCTGCCTGCGCTGCCGGCCGGAAGCATCGCCGGGAACGCCGGCGTGGCTGGGAGCCTCGGTCAGCGTATCGCGGGCGCTGAAGCTCATCGGCGAGAGTGCGCTCGATGACGGCGGAGTGGAGGACCTCGCGGCACGACTGGGCATCGGTTCCCGCCATCTGCGGCGTCTGTTTCTCAAGTATCTGGGCGCGACACCAGTAGCGGTCGCTCAAACCCGCCGCGTGCACTTCGCCAAGAAGCTGATCGACGAAACCAACTTGACCATGACCGAGATCGCGATGGCCTCCGGCTTCGGCAGCATCCGACGGTTCAACGCGACGTTTCAGAATCTGTACGGCCGATCCCCCGGAGAGTTGCGCAGGACGACCGCGCGGGTTCGGAACGGTCACGAAGCCGGTCACTACACGTTCCGGATCGGCTACCGCCCGCCCTACGACTGGCCGTCGGTGATCGAATTTCTCGCCGCGCGCGCGACTCCGGGCGTCGAAACAGTGACGGCCGGAGAGTATCGCCGAAACATTTTTCTCGACGAACACGACGGAGTCGTCGCGGTTCGTCCGGTACGCGGGAGCAATTCCCTGGAGCTGGATATTTCCTACCCCAATCCGTCGGGACTGTTCCGGATTGTCGAGCGAATGCGGAGGGTCTTCGATGTGGGGGCTGACCCGGCAGAAGTTTCCAGGCACCTCAGAAGAGACCCGACGCTCGAACGCTCGGTGCGGGCGCGTCCAGGACTGAGAGTGCCTGGCTGTTGGGACGGGTTCGAGTTGTCAGTGCGCGCGATTCTCGGTCAACAGGTTAGCGTCAAGAGCGCCACCACCATGGCCGGCCGGTTGGCTTCTCGTTTTGGCTCGCCGGTCGCGGGAGCGGAGGGCGTGCAGTTTCCCACCGCCACGACCCTCGCCGATGCGGATCTCACGACCATTGGCTTGACGCGGCAGCGAACGGCGTCAATCCGCGATCTGGCCGCGGCGGCGGTACAAGGCGCCGTGGTGTTCGACAGCCGGCTCGACGCCGACGGCTTCGAGAAAAGCATCACGGCGATCCGTGGCATCGGTCCGTGGACGGCGCAGTACATCGCGATGCGCCTGGGAGAGCCGGATGCGTTCCCTTCGAGCGACTTGTATCTGCGCCACATCGGCGCACGATCGGAGGCGTGGCGCCCCTGGCGCGCGTATGCCGCCATGCATCTTTGGAAGCAGGCAGGAGAAGAACGATGAATTATTGCTATGTCGATAGCCCCGTGGGCAGATTGCTGGTCGCGGGAGACGAGAACGCGGTCCGGCGCATCGAGTTTCCACAGGACGGTACGCCTGGACATCCCGAGGCAGGCTGGCACGAATCAACCGACGGGCCGATTCAGGAGGCGGTCCGCCAGTTACGGGAGTATTTCAACGGAGCCAGAACCGAGTTCGATCTGCCGCTGGCGCCGGAAGGCACACCGTTCCAGCGCACCGTTTGGCGTCGACTGCAACAGATCCCGTACGGGCAGACAATCTCTTACGGAGAACTGGCGAGGCGCGTCGGCAATCCCAAAGCGTCGCGGGCGGTGGGTGCGGCCAATGGCTGCAATCCCCTGCCAATCGTGATTCCCTGCCACCGCGTGATCGGCGCCAATGGCAAGCTGACCGGGTTCGGCGGGGGACTGCCCACCAAGCAACTGCTGCTGTCGCTGGAGGCGGGGCCCAACAAGAACTATCCTTCGTGAGCTTTGTGTTCTTTGTGGTTCAAAATGCGCGCGGCCTGAAACACAGGATCGCTTTTATCACGGCGTCAGCCACGGGGCTTCTCCGTGGCACTTCTTGTATTTCCGGCCGCTGCCGCACGGGCAGGGGTCGTTGCGCCCAACCTTCCGCGACGCTGACGTCGCCGCAAGCGGCCGTCGATCGCTCCTCAGCGGCCGCTGTGCAACCGGGGCTGGCGGTTCGCCCTCCGCAACCGGGCTGGGATCTGCGTCCCCGGCGGCGGTCTCGACACCGCGGGAGTCCGGGGCGGCGTTCTGGACGCGGGTCGTGCGCAAATAGTGAGGGCTGTATTCCAGCCCATAAGCGGTCTTGAGTTTGACGGCCGTCTTTTCGCGGAAGAACGCCTCGCTCGATTGACGTCTCGCCCCCTGTTCGTCTTCGGTGCCATCGCGAAAATTGATCTCTGCCCGCGGCACGAACAGCACCTGTCCGATCGGCAGGCTGTGCGATGCTGAAATCGACTCGCCAGGCTGCAAAACGTATCGGAACTCGGTGCCGTGCACGAACCAGTCGGTCTCGACGCGGACCACCAGCATCGGGGCGATCGGCCGCTCGATCATGTTGAAGATCGGCGTGTAGACCGTGTCCCAACCCGGGGGGGTTTGAAAATCCCACGCGCCCCGCAGCGTGACGGCGCCCGCGGGAGTACCGAGGTCGTCCGCGGCGATGAACATCCGGGTCATCAGCGAGGCGGTCTGACGTGACTCCGGAGTGGCCTGAAGGAACATCGTGACCTCTTCACCGACCGCACCCATGCCACCTGCGGGAAGCTGAAACGTCACGGCAAAAATCGGCTCCCACTTCGAACCGGTCGGATTCACCGAGTACACGAAGCGGTAGCGCCCTTCCCCTTCGTAGCCAATCTGAAACGACTCGTTCTCGTTGAGGGGCGGATGAACCAGGAAGCCGAGCGCACTGCCGGCTTCGAGCACGGGACAATGCCGCGCGTGCTGCGGCAGGAGCGGCCGTTGGCTTTCGCGGCGCGGTCTCAACCCGATGCCTGGCCGGCGCGGGTTGGGAAAGAGGGCGACTTCCATCAACCGATGTTACGACCGTGCGTGAACAGTCGATGAAGCGCTCGCGCGCCAGGTTACGCCGTCGAGTCGTCCGTCGAGTGTCGTACACATCTCACTGCGCCTTGTCCTTCACCCTGACCGCGGCCGTTGAGAGTGACGCGGGCCGAACCGGGCCGAAGTCGGGCGGCGGTATGCGGTGATGGGTCGCGCTCTCATAGGCGGACGCGATTCGAAATAACGTCGGCTCGCCGAACGGCCGGCCGTAGAACATCACGGACACGGGCAGCTTCGCTGCAACCGGACCGACCAATCGCGTGCCTCCCTCCGCCGACGCATCCCTCACGCGATCATAGACCTGGGTCGTAAAGCCCGCCGGCACGCCGAGTTCCGGAAATCCCTGCGTGCCGAGAAAGCTCCAAATCGAAGCCCCGCGCCCGTGCAGAGTCGGTTCGAGCGGCTGCCCGTTGATGTACGGTGGAATGTTCCCGGTCGGGCAGACCATCGCGTCGAGATGCAGCTCCTCCATGCCCAGCAGGACAATCTGCTGCACGGCGTAGCGCATCAGCCAGCGGTTCGAATTGTCGAGGGTCATCGGCGTGTTCGCGTTTTCACGCGCGGCCCTTCTGTTGGTGTCCGCATCGGCTCGAACATCCGTGTAGGTCTTCGACTTCTCGTTCAAATCCTTCAGGGTCTTGATGTTCGCATCGCCTCGCTCCCTGAGGTAGAGCTCGAGCGAATAGCGCGACTCGCCGACCGAGGGTGCCGCCCCGAACTCGCGCAGATTGAGTCCGCTGGGCGTGAGCGATGGATTCAGGAACATGTCGACCAGCGACGCGATGTGGTCCGCGGACGGTCTTCCATTGGCGTCGACCGGAAAAGTCTTGGGGAATCGAGCGATGAACAACGTGTTGAGGACCGACGGCGCATACTTGTCGATGAACTTCTGCATCAGCGCTCCGCCTGGTCCGGGATCGACGATGGTAGCGCCGAGCTTCTGCAGATCGGCAATCGCGCGCTCGGTCAGGTCGATGCTTTCGGTGTCCGCTTCGTTGAACAAGCGCCGATCCATGTATTCACGAATCACGCCGATGCGCACGCCATCAAGACGCTTGGCATTCGCATAGCTCTGATAGGGCGACGTCGGCAGCCGTCCGACGCTGAATACCGTGAGTTCGTCTTTGGGATCGTATCCAGCGATGACGTTGAGCACGCGTGCCGCATCCTGGACCGTCCGGCAAATCGGACCGACCCGCGTGTTGTATCCCGCGTCGTACATGCCGTTGCGGCTGACGATCTCCTGTGTCGGCGCCAGACCGACGACGCTGTTGTTCTTGGTCGGATGGAGGATGGAGCCACCCGTCTCTTCGGCAATCGAGCAGGTCACCAGATTGGCGCTCACCGACGAGCCGGATCCGCTGCTCGACGTGCCGGTCGATCGTTCGGTGTCGTATGGATTGCAGCTCACGCCCCCGAATGGACTCCGCGACCCCACGTTCGGCGACCCCACGTTGGCCTTCGCCAGGATGATGCCGCCGGCCTCGCGCAGACGGGTGATGAAGGTCGCGTCGTGAGGCGGACGATCGTTGGCATACGGGACGTCCAGGCCGGCCGTCGATCGCATGTCGAAGGTGTCGTACCAATCCTTGACCGAAAACACGATGCCGTGGAGAGGGCCGATCAGCTTGCCGGTGGACTTGAAGTAGGCATCCTGCTTCGCGGCCACTTCGAGCGCGTCGGGCATATCGGCAGAGGTATCCGCTGCGTCGGTCTGACTCCGTGCCTTTCGTGCGTCGAACGCTTGCGACAACCGGCTGGCCGGCCGCAGATTCAAGGTAATCAGCGCGTTGAGCTGGCCCGCGTGCTTGATGGTCTTAAAAGACCCGAGAGCGCCCTGCGGTTGATCGACACACGACCCATCATAGGCTTTGATCCGCTCCAGATAGAGTTGGACGACTCGCGTCGAGGTCAAACGACCTTTGAGGATTTCCGACTGGATGCCCTCGATCGTCGCCTCCTCGATCTGGAACTTCGCTGCTTGTGGCGCGGCGACCAACGGAACCGGCATCACCATCGTGACCGAACTGTACAGACCGATTGCGACACTCGCCAGGCTGGCCCGGAACACGGGTTGTGCCTTCATATGACCTCTCCTCACAAAGACAACCTCTCAGTCGCCCGGCATCGATCCTATCCCGCAGATTCCAAGTGTGGTCGCCTTAGAAGACCACACGTACTCCGAACTGACCCTCGCGCGGGACGTACGCGTTGCCCGAGTTCGCCAGCGGCTGGCCAAACGACGCTGACGTGATGGTGGTGTTATAGCTGCCGTAGTTGCTCCAGTTGAATACGTTGAACACCTCCGCCAGCAGCTCGACCTTGACGTTGTTGACGACTTTGATGTGGCTGGTGAGACGCAAGTCCACCTTGTGCAGCGGCAGTCCCACCAGAGCATCCCTCGGCCATACCGATCCGGTCGCGATGACAGCGGGGCCCTCCCACCGATCGAGCATGGCGGCTGGAATCGTGATCGGCGCACCGATGTTCAGGCGGTTCGTACCAGGCTTGCTGTAGGGCGAGCTCGAGCTCGAGGCGTTGTAATGCGAGCCCGAGCCGTAGAAGAACGAGCCGGCGACGGCAAACTGCCAAGGCAGGTTGATAATTCCGTTGGCGCGGAAGGTGTCGCGCTGGAATCCCGTCGACTGCGCCCAGTCGGCGTTCGGGTCGAACTGGTTGTTGGCCAGATAGCCGAACCCGGTCGTGTTGTCCTTCATCGAGAGCGTACGTGTGTAGGTCGCTCCCGCCTGGAAGTTGTGGCTGAACCGACGGGTGAAGGAGCTCGACAGCAACCGGCTCTGCGTCTTGCCGTCGCTCGTGAGCCACTGGTCGAGGCCGTAGGCCGGATTGGGCCGTCCGAAGATCGCCGGATCCTTGTTGTAGCCGGTGACGGGATCGTAGAACAGGTTCACATCGCGGCTGCGCACCTGGCGAAGCTCCTCCAGATCCGTCAAGTCGACGTCGAAGGACATCGTCGCGCCAAGTTGCTTCTGGAATCCAATCGAGCTCTGCCAACCGAAGGGGTCCCGATAGTTTGGCGCGATGATCGTCGTCTGTTGGGGGGGCAGCGGAACCGCGCCCGACAGTACCTGCTCGGCGGTGACACCGCCGGTCGGGTTTGCCATCGAGAAGTTCTTGTCGGTCGGCAGGAAGACCGCTGTCACCGACGTGTTGTAGAACTGCTGCCTGTAGGTCACGTTCGAAACCGGGAAGTTGTAATAGATGCCGGTCCCCCCGCGAATCACCAGATCGTTCCTCCCGCCGACGTTGTAGACGAAGCCGCCGCGGGGACCGAACGCGAGCTTGTCGCGCGTGCCGGTCTTGTAGCCGAAGTCGCCGTTGTCGATGCCGTTGTTGATCAGAATGGGCTTGTCTGTGACGCGGGGCGGATCGAGGCCGGCCCAGTCCAGGTCATACCGAATACCCATGTTGACCGTCAGCTTGTCGGTAGCGCGCCAGTTGTCGCCGAACCACGCCGCGGTGTAAGGCCGCGGGACGTCGACGAGGAAGTCTCGGTTGAAGAAGATGTCGAATTCCTGGAGGTACGGTTGAAGGTTACTGATATTCCAGGTGGCTGGATTGTTCCATGAGTTCGCCGGGAAGTCGGCATCGAGCAGCGCCGCAGGCGGCAGCTTGTTGAATACGTAAGTACCCCGGCGGTTCAGGTCCCACACCTTGGTATCTCGGTCCTTCAGCAGCTCAGCGCCGATCTTCATCTCGTGCTTGCCTTTGTGCCAGTTGATGTCCAGTCGCCCCTGGTACTCGTCCTGCCACGTATAGTTGGGGTAATTCTGCTGCCCGCCCATGGTCAGCGTGGGGAATTGAAACACGGGCACGCCGAACGGCGTGTCATAGAACTGGACGTTGTTTGAGGGAATCGGATCGTTGTACCAGGAGAATCGGTCGATCCCGAGCTTCACCTGCACCATCAGGTTGTTGCTGACGACATGCGTCCAGGTGCCAAAGATGTTGGTCGAGTAGTACTTCGCCGATTCCGCCATGGACGGGTGTGTGCCGCCGCTCGAAATCAGAAACGGGTTGTCGCTGGTCCATCGCTGCACCCGGAACGAGTAGTTGTTCTTGGCCGACTGCTGGTAGTCGACTCGACCCAGCAGGCTGCCCTGGACCGTATTCGACGGCATCTGCCAGGTCTGATTCGGAAGCGCCGTCGGCGTCAGCACCGCGGTGAGAGGGTTCCGTTCATACTCGTAGGATCCGAAAAAGTGAATCTTGTCCTTGATCACCGGGCCGCCCCAGGTGAAGCCGGCTTGCTGATCCTCATAAGGCAGCACCGTGCCTTTGACCGGGTCGGCCTCGTTGAACCTGTCGCTGCGGAAGAACCCATACGTCGAGCCGTGCATTTCGTTGGTGCCGGATCGGGAAATGGCCTGGACCTGTATCCCTGTTGAGCGACCCTGAGTGATGTCGTACAAATTCGTCACCACCTGGAATTCGGCGATCGCCTCTCGACTGAGCTTGGGTTCGCCGAACCCCGAGCCGGCCACGCGCTGGGTAATCTGCTGGCCGTCGAGATTCAGTTGGTACTGGTCGTCGCTGACGCCCGGCGTGTTCGAGATGTTGTTGGCCGTGATGCCCTTGACCATCAGGGACAGCTCCTGCCAGTTCCGACCCTGCAGGGGCAGCTCCGCCATCTGACGTCGATCGATGTTTCCGGCGACCTGCGCCCGCGTCACGTCAACGAGCGGCGCCTGCGAGGTCACCGTCACGGTCTCCTCCAGCGAGGCGACCTTCATGGTGACTCGAGGTACGGTGACGTTCTGTCCCACGAGCAGCTCTATGCCGGTAATCTCCGTCGTTGCGAACCCCGAAAGCTCGAGCCGGATCATGTAGCGACCCGGGGCCACGTTGTCGAATCGGTAACGGCCGTCTGCCTCGGCAACGGCGACCGACTGAATGCCGGTGTTGATTTCGATCGTCGTTACCGTGGCGCCAGGCAGCACGGATTGCGACTCGTCGACGACAGTGCCCTGCACTGTCGCGTTCTGCTGCGCGGCCACACCGGCCGGCAACAGGAGTGCGAATGCAATCAACCAACCGATGTAACGGAGCATCAACAATTCCCCCCCCTGTGTGAAAAGGCACCGAGACATCGCGGCGGTGGCGTGTGCCATCACTCACGAGTGCGACCAACGTGTGTGGTTGTGGTGATCTCGGCGCGAAACAATCAGTGCAAGCGGAAGGCCATCGACCTGCGCGTCGGGCTTTTGCGCGAGTTCCCGAGGGAAACGCTCGGGTTGCGCGGTGACACGGCAGGACGCGACGATCGCGGTCGCTGAAGAATCGACAACGTTGTTCGCGGGTGAGCGCCGCTTGCGACCAATTTGTTCAGACGCGCGCGAAAGCGACGATCGGGTGCGGGAACAGGTCTCTGCGGGGCGCTGTGCGCATCGTGGGAGACACAGCGCTGAAGGGTATCGAGACCCGATCGACGAGACGATTGCGAAACGATCTGAGCTTCGCGGAGGCCGGAAGTGAGGGGCTACTCGAGTGACCGGCTACGGCGGGCCTCGAGTCGTTCGTGCACGCATCTCTCCCGACGCCACAATCGTGACGCCGGGGATGGAGGATCAAAGGACGCGGAGACGACGAGTCACTCTGTCACTCCAGGCGGGATTACAGCCGCACCGGGATGGCGGGCGCGGTGACCGTTTCCGGCGTGCTGATTCCGCTGAGCCACCGATGCCGCATCGGCTTCAGTGCCACACCCGCCAGCAGCGCGGTCGTGAAGTTCATCGCGATGATGACGAAGAAGACCGGCATCCACGATCCGTAGGCGTCGTGAACCAGTGCGGCGACCGGGCCGCCGAGCACAGACCCGATGCCCTGCGCCATGTAGAGAAATCCGTAGTTGGTGGTCGCGTGCTTCGCGCCGTAGGTGTCGGTCAAGGTCGACGGGAACAGCGAGAAGATCTCGCCCCAGGCGAAAAGCACCACGCCGGACATCAGCACGAAAGCCACGGGGTGCGAGCGCGTGACCAGCCAGACAATCATCGCGACGCCCTCGAGCGTGAACGCGATCACCATCGTATTCTCGCGGCCGATCCGATCGGACAGCCAGCCAAAGAACGGTCGCGTGAGGCCGTTGGTAATCCGGTCGAGGGACAACGCCAGCGGCAGCAGCGGCAGGCCGAACACGATGGCGCCGGCCATCCCGAAGTCACGCGTGAACGCCGCCATCTGCGAAGTCACCATCAAACCCGCCGTAGACATCATGGTCATCATGACGAACATCAGCCAAAAAATCGGGGTCCGCAGCATTTCGGCGGGCCGGTAGTTGGTCGCCGGCGCGGCACGGGGCCAGGCCCCATCTCTTGCCGGGGTGGTGTCTGTCGCAGTGGGCTTCCTGAGGCCCTGCGCGGCGAGCACGCCAACGGCGCTGAAGACCAGGCCCCATCGAAACATCGCTTCCTGATAGCTCGCCGACTTCATCGATTCCGCAATCGGAAACGTCGTCAGCAGCGCGCCCATGCCGTAACCCGCGGCGACGATCCCGGTGGCGAACCCCCGGCGGTCCGGAAACCACTGCACCATGTGCCCGATCACTCCGACGTAGACGATTCCCGTGCCGATGCCGCCGAGCAATCCATAGGTCAGGTACAGACCGGTCAGGGTCGTCACACTCGACGCGAGAACCCAGCTCAGACCGGTGAACGCCCCACCAACCGAGAGCAGGACCCGCGGCCCGAACTTGTCGACGAGAAACCCCTGGAACGGCGACAGGAACGTCTGGACGACGATCAGGATCGAAAACGTAATCTGGATCGCCGCCAACCTCGTGTTGAGCGATGTGATCAGCGGCTGGGTAAACAGCGTCCAGACGTACTGCGGGCTCGAGATGGCGACCATGCACAGCAGGCCGAGCAACAACTGCCCCCAACGCGATCGAGTCATAAGATTGGCTCCGGAACCGCGGCGCCATCCTTGCGTGGATCGGAGGCACCTGAATTCACCTTCGCGCGCTCATCGCGCATCACCGCTTGACCGCCACCCACCATGTTCGAGAACTCACCCTGCACATCGATTTCGTGGCCGCGCTGCGCCAGAACCTCCCGCACACTTTCGGGGAACCGCGCTTCCATCATCACGTCGGCGCCAGCAAACGTCAGCTTCACGAATCGCGGCGCTTCGAGCGCCTGCTGGATGTTCAGACCGTGGTCGACAATGTTCGAGATGACCTGAACGTGCGCCTGCGGCTGATTCCAGCCGCCCATCACGCCGAAGCCAATCCGGATCGCGTCGCGCTTCATGAACGCGGGAATCACCGTCTGCAGCGGCCGTTTGCGGGGCGCCAGCGCGTTCGGGTGAGACCGATCGAAGGTGAACAAGCCGCCGCGGCTCTGAAGCGCGAACCCCGCGCCGTCAGGGACGACACCGGATCCAAAATTGGCGAAATTGCTCTGAATGAGCGAGACGACGTTCCCCGCGGCGTCAACCACCGAGAGATACGTCGTGTCGCCACCGTGCATCGGCAGCGTCCCGGCAACCACGTCGGTGGCGGCACGGCGGGGGTCGATGAGACCGGCGCGCTGACGCCCATAGGCTTTCGACAACATCGCCTCGACCGGCACCTTCGAGAATCGGGGATCGCCGACGTGACGCTGCATGTCGGCATAGGCCAGCTTTTTTGCCTCGATGAGCGTGTGCAGCGTCTCGGCGGTGCCCCGGCCGTAGCCGCCGATCGGGAACGCCTCGAGGATGTTCAGCATGATGAGCGCCGCAACGCCCTGGCTGTTCGGCGGGATTTCGTAGACATCCCAGCCGCGGTAGTTCGTCGTCAGAGGCGTGACCCACTCGGCCTGGTATTCGGACAGATCCGCTGGAGTGAAGCCGCCGCCGCGATCCTCCGAGCACTGCAGGATGCGTTTCGCGACCTGGCCTCGATAGAAGCCGTCGCTGCCGCCGACAGCTATCGCCCCGAGCGCGCGCGCGAGATCCGGGTTGCGGAAGATCTCGCCGGCCTGGGGCGGCCTGCCATCCGGCAAGTACGTCCCAGCGGCACTGTCGTCGCTGCGCAGCAGCGGCACGCTGCCAAGCCATTCGAGCGACGTGATCTCCGAAACCGGAAATCCATGCTCGGCGTGCGCGATCGCGGCCGCCAGAATCGTCTCGAGCGGCGCCGTGCCGAACTTCTCATGGAGCGCCATCCAGCCAGACACGGCACCGGGAACGGTCACGGCGTGAATGCCCTGCTGTGGCATCTGGCTGAAACCGCGCGTCTTCAGGAACTCGATCGAGGCTCCGGCCGGCGACCAGCCGCTCGCGTTGAGCCCATGGACGCGGTCGTGCGCCGCGTCGTAGACGATGGCAAAGAGGTCGCCGCCGATGCCGTTCATCATCGGCGCGACGACACCCATCACGGCGTTGGCGGCAATCGCCGCGTCGACCGCGTGCCCCCCCCGCGCGAGCACGACCGCGCCAGCCTGTGCTGCGAGGGGACTCTCCGCGGCGACGATCCCGCTCGTGGAGATGGTCATCGACCGCGCCTGCCAACGGCTGATCTCGGTGCGCGCGTAGTCCGCGTGCAGGCTGGCTTTCGCGGCGCCGGCCGGCATTTCGGCGTCTGGGGTCATGGCGCGCATCTTACTTGTTTGCCTCGGATATCGACTCGCCCGTTTTGGATTCCATCACCCCATCACTCCATCACCCCATCCATTGCCCCATCACTTCGACTTCCCCTCCACTTCTCGCGGCAAGTACGATTTCCGAACCTTGGCGACGACCGTGAAGCTCTGATCGGCGACGGCCGCGACGTCGTATTCGATGGCCTGCCCCATGAAGATCGAGAGGGAACGTTCCGAGAACCCGTAGTCGTCGTCCAGCCAGTGGTGCAGTTCAGTGGTCGCATGCTGGAGTGCCTGCAGAAGGGACGGAGCACTGCCAACCGCCATGACATAGTCGGCAGTCTCGATCCGCGGCCAGCCAATTTCGAATTCACCAGCCACTGTCGACGGGCGCATCACGCTGCTGTGTGGCCACTCCTTCTTCTTCACCAACTCGACGCTGAACTCGACGTCCATCGACGTCTCGATGCCTCCGCCGCCGACTTCGCCATCGCCCTGGCGTGCTTTGCCGTGGCCGAGAAAGAGCAGGGCTCCAGGTTGGTACACGGGCAGCATGACCCGGGCGCCCGCGGTGATGCCCGCGTAGTTCATATCTCCGCCGAATGGGCCGGGCGCTGCCGTGTTGGACGCGTCCTTGCTCGATGGAGCCACGCCCAGGGAACCAAGCATCGGCCGCAGCGGCAGCTCGTACAACGAAGAGCTGTAACGAGTGCGCCAATCGACGTTGCGAATGACGCTGGCGAGATCGAGACGAACCACCCCCTTCGCCTTGTCGATCGTCCAGGGCACGCGGGCGGCCGCCTTATTCGCCAGGCCGCCGGGATCAATTGAGCTGGCGGCCATGTAGGAGGGCGATGTCCCCTCCGTACGGTTCGGCGCGAGCTTCTCGATTGTGACCACAATCAGGTCGCCGGGCTCGGCGCCCTCGATGTAGAACGGTCCCGTTTGGGGGGTTGGCCCCTTCGCGACGGTCTTCCCGTCTGCGCCGCTTCCTGCTTCGTCGACCGTCGTCGTCACGACACGGTCGCCGCTCTTGATCCGAAGCACGGGCGGGTGCGCGGCCGAAAGCGTGTTGTAGAACACCGTCGGAGCAAAATGTTGCGTTTCGGCACGAAGGCCGGTGGGTCCCGCAACCAGGCCCAGCACGGTCAGGCAAAGCGTGAATAGTTTCATGACGGTCCTTATCCGGACGGACACATGGACGTTTGTGGACTAGAACGAGCCGGCCTTGATGCGGAATGTACCGTCTTCGAGCCGGTCACGATAGGCGCCGTGGCAGTTCTGACACAGCTGATTGAGGGCGCCGGCTGAGTTCTTCACCGCTTCCCAGTCGCCGGCAGACGCGGCGCCCTCGATCGCCGCCGTGTGGGCGCGCGCCTCGCGTGCCCACTCAGCCGCGGCGCTCTGACCCAGGTCGTCCCAGATCGTTTCCGTCTGTGTAAACGCCGGCTTGAGCTTTGCCGCGTTCTGCGTGATCCCGTCCAGCTTCGATTCCTGGGCGGCAGTCCGCAGCGCGGCGAAAACCGGATTGATGGTCTTCATTGCCTCGCTCAGCGACAGTTCTTCCGCCGTTGGCGGAGGCATCGGCTTCCTGGCCAGCTCCATCGACGTGGAGCTCATGACCGAGTTCGCCAGCAGGACCGGCTGCCCCTGGTACTTCGCCACGACGTCGAACGCGAGATCGAGCTTGTAGTCCGCCGCGACCCTGGCGATCGCCGCTGGATCGAACTTCACGATCTCGCCGCGCATCAGCAGGTAGTGTTTCTGATCGAGAGATCCGGTCAGGTACGGCGCGATCACAAGAATCGGCTTGTTGATCGCCGTCACCTCCGACAGGCCCACGGCTTTGCGCTGATCGACCAGAAAGACGGTCTTCGAGAGCACCTGCTCGACGGCCGCCGAAATCGTGACGGCCTTTCCGTAGTAGGCGTCCGGGTTCTGCTGGATCGTATTGGTCGCGATCGGCAGTCCGGTGTTGGCATCCGCCCCGCCGCGCCGCCCCCTCTGGGCACTCGGCGCGGCAAGCATCACGATCACGAGTATCCCAGGCAGGGCGAGGGACACGCCGCACATTCGAGAGGTATTGGGTGTCATGCGTCTACTTCTCTTGACTCTCGAGATGTTGTCTCAACGCTTCGTCGCGCTTCTGTTGCTGCTCGAGCAGCTTGCGCTGAAACTCCGACGGGTTCTGCGCTTCGAGCTCGTCCTCGACGACCAGGTTGTCGCGGAGTGCTCCGCCGCGGCTGGTGCCCTCGTCGTTCGCGTCCAGGCCCCGCGCGACCATGAGCTCGCGAAGCAGCTTGGCGGTATGCAGATTCATCATGACGCGCGCGTTGTAATACACGCCGTCGGCGATCGTCAGCGGCAGCCAGCCGCGCTTGTTCCGCACATCGAGCTTGGCGCCCGCATTGACCAGCAGCGTCACGGCCTCGTTCGATCCCCGCCACGCCGGGCCGTGCAGTGCGGTCTCGCCGTTCTTGTCGACGTCGTTCACCGGCGCGCCGAGGTCCAGCAACAGCTTCACGGCCTCGGCCGATTCTTCGGGCTCGCCTGGACTCTCGCCCTGCGAATAGACGCCGACGCCGGCCGCCACCATCAACGGCGTGTCGCCATCGACGTTGCCGATGAACGGATCCGCGCCGAGTCCCAGCAGCACCTGCATCATCGGCACGTCGCAGGACTTCGCGGCCAGGAAGAATGGCGTGGCACCGAACCGGTTCAGGCTGTTCCGGCCCTCCATGTCCGAGTTGGGCTCCTTCGTCTCGCGGGCGTTGATGTCAGCGCCGTGGGCCACGAGCTTCTTGGCCAGGTCGAGGCTGCTGAGGTCGCCTCGGGGCTTCTGTCCCGGATTGTTCTGACCGCGCTGCGGCCGCCGCGACCACACCACCTGGTGCAAGGCGGTCCAGCCTTGACCGGACGCGTTGGGATCGACGCCGTGATCGAGCAGGACGTCTGCGGCCTCGTAGTTGAGGCCCTGAATGGCCGTGACGAGCGCACTGGTCTTGTCCGGCAGCGTGTCGTTGACGTTCGCCCCACCGGTAACAAGGGCCTTAATGGTGTCGGTTTGACCCTGGCGTGCCGCAAACAACAGCGGCGTCCAGCCGAAGATCGACCGGTCGTCGATGTTCGCGCCCGCCTCGAGAAGTGCCTTGACCGCGGCCGCGTTCCCCTCGTGGGCGGCCCACATCAGCGCCGTCTGCTGCTTCCAGCTCTCTCTCGCGTTGACGTTCGCGCCGTGAGCCAGCAGCACTTTCACGGCGTCGACCTTCCCGGTCCGGGCCGCGGTCATCAGTGCCGTCTCACCTTCGGGCAATGCGGTGTTCGCATCCGCCCCGGCTTTCAGGAGCTGCTCGATCATCGCGGCGTTGCCGTTGACGGCGGCCGAGTACAGCGGCGTGACCCCGTAACGGTTGGTGGCCTTGACGTTCGCGCCCGCGCGGATGAGCAACTCGGTCGTGGCCAGGTCGTCGCGATCCGTCGCCCAGTGAAGCGCCGTCGTCCCGTCGGCCTCCGCCGCATTGACCGAGTTGGGCTGCTTCAACAGGGTGCGAACGGCCGCAGCGTCGCCGCTCTTGACCGCGTCCAGCAACGGCGTTCGGCCGGCGGCGACGCCGACCGCGCCGGAATGGGCAACCAGTAGCAGCGCCGGCAGCGAAACAAGCGACCATCTGGCGATTCGATTCAGCGGCATGTCTCGATTTCTCCCTTGAGCTCGGTAATCGCAAAATCAGTCCGTCCACGACGGCACACGCGTGCACGGCGCTAGCCGCTTTTGGAGACGCTATTGAGATCCAGCGCTCCGGTACTGTCGCCGAAGCTCTCGACCGGTACGCCCGCCTTGTTCACGACACTCACCAGCAGATTGGACAGCGGCGTGCCCATCGGCGCCGCCACATGACGGTTGCCCTTGATCGCGCCCGCGCCACCGACCAGCGCAATCGGCACGTCCATATGCGAGTGGATGTTTCCGTTGCTCATGCCGCCGCCGATCATCATCAGCGAGTGATCGAGCAGGTTGCCGTCGCCATCTGGAGTCGCCCGCATCTTCTCGATCAGGTAAGCGAACAGCTGCACGTGCCAGGTGCACAACTTGGCGTACTTCTGCAGGTTCTCGGGGTTGTCGCCGTGGTGCGACATCGAGTGATGCGATTCGTTCAAGCCGATTTCCGGATACATCCGGGCCCGCTGTTCCGCCCCATACATGAATGTGGTGACGCGCGTGACGTCGCCCTGGAACGCCAGGCACTGCAGATCGAACATCAATTTCGCATGATCGTCGAACCGCTCCGGCACGCCGATCCCGGGACGCTCGTACTCCGGCAGCGGAGACTGAGCGTTCTTTGCCTCGGTCTGTTGAATCCGCCGCTCGACCTCGCGCAGGACGTCCAGATAGTCCGAGACGGTCGAGCGGTCGGCGGGGCCCAGTTTCGTCCGCAGACTGGCCATCTCCTGAATCGCCGAATCGAGAATGCTGTTCTTGGTGCGGGCGGCCGCGAGCTGCTGAGACGCCGGCCCACCATCGCCAAAGAGCTGCTCGAAAACCAGGCGCGGACTGCTTTGCGTCGGCAGCGGCGTCGTCGGCGACGCCCACGCGAGCGTGGTGCCGTAGGCGCAGCTATAGCCGGTGTCGCACCCGCCCGTCACGGAGCTGGGAAGAATCGCCAGTTCGAGCGAGGGCAGCGGCGTCTCCTTCCGGTACTGCGACGCGATCACCTGATCGACCGAGATACCGGCGTGCAGATCGGAGCCTTCGGTGCGCTTGATGTGTGTCCCGGTCAGCCACGAGCCGGTGCTGCGCGTGTGATCGCCGTTGCCATCGCCGAGGCTCTCGGCCGCGCGGTTGTGCAGGCCGCTCACCACGGTCATCTGATTGCGGAACGGCTCGAGCGGCTTCAGGATCGGCGAGAACTCGAAGTCCGCGCCGGCGGTCTTCGGTTTCCAGAAATTCACGCCGGTGTGGTTCATCGCCACGCCGTTGGGCATGTAGAAAAAGCCGTAGCGATGCACCGGCCTCGCGGCCGTGCCCGCGACTGCCGACAGGGCGGGGACCATGGCGTCGAGCAACGGCAGCGCCAGAGACACGCCCACGCCGCGCAGAAACGTGCGCCGGGGCAGGGCCATCTTCGTAATGATCATGAGTCCGATCTCCTCATCTGGAATGGAGCGCTTTTGACGATGCCGAGAATGAGCGATGAAAATCGATAATCCTGCGGCGCCGCATCGCGCAGAATCGAACGGACCGCCGGCGCGTCGTAGTACTCCACACCGCGGCCGAGCGCATACGTCAGCAGGGTATTCGTCATGTTGACGAGGAACTGGCTCGAGTGATTCACGAGCACCTGTCGCAGGCCGCCCAGGCCGTCGATCTTGGTGCCGTCCGCATAGACGCCGGTGTTGTCGATCGGCTCGAAATTCTCGTCGAAGGTCCGGAACTTTCCGACCGCGTCGAAGCTCTCGAGCGCGAAGCCGATCGGGTCCATCAGCTTGTGGCACGATGCGCACACGCCGTTGGCACGGTGTTGTTCGAGGCGCGCCCGCATCGTTTTGACTTTCGAGACCTGGTTGCCGTTCTCTTCGAGGGCCGGAACGTTCGGCGGCGGCTCGGGCGGCGGCGCGCCGAGTATGTTCTGAAGGACCCACTTGCCCCGGACCACGGGCGACGTCCGGTTCGGAAGCGCCGTGACGATGAGGATTGCGCCCTTGCCGAGGAGGCCGCGGCGCGGACTGTCGTGGTCCAGCGTGACGCGGCGGAAGTTGACGCCTTTCACGTTGGGAATGCCGTAGTGCTGGGCGAGCCGCTCGTTGACGAACGTGTAGTTGGCCGTCAACAGATCGATCGTCGGCCGATCCTCCCGCACCATGCTGTCGAAAAAGAGCTCCGCCTCCCGCTGAAAGGCCAGGGCGAGCGTATCGCCGTAATCGGGAAAGAGAAACGGATCCGGCACGATGTCCGGCAGTCTGCGCAATGAGAGCCACTGTCCCGCAAAGTTGGTCGTGAAGGCCTGCGAGCGCGGATCGGCCAGCATCCGGCGGGTCTGGCGCTCCAGCACGGCTGGATCGCCCAGCTTGCCCTGCGTCGCCAGATCCAGGAGCTCGTCGTCCGGGATGCTGCTCCAGAGGAAGAACGACAGACGCGAGGCCAGCTCCACGTCGCTGATTCGATAGGCGCCGGATTTCGCGCCCGCCGAGGTGGGAGCGAATTCAGTGCGGAACAGGAATGACGGGCTGACGAGGATGCGCTGAAGCGCCAGCTCGATCCCCGCGTCGAAGCCGAGCGCAGACCGGCCTTCGTTATAGAAGTTGAGGAGGACCTTCACGTCCGCGTCCGTGACCGACCGGCGATAGGCTCGACGGGCCAGCGTCGAGAGAATGGTCTTCGCGCAGTTCGCTTCGTCAGGCGCCTTCTCGGGGCCCGCCGCGCCGAAAACGCTCCCGGAGGCGGGATGACAGACAAAGACGCGGCGATAGCTCGGTGAAGTCGCCGCGCTGCCGGGATTGAGCGGGCCCATGATCTCGAGCTCCCGCAGGGCCGCCCCTTCTCGCGTTTCCCTCGCGTCGGTGGGGCCTCGACCGATATATGGCTTCAGAAACGGCTTGCGGAAGCCCTCCGACACGGCGCCGGTTTTCATGAGAAAGGTCGCGCGAATCTCGTGTACGCCGGCCTTGAGCGGCACGCGAATCACCCAGTTGTCGTCGAGCTTCCTTCTCGCCAGTGCCGCCTCATCCGGGATGACGTCGCCATTGGCGTCCACCTTCCGCTCACGAACACGTCCACCTCCCGTCCCCGGCGCCTTGAACACCTGACGCTCGATGTTCAGCGACTCGTCCGGAGTGGCAGGCAGCGTGAACATGTGCACGCGCTCGCCATCGACGCTGATTTCGAGATTCTGCTCGCCGATGAAGTGCGGGATGTCGTAATCGATGCCCCGGCCAATGCGCGCCTTGATGTCGAACTCGCCGTCCCGCGGCGCGAAGTATTCGACGCGCGTGCCGCCACGCGTGCCCACCGGCATGCCTTCAAGACGAACGTCCTGATCGAGCTGGTCGGGTACTCGGTACAGCTCGCCGTTGGGCGGAGCGGGAGTGCCAATCGCGAGGCGAGCCACCTTCTGGGCGGCGTTGAGATAGCGCTCGGTCAACAGCGGGGACAGCTTCAAGACCCCGGCGATGTTGTCGAAGCCATAGCTGATCTCGTCGGTGGGCAGCAGAGTGCTGCCGTCGATGTCGAGCGCCAGGAGGTCGCGGATCGCATTCTGATATTCGGCGCGATTCAACCGATGAAACGGCTCGGTGCGTCCAGGATTGGGATCGGCCTGGGCGGCTCGATCAAGCGCCGTTTCGACTGATGACGCGAAGCTGTCGATGACCCACTGCTCCGGCCGACGCGCTCCGGACGGCGGCATCAGTCCGGCGCGAAGCTTGACGACAACTTTTTCCCACTCCTGAGCGTGGGCCGCAACATTCGCGACGTCCAACTTGTCGAACGCCAGTCCAGCCGTGTTCAAGCGCTGGTTGTGGCACGTGGCGCAGTAGGTATCGACAAACACCTTCGACGGTGCCATGAGACTTGCCGGGGGCTCCGTCCCCACACGAGAGGAGGCGGTCGACACCGAGGCCGGGCGCAACGTCTGCGATCGCGTCTGAGGCGCGGTGCTGACCGCGGTCGTCGCCACCACGGCCCACCAGGCAAGGAACAAATGACCCCAGCTAATTTTCATGTGACCTCCGGCTCCTGACGAGCCCCAACAAGTCTCGAGCCACCCGCACATGCCGCGCGTCGTCTTACGCCGAGTTGGTGAATCTCATGAACGCTCCGTCGATTCGGCGAACTCGGGTTTCGAGAAAGCAAGAACGTCATTCATGGTGTCGGTCTGGTGGCCCTCGGCAGGCGTGGGGGCAGCGATGAATGAGTGCCCAGGCTGGAGATCGAGACCGGCAATCAGCGTACGGACCGGCTGCGACACCGGTCGCGAGGGTGCAACGCGCGCTGGTGAATTGGGCGGTACCGCGCTTTGCGCCGCGGCGATACTGCGTGTCGCAAGGAAACCGAGAGACGCACCGAACACGACGGAGAGCGCGAGACAGACGACGACGCGTGTCATGGTTCCTTCCGCCCGAGGAGGCACATCCCATGTGATCGAAGCGAGCCGGATCAAAGTGACTGGACGTAAACCATCAATGCAAGGCGAGTTCCATCACGGCGATTTGGGAGATCGGCGCGGGTAATCGCGGCGCGGTTGGACACACCGGAGGCATACGGTCCGTCGAGAAGCGACGACTTGGTCCATTTCGCCGCACGCAGGCACTCGGCGCGGTCACTTTTGTCGATTCGCATAGAGAAAGTGCATCAGAAATGTTCGGAAATCCTCGGGTGCCACGCACGCTCGATCGTCGCTACCACCGGTAACTCCAGGACCGCGAGTCACTTGCTATCGGCGATTGACCTGCCGCGCGATGCCGCAATTCGTCGTCAGTTTTGTCGATATCGCTCGGGCGATCTCCGTCCTGTGTGCCCCTCGGTCCGTTTCCGCCGACGTGCGGACGGTGCGGCCGAGCGGTCGTCTGAACTCGAAACCTCGCGACTCTTCGACAATCGGCTCGTGTCTCATGGCGCCTCACACGAGGGGCAAGACGAGACGCTGTTCGAGTGGTAGCGCTCCCATCCGCGACCGATCCGCGGAGACCCTCGAACCCCGCGCCCGCACGGCGTAAGCAAGTCGTGAGCGCGGGGTTCAGGCGCCGAACAAATACCGCGCGGCGTCTCAGCGCTTCATCGTCCGGGCCCGACTTTCGAACCGGCCCCGCGTCGTTGACGGCGACGTCGTCGACCGCTGTTGTTCAGGCAAAACCGATCGCGCTGAGAGGACGACTCCTTCCGGCATCGGACGCATCCCTGGCGATCCGACGATGGCCCCGCACTTGCTCAGTGCCTCCATACGCCGAGATTCAGGCGATTCGACGGAGAGCGCATCCGTGGCGGAGGCGCGCTCCATCACCGTCGTTCGCTGTCTCGTGCGAAGGAGGATATTGATGTCCCGATATATCGGTTGGTTGTTCGCGTTCGCGCTTTTTCTGCCGTCGAGTCTCGCCGCTCAGCAGAATGCCACGGTGCAGGGCGTTGTCGTCGACGAGTCACAGGGCGTGCTGCCTGGCGCAACCGTGACCGTGTCCGAGATCAGCACCGGCCTCCAGTCGCTTGCGGTGACGACCCAGGAGGGCCGCTACCGGCTCGACAATCTTGCGCCGGGCAAATACAAGCTGCGGATCGAGCTTCCGGGTTTCGCGACCGCGGAGATCCCCGAGATCGAATTGCTGGTCGGCGCGAACGCCACGGTGCCGCGGGTCGCGATGAAGGTGGCCGCGCTGGAGGAAACGATTACCGTGCGCCAGGAAGCGCCCCTCGTCGACCTCACGTCGTCGCAGGTGGCCGGAAACATCGACCGGCGTCAGATGGCGGAGTTGCCGCTGCAGGGCCGGAATTGGACGGAGCTCGCGTTGATGGTCAAAGGCGTGACGGCCAACAACGCCACCAACACGCCGGGCACGTCCGACGATCAGTTTCAGTTGAACCTCGACGGCCAACAGATCACGCAGCGCGTGGCCGGCTCGGGTTTCGGTCAGCCCAAGGTCAGCCGGGAGGCGATCGCCGAGTTCCAGATCGTGACCAACATGTTCGACATCACGCAGGGCCGATCGACCGGAATGCAGGTGCAGGCAATCTCCCGCTCGGGCACCAACGATCTGAAGGGATCGACCTATGGGTACTTCCGCAGCGACCATTTCAACGCGGCCGACCCGATCACGGGCACGGTGCTGCCGTTCCAGAACCAACAGGCGGGAGGCACGTTGGGCGGTCCGGTCATTCAAAACAAGATGCATTTCTTCGGGTCTTACGAGCACGAGCGGCAACCCGCCGACGCCTTTCTCGCGCCGACGCGCCTCCCGCACGAGACGTTTCAGTTCCAGACGAAGCCGACCAACGACAACTACCTGGGTCGGGTCGACTATCAATTATCGGCCGCGAACAACTTCACGGTCCGCGGGCAGCATTGGGCCTTCAACAACCCGTTCTCGATCTCGAGTGGCACGTCGCACCCCTCCACCGCGGATCGGCTGCAGTCGTATTCGACCAACGTGGTCGGCACCTGGACGCATACCGCCGGGTCCAATCTGATGTTTCAGCTTCAGGGCGGGATGAATCGTTTCTCCTGGTACAACGATGCGCAGCCGCAGATGGACGTCCCGTTCCACAGCACGCCGTTCTTTGTGCCGGAATTCGACTTCCCCGGCCTGACGATCGGCGGCGCGTCCAACTACCCGAACGACACCTGGCAGAACACCTACAGCACCAGGCTCGACGTGAACTGGCATCTGGGACGCCACGAGTCGAAGTTCGGGGCGGAGTTTCTGCGGGTGAAAGACACGAAAGTCTGGTCGCTGAATCGCCGCGGCACTTACGTCTTTTCCACTCGACCGTCGGATGCCGAGCTCGAGCGCCGGTTCCCGGCCAGCGCCTGGAACGACCCTGCCGCCTGGGACATCAGCGGCCTCGAGCCGTATCTGCAACGGTTCGACATCAACTTCAATCCGGACTATCTGATCGACATTCCCCGGCCGACGTTCGCCCTGTGGTACGGCGACAACTGGCGAGTCACCAACAACCTCTCCGTCAACTTCGGCGTCCGCTACGACGTGGATTCGGGCGCGACGGATCCGCCGTTTGTCACGCCCACGGTCATCATGCTCAACAACGGCCGCGAGTCGGGCGACTTCGGCTACAAGACCGGGATCCGCGATCTCAACAACGTCGCGCCGCGGGTCGGATTTGCGTATAACGTCCGCGGAAAGAACGACCTGGTCATTCGGGGCGGCACCGGCTTCTACTACAACACGCCGGTCTCGAACGTCACCTACAGCCACCAGTACTTCAACAGGTCGGTCTCGGCGAGCCTCACGCCGAACGGGCCAGGATTTGTGGAGAACCCGACTCGCGGGGTCACGGCGGACGATTATCTGTCGGGCCGCGTCTTCGTGACGCAGGCGCCGCGGATCATCGCTTCTGACTACATCGACCCCTACAGCTGGCAGAGCTCGATCGGGTTCCAAAAGCAACTCGGATCGGTGATGGCGTTCGACGTCGATCTGACGACCCTGGAAGAACGGAACCAGGTGCTCGGCAGAGATCCGAACCTGTTCTACGATCCGGTGACAGGCTACAACAAGGACCCGAATATCTTCGGGCGGCCCAACCCGGCCTACGCACAGATTCAGTGGATGCAGAGCACCGGCAAGACGGAAACGATGTTGATCTCGAGCTCGTTCACCCGTCGGTTCAGGAAGAATTTCCAGGGCGGCGTGACGTACACCCGGACGCTCAGAAAAAACGACAACACGACCGGTTTCGGCATCCAGGCCAACAATCAATTCGATCTGAACGGCGATTGGTCGCAGTCGAGCGACTTCCAGCGCGATACCCTTCGGGCCAATGGCATCTTCAACCTGCCGTGGCGACTCACTCTCGCCGGTTCGTTCTTCTACGGATCCGGCAGCCACTACAACGCGTCGCTGACCGGCAGGCCGTACAACAAGCCGGGCACGAACCGTCTGAACCTGGGAGCACCGATCGTCATCCCGGCCGCCATCCTCGACCGTTGGGAGGGTCCGGCCGTGATCGATACCGGCGCCGTCTGGCCGCGCAACGCCTTGCGTGGACTGCCGCTGCACAAGGTCGATGTGCGCGTCTCCAAGAGCGTCAAGCTGTCCAACCAGGTGAAAATCGATCTGCTCGCGGAAATGTTCAACTTGTTCAATTGGGAGAACTACGGCGGGTATACGACTCAGCTCGACTCGGTCAACTTCGGAAAACCGGTTGCCAGCTCGGGCAACGCCTATGCGCCGCGCTCGGGACAGCTCGGGCTGCGTATCGAGTTTTAGAACGGACGTTCCTGTCCTGATCCGCGACGCTCAATTCTGAGACCGGCCGGCCGAAGGAGGCGACGAGGATCGCTTTCGCGGCCGCCGGTCCGGAGCGACCACCTCCACAGAACATCAACCGGCCGCCCTCGCGACACCCGCCTCTGTTCCCCCTTCATGCCTGACAACGCGATCACACAGCTTTCGAGCCTCGCCTGGGACGATGCGAGTCCGGGCGCGGGTCATGGCGTGGGAATGGCTCTCTGCGGGTCAGCAACTGCGGGAGTGGGTGGGGAGGCGTGACCGGGTCCGTATCGGACCTGGAGTCCGAGGGTTTGCTCTATCGGCGAGGCTGGGCCACAGACACGTGCGGCAACCTCACCGCCGGCGACGCAGGGTGGAAATCAGGACGAGGCAGAGGTGGCTCGGCGCGCGGAGCTGCGGATCATGCCGATCGCAAACCCGACGATCGCGCCGAGCGGACCCAGAACGAACGCGCCCGTCGTCGCAGCCTCGACCGAAGCGTCGTGCTGATTGGATGAAAGGACCGACACGACGCAACCTCCCCCGAAGGCGCCAATCAGGTAGCCGCCGATCGCCCAGAGAAAGCCGATCGCGATGCGCCGCATCATGCGAGTTTTACCGATTCACTTCAAGCGCCGTGTTCAGCAGCAGAACGTCGATTCTACTCGTGAAGTTGTCGGGGTAGCGGCGGGGCGTTCGAGCCGTATAATCCCCCCAGATTGCCCACGCGGTGCTGTTTCGACGGGTGACGGATCACGCTCTGGAGGTTCCGATGAAAGGGCGAGTTGCAGTGTTGGTCTCGGCGATCGCGGTGTCGGTCGCCGTGGCGTTCTCGTCGACCGGGCGGGCCCAATCGTCAGCCGCGCTCGAGGGCCGCGTCGCGTCGGTCGGTGAAGGTCCGATGGAAGGGGTGCTGGTGAGCGCGAAGCGCGCGGCTTCCACGCTCACGGTCACCGTCGTCAGTGACGCGCAGGGCCGCTATCGCTTCCCCGCAGCAAAGCTGCCTCCAGGCACTTATGGCCTTCGCATTCGAGCGGTGGGCTACGACCTCGACGGACCTCAGACCGTGGAGGTCAAGACCGGCGGGAGCAGCACTCTCGATTTGAAGTTGACGCCCGCTCGCGACCTGGCGTCGCAGTTGTCCAACTCCGAGTGGCTCACCAGCTTTCCGGGCACCGAGCCGGAGAAGGCCTCCATCCGCGCCTGCGCGCACTGCCACACGCTGGAGCGGGTTGCTCGGTCACGCCACGACGCCGGCGCGCTGACCAAGGTCATCGAGCGAATGGCGACATATCCCCAGCTGTCGTTTCCAATGAAGATTCAGAAACTCGTCGCCGCGCGCGTCGGCGGCGGCGAGGACCCGCTCGAACAACGACAGGCGGGCTGGCAGCGGCAGGCGCAGTATCTGAGCACGGTCAACCTGGGCAAGGGCGATCACTGGAGCTATGCGCTCAAGACGCACCCGCGCCCGACAGGCAGGGCGACGAAGGTGATCTACACCGAGTACGACCTGCCGCAGCGCACCAGGCAGCCGCACGACGTGATCGTGGACTCGCGCGGCTTCGCCTGGTACGCCAGCTTCGGCGAACAGATTCTGGGAAAACTGGATCCCAGGACGGGGATTGTCACCGAGTACGACGTGCCGCTGCTCAAGCCGAAGATGCCGACCGGCATCCTGGCCGCAAGGTTCGACGAGGACGAGAACGTGTGGCTCGGCATGCAGTTTCAGGGCGGCGTCGCGAAGTTCGACCGCAAGACGGAGCGGTTTGAGACGTGGAGCCTGCCGCCGGAACTGAACGGCGATCACGTGCAGATCAATCAGGTGAGCGCGGATCACCACAAGGTGGACGGAAAGGTGTGGTTGCAGGACGCCGGCACCTACACCGTGCTGCGCCTCGATCCGGCGACCGGGAAGTTCGACGTCTACGAACCGTTCAAGATCCCGCGGCCGAATATCTACGACGTCATCTCGGACGCGCAGAACAACGTCTACTTCACCGTCTTCGGCCGCGAGAACATCGGCAGGATCGACGCGAAGACCGGGGCGATCAGCGTGTGGAAGACACCGACGAAGGGTTCGGCGCCGCGCCGGGGCATGATCGACGCGCAGGCCCGCCTGTGGTTCGGAGAGAATCGGGCCGAGAGGATCGGAATGTTCGACACCCGAACCACGACCTTCCAGGAATGGGTGGCGCCGACCCCGGAGTCGTGGCCGTACGATGTGACCGCGGACACGCACGGGGATGTGTGGGCCGGCGGCGAGTACAGCGACCGCGTGATACGTCTCGATCCGAGGACAAGCGCCATCACCGAGTATCTGCTGCCGCGGTTCACCAACGTCAGGCGCGTGTTCGTGGACAGCTCCACGACCCCGGCGACTTTCTGGGTCGGGAACAATCACGGCGCCTCGATCGTGAAGCTCGAGCCGCAGGACTGACCCACCGAGATCCCTGCCATGCTCTTGACAATCTAGAGAAGAGGCGTATCGAAGGGATGCTCCCCGACGTGACGCCGCTCGACCCGGCGGCGAAGTTCCCCGCCGTGTCGGTGCGGTTGTGGAAGTGGCTGCGCTCGCTGCGTTCATTCCAGCACAACCAGCGACCCGATGGTTGTGTTGCGGTGCGAATGAATCTCAGTGAGGAACGAGCAGCGTTTCGACCGTCGGTTGATCGCTCGTGACCGCGAGCGGCAGCGCCAGTTCGGCCAGGTGATCTTCCCACCACGCGCTCGCAGTGGCGCCATCCCAGCCCACTCCGGACCCGCAGCGATCCAGGAGCCGCAGTACCTCGTGGGCGTTTTGCGGCCGGCGGTGGCGATCCTTCGCGAGACACGCCAGTATCAACTCGTCGAGCTCGCGTGGAATCGGTCGGTCGGTCCGCTCTGACGGCGGAATCGGCGGCGTCTGCAGGTGCTGGACGAACATCTTCATCGGCGTGTCGGCCTCGAAGACGTGGCGACCCGTCAGCATGTAGTAAGCGACGCATCCCAGTGCGTAGACGTCGGCTCGCTCGTCAACCTCACCTTCGAGAATGATCTCCGGCGCCATGAAAGCGGGCGTCCCGATCGTCGTCTGGGCGCCGGTGATCAGGGTGTGCTCGATGGCTCGCGGGGCATTGAATCTTGCGAGACCGAAATCGAGCACCTTCACGAAGTCGTAGTCGAGACCCATCCGGCACACATAGATGTTGGACGGCGTGACGTCGCGATGCACCACGCCGCGGGCATGCGCCTCCGCCAGTGAATGACAGACCTGGCGCAGCAGAAAGAGGGCCCGTTCGGCCGGGATCGGGCCGAAGCTGCGTACCAACGACTCGAGATCGCGCCCCGACAGCAGTTCCATCACGTAGTAGAACGTGTGGTCCTCGGTGACGCCGAAGTCGAACAGGCGAATCGTATGCGGCGAGCTCAAGGCGGCGGTTGCCTGCGCTTCCTGTTCGAACCGAGACAGCATGCGTCGCGCTTCGACGTCGCTGCCGGCGCCCAGCAACTCGGGACGCACCAGCTTGATCGCCGCGCTGCGCGCCAACAGGCGATGCCGCGCGCGCCACACTTCGCCCATGCCGCCTCGTCCGAGCAGCTCGACCAGATGGTAGCTCCCCAGTTCCTGCGCACGACGAAGGCGGCGGCCGAGCCGGTGGAGGATCTGCGACGGAAGCGTGGCGACGATGGCGCACGCGTAGTTGGGCATGAACAGCACGAACGTGTTCATGACGGAGGGAACTGCGATCCCCCGCAGGTGCGCAACCCACGCGGCGAGCGGGTCCATCGAGGCGCGGCCATGGACGTCGCCAGCATCTTGCGCGGCGTGGTCGGCATGATCATCGATGACACAAGGATGACGATCGTGGTCCAGGACAGTCGGCCGACCGGTTCATCCGGCGGAGAAAACGCCCAGTTGTTAAGCAGTGCCACGGCAACCGCGTTGAGCACGAAATAGAAAAGGCCCGCGTCGGTCTTCGTCCCGGGCGCGTGCGGAGCGTACCGGACGTAGAGCCACATGAGGCCGGAGATGAGGATGGCCAACACCTCAATCGCAATGTTCGTGCGCGGGATGGCAGGCGCCAGGGTCAGAGGGCGAACGATTGTGTCCATCGCCAATCCATAGGTCCAGAGCCCGGCGCCGACGCATGTGCAGACGGCGAGGCGCTGGACCTGATCCGACACGAGCGCATCGGGAAGGCGTCCGGACTCGGTCAGTCCGGCAGGCCCCGGGGTCTCCGTCCGAGCGCGCGGCTCGATCAGCTTGCGATCGGTCACACGTCACCTCCACCGCTGAATCAATGGGATTTGAAACGGCTTGCCGCTTCCAAACCATTGAGGGTCAATACGATACGTCGCCCTGACGTCTTGTCGGTGTGCGTCGTGTCGCCGCGTCTCGCCGCGCCGGCAGCGTCCCGTCGTGAGCGCGTCACACTGCCTAACGCGTCAAACCCGCGCAAACACCGCAATCGGCCGTTTGTTAGGGACACGATACAATCCGCGGAAGGGTATCCGGAGCATGACACGACCGCAGGCTCCGGCGCGGAAGAAGTCGATCGAGAGAGAGGACCAGGAACATGTCAAACGATGAACTGACGCGACGGGATTTCGTGACGATGACAGTGGCGGCGGGCCTGGCCGCGGCGGCAGGTTCGGATGTGATGGCGCAGCAGATCGTGGAAAAGACCGTCGAGATCAAGACGCCGGACGGCAGCTGCGACGCGGCGTTCATTCACCCCGCGAGCGGCGCTCATCCTGCGGTGATCATCTGGCCGGATGCGTTCGGACTGCGGCCGTCGATGCGCGACATGGCGAAGCGGCTCGCGGCCGCCGGTTACTCGGTGCTCGTCCCGAACCCGTTCTATCGGGTGGCCAAGTCACCGGTGTTCGAGGACGCGTCGAAGGTCAATTTCCAGACCGAGCGCCCGAAGATTACCCCGCTCATGGCTTCGATTCAGGCGGATGGCACCGTGGAACGCGATGCGCCCGCGTTCGTGGCCTGGCTCGACACGCAGAAAGAGGTCGATCGCAACAAGAAGATCGGGACGCAGGGCTACTGCATGGGCGGCGGGCTCGTCGTCCGAACCGCCGCGGCGGTGCCGGGGCGCGTCGGCGCCGGCGCGTCCTTCCATGGCGGCGGGCTGGTCACCGACCGCCCGAACAGTCCGCACTTCCTCGCGCCGAAGATCAAGGCGCGGATGTACTTCGGGATCGCGACCAACGACGACATGCAGCAACCCGATGCGAAAACGAAGCTGAAGGAGACGTTCGACGCGGCGAAGGTGCCGGCCGAGATCGAGGTCTACTCGATGGCGCAGCACGGATGGTGCGTGCCCGATATGCCCGCCGGGGCCAACGGTCCGATTTACAACAAGCCCGATGCCGAGCGCGCCTGGGCCAAGCTCGAGGCGTTGTACAAGGCCGCGCTCGTGTAACGACAGGCGCGCCGCTCAAGGTCAGCGACACGATCACTCCGCCCCTGATCGTGGCCACGACCTTCAGCAGGTCGTTTGATGTCCCAGAGCGCAATGCCATCAGATCAGGACCGGGGCATCGAGGGTTCTGATCTGGCTCGAGCGTGCCCGTTGCCAGATCCGTGCGCAACAGATGTTGCGCGCAGGGCCACCATGCTTCAGAAACGACCTGAACAATCCGCCGCAGACACTTCGATCCGCACCACCCGAGCCGGGGTGAACGGAGGGGGTACCGATGACACAATCGTCAGAAGCTCGTCTCGGCCAGGTGCTGGTTCGTGAGGGGCTCATCACCGACGCCCAACTCCACGCAGCACTTGCGCGGCAGAACCCCGGGACCTACGTCCCATTGGGCCAGGTGCTCCTCGAACAGCACCTCATTACGCGGCGGCAGCTGAACCTCGCCCTCGAGACCGCCAACAAGCGACCGAAGCTTGGCGAAGTCCTGGTCCGGAACGGCAGCCTCACCGCCGATCAGCTTCAGCACGCCCTGACTCAGCAGACGAAATTGAAGCTTCCGATCGGACAGCTCCTTGTTCGCCTCAACTACCTGACCGACGAAACGATGCGGCAGGCGCTCGGCGCCCAGCTGAACGTGCCGTTCATCGACCTCGATCGGACGACGATCGAGCCGATCTTGAAACGGATCATCAATCGCAGCTACGCCCGCCGGGGATCGCTCGTGCCCGTCGCCGCGGTGGGGCAGAGTTTGACGGTCTGCATGGACGATCCGACGAATCAAGCGATCATCGAGGAGTTGAACCATTCGACAGGTTATGTCGTGACGGTCGTCACCGCCTCTCACGACGCGATCGAGCGCGCGTTCGGCCGCCTGTACGGATCACCGGCGGACACCGCCCCGCCAATCGAAGGAAGTCTGGACCTTATTACCGAAGACGAAGCAATAGGCGGCAAGAGCAAGTACGTCGACGACTTCCGACAGAACAAGAAAGCGGACACCCTCGTCAAGCAACTGCTGTCGACGGCCATAGAGCGGCGGGCGAGCGACATTCACATCGAGACGCTCTCGAGCCACCTCCAGATTCGATTTCGCATCGACGGCGTGCTGGAGGAGGCGCAACTCGGAGAGTTGCAGACGGTCTGCAACCAGAGCGCGAGAGAGATCGTGTCTCGCTTGAAGATACTCGGCAAGCTCGATATTGCCGAACGTCGGCGGCCCCAGGACGGGAGTTTTCGGGTCCGCGTCGATCGGCGGGGCGAGCAGGCCGCGGTCGACCTGCGGGTCTCGGTCGTGCCGGGCTACTACGGCGAAAGCGTGGTGTTGCGCATCCTGGATCAGAAAGGGATTCCCGGTTCGATCGATCAACTCGGCCTGTCGCCCGCGGCGACGGAAAGGCTGCGGCAGTTGCTTCGTCGGCCGAGCGGCATCATCCTGGCGACCGGTCCCACCGGCTCGGGGAAGAGCACCACCCTGTTCGCCTCTCTGATGACGCTCTACCGGCCGGAGATCAGGATTCTCACCGCCGAGGATCCGGTCGAGTACGTCTTCGAGCAGTTCTCCCAGTCCGAGGTCAACGAGCAGATCGGCAATACGTTCGCCGCGTACTTGCGCGCCTTCCTTCGGCACGATCCCGAGGTCATCATGGTCGGCGAGATCCGCGACGAGGAGACGGCGGAGATGGCCTTCCGTGCCGCCCAGACCGGGCACCTGCTGCTCAGTACGCTGCACACCAATACCGCCGTTGCCGCGGTGACGCGCCTGCTCGATCTGAAAATCGACCCGAACATGCTCTCGTCATCCCTCATCGGGGTCATCGGACAACGGCTCGTGCGCGAAGTCTGCAACTCGTGCAAGGTTCCGTACCAGCCGTCGGACGAGTTGATGCGCGAGTTCTTCGACGCGGCGCCGGACGGACTGCTGTTCTACAAGGGCCGCGGGTGTAACGACTGCCACCTGACCGGTTTCCACGGCCGCATGATCGTCTCGGAACTGTGGGTACCCGACGAAGAAGACCTGATTTTGATCAACAAGGGCGCACACTTCGACGAGGTGCGCGAAAGCGCCCGGCGCTCCACCCTGTCGATGGCAGACGACGCGCTGGAACGGCTCGCGGCGGGACGCACGAATCTCGAGGAACTGATTCGCATGCTGCCCTACACCGCCATCTCCGAGTTCCGCCAGCGGCGGCTCGGACACCCGGGCGCCAGCACGGCATCGCCAGCGGCCTGACACCAGGCGCTGGCTGACCACCGACAATGACGGGCAAATCGTAGGAACTGTTCCCGAGCTGCATCTTCAGCTCGGACGCTCGATTCAGGCTTCCCCACATCAGTCGTTCAGCTGGCCATTCGCCTCCAGCACGACTGTTGGTCAATTGCTGATGGATGTCGGGGCAGTTTGTATCGAGGACTGTCCTCTCCACATGACTTCGCGCGACCCGTCATCGAAAAACTCGCAAAAAAACTTACGAATTCTTGTTCAGCCGCGGCGGCAACGAACTTGCTCTGAGCCAGGCGGAGGCACATCCCAATGGCGACTTCTCTTTTCCGAACAGCCGTACTTCTTGCAGCAGGTATCACCTTGACGGCCAGCCCGTCGTTTGCCCAACGGGATGGCCGGCGAAACGATGGTCAGGGCGAACGGCGCGACACCGCCGAACGTGCCCAGCCCCGCAGGTCTGGCGAGTCCGGCGCACGCGTCGAGCCGCAGGCACGGAGCGATCGCGGTCGTGTCGAGTCGCCAGCGCGGGACCCGCGCGCACGTATTGAGGCCCAGGCACGCGGCCGCGCCGAGTCTCAGCGACGCGTCGATCCTCGAGGACGCGACGAGGCGCGTGAACGTATTCAGCCCCGCCGACAGTTCGACAACCGCCGATTCGACAACCGCCGATTCGACAACCGATCGTTCGGCAACCGCCGATTTGACAACCGGGTGTACGGCTATCGCAATGATGGTCGCCGAACCTACGTGGTGCCTTATGGGTACCGTCCGTACGGCTATCGATCGGGGTGGAACCTGAACCTCTACTTCGGCCGGCCTTATTCAATCGGCGGCTATCCGGAGGGCTACGGGTATTACGCGATCGCTCCCGGCCTTGCCTACGGCGCCGTTCGCATCGTCGACGCGCCGCGGGACGCGCAGGTCTTCGTCGATGGCTACTACGCAGGCGTCGTCGACGATTACGATGGCGTGTTTCAGCACTTGAATCTCGAGGCGGGTGCACATCATATCGAGATTGAAGCGGCCGGCTATTCGCCATTCGCGTTCGATGTCCGCATCGATCCTGGCCGGACGATGACCTATCACGCCAGGCTGTTCTGAGTTCGTCCGCCGACGCCCGGTGCCTGTTCGCGAATGGCCGCGGACACGACACCGGGCGTGTCGCCGCTGTCGAGCAATGGCATGGCGCCCGGCGGCGGCTGCTGCTTCTGAGAACGGGGGACAATCCGTGGCGCTGGCTACCCGCCTCGGACCGCATCGTCGAACCACCTGATGGACATTTGGCGCGGACGCCGGTCCGGCGCTCGCGGCTATCGCACGCGGAGAGGGCGGGGCCGTGGCGACTCGTCGAGCGCGTCCTTCAACGTTGCGGCCCACTTGGCGACCAACGGCTCCTTCGTCATTTCCATGTGGTGGCCGCGCCCCTCATGAATCTCGAGCGGTCCGCACACGAGCGACGGCCAGTCGTAAGGCGGCTGGTAGGTCACGCCCTGACCTTTGAAGATCACGACTCGCCCTGAGTATCGGCGGGGCGCATACGACCAGAACGCCCGCTCGTAGACGTTCAGGATGTACGCGCTGCGGAGCGACGGGGGCAGACGCCGCGCCCTCATCAGACAGACTTTCCAGCGGGCCCGCTTGATGGCTTTCGTCAATCTGGCCCTGCCCGCCGCCACCCAGCTTCGGATCGCCGCGTGCAGTTTGAGCAGGAAGTCCGCCCGTTTCTGTCGATCTGAGAGCACACGGACGCGCTTCAGGGAGTTGGCGAGGACCGTTGACCGTGAGGCCCTCACGCTGGTTGGAGGATCGAGCATGAACAGCAGGGCCACGTCCTCGTGCGCTCTCCGCAGCTGCTGCGCCATCTCGAAGGCGACCACGGCGCCGAAGGAATAGCCGCCAAGCACATATGGTCCATGCGGCCGAATGGCACGCACCTGCTCGAGATAGTGTTCGGCGATCGTCTCGACCTCCGTGAAACAGGCCGGCCTGCCGTCGTGCGCCTGGTGTTCCATCGCATACAGCGGACGATCGCGTCCCAGGTAGTCTGGCAGTCGCGAATTACTGGAATCGCCGTGAATCCAGAAAAACGGCAGCTCGCGGCCGAAGGGCTGGATCGGGATCATCGAGGACCAGGCGTCCGGGTAGCAGCGCTCGCCGAGGATCTCGGCCATCTGCGCAACCGTCGGCGCCTGGAACAGGATGGCCGCCGGCACGGTTCTCCCGAATCGCTTCTCGATGCGAGCGATCAGCTCGATGGACCGCAACGAGTGCCCGCCGAGCTCGAAGAAATTGTCGTCCACGCCGATGCGCGCGACCCCGAACACCTGGGCCCAGATGTCGGCCAGCTCGCGCTCGATCGGTGTCCGGGGCGCCGTGCATGGCCGGCCTTCCTCAGCGTGCGCCTCTTTCATCTGCCACAGGGACGGTCGATCGATCTTGCCGTTTGCCAGGCGCGGCAGCGATTCGACCCTCACGAACGCCGCCGGGATCATGTGTGCCGGCAGCGTCCGACTCAGGTGTTCCCGCAGTTCACTGTCCGACGCCGAAGGCGCTCCGCTCCCGCAGACATACGACGTGAGCTGCGTGTCGCCGGACTCGGTTTGCCGGGCCACGACGACCGCCTCGTGAATCGACGGATGCTGCGACAGCGTCGCCTCGATCTCTCCGAGCTCGACGCGGCAGCCGCGCACTTTGACCTGTTGATCCGTGCGGCCGGCGATCTGGATGGAACCGTCCGGCAGATACCGTGCGACGTCGCCGGTCCGGTAGAGCCTGGCGCCGGGCGTCTCGTCGAATGGATCTCGAACGAAGCGATCGGCGGTCAGCTCGGGCCTGTTGAGGTACCCTCGTGCCAGGCCGGCGCCTCCGATGTAGATTTCGCCCCTCACGCCGACAGGCACCGGCTGCTGCCGGTCGTCCAGCAGAAAGATCCGGGTGTTCCAGACGGGCCGGCCGATCGGCGTCTCGCCCGCCATGACCGGGTGCGCCCCCGCTGCGCCGGTCAAATCGCATGTCGTGGCGACCACCGTCGCTTCGGTCGGACCGTACTGATTGACCAGGCGCACGCGGTGTCCAATCCGTCGTCGCCACATCTCCAGCCGATCCCTGCGCACGCTCTCCCCGCCGATGATGATGCATCGGATGCTGGGAGGAACCTCCTGGTCATCCGACATGCCGATCGCCAGTGCCAGCTCATGCCAGTAGGCGGTCGGCAGCACCAGGACGGTGACTGCCCAGGCTCGGCACTGCTGCAGGAAGGCGGACGCCGACGCCACCATCGCCTCGCTCCGCAGCACGAGTGTGGCGCCGCGGGAGAGAGGAGCAAACATCTCCTCCACGCTCGCGTCAAAGCTGACCGAGACGAACTGAAGCACCCGGTCGTCGGGAGAAAACGCATACTCCTCCCCGGCGAATCGCACCAGATTGACCGCGGAGCGGTGCTCGATCATCACGCCCTTCGGCGCTCCTGATGAACCGGAGGTATAGATCACGTAGGCGAGGTCCTCCGGCCGGCCGCTGCTCGACGGCGCCGAATCACTTTCCTCGGCTATCGCGGGCCAATCGTCGTCGATGCACACCACGATGGTGGACTCGGGCCCCTCGATGGCATATCGCGCCTGTTTCACCAGGACGAGCGCCTGCGCATCGTGGAGCATGAACGCCAATCGTTCGGGCGGGTACGCCGGATCGAGCGGCAGGTATGCCCCACCGGCCTTCAAGATCGCGAGCAGGCCAACGATCAAGGCGGGAGACCGCTCGACCGAGATTCCTACCAGCACGTCGGGACCGACGCCTCGCGCACGCAGGTAGTGGGCGAGCTGGTTGGCGCGCCGGTCCAATTCGCCGTACGTCAGGCGATCCGCTCCCGCCGCCACGGCCACGGCATTCGGCGTGGTCGCTGCCTGCTCCTCGATCACGTCGTGCAAGCAGCGGCCGGCGTCGATCGCCCGGACCGTCTGGTTCCAGTCACGGAGCACTTGCCGGCGCTCGTCTTCGCCGACCAGCCGCATCGCCGAAACGCGCTCGTCCGGATCGGCAATCGCCGCCTCCAACAGCAGACGGAAGCGAACCAGCATCCGCGCCGCCGTGACGCGTTCGAACAGCTCGAGGTTGCTTCGCAGCTCGGCGGTCAGACGGTTGTCGCGGTCGACAACAAACAGGCTCAGTTCGGTCTGAGCCAGTGAGCGACGCGCCTCCAACGGCTCGACGCCGAGGCCATTCAGGTCGAGTCGTTCCGCGTCGCCGTCAATCAGACTGAACAGGACGTTGAACAGGCCTGGAAATCTGGGATCGGGATGCCACCCGAGTTCGCCGGCCACCGCTTCGAAAGACGTCTCCTGGTGCGCCTGTGCGTCGAGCGCCATGTCACGCAACCGGATCACCACCTGTCGAAAGGTTGGATCGTCGGCCACGTTCGAGCGGAACAGCGGGGTGTCGACGAAAAAGCCGATCAGCCCGTCCACATCGCTTCGTGGTCGGCCGATCAACCGCGCCCCCACGACAATGTCGTCGTCGCGTGTGTGGCGGTGCATCAGAACCTGGAACGCCGCCAGCAGGGTCATGAACAGCGTCGCGCCCCCCGTCCGGCTGAACGCCCTCAGCGCGTTCGACAAGGATTCGGACAGCTCCAGCGTTTCGCAGCCCCCCTGGAATCGTTGCGTCGATTCGCGCGCCCGGTCGGTGGGCACGTCCAACACCGGCAGACTTCCGTTGAGCTGTTGCTTCCAATAGTCGGCGTGCGCGCGCTCAGGATGGCCCTGCAGCCGCTCGCGCTGCCGTTCGACGAAATCCGCGAACTGAATCGGCAGGGGTGGTAGCGGTGAGGGCCGACCGGCAGAGAAGGCGTCGTACAGCACGCCGAGCTCCCGGACGAAAATCCCCATGGACCCGGCGTCGGCGACGATGTTGTGGATCGTGATGATCAGCAGGTGATCGTCGGGGCCGATACGGCACAGCCTGCATCGAATGAGCGGGCCTCGGGTCAGATCGAAAGGCCGATCGGCCTCTTCCGCAACCGCCGCCGCCAGCTTCGAGGCCGCGACCACGATAGGCAGGAGCCATAACCGGAGCATCGGCACCACAATGAGGACCGGTTCGCCCGCCCGGACCGGAAACGTGGCCCTCAGGATCTGGTGACGCATGACGATCTCGTTCACGCCTCTTTCGAGGGCATCGGTCGCCAAGGGTCCCCTGAGGCGAAACGTGCGGACGACGTTGGACGCCGCGGAGCCCACTGAACGCTGTTCGGTGAACCACAATCGCTGCTGGCCGAGCGACAGTCTGCGTGCGTCGTCAGGGAATCTCGTGGGCGGGGAGTCCTCGCCTCCGCTGCGAAAGGACGCGCCGGGGACGCCCAGTGCACCAGGAAGCATCAACTCCCCACCATTTCCCGCTGCCGGAGGGGCATCCGAAGTTCAACCGTCATCTTAAATACTGACCTGATCTCCTAACGAACAATTAATACTACATAAGGATATCATAAATGGGCTTCGTGCTCGTCCATTTTCGTTGATGCTTGAGCGGGTTGGCGACCGGACGCGACCGAGCCTGTCCGGCGGGGGATGGTTCTTCTCAGCGCAGAAATTCGAAGACCTTCAGGAAACCGCAACTCCTACCGCAAATAGCCGGTATCCTCCGTCGCCCCGGGACCCCAACGCGCTGAAAAACGCGCGGCGGGGTCCCTGGAGTCGCCCCTAGTCGTCGTCTCCGAGTCTCGGAATCCCGGCGGCGAACCACGCGCCGTTCCCGCTGCTGCGGATGAGGAGTACCGGGCTGTGGCAGTCTGACGTCGCAGGATTCACGGTATCGTCGATTCGAAAATCGCCGTTGGGTTCGAGCGGAACACCGGTGAGGGTGGTGCTGCGTTCGACAAAGGGGATTGTCGGTTCACAGATCAGGGTCGCGAAGACCTTTTGATTGGCGTTCAGTCCGATGCTATTGCCGCTGGCCAGGAGCAAGCCGCGCCCTCTGACCCTGATTCGGCCGTCCACGTCGACGTCGGCTTTGAGATCGGCGATCCTCCAGGGCCCGGCGCCAGGAGACACGCCTCTGACGATGTTCGGCTTCGCATTCGGGAACGTTCCATCGGCGTTCACCGGCCCCGCTCCACTCGATACCGGGATAACACCGATGCCGCCGTCGAATCTTGCGACAATGTCACGCCCATGCGCACTGACAGAACCAACAACGCCCAGGACCAATAGACCTACCACTGCTTGTTTCATCATCTCCAGCACCTTCTCCGTCATGGTCGGATCTTCACAACAACCACGTTGCGGGAACCGCCGACGCTTCTGCTCTTGTAGGGCGAAGCCAGGTGATTTCTTTCCGCCCTACAAACCGAACACCACGAACGACAGGCAGTCATTGGCGCTGTCGTCAGCACCAGGGCGGCCACGAACCCCCGCCGCTGGTTGTGCGTCCAGCTTCAGATACCCGGCTCCCTTACCAACCGCGTCTTCACGAAGGCCACGATGAACAGGACGCCGAGCACGAAGTCCGGCGCGGCGGCCTGCGCATCGATCCACGGAATTCGCGTCCGCGCGTACAGGACGAGCAGGGTCGCGACGAACCCGAACTTCTCGAGCATTGCGAGGATCATCAGCGAACGGTAGCGGTCGGGTCGGTATCCGATGACCAGAAAGGCGATTTGCCACGCCAGCGCGACGGCGAAGAAACCGTAAAAGAAATGCGGGTACTCGGTCGGGGCAGCGTATCGGCGGCCCGTCAGGTCGACGAGCCAATAGAACGGCATCAGAACGGCGATTCCCCAGATGCCGGCGACGATGAACACAGACCTGGCGAACTTCATGATTCAGCCTCAACCTTGATCGACAGCCTGCGCCGGTGCGGTCACGCCGGACGGGCGTTGAAAACAGCCTTCAATACGATGGGCCGAACCTCCCGTTTTCCTTTCGTCACTCGAAGTGGAGACTCGCGGTGCCGGCCGCCGGCGCCACAAAGCTTACCGACAGGGCATTGCGTCAGGAGCACACTGATGGCAAAGCCCTACCGTTCCGTGCATGGGTGAGGGTTCGAGGCTCGAGTTCGAAGTGACGCAGTGGACCGAAGCGACTAAGGAGCAGCGGGACGGTTCGGCGACGGAGCCGTGACGCGAATTACACCGACGCCGTTGTCGATGGTCATGTTCGTGCCAAACGGCTTGGAGAGCCGCTGGACCTTCTCCAGAATCTCCCGGGCGACCTCGGGCGACGGCGTCAGCGGAATCCCGATTTTCGACACCGGCCTGTACCCCTTACCAACGTCGGCCGGGTAGATCCGCACTTCGGTCAGCTTCCCGTTCTCGAACCGGGGCACCGCCAGCAGCGCCTCCATGTTGTCCTGATGAGAGAGCCCCAGACGATCGACGTTCGCCTGACTGCGCTCTGCGCGGGTGAGATCGCCTGCTCCACCTGCCTGATCGCTGCCGATCGGCGAATTCATATAGAAGCAGAAGTTCGACAGACCGTAGAAGATCGGTTTGCCCTTGTAGATCTCGACACCACGGATCGTGTGTACGCCGTGGCCGACGAACATATCCGCGCCGTTGTCGATCGCCTGATGCGCGAACTCGACGAGAAAATCCGGCACGTTGTTATCGAACGAATAGCGCTGGAAGGCAAAGCTGTTCTGATGCGCGTGGACTGAGACGATCATGAAGTCCGCGAAGAACTTTCCGTTGCGGATGCTGCGCTGATTCTCGCGCAGATCAGCCGCATTCATTTCATAGCTCAAGTCTCCGGTCCCTGGTCCGACCTTGTAGTACTTCCCGAAGAGCTCCAGCCGATCAGGACGGTCGGCAGGGGCAGGGCCCGGCACAGATACTTCGCCGCGACGCGCGCTGGCCGAGTCGCGAATCTTCTTCAGCGCCTGGAATTCGTCTGGCTTGACGACGTGATAGGTCGTCAGTCGCAGAGGATTCAGCCCAGGCGCCCCGCCGACATTGCCGGACCGGGACGTTGCCGCCGTGCGAAGGAATGAGGCCCCCTGGTTATCGCCGCCGGGTGCATCGTCGCTGATCGGCATCAGCGAGACGAGACCGACCCGGCCTTTCGACGTCGTCAGGTACGCCGCGTCCCGCGCTTCCTCGAGACTCCGCCCGGTGCCGGCGTGTACTATCCCCAATTCGTCCAGGAGGGCGTTGGTCGAGAACATGCCTTCGCTGGTGTTGTCGCCAACGTGGTTGTTCGCTCGCGCGGCGATACGAATGCCCATGGCCTTCAGGTCGGCGGCAGCCGCCTTCGGGGCGAGCAGGCCACCAAACGGCCCCTGAAAGCGGGCCAGGTCGGCAATGGAGGATTCCGCATTCGCGAATCCGACATCGGCGTCGCGAATCACCTTCAGCAGGCTCTGCAGCCGCGGCTCGGCCAGCGGCGCAATCGGGGCCATCGCTCCAAAGATGTCGCCCACGGCCGCGACGGTGAACGGCGCCTCGATCTTCATCGCCAGTTCCCGCACCCGGTCCAGGCGCGAGGCGCCCTCCGTCTGCGCCGTTCCTCCACCCTGGCCAACGAGGTGCCCGCCCCACATCAACGCAAGCGCAAGCCCGGCAGACAGGGACCACCGCAACGAAAATCGGGTGCAAAGCGTCGTCATGTCGTCACTCCTCTCGCTACTCGTCTTTCCAAGGGTTGTTCGCGAATACGGCCAATTCCGGCCAGAGCGCGCGGCGTGGCATGTCGAGTGCCGCCATGATGGTGGCCCCGATGTCCTCGGCATAGAGCTTGTTGGGGTTATTGCGGCCTCCCCGCCCTCCAAAATTCGTTTGCACCTCGGACGGGCACACACACGTGACCCTGATGCCGTGCGGCCTCAACTCGGCTTGCCAGCACTGGCTGATGCCTCTCACGGCCCACTTGCTGGCGCCGTACGGCGTGCCGGTCGCCCCGCCTTTCATCCCCGACGTCGATGCGATGTTGATGATGTCGCCCAGTCCCTGCTCCTTCATCAGCGGCACGACCCGGTTGGTGATGTCGACCAGGCCGAACACGTTGGTATCGAACATCTGCCGCATCGCGGACATGTCAATCGCCCCGATTTCGGCCCGATACGCGTAGCCGGCGTTATTGACGAGCACATCGACGCCGCCCATGCGTTCCCGGCAGAGATCGACGGCTCTGGCATTGTCGTCGCCGACCGCGACGTCGGCTCGCAGTCCAACTGCCCCTGTGTTCTTCGCGACCGATTCGATGAGCGCCTGGTTCCGGCCCGTGAAGACGACCTGGTGGCCGGCCGCCCGCGCCAGTTCAACGATCGCCGCGCCGATCCCCTGGCTGCCACCGGTAACGAGAAAGCGACTTGTCTGCATACATCTCCCCGCGGCGACGCCGCGCCTTGGCTAGTCGGTCGGAAGCTTCGCGTCTCAGATTCCTTTTGGGAATCGCGAGCTCATCTCTGGCTTGCGCAAGCTGCCACTCCTGCATCGGCTGCAAGCAGAGGTTAGCACCGCCTGCGACGGCCGCCCTGAAGGTCCTGAAGTATGACTCGGCCGCGTGGGGCGAGTTCATAGCCTGTCTCGAGGCTTATCGTGAGGCCGAGGGCTTTGAGCTTGCGGACGTTCGCCTTGAAGGACAGTCGCTCCATCCCGAGATGCGCGGCCAGGTCCCCGGCCCGCACCCCAGGCCGAGCCTCAAGAAGTTCCAAGGTGGCCAGCGTCCAGGGTTGCGGCGCATGGCCATCCATACGCTCAAGCTTGTCCAGGATAGCCTTCGCTTCGCTCGGTGATGGCGCCTGCTCGCGCAAGGCGAGGCGAGGGTCCGCGGCGACCGCACCGAGTTCGATGCGATAGAGTTGGCCCGGCCTCTCCCCAAGATCAGCGAGTAGCTCGTCAACGGACGTATAGCCGGCCTTCCTTGCCTGGGCGAGAGTGATTTCATCCACATCAACCAGGTCGACCTGGCCGATAGTGAGTTGGCCGATCGCGGTCAGGAGGGTGCCTCCGGCCCGAACGGTGGGACGTTGCCAGCGGCGGAACGCGAGGGTGACCGCGCCGTCGCGGATGCGTTCAAGGGTGGCTTGGCGAAAGAGCATGGGACGGTGAATAGGAGTACCACGATTCGTCGGCGCGTCGGGAGGCCCGCATGGCGCAGGTGGACCATCACACGGGTGGGTGTTCGAATGCCCGCTCAGTCTTCCCTGCACGAAGAGCCGCCCGACCAGCGATCCGATCGTCCCGAACGGCAGCTCGTACTCGATCGCGTCTTCGAGGACCGAGGCCTGCGGACCCTGCGGCACCATCCGGTGCACGTGCTTCCATTACCGAAACGGACCCACGAGCTGCGGGTCCGTGAACGAACGCCCGTACTGGTAGTCACGATGTTCCAGGTCCCACCGCAGCGAAAACGGCTTCGGGCCCACGCGTAGCGACACCCGGGCGCCGTCACGAATCCCGCCCTCTTGCCGACACCACCCGCACGCGTGCCGCCGGAGGGGTCAGCCGTTCGAACGCACCAGGGGCTTCGTGCCAATCGAACACCGCCTCGGCGG
>JBDTVS010000173.1:0-9911 GCA_040007095.1 Acidobacteriota bacterium
CCGGCCGGGCGACCGTCCCGAGGTTTATCGCGCCAGGGCTGCGCGGCTCCGGCCGGGCGACTGTCCCGAGGTTTATCGCGCCAGGGTCGCGCACCTCCGGCCGGGCGATTGTCGTGCGGTTTGTCGCGCCACGGCCGGGCAGCTCCAGCGGATCGACTGTCTGGCTTCTCGCGCCAAGGCTGAGCAGCGGCAGCGGGGCGAGCGTCCGCCGGCTTGTCCGACTCGTTCGCCGCCGCCGCACGCGGTCTCGGTCTGTCGTCCCGCTTCTTCGCGCCCTTCTTGAAGCGATCACGCGGATCTTTGTGCGTGCCGCCGGGACGCCAGTCGCGACCGCGCTTCTCTTCTTGGCCGCGCGTTTCGCGTCCGGCGGTCTCGGCCGCCTCTGGTGTGTCCCACAACTTCCCGCGCCCAAACCATTTCAAGAGGACGTCCTTGTTCGTCCGCCGGAGCTGATTCAGCGTCGGTACGAGATCCTCCCGTTCGCGGGCCCGGAAAGCGGTCGGCGCGTTATCGATCAGGATCGTCCAGTACGCGTGGCGAGGCGGCATGCTACCAGCCTACACCTAACGGAGGCCCCGCTAGACGTTCATCCGTTTCAGCTTCTCGACCAGGGTCGTCCGTTTCATCCCGAGGAGGCTGGCCGCCCGACCTTTGTTGCCGCTGGTCCGTTCGAGCGCCTGCTCGATCAGTTCGCGCTCGACGCCCGCCACGAATCGTTCGAGGCTCAGGCCCTGTTCCGGCAGCGTCGTCGCCGATCTCGCCGCCGGCTCGACCGCCTGTTGAACCTCCGTCGGCAGGTCCGCCACCTCGATCTGCGATCGACCGGCGCTCAGCGCAAACGCCCGTTCGACCGCATTCTCGAGCTGACGTACGTTGCCTGGCCACGCGTACGCCATGAGCTGCCGAATGGCGTCCTGGGAAGCCGTCACGGATCCACGCGACGGCACCGACGCGGCCGCAAACTTTTCGAGAAAGTGCCGGACGAGCAGCGGAATATCCTCCTTACGCTCACGAAGCGCCGGCAATTGCACGGGGATGACATTCAACCGATAGAACAGGTCTTCTCGAAACAGTCCCTGCGTCACCATTCTCCCCAGGTCGCTGTTGGTGGCCGCGATGACGCGCACGTCGACCTTGGTCGTGTGCGTATCCCCGACGCGATCGAACTCGCGTTCCTGGAGCACCCGCAGCAGTTTCATCTGCAGCCCTGGGCTCATCGTCCCGACTTCGTCGAGAAACAGGGTGCCTTTGTGCGCCTGCTCGAGCCGTCCCTGGCGATTGCCGATGGCCCCGGTAAACGCCCCGCGCACGTGACCGAAGAGCTCAGCTTCGAGCAGCGTCTCTGGGATCGCGCTGCAGTTGAGCGCCACGAATCGATGCACGCGTCGTGGACTGTTGTGGTGGATCGCCCGGGCGACGACTTCTTTGCCGGTGCCGGTTTCCCCGGTGATGAGAATCGTGCTGTTTGTCGGCGCGACCGTCTCGAGCAACTGGAACAGATGCGACATCGCACGGCCCTTGCCGACGACCCCTTCGAACCGGTATCGCTCTTCGAGTTGCGCACGCAGGTACGCATTCTCCGATCGCAGTCGCCGCTGTTCCAGAGCCGACTCGAGCACATGAAGCAGTTCGTCGATTTGAAACGGCTTGCTCACGAAATCCCAGGCGCCCCGCTTGATCGCGTCGACGGCGTCCTTCACCGTGCCGTACCCGGTGACGACAATGGCGATGATGTCCGGATACCGGGCCACCGCCGCCTCGACCACCGCCGAACCACCGATACCCGGCAAACGCAGATCCGTGACGATGATGTCGAAGGCGAAGTCGGCGAGCTTGGCAAGCGCCGTCTCCCCGGACTCGGCCTGTTCGACCAGATAGCCACGATCGGTCAGGTGTTCGGCCACCGCCTCACGCAGCGGCGCCTCGTCTTCGATAAGCAGCAGATGTCTTGGTGTATCAGGCATTTGACAACGCGTGCCTCAAACCGTCGACTGGCAGCGGCGGAGACGGTCGGCGCAACTCTTCCAAGCGCCAATATCTTGACACTGTTCTCGCCTGAGGCCCAGGAGCATCCAAAAACGCTTCTAAACCGATGAAAGGCCGTGACTGCCCTGCAGCGAAGTCAACGACAGTCCGATACAGTCCCCGGAGGGACGAGCGACGTGGAGCGAAAAACCATCTCGATCATGAAGGCCTGTGAGCTTGTCGGTGTCAGCCGGCGCACGATCTACAACTGGTTGTCGAGCGGCAAGATCGAATACGTGCGAACGGCGGGCGGATCCGTTCGAATCTTCGTCGATACACTCTGGCGCGATCCCCATCGCGCCGATTCGCCGACGATCGGCACGGTGTGGCAGGGCGACGGTCGGAGTCGGGCCTGATCCACGGTCGCCGCGAGGCAGAATCACCTGCGAGCAGACCCAGCGATGAAGTGGCAGAATCACTGCGAGCCGTGCCATGGATGAATCTGCGGAGCTGCGTCTTCTTTTCCATCAGCTCAATAATCAGTTGGGAATCATCCTCGCGCACGCCGAACTGCTCGAAGCAAGGGCGCTCGACGAACAGAGTCGAGCGCGCGCGGCCCAGGTCGTTGCGAGCACGATCGATGCGCTGTCGACCGCCCAGGACATCCGTCGTCACGCCAATCAGCCCGGCACCCCAGCAGGCCAAACCTGACGCCCGCGTGATCGACACAATCGCGTCATCTTCTTGACGATTCTCTCGCAACACCGCCAATATCTTGACGATTTAAGGTCGATCTTTTCGCAGGCTCCCGCCGAATCCCGCTGCCTCATTCCGGCCGGCACCACGCAATCAAACCCTTTGCAGTCAAGTGATTGCGAAGAGCCATTTCCCGCGCTACCGACGCCTTGGCACCTGCTGTCTGGCCGTTGGTGCTTCCTTTGCGATGTTGTGCAATCACCGGAAGCGCCGGGAAAACGCTGGAAGATGCTGGAAGACCCCGGCAGGTACCGGCAAGCCTGAACGCGTGTGACCAAGGAGACGTGATGCGAGCCCAGACCGTAGACCCGAGCCAGGACCGCCGGATAGTGGCGGGTCTGCCATTCGTGGAGGCGCTCGCGCGCCGGGTGGCGGCGTCGATGCCCAACTCCATCGACATCGGCGATCTCGTGCAGGACGGCGTCCTCGGGTTGATCGATGCCGCGAACCGCTTCGACGAGGCCCGCGGGATCAAGTTCGAGACGTTTGCCGAGCGACGCGTCCGGGGCGCGATGATCGACGCGTTGCGCCGCGATGCATGGCCGCGTGGCGTGCGGCGCCAACGCCGCGAGCTCGAATCGGCCCGGGAATCGCTGCGGCGTGAGCTGGGTCACGAGCCCTCGCTCGCCGATCTCGCCGTCCGCGTCGGCAGCGACGAGAAGCGCCTGAGCCGGACGATTGTTCGCATCAACACGATCGAGTCGACGTCGCCGCTCGCGATGGGCGAACACGTCAACGAGAGTGCCTTGCCGGCGGCGCTGATGCCGTCGGAGCCCGACGCGCCCGACTCCGCCTACGAGAAGCTCGAGATGCGCGATCGGATCCGTGCCGCGATTGAGTCGCTGCCGCGGCGCGAGCAGAACGTCATCGGCCGCTACTACTACGGCGAGGCGACGATGAAGCAGATTGGCGCGGAAATTGGTGTGAACGAATCCCGCGTCTCGCAGCTGCACGCCCGCGCCATCCGTCGTTTGCGCGACGCGCTCGGGCACATCGGTCCGCAGCATCTCGCGGAGATGCGCAGAGCGCTCGTGACGTTCGCGGCAAGACCGACGATGCTGAAGGCGGAACTGCCGTCGCCACGGTCGGAAACACGAGCGCCGATGCCGGCGGTGGTGTTGTCGTACAGAGCGCCCAACAAGCGGCGCGCGCCGGCGCCGCTCCGAATCGATCAGCATCGTCGCCCGGCGGCCGCGGCGCGGTGAGCCCCGAGTGTCCCGAATCGGAGATTCATTGACGAATCTTTCGGAGCGCGGCGTCTGGCTGGCAAGGCGTGAGGCGCGAGAACCAGGCTACGAGAGACTTTCCCGGACCACCCTCAGCAAGTCGGACGATCGGAACGGCTTTGCCAGCCAACGGCACCGGCTGGTGCCCAGGAATCGTTCGGCCTCGGTGCCTGCGACGTCGCCGGTCACGAATACGACTCGTGTGAGCAACGCGGGTGCGCGCGTCGCCAGCGCGCGGTAGAACGCCTGGCCGTCGACGCGCGGCATCTTGAGGTCGCAGATGACGAGATCAAATGTGCGTGCCGCGACCCGCTCGAGGGCCTCGGCGCCGTCCGACGCGCCTTCAACCACATAGCCCGCATCCCTGAGCATGTCGGCGACCGCGTTCGCAAGCGCCGCTTCGTCTTCGACGACAAGGATCGACGCGCCGGCGGCACGTTCGACCGGTGCCCGGGGCGCGGGTGATCCCGGCGGCGAGACCTTGGCGCCCATGACTGGGATGTCGACATAGAACGACGTGCCGGCTCCCGCGCGCGACTCCAGTCGAATACGGCCGCCGTGCTCCTGCACGATGGCATACGCGACGGTCAGGCCGAGACCGGTCCCCGTGCCCACGTCCTTGGTCGTGAAGAACGGGTCGAAGATCTTCGGCTGCAAGTCGGTCGGAATTCCCGGCCCATCGTCGTTGATCTCGAGCACCACCGACTCGAGGTCGGCGTCGTGCCAGGTGCGGACGACCAGCGCGCCTCGACCGTGCGCCGAGAGCATCGCCTGTTCGGCGTTGATGACCAGATTCAGCAGCACCTGCTGCAACTGATAGCCGTCGGCGAACACGCGCGGCAGGCCGTCGGCCAGCGTGTGGGCGACGGTGATATTAGAGGCACGCTGCTTGTCGGACCGCAGCGCGAGCGTCTCGCGGACCACCTCGTTGATGTCGACCATCGCGCGGGTCGTCTGACGCTTGCGCGCAAACGTCAGGAGATTGCGGACGATCCTCGCGGCGCGCTCCGACTCGCTGAGAATGGTTTCGAGGCCGCGGCGAACGGATGCATCGACGGCGGTTTTTTGCGACAGGCGTTCCGCCCAGGTCAGGATGGTGGCGAGCGGGTTGTTCAGCTCATGGGCGACGCCGGAAATCGTCTGTCCGAGCGCCGCCATCTTCTCTGCCTGGAGGAGCTGCGCAGAAATGTCGCGCGTCTCGTCGTCGAGCTTCTTGCGCTCGCTGACGTCCCGCACCAGCGCTTCGACGCGCATCGTCCCGTCGGCGCTGCGCGGGTCGCCGCGTGCCGTGAGCTCGACCCAGACCGCGGTTCGATCCGCGCGCCGCAAGCGGAGCAGATAGTCGGCCACTGAGCCGTCGGTGGCCAGGCGTTCGAGCAGCGCGTCGCGCGCGTGCGGGTCGACGAACCGATCCACCTCGAACGGGCGTACGTCTTCCTCGTCCGCGTCGCGCGGATAACCGAAGATCGATTTCAGATGGGGGTTGGCCGCGATTGTCGCGGACCAGGCCGGGTGGAGGGTGCCGATGTAGACACCCTCATGCACCCGCTCGAAGAGGCGAGCAAACGCCTCCGCGCGTCGCTTCACGACGGGATACTACTTTGGCGGCTGCGGCGTCGGCGTGTGCGTGTGCATTTCCTCGGCCTGCTTGGCCCATTTCTGTTCCACCGCGGCGCGAATATCACGCACTGATGCGCCGGACGAGTACATCTGCTTGGCCTGGGTGGCCACGTCGACACAGACATTGCACTCCATGCCGTGGGGCTCCCACTCCGACACGTCGCCATTGGCCGCCCGCGACTTGACGAAGCAATCCTCGTTGCCCTTATGTCCGCTACGCTCGCATCCGCAGAAGCACGGCACATAGGTCAGCACCTCCGGGTGCTCTGCCGCGAACCTGTAGGCCGCCGTAATCACTTCCGGTGACCGTCCAAGAGGATACGCCGGCAATTCGAGCGGCGGATAGTCCTTCTGTGGATGCGGGGCGAGCGCCACGGCAGGCGCGGGCGGCGTGATTTCCGCCGCCGGCACTGGCGCTGGAACGCCTCCGGCCGGAGCGGCGGCCGGCGTCGCGGCGGTGGCAGACGCTTGGGGCTCGGCGCGTTCGCTCTGCATGAAGGTGTAGGCGCCGACGGCGATAGCGACGATCGCCACAGCCCCAATCACCAACGGGGCCTTGCCGCGGACCGGTTCCTGGGGTGGAGGAGGCGACGGATTCTTTTTTGAAGGTTTGGACATAGGCCCTCCATTATTACCGCTGCGGTGAGTTGTACGCCAGTCCCCTCGGCGGTCGTGGGTCGGCATCGACCCGCGCGGCTGGACAATCGCTCGCGGGCCCCGAAGCCGTCCTCACGCTCTTGTTCCGCCGCCTCCCTCAGACGTGCGATTTGGACCCGGCAGCCTGCTCCGGTTGAGCGGGTCCCAGCGCGAAGGTCATCGTGCCCTCGATCACGATTTTTCCGTCGACCCGTCCAATCCCTTTCAGCCGCCCCATCCGGCTGCGCAGCCGCAGCACCGTGGCTTCGATTTCCAGCACGTCGCCGGCGTACACGGGACGTCGATATCGGACGCGCTCGATGCCCGCAAAAAACGGCAAGCGCTGGCGGTTCTCCGGTTTGGCGAGAATCAGGATCGCGCCCACCTGTGCGACCACTTCCGTGAGAATCGTCGGCGGCAGCACCGGCGACCCGGCGGCAGAATGCGACAGATACCGCTCGTTGAGCGACACGTTCTTGATGCCGACGATGCGCTTGTCGACTTCGAATTCGGTGATGCGGTCGACGAACAGGAATGGGTATCTGTGCTGCAGAATGCCTTCGATCGCGGCGTAGTCGAGCGGAAGCGTCAAGTCCATCGGAACCTCAGATTATACTGTCACCGCACAGGCATTGCCTCATCTGGTCATTCGATTCCCGGTCATTGATTGGCGCGTCGAGCCGCATTGAGAGGCCACCGACTAATCAATCGCCCGATCGACATGACGAGAGATGACCAAATGACGCCATGACTCAATCCACGACATCGGAGCCCGACTCACGCGTCACGGCCATCGAGGCGCTGTCGACGTTGTTTGCGCTCGGCCGCGAGGTCACCTCGGTCCTCGACCTCGACGAGCTGCTGCAGAAGATCCCCGAGCTCATCGCGCGCCTCACCAAGTTCCAGGCGTTCGCGGTGTACCTGCTCGACGCCCGGGGCGAGGAGCTCGCAATTGCGTACTCGGTCGGATACCCCGAGGAGCTGGCTCGAACGCTGCGGGTGAAGGTGGGGCAGGGCCTGGTCGGCGCGGCGGTCGCCGAAGGCCACCCGCTCGTCGTCAACGATGTGCACGCCGATCCGCGCTATGTCGAAGCGGTGCCCGGCTCGAACGCTGAGCTGGTCGTGCCGTTGCGGCGCAAGGGGCGCGTCATCGGCGCGCTGAATCTGCTCAGCGACACCGCCGGCCAATTTACCGAGACCGACGAGGCGGTCCTGCGTCAGTTTGCCGCGCATGTGGCGGTCGCGATCGAGAACGCGCGGCTGTTCGAGCACGAGCGCGACTACACGAGCACGCTCGAAACGCTCGCCGAGGTCGGCCGCGACTTCGCCGGCATCCTCAACCTCGACGAGCTGTTGACGCGGCTGGCCAGCTCCACCCGTCGGTTGATCGATTACCGGACGTTCGGCATCGTCCTGCTGAACGAGTTCACGCAGGAGCTCGAAATCAAGATCGCCGTGCGCTACGGTGAAAAAGTCGCGCTGCCGCGCGTCAAGGTCGGCAGCGGATTGGTCGGCTACGCGGCGCTCCATAAGGAGGTCGTGCTGGTTCCCGACGTCAGCCTCGATCCCCGCTACATCATGGTGGTGCCTGACGTGCGTTCGGAGCTGGTCATTCCGCTCCTGGTGACGGACCGCTGCATCGGCGTATTCGACCTCGAAAGCCCCGAGCTCGACGCCTTCAGCAAGCGCGACGTCGAAATCCTGACGCTGCTGGCGAGTCAGGCCGCGGTCGCGATCGAAAACGCGCGGCTGTATCAAGCGATCCGCGCCAACGAAGTGCGCCTGGAGAAGGAGCTGCGATTCGCGCAGCGCGTGCAGATGGCGCTTCTGCCGACGGATCTGCCCAAGCGGATCAAGGGCGTCGACGTGGCGGCGCAATTCACGCCGGCGCGCGAGCTCGGGGGCGACTTGTACGATTTTCTCGCCCCGGAGCCCAACAGCCTCGTCGTCGCCGTCGGCGACGTGTCGGGGAAAGGTGTGCCGGCCGCGCTCTACAGCGCATTTGCCGGCGAGCTGGTCCGTTCGCGCACGTTTCGGCGGCGCTTCATGCCCGAGCGCGCGAGTCCGGCCACGGTGATGGCGTCGATGAACACCATCCTCCACGAGCGACAGCTCGAGGAGTACTACTGCACGCTGTGTTACGCGGTGTTCGATTTCAAGCGGCGAACCGTGATCATGGCCAATTCCGGTCTGCCGTATCCCGTCCGCGCCAGCGGCGATACCGTCAGTCAGGTGGAGTTGCCGGGCGTCCCGCTCGGATCGTTCGCGGGCTCGTCCTACGACGAGGCGAGCTTCGATCTCGCGCCGGGCGACGTCTACGTGTTTTTCACCGACGGCGTTTCGGAGGCCCGCGATCCGGCAGGGCGGGAGTTCGGCACGACCCGGTTGCTCGACGTCGTCGCGGCGAATCGCCGCCGATCGTCGCAGGCTCTTGTCCAGGCGATTTTCGCGGCCATTCGCGATTTCGTCGCCGACGCGCCGACGCACGACGACATGACTGCGGTCGCGGTCACCATCACGACGTGAGCCGGTCTCCCAGGGGACACAGCCTTGGTGTGCGTGGTGTTCTACTGTTCAAGAACTCGCGAGCTGTTTGAGAGAGGCACGGTTAGGATTTCTCTCGGCGATCTCGGTGGTTCGTTGAAATTGAGCCACTCCTGTGGCGGGACGCACGCGGCCGCGCCGAATCGGTGAACGTTGCTGACGGGACACGATGACAGCGCCAGCCTGATGTGACGTATCCCGCCTGATCCGGCGCGACCAACCGCAGCGATATCAAATCGCATGCCCGCGAGGGCCGCGGAAAAGGTGGGAAAGACGCGCCCGCCGCCCGCCGCCGTCCTGGCGCGGCGACGACCGGTGACCATTTTTGAGTCCGGGCCGGCGATTCAGATCGTTGTCGGAGGCGTCGCGCCCCGCCGGCGTCGATCAGTACATGCCGAGATACCGCTCGACCTCCCAGGGAGAGACGTGCTTGATGTAGTCGAGCCATTCCTCGCGCTTGGCGGCGACGTAGTGTTCGAACAGGTGCTCGCCCAGCAGCTCGCGCATGAGGTCGTCTTTCTCCAGTTCGTCGAGCGCCTCGCTCAGATTGCCCGGGAGCTCGTCGATCCGAAGATGCCGCCGCTCGCGATGGCTCATCGCGAAGATGTTCTTGTTGACCGGCGGACCCGGGTCGATTCTCTTGTCGATGCCGTCCAGACCTGACCCGAGCATGGCCGCCAGCGCCAGATACGGATTGCACGCCGGATCCGGCATCCGCAGCTCGATGCGCGTCCCCAGGCCGCGCGACGCGGGGACGCGGACGAGCGGGCTCCGATTCTTTTCCGACCACGCGATGTTGGTCGGCGCCTCGTAGCCAGGCACGAGCCGCTTGTAGGAATTCACCAGTGGATTGGTAATCGCGCAGAACCCTTTCGCGTGCCGGAGGATGCCGCCGATGTAGTTCAGACACACCTGGCTCAGCTGCCGCTCCGCCTGGGCGTCGTAGAAGATGTTGGCGTTGCCCGCGAACAGCGACATGTGCGTGTGCATGCCGGAACCATTGATGCCGTAGATTGGCTTGGGCATGAACGTCGCGTGGAGACCGTTTCTGATCGCGACATTCTTCACGACGAACCTGAACGTGCAGATATTGTCGGCGGTTGTCAAAACATCGTCGTAGCGGAAGTCGATCTCGTGCTGGCCCGGCGCCACTTCGTGGTGCGC
>JBDTVS010000174.1:0-17230 GCA_040007095.1 Acidobacteriota bacterium
CGGAAAATAGCCAATTTGTTAGTACGCAAAACGGGCGTGGGAATCCAGGCTAGCCGCCGTTCTCGCAACTCCTGCGCTCGGTTCGCGAAGCCTCTACTGGCTTGCCGGTCTGATCGTCGCCTCGTCGTACCTGGCCTATCGGGCGCACCGGCTCGCTCTCTTACAAGCCAACCAGCACCAGCGTCGCCTCGAGGAGATGTCCGACGTCCAGTTGTCGACCATCGAGGCGCTCGCGCTCGCGATCGCCGCACAACAGGAGGCCGGCGAAGGCCGGCTGCGCCGCGTACGGGTCTACGCGACCGGTCTCGCTCGAGCGCTCGGCATGAGCGAGACCGAGGTGCCGGGCGTCAACGCCGCGGCGCTCCTGCACGATATCGGCAAGCTCGCCGTGCCGGAGTACCTCTTGTGGAAGGCAGGGCCGCTCGCGCCGGAAGAGCTGCAGAAGATCCGGCGGCACCCTCAGGCGGGGGCGGCCATTGTGGGCGGTGTGCCGTTTCCGTATCCGGTGGCGTCAATCATCCTCTCCCATCACGAACGCTGGGACGGCACGGGGTATCCGGTGGGTCTCGCCGGCGAGGACATTCCCCTGGGCGCACGCATACTGGCAACTACCGACTATTTCGATGCGCTGATGTCGGAACCGGTGATGACCGCCGACGCGGCGCTCGAGCAACTGCAACACGAGCGCGGCCACGCGCTCGATCCGAGGGTTGTCGACGCGTTCGTGCGCGCGTATCCGGTGCTCGCCGCAGAGGCCGAAGCCGCCGGGAGACAGTCTGCCCACGCCCATCGCGAGCCACCGCCGATCGACTCCACCGGCGCCGCGACAGGGTTGGAGTCAGCGCCTTACGCGAAAGCGCTGCACGAAATTTCCCTCGCCCACCGCGAGATCCACGCGCTGTATGACATCGCCCAGGCGATGAGCCGCAGCCTCGGCGTGCACGCCACGATGACTCGCCTCTCGGACACGCTGAGTACGCTCGTACCACTCTCGTCGTGCGCGCTCTTTGTGCCGGGCGAGGACGCCGGCACGATCGGTTGTCTGTTTGCCGGCGGGGTTGACGCCGATCGGATTCAGCGGCTCACGATGCGGGACGGCCAATGGTCCACGGAGTGGCTCGACTGGCGACGCGCCCCGCTCGGCCAGGTGCACGCCGGAGCAGAACTGACCGTTGCCCGCGAGGCCGAAGAGCGCACCGTCCTGGCGTCGGCGCTCCTGTATCCGCTCATCTTCAACGAGCGGTTTGTCGGCATGCTCGCGGTCTATCACACCGATCCGGCGGTCTACACCGACGATCACGCACGGTTGCTCGGGCGGATCTGTGAACAGGCGGCCGCGGCGATCCATCACTCGATCGTATTCGAGCAGACACAGGAGGATTCGTTCCGGGATCCGCTGACCGGGCTGCCGAACGCACGGTATTTGTTGATCCACCTGGCGCGCGAACTGGCGCGCGCCGAACGGCTGCAGTCGACGGTCTCGCTGCTGCTCTTGGATCTCGACGGTTTCAAGGACATCAACGACAGCTGCGGCCACCACGTCGGGGACAAGGCACTGCAGGCGGTCGCCGGGGCGCTTCAGGCCGTGATCCGCCGCTACGACGTCTGCGTCCGCTACGCCGGCGACGAGTTTGTCGTCGTGCTGGCTGGATGCGGAAAGGACGAAGCCGAGCAGAAACGCCTCGAACTTCAAACGGCGATCGGTGACCTGGCCTTCGAAATCAGCTCGGGGCGCAGACTGTCGCTCGCGATCAGCGTTGGGCTGGCGGTGTTTCCGCACGACGGCACGTCGCGCGATGAGTTACTGGCGACAGCGGATCGGCGGATGTACGGCGACAAGACCAGCCGCAAGCGTCACGGGGTGGTGCCGTACTGACGCGCGCCGTCGGCCGGGACAACACGACCGCAGCAGGATCGAACGCGAGGGGTCTGAGAGCGTTTGTAACAAGCGTGTCGTCGTATTTTTCTCAATACGTCGCGGGAGTTCTCGAAATTGCTCTAGCGGTCGGCTCCGTCGATCCAGTCCGGGCGGGCGCCGGTCAGGCCGGTCCAGAGGACGGCCGCGCCCGTCGCGCCGAGCACGAGACTCAGTCCGTCGACCCACCAGCCTCCGTACTGGCCCGTCAGTTCAAGCCATCCGGCAGGCACCACCAGAAGCACTCCCACCACGATGGCCACGAGGCGACGGCGTACCAACCGCAAGAGCGCGCCACGCGCACGGCGTAACAGCATGGTCTTCAGCTCAAAACTGAAAACTTGAAATTGAAAAGTTAGAAGGACTGCGACAACACTTGCCGTCTTTCTAACGCTGACTCTCGCTCTTCAACCGAACTGAAAACTCAAGACTTAGAAGGACCGCGACGATGGTCGCCGTTCTCCCAAGTTCTGACTTCGCAGTTCTCGGTCTACGTAGCTGCCGCTTCAGCTCGAAACTGAAAACTATGAAGCAAGCAGCAGCGCGGCGAGACTCGCTGTCCTTCTAAGTTCTCACTTCTCAGTTCTAAGTTTACGAAGCTAGGTGCCGCTGACGTGGAATCCGGCGTCCACGAACAGGATCTCGCCGGTGATGCCTCGCGATTGCGGGCCGAGCAGGAAGAGGGCGGCATCGGCAACTTCGCCGACCTCGATGTTGCGCCGCATCGGCGAGCGTTCGCGATACACCTGGAGGATGTCCGAGAAGCCGGAGATCCCCATCGCCGCCAACGTCTTGACCGGACCGGCCGACACCGCGTTCACCCGGATGTTCTTGGTGCCGAGGTCGCTCGCCAGATATCGAACCGATGCCTCCAAGGCGGCTTTTGCCACGCCCATCACGTTGTAGTTCGTGAACACCCGCTGGCTGCCGAGATACGTGAGAGTGACGACACTGCCCCCGCCGCGGCGTTCCATCAGCGGCAGAACGGCGCGGGTCAGTGCGATCAGCGAATAGGCACTGACGTCGAGCGCGATCCGGAACCCGTCGCGCGACGTCTCGACAAAGGGATTTTTCAGCTCGGCTTGCGGCGCGAACGCGGCGGCGTGCACCAGGAAGTCCAGTCCGCCGAACTCGCGATCGATCGCGGCGACCACTTCGGCGATCTGCTGATCGTTCGTCACGTCGCACGGCATGACGAGCGGCGATTCGAGCTTCTCGGACAGATCGCGCACGTTTTCTTCCAGCCGTTCGCCCTGATACGTCAGTGCGAGGCGGGCGCCGGCGGCTCCCGCGGCGTTGGCGATCGCCCACGCAATCGAGCGCTTGTTGGCGACGCCGAGAACGAGTCCGTGCTTGCCGGTGAGATCAGCCATTGGAATGTGACCAAGCGCCGTCGCTTCGCCGCCCCGACGGATCGTCGGGCGTCGCGGCCAGAGACGAGCGGCGTCGAGTGGGCGAAGCCAGACGACCGAAGCAGTGATCGAGACCGCAGACGCCGACTGTCACTTCGATCGCTTGCGGCCGCCTTGAGGAGGGCCGTGGCGCGGCCCCTGGCGGGACATCATCGGTGGACGCCCGCCGCCGTGCCGCGGCATGCCGTCTCCGCCGCCGGCGTTCCCGGACCGGTTGCTGTTATGAAACGGCGACACGCCGCGAGCGCTTCGGAAGCGTCCCTGTCGATTGTTCGGCTGACGGATCGTGAAGTCGGGGCCCGGGCGGGTCGGTGGAGGCTGCCCCTCGATCCGCGGCAACGTCGCGCGAATCAGCCGGCGATGCGCAGGCCCCTCCTCGACGTTCTCCCGTTCTTCGAGATCCGCGGCGTCGGAGCCGGCATCCTTCTCCGGCGCTGGCGCCGGTGCGAGGTCCGCCGCCGCCAATGGCTCAGAGGGCCCGGCGCTATCCGGCGCGGCGCCGGTGCCGTTCGACGCCACTTCGTCGAAGGCTTCCGCCTCGCCCTGAGCCGCTTCGTGCACGACACGCTTGGGGCCACCCGCCAGGACTTGCGCCGACAGCGCGGTCGGTGTGTCCTTTCGGCGCTGACGAGGCACCTTCGCATGTTTGTAGTCGTGATCGGCGTCACAGGTCGTGCAGCGTGTCTGCTTCACGTCCTCTCCGATCATCGCGACGACGACATGGTTGGTGACGCGTCGTTCGCGCGGACAGTAATCGTCCAGGATGTCACCAAGCCGAGGCTGGCGCTGCTGCATCTAAATCTCCCGAAGGAACCTCGCTGGCGGGGAAGGGACTGCGAAAGGCGCTGCAATACTAGCAGAGGCGGTTTCTGGGTGGCAAGACCACTCGACGTCTGGCGCTATTCGCGTGACAACCATCGCCGAACCTCTGCCAAGACGGCTGCGACCGCCTCGGGGGCGGTTGATTGCGGCGTTCGCTTCGCCGCGACGGAGAAACGAGGCGTCACCCGTCCGACGATGTCGCTCTCGAACTGGTCGCTGGACGCGCGCCATTCGTCGAAGGTGAGCGAGCCAAACTCCCGTCGTTCAGCGACCAGTTTTCTCACGAGCGCACCGACAATCTCGTGCGCGCGCCGGAACGGCACGCCTCGTCCCACCAGATAATCCGCCACGTCGGTGGCCAACAGCAAGCCTGATGCCGCCGCGGTCGTGCGATCGCGATCGAGCGTCAGGCCCTCGACGACGGATCGCACGACCCCCAGACAGCCCGCCAGGGTGTCCTCGCCGTCGAAGACGGCCTGTTTGTCTTCCTGCAGATCCTTGTTGTATCCGCTGGGCAGACCTTTGAGCGCGGTCATCAGCGCGACCAGATGACCGAACGCCCGTCCGGTTTTCCCGCGGACGAGCTCCAACGGATCGGGATTCTTCTTTTGCGGCATCATGCTGCTGCCGGTGCTCAGCGCATCCGACAACTCGAAGAATCGGTACTCGTCGCCGCAGAAGATGATCAAATCCTCCGCCAGCCGGCTCAGGTGGATCATCGTCATCGCGCAGGCGTAGAGGAACGTCGCCGCAAAATCGCGATCCGAGGAGGCGTCGATGCTGTTGACCACGACGCGGGAGAAGCCCAGGTCGCGCGCGAGCAGATCGACGTCAATCTCATAGCTGGTGCCGGCGACGGCGCCAGAGCCGAGCGGCAGCGCGTCGGCTTCGGCGCGCGCGCCCCCCAGACGCTGGTGGTCCCGGCGAAGCGCCGCAACATGGGCGAGAAAGAAATGCGCGACGAGAATCGGCTGCGCGGGTCGCAGATGCGTGAACGACGGCATCAGTGCGTCGCCGGCCGCTGCGGCCTGGCCGGCAAGCGCCGCCACGCACGCCTCGAGCCCTCGCTGCAGCAGCGGAATGCGGCGCAGCAGATAGAGCCGGAGATCCAGCGACACCTGTTCGTTGCGCGAGCGGCCGGTGTGCAGACGCCGGCCGGCGTCGCCGAGCCGTTCGACCAGCAGCCGCTCGACAAAGCTGTGGACGTCTTCGTCGGGGCCGTCCACCCAGGCCGGATCGGTCCGCCCACGCTCGAGGATGTCCGTCAATGCGGCTTCGATCTGGATCGCTTCGGACGGCGGCACGACGCCCGCTCGAGCCAGCGCCCGCGCCCAGGCGATGCTGCCGGTGGCGTCGTCCTCGAACAGGCGCCGATCGAAACGAAACGACGAGCCGAACGCGAAGGCCGCGGCGTCGGGGGCCGTCTCGAATCGTCCCGACCAGAGATTAGTCATCGTGGCCGCGTGTCGTCACAGGCTCATCGTCCAGCCAGCCGTTCCAGACGTTTGGTCAACGCGGCCGCCCGCCGTACGTCGCGGGCGATGACGAGGATGGTATCGTCGCCGCCGATCGTCCCGACCGCCTCCGACAACTGCGCGCGATCGATCGCGATGGCCAGGGGCTGCGCCTGTCCCGTGCCGGTGCGAATGACGACCAGGTGTTGGACGTGGTCGACGCGCTGGAGGAACTCGCCGGCGGCGCGCTCGAGCGCCACCAGCGCCGCGGCCGGGTTGCGCTCCGGGAAACCGAGCCGCTGGTACGCGCCGTCTCCCGAACGCTTGACCAGACCGAGCTCCTTGATGTCGCGCGAAATGGTGGCCTGCGTCGCCTCGAAGCCCCGCCGATGGAGGCGCCGTCGCAACTGCTCTTGGCTGCGCAGCGCGTCGCGATCGACGAGATCCAGGATGGCGGCTTGCCGACGCGCTTTCATGTGTGATGTGATCGCATGGATTATACATCGATTCTTGTTGATCGGACCGGCGGGCTGTGTATAAATATACTTTCTCATGCATACGGTTGTAGATCTCGGACTGTCTTCGTCGCACGCCGCCCCCGCGGCCGTGGCGCGCGTGGCGATCGCCGGGGCGACCGGTTATACCGGACAGGAACTGCTGCGCATCCTCTCTCGGCATCCCTCGGTCACCCTGACGGCGGCGATGTCGTCGGGCACGACCGCGGCGAGGAAGCTGCCGGCGCTCGCCCGGCTGTGGAAGGGCGACATCACCCCGCTCTCACCCGACACGCTGCGCGAAGCAGAGGTCGTGTTCCTGGCGCTGCCAGACGCGGCAGCGGCCGAGCTGGGTCCGATGCTCGTCGATGCCGGCGTCCGCGTGATCGATCTGTCGGGCGCCTTCCGCTTGAAGGACTCGACCGAGCGCGCCCGCTGGTATCCGGAAACGCATCGCGTACCGGCCGGCACGGCGTACGGCCTGACCGAGATCGAACGCGCCGCCGTCGCGGCCGCGCGACTGGTGGCGAACCCCGGCTGCTACCCGACCGCCACGCTGCTGGCGCTGGCGCCGCTCGCTGCCGCCGGCCTGCTCGTGCCCGGCATCGACGTCGTGGTCGACGCGAAGTCGGGCGTGTCCGGGGCGGGCAAGACGCCTTCCGAGCGCACGCACTTTTCCGAATGCCACGGGAGCATGGCTGCCTACGGCGTGTTCGGCCATCGTCACGGCGCCGAGATCGAGCAGGGCGTCGCGGCGGCGACGGGCGGAACGCCGGTGGTCAATTTCGTGCCGCACCTGGTGCCGCTCGATCGCGGCATCCTGTCGACCATCTACGTGCGCCTGACGCCCGGTACGACCGAAGACACGCTCGCCGACCTGTTTCAGCGCGCCTACGGCTCGGCGCCGTTCGTGCGGCTGGTGGGATCGACGCTGCCGGAGATCAAGCACGTCGCCCACACGAATTTCTGCGACATCGGTTGGCGAGTGGACGCCTCTGGCCGCGCGGTCCTGGTGTCGGTCATCGACAACCTGCTCAAAGGCGCCTCGGGCCAGGCCGTGCAAAACCTCAACGTGATGCTCGGCATCGACGAGCGCACGGGCCTCTGGTAACAGACACGTTGGCCACGAATTCGGGAACACACAGGAGCAGCGGAGTCTGTTCCGGATCGTCGTGCTTTCGCGGTGTCAGGTCGTGACACGGCCGGTCGTGCTCAAATTCGGCGGTGAACTGCTCGAGGATCCCGAGCGGCTGCGCAGCGTCGTGACCGGAGTTCGTGCCATTGCGGGCTCGACGCCGCTGGCGATCGTCCATGGCGGTGGCAAGGAAATCGACGCCGCGCTGAAGACGGCGGGCATCGAGAAACGGCAGATCGAAGGACTGCGCATCACCGACGACCCGACCCTGGCGGTCGTCGTCTCGGTGCTGGCGGGAGCGGTCAATACGAGGTTCGTTGCCGCGCTGTCGACGGCCGGCGTCCCGGCCGTTGGACTGACGGGGGCAGACGCATCCTGCGGCTTGTCCGATCCGGCGCCGCCCCATCGCACCGTCGATGGCCGCGTGGTCGCGCTCGGCGCGGTCGGCATTCCGGCGAAGGACGCCGACCTGCGCGTGTTGCACACGCTTCTCGATGCCGGCTTCGTGCCCGTCCTGGCCTGCATCGGTCTCGGACGCGACGGACGGCTGTTCAACGTCAACGCGGACACCTTCGCCGGCCACCTGGCCGCGCGGCTCGCCGCGCGACGGTTCGTGATTGCCGGCACGACGGCTGGCGTGCTCGACGCCGATGGCGTCACAATCGCCGGGCTGGACCGATCGTCGATGGCTCGCCTGCTGGCGGACGGCACCGCCACGGCAGGCATGGTGGCCAAGCTACGCGCCTGCGAGGACGCGCTCGATAGGGGCGTGGACGATGTCGTCATCGTGGATGGCCGGGAATCGGGCGGGCTGGTGCAAGCGGCACGGGAGGCGATGCCGCCCGGCGCGACACGGATCGTCAGAGAATGACTCGGGGGATAACTCGCCTCATCCGATCATTGGCCATTCGGTGATTGGTGATTTTTTGATTGGCCGGTCCGTTATTCGGGTCGGTGGGCGCGTCGACTCAAGCGATCCATCGAAGAAGAGATTGTCGGACGGTCGGAAGAGCACCTCAGGGGAGCAGTATGGCAACGGTAGGAACCGACATTCAAGCGCTTGAAGCCAAGCACATTTTGCAAACCTACCGTCGCGCACCGGTCACGTTCGTGCGCGGCCAGGGAGTGCGACTGTTCGACGCGGATGGCCGTGCATATGTGGACCTGCTGTCCGGGATCGGAGTGGCCGCCCTCGGACACGCCCATCCCGGACTGGCGCGCGCGATTGCGGACCAGTCGCAGACGCTGATCCATACCTCGAACCTCTTCTTTCACCCGTTGCAAGGGCGGCTCGCCGAGCGCCTTGCCGATTTTTCGGGATTGCCGCGAGCGTTTTTCTGCAACAGCGGCGCGGAAGCGGTCGAAGCCTGCTTGAAATTCGCGCGGCGCTACTGGTACACCCGTGGCGAGCCGCGCAGCGAATTCGTCGCGCTCGAGGAATCGTTTCACGGCCGCACGTTCGGCGCGCTGTCGGTCACCTCCGACGAGCACTATCGCGCGCCGTTCGAGCCCCTGGTCCCGGGTGTGCGTTTCGTACCGGCAAATGACCCGTCAGCCCTGGCCGCCGCAGTGACGTCTCGAACGGCGGCGATCATTGCCGAGCCGATTCAAGGCGAGGGCGGCGTGCGGCCGCTCACGCCGGCCTTCGCCGCCGCGATCATGGACGCCTGCAAGCGCACGGGGGCGCTGCTGATCGCCGACGAAGTGCAGAGCGGTCTTGGCCGCACCGGCTCTCCGTTCTATGCGAGAGCGATCGGCCTCGAGCCCCATCTCATTTCAATCGGCAAGGCGCTTGGAGGGGGGGTCCCGATCGGGGCCGCCCTCATCAGCGAGCAGGTGGCCGAGACGATCTCGTTCGGCGACCACGGCAGCACCTACGGAGGCAATCTTCTCGCCTGCCGCGCGGCGCTGTGCGTGATGGACGAGTTGATCGACGGTGGACTGCTCGCGCATATCGGGCGAGTGGGACGCCACATGGAGCAGCGCCTTCACGAGATGGCTTCGGCTCACCCGATTGTCAAAGAGGTTCGGGGTGCCGGCCTGATTTGGGGGCTCGAGCTCTCCCGCGAGGCGGCCCCGGTCGTGCCGGCGGCGTTGGCGCGCGGCGTCATCGTCAATCGCACCGCGGACACTGTCGTGCGGCTGTTGCCGCCGCTCGTCATCACCCCCGACGAAATCGACGAAGGCCTGGCGGGGCTGTCAGCGGCGCTCGGCGCCCTCGAGGCGGACGGAGGCACCGCATGATCTCCTACGCGGTCACGATGCGCCCAATGCGCCGGAGCGGCTCTCGCCCGAGCGGCGCGACCCTGCTCGACTCCACTCGGACCAGCACACCGGTCCGTGCAGACAACACCGACCCTTTCTCTGGACGCTTCGTCGTATGACCACCGGAACCACCAGCAGCGGCGTGACCAAAGCACTCGGCTTCAGAGCCGCCGGGGTCAGCGCCGGGATCAAGCGTCACACCGGAGCAGCCGATCCGCCGCTCGATCTGGCGCTCATCGTCTCGGACACCCCGGCGACCGCCGCGGCCGTTTTCACCACCAATCGCGCGCAGGCGGCCCCGGTGATCGTGTCGCGCAACCACCTCGAGCGGTCGGGCGGAACGGCCCGTGCGATCGTCGTCAACAGCGGATGCGCCAATGCCTGCACCGGTGCCGACGGCATGCGCGTCGCGCTCGACATGGCCGGCGAGACGGCCCGCCTGATCGGCTGCGCCGCCGAAGAGGTGCTGGTGGCCTCGACCGGCGTCATCGGCGTGTCGCTGCCATTTGAAAAGATCAGACGCGGGCTTCCCGATGCGATCGCGGCGCTCGGATCGAAGCAGGGCGGCGCTGCGGCACGCGCGATCATGACGACCGATCCATTCCCGAAAGAGGCCGCGGCGCACGTGGTCATCCCAGGCAGCGCGATCACGATTGGTGGCATGGCCAAAGGCTCCGGCATGATCGAGCCGATGATGGCGACGATGCTGGCGTTCGTCACGACGGATGCGGCGCTACCCAGAGGGCTGCTCGATCGCGCGCTGCGCGAGGCGGTCGAGGACACCTTCAACGCCATCACCGTCGACGGCGAGTGTTCGACCAACGACTGCGTCATGATCCTCGCCAACGGCGCGGCAGGTATCACCATCGACGAGGCGAACTACTGGCTCTTCGTGGAAGCGCTGACCGGCGTCTGTCGCGAGCTGGCGCTCGGCATCGTTCGAGGCGGCGAAGGCGCAACCAAGCTGGTGACGGTCAGGGTGACTGGCGCGGCATCCTCCGAAGAGGCGCGGCGGGCAGCGAAGGCCATCGCCAACTCCCCGCTCGTCAAAACGGCGGTCCATGGCGGCGATCCGAATTGGGGACGGCTCATCGCCGTGGCCGGACGCGCCAATGTCGCGTTCGAGCTGTCACGTGCGGCAGTCACAATCGGCTCGATTGTCCTGTTTCGCGACGGGATGCCATACGACGAGGCCGCGCCGCTGGCGGCAGAACACTTGAAGGGCACCGAGATCGAGCTTGTTGTCGATCTCGGCGTCGGCCAGGCGTCGTCGAGGGTCTGGACGTGCGATCTCAGCGCGGAGTACGTCCGGATTAACGCGGACTACCGAACGTAGTCCTGGGGGCGCGAAAATTTCGCAGGCATGAGATGACCCACGCGGCTCTGACAGCAGGCAAAGACTTTCTCTCGATCCTCGACATGGAGGCTGACGAGCTGGAGCGCAGTCTCGAGTTGGCGGCGCGCCTCAAGGCGGACCGAAGGCTGGGCCCCCAGGCGCCCACCGCGACAGCCCTCAGCGGCCGCTACGTGGCCATGCTGTTCGAGAAATCGTCGCTGCGTACCCGCACCACGTTTGAAGTCGGGGTTCGAGAGCTCGGGGGACGCGCCATCGGCCTGCAGCCGGACGTGGCCCTCGGACAACGCGAGCCGGTCGCGGACATCGCACGCAGTCTCGAACGCTGGGTGGATGCCGTCGTCGTCAGGACCTTCTCGCAGCGGACGCTCGAAGCGTTTGCCGCCAGCGCCAGTCATCTTCAAGTCATCAACGCGCTGACCGACGACGAGCACCCGTGTCAGATCATGGCCGACTGCCTTGCGCTGAAGGAGCGCTGGGGCAACTTGCGGGGCCGGACGATCGCGTTTGTTGGCGACGGCAACAACGTCGCGACATCGCTCGCCTACGCCTGCGCGATGCTCGGCGTACACCTGCACCTGGCCAGCCCCGACGGGTATCGGCTGCCCGGCGGAGTGGTGCAGCGCGCCACAGAGGCCGCGCGCCATGGCGCTCGGTTGCGGCTGTTCAGCCAACCGACGGACGCGGTGGCAGGTGTCGACGCGGTCTACACCGACACCTGGACGTCGATGGGGAAAGAGGCGGAGGCGAACATCAGACGGCAGGCGTTCGCCGCCTATCAGGTCACGAAGGACTTGATGTCGGTCGCGACGCCGGAGGCGCTGTTCATGCACTGCCTGCCGGCACACCGTGGCGAAGAGGTGACGGTGGACGTGTTCGAATCGGCCGCGTCAATCGTCTTCGAGCAGGCGGAAAACAGGTTGCACGTCCAGAAGGCGCTGCTGCTGATGTTGCTGGCTCCGCCGGACGCAGATCCGTACCGTCTGTGACTGCCGCACGCCCGCCCGCGCCTTGGCTCGAACACTACGACGCCGGGGTCGCGCATTCGCTGGCGCCCTACCCTCAGCGCACGCTGATCGACTATCTGGACGACTCGGCACGCGAGCGACCCGACCGCCCGGCGCTGCTGTTCAAAGGCGCCACGCTTAGCTGGCGGGACCTGGCGCGGCAAAGCGATGCGTGCGCCTCGGCGTTCGCGGCGCTCGGCATTCAACGCGGGGACCGCATCGGGCTGCTGCTTCCCAACTGTCCGCAGTTCGTCATCGCCCAGTTCGGCGCGTGGAAGATCGGGGCAATCGTCGCGCCAATCAATCCGACCTACACCGACCGGGAAATCGAAGGCCCCCTGCGCGAGCACGAGATCGAAACGATCGTCACGCTCACCCGTTACTACGCACGCGTCAAGCCTCTCCAAGGGCGGACGCCGCTTCGTCGCCTGATCAGTACGAATATCAAAGACTATTTCCCGCCGATCCTGCGCTGGCTCTTCACGGTTGCGCGAGAACGGCGCGACGGCGACCGCGTGGCCGTCGCCGCGGGCGATCACGACTTCCTCGGTCTGTTGCGCGTGCATCGCCACGACACCCCGGCGCGAGCCAACATCGCCCCCAGCGATCCGGCCGTGCTGCTCCTGAGCGGCGGCACGACCGGCACGCCCAAGGGCGCGCTCGGCAGTCACGCCGCGTACGTGATCACGGGGCTTCAGGAGAAGGCCTGGACCGGGTCGGTACTCAGCGGCGATCGCGACGTGATTCTGCTGCCCTTGCCGCTCTTCCATGTGTACGCGAATGTCGGCGTGCAGGCACTCGCACTGGTCAACGGGAGTGCGCTCGCGCTGGTGCCCAACCCGCGCGACCTGGGCGATCTGCTGGCGACGATCCGACGCGTGAAGCCGGCGTTCTTCAACGGCGTACCGACGCTCTACATCGCCCTTCTGAATCACCCCGACGTGCAAAAGGGCAAGATCGACTTCAAGTCGATCAAGATCTGTTTTTCAGGGTCGGCCGCCCTGCTCGCCGATACGAAGCAGCGGTTCGAATCGCTCACCGGCGGCCGCATCGTGGAAGGGTATTCGCTGACCGAGGCGATGATGGCGCTGTGCGTCAACCCGGTGAACGGACCGAATAAGCTCGGTTCGGTCGGCATGCCGCTGCCGGATGTGCACGTCCGCATCTTCGATCACGAAAACGGCCACACCGTGCTGCCAGCCCGGGAAGTCGGTGAAATCGCCATCTTCGCGCCGCAACTGATGGTCGGTTTCTGGCATCAGCCCGACGAAACGGCCGCGGCGCTTCGCGATCACGGGGAGAACGGCGGCACCCGGCGCTGGCTGCACACCGGCGATCTTGGCTATCTGGACGAAGACGGATACCTGTTCATCGTCGATCGGCAGAAGGATCTCATCAAGACCAGCGGCTTCCAGGTCTGGCCGCGCGAGATCGAGGAAGTGGTGGCGGCGCATCCGGCCGTCGCCGAGGTCGGCGTCGCCGGCGTGACCGACCCGGCCAAGGGCGAAGCGGTAGCGGCGTGGGTGGTACTCCGCGGCGGCCAACAGGTGACGGAAAAAGAATTGCGCGATTTCTGCCGCCAGCGCCTGGCGCCGTTCAAAGTGCCGTCACGCGTCGTGTTTCGCACGGAACTGCCAAAGACCATGGTGGGAAAAGTCCTGCGGCGCGCGCTGCGAGACGATGGCGTGGAATAGGCCGCGTGGCCCGAAGTCCCCTTCGTGACACGCCACTAGAGGCCACTAGACCCGACCGATCGGCATCACCACGACGCCGGCGGCTTCGAGGCCAGCGCGAAGGGCGGCAGCGAGCACCGCAGCGCCGGCCGTATCGCCGTGCACACAAATCGTATCGGCCTCGATCGGCACGATCGTGCCGTCCATCGCTTCGACCACTCCCTCCTTCACCATGCGCAATGCCCGTGCGACCACGACCGCCGAATCGTGGATGACGGCGTCGTGTTCGGTGCGCGACCGCAGGGAGCCGTCGGATTCGTAGGCGCGATCGGCGAACACCTCGGCGACCGCGTGGAGGCCTTCTGCCCGGGCGGCCTTCAGCAACTCGGAACCCGGCAGGCCAAACACGATCAGCGACCTGTCGAACGCGGCAACCGCTCGCGCAATTGCCGCCGCGAGGGGCGCGTCGCGCATCGCCATGTTGAACAGCGCGCCATGGGGCTTGACGTGCTGGAGCTTGATGCCGTCGGCGGCGGCCACACCTGCGACCGCGGCGATCTGGTAAAGAACCAGATGCTCGGCATCGTCGGCCGATACGTTCATTTCCCGACGGCCGAAACCGACGAGGTCCGGGAAGCCAGGGTGAGCGCCAACCGCGACCCCGTTGGCCTTGGCGAGGCGGAGGGTGCGCCGAAGCACCGTGGGATCGCCGGCGTGGAACCCTGCGGCGACCGATGCCGACGAGATCGAACGCATCAGCGCCCCGTCGTCGCCAATCGCATACAGGCCGAAGGATTCGCCGACGTCAGCGTTGAGGTCGATTCTCATGAGCCGGCACTGACACTCCCTCAGAAGGCCTCCGAGATTTCGGTGGGTCTTCACCGCACGGACGCCGTATCAACCGGTCCAACGCGGCAGCAGGTCCATGAGCTCGCCGACGCGCCGGTGGTGCTGATCGCGTGTGGACAGGATCGGTTCATCGACCGGCCAGGAAATTCCGATGGCCGGATCGTTCCAGGCGATGCCGATCTCCATCGCGGGGTCGTACAGGTCGGTACATTTGTATTCGACCTGCGCCGTCGGACTGACGACGCAAAAGCCGTGCGCGAAGCCGGGTGGAATGTAGCATTGTCTGAAATCGTCGGCCGACATCATGACGCCGACCCAGCGTCCGAAGGTTGGAGAACCTACCCGGACATCCACCGCGACATCGAAAATCTTTCCCTGGATCGCTCGAATCAGCTTGCCCTGGGGCCGGTGGAGCTGCAGGTGCAGACCTCGGACGGTGCCGCCAACCGACGCCGAGTGGTTGTCCTGCACGAACGGGCCGGCGATGCCTCCCGCCAGGTACTTCTCGGAGTGATAGGTTTCGAGAAAGAACCCGCGCGGGTCGCGGTGAACATCAGGCTCGACCACAATCACGCCGGGCAGGTCGGTCGGCTCGAAGCGCAACTAGGTGTCCTGTTCGAGGACGCGGGCGAGATAGCGTCCGTAAGCGCTCGATCGCATCGCGCGCGCCAGCTCCGTCAGCTGGTCCGCCGAAATGTAGCCCATGCGATAGGCAATCTCCTCGAGACAGGCAACCATCAGGCCCTGCCGCTCTTCGACCGCCTGGATGTAGTTTGATGCCTGCATCAGGGCTTCGATCGTCCCAGTATCCAGCCAGGCGATACCGCGCCCCAGCTTTTCGACGTGAAGGGCCGAGCGATCGAGATAGCAGCGGTTGACATCGGTAATCTCCAGCTCACCCCGCGCCGAGGGCGTGAGCTGTGCGGCAATATCGACCACTTGATTGTCGTAGAAGTACAAGCCGGTCACGGCGTACGACGACCGCGGTCGCGCCGGCTTCTCTTCGAGACTGACGGCATGGCCGTTCGCGGCGAACTCGACCACCCCGTATCGTTCGGGGTCGCGCACTTGATATCCGAACACGGTGGCGCCGGTCTCGCGCGCCGCCGCGTTCCGGAGGTAGTCGGAGAAGCCCGCGCCGTAGAAGATGTTGTCGCCGAGCGCCAGGGTCACGCGGTCGGCGCCGATGAAGTCCCGGCCGATGATGAATGCCTGCGCCAGACCGTCGGGACTCGGCTGCGCCGCGTACTCGATCCGCATGCCGATGGCCGAACCATCGTCGAGCAGGCGGCGGAACGCTTCCTGCTCGTGCGGGGTCGTGATCATCAGGACATCACGAATGCCCGCCAGCATCAAGGTCGATAGCGGGTAGTACACCATCGGCTTGTTGTAGATCGGCACCAGCTGCTTGCTGACCGCACGCGTCAACGGATGCAGCCGCGATCCCGATCCGCCGGCGAGGATGATTCCTTTGAGCATCAGAAATGCTCGGATGCCTGAGCGGCCCGGCTCGCGGACGAACACGTTCGAGTCATTCGAGACCCTCTCCAAGCCCCAGACGCTGCCGCTCGTAGCGGCCCGACTGGACCGCTTCACACCAGTCCCGATGATCGAGATACCACTGCGCCGTGGACTCGACTCCGGTCTCGAATGTGTGCACCGGCTCCCAGCCGAGCTCGCGCCGAATCTTGGCGGCGTCGATGGCGTAGCGGCGGTCGTGGCCCGGGCGGTCGGCGACGAAGGTCTTCAGATCGCGATAGCTCGATCGTCGCTGCAGCGCCGGATTGCTCGAGGGCGGACGGAGCGTCTGGAGGACCTCGCAAATACGATCGACGATCTCCACATTGGTCCGCTCATTGCGGCCCCCGATGTTGTACTTCTCGCCCGGACGTCCCTTTTCCAGCACGAGCAGAATTCCCGCGCAGTGATCGTCAACGTGGAGCCAGTCGCGGACATTCGCGCCGTCGCCGTAAATCGGCAGCGGTTTGCCGTCGAGTGCGTTGAGGATCATCAAGGGGATTAGCTTTTCCGGGTACTGAAACGCGCCGTAATTGTTGGAGCAGTTGGTGATGAGCGTGGGCAGATCGTAGGTGTGATGGTACGCACGCACCAGATGATCGGCCGACGCCTTGCTCGCCGCGTAGGGGGAGTTCGGGGCGTACGGCGTGTCTTCGCTGAACAGTCCGTGGGGACCGAGCGTGCCGTACACCTCGTCGGTAGACACGTGCAGGAAGCGAAAGGCATGGCGCATGTCCGGGCCGAGCTCGGCCACGAACTGTCGCGCGACTTCGAGCAGCACGAACGTGCCGACGATATTGGTGTCGACGAACGGGCGCGGGCCGTCGATGGAGCGATCGACGTGCGTTTCGGCGGCAAGATTCAACACCGCGTCGGGACGAGCGTCGCGGAACACGTCCACCATCGCCCCCCGATCCGAGATGTCCGCGTGAACGAATCGCACGCGCGGATCCTTCAAGGGCCCTTCGAGGTTGAGCAGGCTGCCGGCATAGGTCAATTTGTCGACGACGACGATTCGATCGGCGCGCGCGGCACGCTCGAGCGCGTAGCGAACGAGATTCGAGCCGATGAAGCCGGCTCCGCCGGTGATTAGAAAGGTGCCCATCGTTGTGATGCAGGAGGTCGGCAACCAGAGCGCCTCGAAGCGCCGAATGACAAGCCCCGCAAGCGGCCACCGGAGCCTCGGGACGTGCACACGAAGAATACACCAGCGTGGGAGCCAACCCGCCGCGCTCCGGGATTTCTGGCACCTGTCACGGTTACGGGACACTAGTGTTCTGCGTCCGACGCTTTAGGACGTCTTCCGGGCGGGGCATCCCGCCTGACGGCGTT
>JBDTVS010000175.1:0-22040 GCA_040007095.1 Acidobacteriota bacterium
GATGGTGGGCGGCGGTCACGTTCCCAGCGGCGTGTTCGATATACCCGCACAGATTTTCAGCGAACGCCACGAGCCCCAGGCGAAGTGAAAGCCCGAGGGCAGGCAGACGTAATTCTGCGTGCCGATAGCGTGGCCCACGAGAAAGAGCTCGTCGGGTGGGTCCACTTGAATGTTCCCGGGAACGTGAGGGGGTGTGAACTTGTCCGCGTCGGCCGCCAGCGCCGGCGTGGCCGTGACGGCCATGCCGATGGCAGCGATACCGATTGTGCGCACCATGGGGCCAATCCCGTGCCGTCCCTTCGTCTGTTCGTTCTTCATACATTTTCCTCGCTTTCAGGTTATGCGCAGGTCGTGTCCGAGATGGCTGCGACCCACCCCTGACAGAACTCAGCACTGATACGAACGTCTCACTCTTTTCAATCACCTCCGTCTTTCACTTCGCCATCAGGCGCAGTCGAATCACTCACTTGGCCGGTGTCTGGATACGGCCAGCGGTATTAGCGCCGCCATCGAACTGCACATCGGCGAACCGCGATCCCGATTCAGCAATGGAACTGCTCAAGACGATAAATCATTCCCGCACCGTGTGCTCGAAGGGATCTGTCAGGCTTCGGTATGACCACACCCGTTGTTTCATGAGCGGCCGCAGATGTGGAGATCACAATTGAAGGCCTTATCTCAAGTCACGGAAGTGCCGGCCATCGATGCGCACATCACCCAGTATCGGTGCCATCGGCTGGTGGAACGAGCTGTGACGCCGCATGACCTCCGGGCCTGCGATGGCGGCCCTGCTCGACGCGCCAGGCGTGGTCGACGTCAGCCGCTGCGCGCGGACGTCCGCGCGCCGACGCTCGCTGCACGCGCGGGGAGACGCGGCGGTGCCCGCCTCGGAGGGACGGCTGCTGGCGACCGGCATTCCAGGGCGCAGTACGTGGAGCTCGATTCCGTCAATCACCTCCCGCTCGAGGACGAATCGGCGTGGCGGCGCTTCTGCGACGCCGGGCTCGATTGGTTGGAGATATCGACGGGCTCGGCCGGGTCAGCGGATTCGCCGTTTGCCGAGACTCGGCCTGTGGGTGGCGAATTTCCAAGTTGTGCGGATCCCGGCGGGCGCCCGCATGCGCGGCAGGAAGTCGGCTTACGACAACTCGTCGATCAGCGCTCTCGCGTCTCGCAGATCCGTCGTGCCAGACCCTTCGGTGAAGGCGCTCGAGATCCGTGCGAGGCGATCCCGAGCTTCGTCCCTCTTTCCCTGGCGTCGATGAAGGCGAGCCAGGCTCATCGTCGCACGCAGCTCCCACGATATGGCCTTCTGCTTCTGGGCAATCGCGATGGCCTGAAGAAAACAGCCTTCGGCCTGAAGAGCCATCCGCGGCCCGGCTTCAATCACCGCATCTCCAGGTCCAGCCGCCCGCGAGTGGCTCTTCGCTGGCCCGTTCCGCAGGAGCACGGCCTCGCCTTTCAGGCGATATAGCTCGGCCTGGTAGTATCGATCGCCATTGCCGTCGGCCAAGGTCAACGCCTCCTCCAACACACGCAGTCCCTCCTCGGTCTCGCCCGCATGGCGCAGCCCGTCGGCCAACAGCGCCAAAAAGTGCGGACGCAATACTTGAGTGCCTGTGGCTTGTTGGGCAGCCAGTCCCTGGCGCATTTGTGCAATGGCCTCGCTCCGTCCCTGCTCGAGCAGCGCCCAGCCCCGCGTCGTCGTCGCCATCGCTTCGTACAGCACCAGCCCGTGTTCACGGGAAATCGCGATAGAGGCCTCAGCGTAGTCTTGCGCCAGCCGTGCCTCCCGGCGCAGCTGATGAAGAATCGCGGCAAAGAACAAGGCGTGCGCCACTCCGTGAGGATCCGATAACCTGCGCGACAGGGCCAGGGCGTTCTGAATCTGGTCCAAAGCCTGATCGGGTTGTCCGAGACACCACATCGCCCAAGCAGCATGGCACTGCGCACCAACGCCCGCGTTCTGCGAGTAACGGAGCGCATCGTCGCGGTGACTCTCAGGATCGTAGAGCGAGAGGGCCTTCCCGAAGTGTTCGATGCCCGGAGTAAACTCACCCAAGTGGATGAGGGTGACCTCCATCGCAAGCTCGGCATAAGGCACGTGTCCTGCCTGGCGCAGGAAGTCCACGGCGATCACGCGAGTCTGACCGATCTCCGCCCTTAATAGATGAAACGTCCAGAGCCCCCAGAGCACTTGAGGCATTTCCGGCGCGTCGCCCAACTGCTGACACAGCTCCCGGGCTTTCATGTACACGTTCCCGACATCAGGCGCCCCATACCCCTGGGTCGCGATTAACGGCACCCCGAGCGTGATGAGCAGTCCGAGTTCTTGCCGCGCGCGCACAGGAGTGTCCGGCACGCGCTCGATCAACTGCAGACCTCGGCGGGCGAGCCCGATCGCTTCCTTGTACGCAAATCGGCGGATGGCGTTTTCCGAGGCCAGCCGAAGGTACTTCAGGGCGGGAATGTAGCCCGACCCGAGCTCGAAATGCATCGCCAGCTCGGCCGCGATCTCCCCGGCACGAGGGCCATAGAGTTGTTCGCTCGCCTCGCCTATTCGTCGGTGGATTCGAGCTCGCCTCGACGCCGGGACCCTTTCATACAGGACGTTCCGATACAAAGAATGGATGAATCTGAACCCGCTGACCGCTTCTCCGTTTGGAAGGACATGCACGCCGGAGTCCTGGATGAACTGACGCCGGCGGGCGAGTTCATCGCAGCGCGCTTGCACCGAGGCTGGAGTCTCCTCCAGCCCAGCCACCACCGCAAGCGTTGTGAACTCGGCGCCGGCGACGCTCGCCGCCTCCAACGTCCGTTGGTCGTTCGCATCGAGATGCTCGATCTGCCGCTCGATCATCTGTTTGACGTTGTCGGGCACACCCACTTCAACGTTGTCGATCTCCACTGCCAGGTCCCAGCGTCCGTTGTCGCGCCTGACGATCAACCCCTCTGCCACCAGGTAATCGACCACGTTGACCATGAATAACGAATTGCCGTCCGTTCGGTTGTGTATCAACCGCGCAAGTGCCACCGGAAATCCATTGGTGGGAAATCTGACGGAGAGATAGTCGCCCGTTGAACGTTCGCTGAGGCATTCAAGCGGCAACTCCTGGCAACACTGCTTGGACTGCAGTTCCTGCTTGACGGCCTTGAGCGGATGCCCGCTGACGATGACGTCCACGGGGCGATAGGTTCCGATCAACAGAAGCCGGACGGGCTGCGTGTGCCTCGCGACGTACGAGATCAAGTCCAAGGTCGAATAGTCGCTCCAATGCAGGTCCTCCAAAATCAGCACCAGTGGCACGTCCGCCGCCAACGTCTCGAAGCTCTGGCCCATCTCCCGCAGCATGCGCTCCCGGGTCGCCCCGAAGACTTCCCGACTCAGCGACTCGCGATCGGACGGGCTCACCAGCGAAGGCATTTGCAGCAGCCACATCGGCGCGTGAGTGCGCAGCAGCGCGACCAAGTGCGGCTCCTCTCGTGCCAGCCGTCCGACGGCTTCGAGAATGGGCAGATAAGCCTCCCCCGTCCCATACTGTTCCAAACACTGCCCTCTGCCGATTCGAATGCCCCGAGAGGCGACCGTCCGCGCGAACGCGTCCACCACCGCGGTTTTGCCGATGCCTGCTTCACCGGTCACAAAGACGATCTGCCGCTCTCCTTTCAGCATTCGCTCGAGCCAGCCGTTCATTCGCGACAGCGCTTGGTCGCGTCCGACAACGTCCTTCGGGAAGTCTGGCGTGTGCAGCGGTGAATCCGCGGCGGTGCTTCTGCTCTCCGTGGGCCGAACGACTGCCGGCGTGTGCCCGTCTTCGGCGGACACACCGATGAAGCGATAGCCTCGACGATGTGCGGTTTCAATGAAGCGCGGCGACCGCGGATCGTCGCCAAGCGCCTCGCGGATCTGGCGGACAACGACCTTGAGAACAGCATCACCGACAAAGGTCCCGGACCAGACCGCGGTGAGGAGAGCCTCTTTAGTAACGAGTTGGCCCGGGCGCTCGAGGAGATAGGCGAGTACGGCGAACGCCTTGGGTCTGAGCTTGATCGCCTGCGATCCCTTCCGCAGCAGCTCGTTGGCCACGTCGAGGCAGAAGGGATCGAACACGATGAGTTTGTCGTTCCCCATTTTCCTCGTCGAACGCTACTGCAGGTCTACGACAGGCGGCTGGCCCACGCGGGCTCGGGCTATTGTCCTTTTCTGGATCGGAAGATAGCAATACTGGGGGACCGGACCGCCGTGCGTGACGAGGTCTGCGGTCGCCGATCCCCTGCCCGTGATTCCTGAAAAGCTCGCTCGAGAAAGCGGCAATGGATGGGAACGGCTGGAACGAATCTACTGTGACGACAACCAGGATGGCACTGCTCGAGTTCTCGAACTGAACGATGTCACGTTGGATCGAAGCGCGGTCGTCTGCAGTAAGCACCTTCGCGAAGTCGTTTATCCGGTCGGCCAGGCGTGGTGTCTCGGCCGCTGAGGCACAACCAAGGGTCAGCGCAATCATGCCGATGGCCATGAGGCACGATGTGTGCCGAACGCGAGCCATGTTCCAGGATGGGACGAGCATCGGTTCAGCATCCTCGACAAGGTACGGCGCGGTGTCAGGGCGAGGTCGCCGGTGCCGACAAGCCGAGTCGTCGTGAGGCGCGCGCCGCTCAGCATTGAAAGGTTTTCAGGCCGCTCGCCCTATCCAGCTGAGCAGCCGACTGCGCGGACACGGCAATCGACGCCGATCGGAAGGAATTCTCGTGGCGAACGCGAACGCACTGAAAGAACGACTGTCGGGCGTCTACGATGAGCAGCCGGCGCAGCAGGTGACGCCGCCGCTTGCGGCCGGCAAGGCCCTGCCCGGCGGGACGTTCGGCACGCGCATCACCGACGTGAAGACGATCGTCATTCACGAAACGGACGGCTTTCCGCCGCGGAATCGCGCCGGCGAGTTCGTCGGCCGCTACATCGACCCGACCCACGAAAAGCGCGGGTTCGGACCGCAGTTCTACGTCAGCTCCGACGGGACGATCGCGCGACTCGTCGGAGAAGGCCTGATGACCTGGCATGCGACGTTCCTCAACAAGCAGTCGCTCGGCGTCGAGAACGGACATCTCGACAATCGGAACTCGGTTGTGAAGGACGGCGTGGTGCTGGAATCGTGGCATCAGCTCTCGCCCGATGACGACACCGCCGTGCCCGGGCAGAAGCTGTACGCGCTGCGGCATCGATTCGACGAGCCGACCGAAGTGCTCTTCTGCTGGTTTCCGACGGCGGCGTACGCCGGCCCGAAAGGATCGAGCGGCGCTGAAACCGGGATGCTCTTCACGGAAGGCGAGTACCGATCGTTGGCCGCGCTGGCGCGCTACCTGGCAGAGAAATCTCTCGTACCGCGCAACTTCCCGCTGCTGCCATGGGCGACGCGTGAGGGCGAGCAGGACAACCCGCGGGCCATTCTTCTCTCGCCGCGGTTCCGCTCGATCGTGCTCGCCGACGAGCGGTTCGGACCGATCGTGAACAAGCTCGCGACGCTCGGCTTCTCCGAGAGCACGTTCGATCCGGCCAACCTCAAGGACTTCCGCGATCGCTATCAGGCGGCGGTTGCGGCCCAGAACACCCTGCCTGCCGACGCCGCGTTTCAGCTGAGCCTCCAGTCGAACAAGCAGCTCAATCGCGCGTGGCTGAACCTGTTTCACGAGTACCGAGGGTTCCACGGCCACGGCTTCGCCGGTTCGATCACCCACCACGACGATCACACCACCTGCCCGGGCGCGCTCTTCGACTGGCACCGCTTCGCACGTGACGTGTGGGACTGGTGGTGGTATCCGTTCGACTTCGACAGCACGTTCACCGCAACCTCCACCCCGCGTCGCCCGTACAGCGGCGCTCCCGGCATCGACACGCCGCTCGTCGAGTACTACTTCGAGAACACTCCGACCGACGGCCGTCCCGATCCGTACGCGGTGCGCACGGGTCCGCCGTTTACACCGCTTGGCGGCGCCGGCATCTTCGGTGTCATCTCGAGCCCGAGCACGTTCGTCCTCGGGACCGGCGCGCCGATCTACGCGATGGCGAATGGCGAGCTCGTGGCGGCGCGGCTGATGCCGGCGGGCGCAGGCGTCAGCATGTCGTTCGCGCTGGTGCGCCACGACGTCTACCACGATCCCGACCTGACGAACGCGGCGGCGGTTCATGCCGGGCTCGGCCTCATGTACGAGCCGCCAGGGTGGGCACGCCTGGGCCGCATCAACTACGACACGCCGCCGACGACGGTGTACTCGCTGTACATGCACCTCGGCGGCATCGATCAGATGAATTTCGATCGAGTGGCGGCGGGCAATCCCGACTGGCTCAACCGCGTCATCGTCCGGAAGAAGGAGTGCGATTTCTCGATCGACGCGACCGGGCAGCTCCACGCCTCGCTGCGTGCGATGCCGGCGGCCGACTTCACGCGGCCGGCGCCAGCGGCGGCCGGCCGGCCGACGTCGATCGAGCTCCTGGGAATGGACCAGGAGCGGCTCGGCGCCTTCCTCGACGATCTGCGCCGCGGCGACGTGGCGACGGCGCCGATTCGCCACAGCGTGAACGACCGGTTCGGTCCCACACCGATCACGGTGGCGCTCGGCGACTTCCTCGGCCTCGCCGGTGTCATCCGCATGTCCGGAGGCGAATCCACGCAGGGGATCTGCGTCGAGGTGTTCTCGCGTGATCCCATCGATGCCTTCCGGGCCGGTCCCGACGTTCCGCGTCCTGCGAAACTGTACGTGAGCCAGTGGGCCCTTGATCCCACCGTCGCGCAGCGGTCCGCGCTGCAGGCGATCGGCGTCAACCCCGATCTCGTGCGATGGTGGAAAAAAGCAGCCGACAGCCAGCTCTGGGACGCCAACCGGCCGGTCTCGGCGAAGCTGCCGGGGGACGGGCAGGTCTACCACTATTTTCCACTCGACTTCCTCAAGTGGATCAACGACGTGACGTGGGCCAGCGAATGGCCGAAGTACCAGATGAAGAATCTCGATGGAACCGATATGCAGCGGCCGTTGAAGCCGCGCTTCCGCAGGGTGTCGTAGCCATGCTTCGAGACGAACTGACCCAGTTGCTGGCGCCGCTCGGCGCCCTTCGCACGCCCGATGCCGTCGCCGCCATGCTGCGATCGCTCGGACACGGCCAGGCGATCGCCGGCCAGACCGGCCTTCAGACGTCGCTCGCGCAAGCCGCGTCGGCGGTCGATCGCCTCCAGGGACTGGACGACGCGTCGCTCGACAGCTGGGACGGGATCGCCCGTGCGATCCAGGCCGCCGCGGACGCGTTCGCCGCCGTCAAGGGTGTCGAGCGCGCGGTCACCGATCCGGCCCTCGCGCCTCGCGTGAAGGATCTCGGCCAGCAGATCGTCACTCGTCTGATCACGCTCTATCTGCGCGCGCGATGGCCGCACGTGCACAGCGCCGCCTCGGCGCTCAGCGTCATTGCCCCCGCGGAGACCGTCGAGCCGCATCCGCTGGTTGTCGCGAGCAATCGCATCACCCGGATGCCGTGGACGGAGGATGAGCTGCACCTCGATCGCCTCGGCGATCTCGTCAGCCGGCCGTGGCAGACGCTGCGCGACTTCTATCTGCCCAACGGGCTGACGAACGTGGCGGACGCACACGCCGCAGCGGACCGGCTGTTTCCGCTGCTTGGCATGGTCGCTGAGTCGTTCGGACTCCGATGGTTCAGCGACCTGGAGTCGCTCGATCCACCGCCTCCGCCTCCCGCCGAGGACGACCTGACGATCGTCGATTTCCCGGGCGGCTCCGATTCTGGCGAGGACGGCACCACGTCGGCGCCATCAGCCGTCGACCGGACCGCGTATTTCAGCCGCCGGCGCCCACGGTTCGTCGTCCTGGTGCCGGGGGCGGACGGCAGCGCGCGGTTCGGTCTGTCGTTCGTCGTGTCCTCGGCCGGGCACGACGGCGGCATCGCTGGCGTGATCGCCAGGGTCGCCGGGTCGCTGTCGTTCAGCGAGACGCGCGACGGGTGGCAGATCACCGCCACCATCGCCGGCGACGTGCCCGCGTTCGTGTTCGGACCGAATGGGCTCGCGCTGGCCCCTTCGTCCGCTCCGCCGGCGGGCGCAACCGGGCGTATTGCCCTGTCGCGGGTGACGACCGGCGTTCCAGCCTTCGTGATCGGAAGCACGATCGGCACCCGGCTCGAACTCGGTAACGTGCGCGTCGGTCTCGACTACGCGTTGACGCCTTCCCGCCGCGCGATCGGCCTCGCACTCGACGTCGATCAGGCCAGGCTCGTGATCGCGCCCGGCGACGGCGACGGGTTGCTCCGCAAGGTGCTGCCGTCGGAAGGCGTGCAGCTTGCCTGCGACGTCGGCCTCACGCTGTCGAGCGATCGCGGTTTCGACATCGGCGTCAGCGTGAAGGATGCCGCGCTGTCCGGCACCACGCCCGTCGGCCGATCGATTGGCCCGGTGCGGATCGAGTCGTTGACACGCGAGTTCCGTCCGGTGACGACCGACAAGGGCACCGGCCTGGCCATCGGCGTCGGCGTGCGGCTGTCGTTGAATCTCGGTCCGGTCGCGCTGACGCTGGACGGACCAGGCGTCGGCGCCGACGTGTTGTGGAGCCTGAAGGATCCGGCCAGGACGCCGAACTTCGGTGTGGTGCACGTGGACGCCCTCGGTCTTCGCGCACCGACCGGCGTGGCGCTCGCCGTTGGCGGCGCGCTCGTGCAAGGCGCGGGTGCGCTTCAATACGACGCGACCCGTCAGCAGTACGGGGGCGCGCTCGCGCTGGTCGTCCGCGACAAGTTTGCGCTCGACATCGCCGGCCTGCTCACCACGCGCATGCCGGACGGGAGCGACGGCTACTCGCTGCTGCTGATTGGCGCGCTTCGGTTCCCGCCGATCCCGATCGGCTTCGGCTTCTCGCTCGACGAACTCGGCGCGATCGTCGGCATCAACCGCACCACAGACGTCGACGCGTTGACCGGCGCGCTGGCAGCCGGCGACCTCGAAGCGGTGCTCTTTCCGCGGAATCCGACGGCGCTCGCGACCGTCCCCGATGCCCTCGGCAAGCTGTTCCCGCCGAAGCCGGACGCGCACATCGTTGGCATCCTCGCCGGCTTCACCTGGGGGCCTGCATCGCTGGCGCGGATCGAGCTCGCCGTCGTCTACGACACGTCAGCGCCGGAGCGCCTGATCGCGATCGGCCGTCTCTCGATCGAGCGGCCGCAGATCGTGCTCCACGTCCTCGCGCTCGGCGTTCTCGACTTCGATCGCGGCGAGCTCGACCTGCAGGCGCGGCTGGTCGACTCGAGAATTCTCGGCGGCGATCTTTCGGGCGACGCCGCGCTGATGGCGCGCTGGGGCGACCATCCGGACCTGGTCTTCTCCGTCGGCGGCTTCCATCCCGCATACACGCCGCCGACCGATTTCACCCGCCGCTTCGCGCCGCTGCGCCGCGTGACCTTTCGCGCGCACACCGACGAGCGTGTGCTCCGGCTCGGACTGCAGGCCTACCTGGCGGTCACCTCCAGCACCGTGCAGATGGGCGCGCGGGTCGATTTCGGCGTCACCGTCAGCGCGTTCTCGATCGACGGCATGGCGTCATTCGACGCGCTGATCGAGTGGGATCCCGCGCTCTACATCGATGTGATGGTGCGCGGCAGCGTCGCGCTGAAAATCGGCGGCAGCACGCTGCTCGGCGCCAGCGTGGCGGCGCAGCTGATTGGTCCGGGCGACTGGTACGTGACGGGACACGCCACGGTCAGCGTCCTGTGGTGGGACGTCCACGTGGGCTTCACGATTGGCGACAAGCCGGCACGTCCCGAGCGGCCCGCCATCGACGGCGCGTCGCAGGTTGCGGCGGCGCTGGCCGATCCACGCAGCTGGGGGACGCAGGTCACGACCAACGGGATCGTCTCGGTGCGCCGGGCGGGCGCACCCGGCGGCGGCCTGCTGTTCCATCCACTCGACGCGCTCACCGTACGACAGCAGGTGGCGCCGCTTGGCGTGGCGGTCGATCGCATCGACGCGGGACCGCTCGTGGCGCCGCGAACCTTCGACGTGACCGTCAAGGTCGGCGGCGTGGCGGCCAACACCGAGCCGATCAGCGACGCGTTCGCGCGCGCGAAATACGTCGTCATGAGCGACGCGGACAAGCTGTCGGCGCCATCGTTCGAACAGATGCGGTCCGGCGTGCGCGTGAGCCTCGACGCGGTGGCCGCGTCCGCTCCGCCGGTTGCCGCCGACTGGACCTACGAACCGTTTCTGCTGACCGAACAGGGATTGCGATCGGCAACGCCGGCCACGTTGGTGTCGGATGCTGCGCTCCCGACGCCGGAATTCGCAGCGAGCGTCGCAATGGGAGAGCTATCGTGAGCACGACAATCGCATTCACCCCGTGGGCGCGCGTCGGGATCGGCGCCGCGATCACCGCGCCCCTGGGCGCCCTTCGCGCCCAGTTCCCGATCGAGGTCCAGGTCGGAGGCACGATCGCCGCCGCCGCCGCACCGATCGTCGACGCTCCGCCGCTCGTCGCGCAGACGCTCGGACCTGGCGACGTGCTCGGTATCGACGCACGCGTCGTCACACGCACCGATCCCGGTCCCTACGCGCAAGGCGTGCCGGCGCACTCGCTTGTGTCGATCGAGTTCTCGCGCGCCGACTTCCCGTGGCTGTTCTCGCCGCTCGCGCCCGACGCGCAGCAGCGCCTTCAGCCGTGGATCACGCTGGTCGTCGTGCCGCGCCGTCCCGGCATCACACTGCGGTCCCGCGACACCGGCCTCCAGGTGCTCGCCGTCGACTCCCCGAGCGAGCTGCCCGATCTCGCCGAAGCCTGGGCCTGGGCGCACGCGCAAACGATCGGCGCGCCGCCTGCGGCCGCCGGCCCGAGCGGCGACGGGACCGGCCTGTCGCGGCTCGTGTCGCCGCGACGCCTGGAGCGCGCGACCGCCTATTACGCGTGCCTGGTGCCGACGTTCAACGTCGGCCGACAGGTGGGTCTCGATTCGACCGTGGAACCGGCGGGTCCGCTGGGCCCTGCATGGACCGGTTCCATCGCGGTGCCCTTCGAGCTCCCGGTGTACTTCGCGTGGAGCTTCGCGACCGGAGAAGCGGGTGACTTCCACGATCTCGTGGCGAAGCTGCGCGCGCAGCCGCTGCCATCCGATGCGGGTTGGCGGCCGGTCACGATCGCGTTCCCTTCGTCGCCGGCGCCCGCCGGGTTCCAAGCCTTCACGGCGCCGCTCGAAGGCGTGCTGCGGAACCTGACCGACCCGCCGCCGGCGAGTGATTCGACTGCAGCGGCGTCGGTTGCACAGGAATTGCGGCGTGTCACCGGGCTGTTGCGGGCCGTCGCGCCGCCGCGCTACGCGCAGGCGCAGGCGGTCGCCGGCGCTCCATGGCTGGACGATCTCAATGCGAGCCCGGTTGCCCGCATTGCGGCTGCAACCGGCGCGCGCGTCGTGCAGGCACGGCAGGAAGCGTTGATGGCGGAGGCCTGGACGCAAGCTGGCGACCTGCAGCGTGCCAACCAGCAGCGGCATCAGGCGGACGCAGCGCTCGCCGTCGGCAACGCGCTGATGCGCCGCCACCTGCGTGTGATGTCGACCAACCATCTGCTTCAGTTGGTCGCGCCGACGGGACTGCCGACAACCGGCGGATTAGCTGCCGCCGCGTTCATCGCGGGTGTCCCCGCGACCACGTTGAACGGCACGTTCCGGCGGCTTCAGCGACGAACCGGATCGCTGGCCCGCCGCTCGGCGCCGGCCGCGTCGGGCTCCGGAATCAGCATGCTGGGCCTTCCGTCCGCCACCGGCCTGAGCGCGATGGGCCTGATCGATCGGGTTCGTTTCGGGATGACGAGGCCGGAGCTATTTCCGACAAGGGCTACCGTTGTCCCGTTCCCCGAAGGCGACGCGATGCCGCCCGGCCGTACCAGTGCGCACGCGTCGTATACCTGGCGCGGCCTGCTGCCGGCGCACCTGCCGACCCGGCCGCGGCCGTCGACAATCACCCGCTTCACCTCCGTCTTCGGCGCCGCCGTGCCGTGGACGCTGGACGATACGACGCAGTTCGACGCCGACGCCGATCCGATCGCGCTCTTCGTCCGCCGGCAGACCGCGATCAACTTCGCGGCTGCCGCGCTCGCCGTGCAGCACTATCTGCACGACACGATGATGCCGCGCGCCGGCGCGATGCCCTTCATCCACCACGTGACGCCCGGCGACCCAGACGCCGCACGGGCGCAGCTGCTGGACGCGTTGAGCCCGGCGCGCGCGTTGAACGCGCGCGTGGCCGGCGCGGTGTCTGGCAATCGGTCGGCGCCGCGCGCGTTCAGCCCACGAGCCGATGCGGTTCTGTCCGATCCGCTGCCCGGTCCGGCGGGCTTTGGCGCCTTGCGATACGACCCGATGTTTCCGCACGGGATGTACAGCGCACTCGCCGACGTCGCACCCGACCTGTTCCTGGTCGGCGCCGATCGGATGACTGACAACACCGTCAGCCTGGTGCGGACCAACGCCCGTTTCATCGAAGCGTACCTGGCGGGTCTGAATCACGAGATGGGCCGCGAGCTGCTGTGGCGCGGCTTCCCGAGCGATGGGCGCGGTACCTGCTTCCGCCGGTTCTGGGATAGCGACAACTACCCATCGCTGTCGGCCTGGCGAGGCGCGCTCGGCACCAACGTGTCCGCGCCCGACTGGCTCGTCCTGCTCGTGCGCGGCGAGATCGTGCGCCGGTTCCCGCAGGCGGACGTGTTCGCGCAGCGCGGCGCGCTCGATGCGAGCAGCACGCAGTTCGTGCCGTCCGCCGAGCCTCGCCGCCTTCCGCTCTTTCGCGTCACGCTGCGCGACGATCTGCTGTGCGTCGGCTTCGATCTGACCCGTGCGCAGGCGTTCGACTACTTCTTCGGTATCGAAGAGCAAATCACGGCTCCGCGCTTTGCCGCACCGGCCACACCTGGCGGCTCGTACGTGAAGCTGTCGGAACTGCCGCTCCGTGCCGGAGCCCACGCCGGCGACGTCGCCGCCGCGACGCTGCGTCGTCCGGTCCGAGTCCTGATCGATCCTCATGTGCTGGTGCCGTAATGCCGAATATCGACGTTAGATCTGCGCTGATCGATACCAAGCTGCCGGTCGCGCTGTTCCCGGTGCGACTCGAGACGCGTTTCGTGCAGACGCCGGACGCGGCGCAACTGCTCGTTCGCATCTATCCCGACGAGCTGCACATCGATCGGAGCGGCCCCGCGCCCGCCCGCGCCCGGTTGTTGCCGGATGCATTCATGGCGCTCGGCTACGCGAACCAGCCGGCTGCTGCTCCTGTCACGCCCGGCGGCGCGCTGTTTGCCGTCCGCGGCGCCCCGATTCAGGAGGACCCGACGGTGGCGCCGGATCCGGCGGCCGTGTCGCACGATCCCTGGGACGCCGGTTCACGCTGGCTCTCCGATTTCTCCGACGCGGAGCAGCGCGGTCTGGCGATTCGCGTCCCGATCGACGCCGCGACGCTGCAGCAGGGCCTGTCCCATCTCGTCGTCGTCGGCGTACGAAATGGCGACGCGGCGCAGAAAGTGGCCGACCTCTTCGCGTCGCACCAGCAGAGTGACGGCTTCGGCGTCGTGCCCGCCGGCACTCCGACCAACAACACCGTCGACGCGCCATCGGGATGGGCGTCGGAGACGACGGCGGGGGACGTGCCGATCGTGGACGACGGCAGCGATGGGTGCGCGGCGGAGCTGGCGCTGGGACTGCCTGGCGGAACGATCGCGTCCGCGCCGCACGGCAACGTGCGCCAGCTCGATGGGCCGCGCCGGATGAACACCCTCCTCTGGCGCGCGACGTGGGGGTACTTCCTCGGGCACATGATGGCGGCGGTCGACACCCACGCACCGCTGCTCGGCGCCGACACGCTGGCGTGGATTCGCGCGCATTTCATCAACTTCGTGCGCGCCGACGGGCCGCTGCCTGCCGTCCGCGTCGGCCGGCAGCCGTACGGTCTGCTGCCGGTCACGTCGCTCGACGGCTGGCCCGCCGGCGATCGGACGGAGCGACTCGCCAGCCTGCTGCGCAGCCTGCGCGATCGATTGTTCCGTCCCGCGGCCGCCGGACTTCCTCACCTGACGCCCGGTCAGCCCGATCTCGATCGCGCGGTCGGCGATCTGCTGGCGCAGCAGCCCCATGCATGGCGCTACAAAGGCCGGAACCTGTTCGGCGCGCAGTATGCGAGGACGTTGTTCGGGTTGATGCGGTGGCCGCCGCTGCCGGCGGCAAGCACGCCCACCCTGCCCTTCTTCCCGGACGAGACGGATCCGCCGCAGGGCGAGATTGACGACGGCGTCGACGCCAGCGACATCGCGTGGGGCCTCGCCGGGCGAGGCGGTGTTCCACCGCAGCTGCCGCTGACAGGCGATCCGGGCGTCTTGAATCAGCTGTTCCACGACAGCGAGATCGCGGCGAGCGCGCTGCTCCGCGATGTGTTGGCCGACCTCGGAACGTCGTGGCGGCCGCGGCTCGGGCGTGGTCTCTTCGTCGACGCCGTGTTCCCGGTTCAGAAGCTCTCCGCCGGCGGCAGCTATCTGGCCGCGCTGACGACTGACACGAAGACGTTTCTCTCCATGCGCGACGAAAAGCCGCCGACGCTGCTCGATCGGTTGGCGCGGCATGCAGTCCTGCTCGAGGGCTCCGCGGCTGTCGGAGCGTTCACCTCGGTCGATACCGATCTGTTCAACGTCACCCCGCCGCCTGGCGCGCCGATGCGGATCAACATCTGGTCTACGGACCTGGGCGAGATGACCGTCTCGGAGATCGCCGGCCGTGCCGGCGATCTCAGAGACGTCCGCGATGCGCTGTCTGAGCTGGCGGCGCTGCCGCCGGACGAGCTCGAACGGTTGCTCATCGGCACGCTCGACCTCTGCTCGTATCGGCTCGACGCGTGGATCACGTCGCTGGCTCAAAAGCGTCTCACCGAACGCCGGCAGACGGCGCCATCGGGACTCTACGTCGGCGCCTACGGATGGGTGACCAACCTCAAACCTCAGGCGTTGAATCCACCGGCGCCCGACGAGCACATCCTTGCGCCATCGCTCGATCACGCCGTGACCGCGGCGATCCTGCGCGCGGCCTATCAGACGCATCGCGCGACCGGCGACGGCGCGATGGCCGTCGACCTTTCGTCGGCACGCGTGCGGAACGCGCTCTGGCTGCTCGATGGCGTCCGGCAGGGGCAGCCGCTCGGCGCGCTCCTCGGGTACCGCTTCGAGCGCGGACTGCAGGAGCCTGCGGCTCCCGATCGTCTCCTTGGTGGGTATATTGCGCCGTTCCGGCAGCTTGCCCCGCTCGCCGGCGATTTGCTTGCCTCGGGCGTCGCCGAGTCGGTGGCGGTGCACGACGTGGTCGACGGCTTCGCGCTCGCCCGCGTATTCCAGGACAACCGCGACAAGGGCACACCCCTGCCGTTCGGCGCGACGGCGACGGTCGAGGCGCGGGTGCGCATCGATCGCGTGGTCGACGACTTCGCCGCGATCGTGTCGAAGATCGATCAATCCGTCGAGTCCGAGTACATGCTCGCGATCGCCAAGGACGGCCGGCTTGCGTTCTGCTGGCACACCGAGAGTGGCATGACGTGGGGGACGCCGTCGTTCAACATCTCCTACAGCACGCAGACGGTGCCGTTTGGACGATGGGTCCATCTGGCGGCGGTTCGCGACCGCGAGACTGTCAGCTGTTACATCGATGGCGTCGGGGCGGGATCCGCAGTGGTGGCCGATGCGGCCCGCTTCCGCGCCAGCCTATCGAAGTTGCCGGTGCGAATCGGAATCCAACAGCCGGGCTTCCGGTCATTCGTGGGCCGCGTTCGTGACGTGCGGCTCTGGAGCGTCGCGAGCACGCCGGACGACATTCGCCGGCTCGCCGCCGGACCATTGAGCGCCCGATCGGCGGGGCTGGCGGCATGCTGGAGCTTCGGCGAGGGCACGGGAACGTCAATCGGCGATCGATCGCCGTACCGGCGGGCGGGAACGATCCTTGGCGCCGGCAATCCTTCGTGGGTCCAGGTCGCGGCGACCGAAGATCCGCTGTGGGGCGCCGGTTCGGCGCTCGAATTGAACGGCACCCGGTACGTGGAGATCCCGCACGCCCAGAATCTGACTCTCGGGGCTGTTGAAGGATTACCGACCGCTGAACCCGATCTCACGCTCATCACGGCGCAGCTCGACGCGCTCGGCGACACGGTCGACGCGATCAGCGATCTCACCCTTGCCGAGAGCGTGCACCACGTCGCGCTCGGCAACCCGTCGCGCGCCGGCGCCGTGCTCGACGCGCTGTCGCGGGGCGAGCTGCCACCACCAGAGTTCGAGGTCGTGCGCACACCGCGCGGCGGCGTCACGCACAGCCACCGCCTTGCCGCGCTGCTCGCGGACGGCGGCACGCTTGCCGGCCTGTGGACGCAGGATCCGACGCGGCTGCGCGCGGTCGCCGAGCCGCTCGTCAACGAGTGGGCGGCAGCGTTGATCGGACCCCCGGGTCGCGTGATCTACCGCGCCGACTATCTCGACGCACGCGGCGCCATCCTTTACACGAGCCAGTACGCGCTCAACGAGACCGCTCTCGGACTCTCACCGCTCGACATCGTCTACGGCGCGCCTGGCAAAGGCGATTCAGGTTCGAGTGAGATCGAGCAGCGCTTGATGTATCAGCGGATGATCCGTCCCCCGAACGTCGCCTGGACGTCGATTCGTCTGACGCTCGGCCGGTGGCCGGAGTTGAGGTCCGATCTGTTGAGCGTGTCCGAGGCGGTCGAAACGGCCGCGGCGCTGCGGCGTGTGCTCGATCAGGCGAGGCCGCTCGCTGGACGGGATCTCCGCGCCTCGGGCGAGCTCGATGTGACCGACGCCGCCGAGCTCGCGCAGCGGCTGGCGACGGTGACCCACGCGCTGACCATCGCACGAGCCGGGCTTGCCGCCGCGGGCACGACCTCGACGAAGATCCGCGCGGCGCTGGTCACGGCGTCGTTCGCCGGCATATCCGGCGCAGTACCGCGCAATCTGGGCGCGAGTCCGGCCGACCTCGCGATCCTGAACGGTCAGGTGCGCGCGGCGCTGGATGAACTCGATCGCCGTGTGACTCGCGCCGCGGCAGCAGCCGACGACATGAATCACTTGAGCGCACTCTTCGGCGGCAGCCTGCGGATCGTGCCGCGTCTGCGCTTGACGCCGGAACTTCGCGACGGGCTGCGCGCGGCGTTTCACGTCGGCAGCACGCAGCCAGGCTGGGATGATGCCACGCTGCATCCGGCGGCGTGGGACTGGCTGTCGCGCGTCGCCAGGGTCCGCGACGGTGCGAGCCGTCTCGACGATCTCATGCTCTACGACACGGCGTTGAACAGCTCCGCCTCGGCGCTCCGGGTGGCGCAGTTGCCGCCGCGCGACGGCGAGGCGTGGATTGGCCTGCCAGGTCCGTCGGCGTCGCTACCCGGCGGCCGCGTCTCGCTGGTCACGCTGACTCCCGCCGGCAGCCTCGATCTCGATCGGCTCGGCGGCGGACTGGTCGTCGACGAATGGACCGAAGTGGTCCCCCGCGCAACGCAGACCGCAGGCCTGGCGTTTCACGCCGACGCACCGGGCGCGGCACCGCCGCACGCGATCCTGCTCGCGGTGCCGAACGACGCGCGGCCGAACTGGGACGTTGCCGGTCTCGAGGCGATCCTTCTCGAGACGCTCGATCTTGCGCGGATACGGATGGTCGGACCTCACAATCTCGGTCCGGCAGACCACCTTCTGCCAGCGACGCTGCTGGCGTTCAATGCCGACGGGGATACGGTGTCGACCGACCTCGTGTCGATCGGATGAAGACCGCGAATACGCCGCGCAGTCGGGGCGCGGACGGTTCCGGCCTGCGTGTCGGCGGTCCGCAACGGACCGGCCCTGGCCGTTGTGCAACGTGCTCCTTGACGAAAGAGGGAACAGTATGTCCATCACCATCTGGACCAGACTCGAACCGGACACGGTCCCATCCGCCCAGGGATTTGATGCGACCGTGCGCGATCGGTTGCTGTCGGTGGGCGTGCAGGCGCGCGTACATGATCCGCTGTGGCTGATCGGGCGTCAGTGGCAGTTCGGCGAGTTCCAGGGCGAAGACGCCGGTTCGCCGATTCAGGTCGACGTTCGTCTCGAATCGTCGCCGATCACCGCGTACCTGCCGTCGATCCCGACGTCGGGCAGCCACGTCGTGGGGCAGAAGTACGCGCGGGATCCGGTGAGTCGCGCGCCGGTTGTGGCGCTCGAAACGCTCGTGGAGGCCGAGCGCGTCCGGACCGGCGAGCAGCCGAACCTGCGCGGCGTCGCGGAGGCAGGACTGCGCTTCGTCCGAGCACTCGTCGATGCCGGGTTCGTGCGGTACCGCGGCGCTTTTCTGAAGGCGTTTCCGTTTCAACCCGTCGCCGACAGCAGCCTGGATCGCGCGAGCAGCCTGCTTCAGCGAATCGTCGCCGGCCGCGCGGTCGGCGCGGAGGCGCTCGGTCAGCAACTCCGGATCAACAACCCGCCCGGCTCGACGAAACCGTTCGTGCTTCCACCCACGGTCGGAGTCAGCGTGGCCGATCGGGCGCTCATGGCGACGATTCTGAAGGGCTGGCTCGAATGGTACGAGGCGGGCCTCGTCACCGAACCTGCGGCGGCAACGCCGTGGACTCCCGAGCGAATGGAGTACCGCTTCGCGGTCGCGGCGCCCGCGATGTCCGGCGAGCAGGAAGCCGTTCTTGTCGCGCCGTCGTACGGTGGCGACCTCGACTGGCCCTCGTTCGATCGGCTGAACGGATCGAGCGGCACGTCGCTCGGCGCGACCGGCGCCGCGCAGGTCGCGCAGACGCTGTCGCTGATCCCCGCGAAGGTCCGGTATCCGGGCATGCCTTCGTCGCGCTTCTGGGAGTTCGAGGACGCGCGCGTCGATCTCGGCGCGGTGGCGGCACAACCGGGCGATCTGGCACGGCTGCTTCTGCTGGAGTTCTCGCTCGTCTACGGCAACGACTGGTTCGTCGTGCCGATCGATATCGTGACCGGTTCGCTCGCCCGCGTCGCGGCGCTCGAGGTCGTGGATACATTCGGCCAGCGCCGAACGATTCCCGCCGCCAGCGAAGGAGACGCAGGCCGACGGTCGCGGCTGTTTCGATTGAGCACTCGGGGAGCCGGCCCGACCAGCGACGCGCTGTTCGTGCCGCCAGCGCTAGGACCGTCGCTCGAGTCGACGGCGATTGAGCAGGTGCGGTTCGCGCGCGACGAAGTGGCAAACATCGTGTGGGCAATCGAGCGTGCGATCGAAAGTCCCGTAGGACGGCCGCTCGATCTGCGGCGCGACCAGCCCGCGCCGCCGAACCCGGTCGGTGCGGACGGCGCGGCGGTGCAGTATCAGTTGATGTCGACACTGCCCCGCAACTGGCTGCCGCTCGTCCCCCTCGACTCGATATCCGCGCCGCCGGTCAAGCTCACGCTTGGCGCGGTTCTCGTCGAGGGCGTGGTTCAGACACCGGCGCCGCGAGGACGGATCGTATCCAGCGATGTGTCGCTCGCGGCGGAGGAAGTGCCGCGCGACGGCCTCGACGTGACGCGCATCTATCGCTACGCACGATGGGTCGACGGGTCGACGCGAGTCTGGGCCGCGCGGCGGCGGCGGCCCGCGTCGGGCGAAGCCTCCAGCGCACTGCGATTCGATTTCCTCGAGGAACGATGAGATTCGCCACGCCGGCATCGGTCGCACCACGCAGCCTGAGGGTTGTTCACGACATGCGCCGACCTTCTGTTGAATTGCGGATGGATTGGTCAACGAACTGGACGGATTACTCCTGGGTCACGGTAGGACTCTATCGGGAGTGACTCGGCGCGCGGAGACGGACCGTCGCCGCGGACGTCGGCGGACACACCCGACTTCTGCTTATCGGTAACGACACGAGGGACGATCCTCTCCATCTCTTCACTTAGACTAGTCTCCACAGGCAGCGACTGTGCCCAGTCGGGCCGACAGCGCTCATACCCGCCCAGAGACTATGGCACCAGCGGGACCGCGTAGCGTTTGGCTCGATCGTGGCTATTCCTGATGGGATCAGGACATGGCGACGCTGATGAGGAGCTGAGTGACGGAGGTATTTCATCCAACGCCCACAGACAAGTCGTTGTTCACCTGATGTTCATGAAGGTGGTCGATCGCCGGAAGCCTTCACGGTAGCGAACCAGTGGACGTCTGCTGCTCACTGTTGCCAATCTGGGGTTCACGGCGCAGGGAGCACTCCTTCGCGCTTCGTCGCGACGCGTTGAGACGATTCGTGTGAGCGACGCGGTCGGGCTGCATATCCGTCTTGGAGGCTGATCGATGATTCACATGATCGGGCAGGCGTTCTTTGGCCTGTTGATTGGCATCGCCGCGAAATTGCTCCTGCCGGGACGAGACCCCGGCGGTCTGCTGGTCACCGCGCTGATCGGCATGGTGGGTGGGTGGCTTGGTGGCCGGCTCGGCCGGCTGTTGGGCTGGTATGAAGAGGGACATCCTGCCGGATTTGGGATGTCGGTGGTCGGCGCGATGGTCTTGCTGCTGGTCTATCGCTACCTTACCTAGCGGCACCTTCAGGGTCGAGATCACAGGAGGATCTATGGGTCTGCTGGATGACATGAAAGGCCTGTTGACGCAGTACACGTCAGGCGCGGCGCCAAGCGGTGATACCGGCGAGCACTTTCAGCAAGTGGCACAGTCGGTCGATTCAGGGACGCTGGCGCAAGGTATCGCCGCGGCCATGCGTTCGGATCAGACGCCGACATTCGGACAGCTCGTGTCGGACCTGTTCTCGGCTGGTTCACCGAATCAGAAGACCGACATGCTGAACACGCTGCTGTCGGCCGTCGGTCCCGTCCAGCGGATGCAACTCGCGTCGCTCGTCCCCGGTCTCGGTGCGGCGCCGTCGGTCACGACGGATCAGGCCACGGCGATCGCGCCGGGCACGATCCAGTCGATCGCTCAGCACGCAGAGCAGCATGACGCAGGCATCGTTGACAAGATGAGCTTGCTGTACGCGGCGCATCCCACGCTGGTGAAAACGCTCGGCACAGCCGCCATGATCATTGCGATGCGGAAGATTGCGGAGCGACACGCATGAGGAGGTGATGGAAGCCCCGTGGCGGCGCTGGACATGTACGGTCGAAACGGTCGCTTCAAGCGTCGATGACGTGGCGTTCGAAAACCAAAAACAGGGAGATGACCATCATGCGACGAAACCAGCGACCCAGCCACCTGCAGTCTGACGATCAGCGAAGAGCAGGCGCGGGTACGCCGGCGTGTGTTTGAGCGTGCGAAAGAGGCTTCGGAGTACGGGTTGTCGTGACAGACGTGTGGGCGGCCAAAGGACGGGACAATGCCGAGCCACTGTAATGTGGCGACCATCGTCCGACCGCGCATCGGCGGATTATTGTCGGAGTGCAACACGAGCCTGCGGGGGTCGACGCCACGCTCGGTGCAAATGCGCTGAATCAGCGTCGCCGCGTGGGTAGCGACCTCGTGCTCGTGCACCGCCCAGCCCATAACAGGCGGAGAAACCGACGACGGATCGACGTGGGCAGGTACGTGATGTCCCGGCTCCACCGCTGGTTCGACCGAGTCGCCGGATGTCCTATCGCTCCGCGCGTGACATACGTGCGCAATACGGGCAGGGTCCTCCGGTGGGCGCCCCCGCCCAAGCGCTTCTGCAGGCGATACATCGTGGACTCCGAGGCGAGGTATCGCCCTCATCGGCGAGCCGAGGGACCAGTTGCTTGGGCGGCAGGTGTCCATACGGCGCACTGGTCATGACGCGCAGGAGGTGCACTCTTTCGGCCGCGGTGAGCGCATTCTTCGGACGGTGCCGCGGCCCACAGCGTCGGTCGTCCCCATGTGGCTGACCTCTCCAACGCTCGATGGTGCGGGCAGAGATCCCGATAACACCAGACGCGGCGTGGAGCCGTGCGCCCGTCGCCTAGCAGTCCGTGGTGTAAGTGGTCGCCGCTGACGAGTTGACAAAGATGGTCACGAATGGCAACGAGTCGCG
>JBDTVS010000176.1:0-28123 GCA_040007095.1 Acidobacteriota bacterium
CGAGGATACCGGGAGTATCTGAGGGAGGAGCAACGCCGCCAGGCCCGGGGTCCCCGACGCGGCACCCGCGTTGGGGTGGAGGAGGGATGCCCCGCCCGGAAGACGTCCTAAAGCGTCGAACGCAGGACACTAGTCCCCGTCCCGGCCGCCGGCCAGCAGGTAGAGCACCGCCATCCGTACGGCGACGCCGTTGGCGACCTGTTCGAGAATGACCGAATACGGACCGTCGGCGACCTCCGAGGCAATCTCGACGCCGCGGTTCATCGGTCCGGGGTGCATGATGATCACGTCGGGCTTCGCCCGCGCAACGCGCGACGCCGTCATCCCGAAGACGTGGAAATATTCGCGCAGCGACGGGAAGAACGCGCCCTGCATCCGCTCTTGCTGGATGCGCAGCATCATGATCGCATCCGCATCGGCGACCGCTTCCTCGACCGACGTCGACACGTGCACACCCAGCCGCTCGATGCCGACCGGAATCATGGTCGGCGGCCCGCTCAGCCACACGTCGGCGCCGAGCTTGGTCAGCAGGAGGACATTCGAGCGCAGGACGCGGCTGTGCAACAAGTCGCCGACGATGGCGACCTTCAGCCCCTCGATGCGGCCTTTGTGCTCGCGGATCGTGAAGGCATCGAGCAGCGCCTGCGTCGGGTGCTCGTGCATCCCGTCGCCGGCGTTGATGATTCGCGACTTGCAGACCTGCGCCAGCAGGTGGCAGGCGCCCGACGAGGCGTGCCGCATCACGATCATGTCCGGAGTCATCGCTTCGATGTTCAGCGCGGTGTCGAGCAGCGTCTCTCCTTTGAGGACGCTCGAGGCCGAGACGGCCACGTTCAAGGTATCGGCGCTGAGCCGCTTCTCGGCGATTTCGAACGAGGTGCGGGTGCGCGTGCTCGGCTCGTAAAACAGGTTCACGACCGTCATCCCGCGCAGCGTCGGGACTTTCTTGATCGGGCGCTGGCCGATCTCGCGCATGGCTTCGGTCGTGTCGAGAATGAGATAGATCTCGTCGCGGGTGAGATCCGCGATGCCCAGCAGGTCTTTCTTCATGGGCCCTGAATCTCCACTTCGTCGCGGTCGTCCACGTCGGTCAGCCGGACCTGCACGCTCTCCGACCGCGAGGTCGGGAGGTTCTTGCCGATGTAGTCAGCCTTGATCGGCAGCTCGCGGTGACCGCGATCGACCAGCACGATCAGTTGAATGGATTTCGGACGGCCGAAATCGATCAGCGCGTCGAGCGCGGCCCGAATCGTCCGGCCGGTGTAGAGCACGTCATCCACCAGCAGGATGCGCTTGTCGTCGATCGAAAACGGGATCTCGGTGCGCCGTACGAGCGGCTGCGGTCCGACGGCATGCCGCATCAGGTCGTCGCGGTAGAGCGTGATGTCGAGCGCGCCGGTCGGGACCTGGTAGCCGTTGATCTCGCGGATCGTATCAGCGATCCGGCGGGCGATCGGCACGCCGCGCGTGCGGATACCGACCAGCGCGAGCTCTTCGATGCCCCGATTGCGCTCCACCACCTCGTGCGCGATGCGCGCCAGCGATCGCGCGATCCGATCGGCGTCCATCACGACAGGCATGGAGACACCAGGGGAATGGGGTGATGAGGTAATGGAGTGATGGCGTGATGGCGTGAGAGCGAAATGTGGAAAAGGAGAAAACAGAACGAGATGAGACCCGGGAGATCGAACGGACGGACGGGCAGGTGTATGGACTGCATCGGACCTCTTCGCGACCTCACTGGGCCGCTTTAAAGAGTTGACGGGCGCAGGGATTATAGCATCTCGCGACTTGCTGTTTGCCGCGACAGCGCGACGGTGGGAATCCCCTCCATCACCCCATCACTTAGCTCCCTCATCGTTCATATGACGGTATATAGGTGATCGGGCGCGCGTCGGTGAATGGCCGCTGGAAGAGATCCGTGCGCGCGTAGCCGTCCATGTCCCGACCGATCGGCAGCCCGAGAAAGTACAGCACGGTCGGCACGACGTCGACGACCGACGCCCGAACCGATCGGCGTCCCCGGGCCACCGGGCCGCCGTATGCCATCAGGAACCCGTCCGGCGCCGCTTCGTGGGTGCCGCTCAAATCGGCATCGCCGACCGCACGCTCCAGCAACCGCTTCAGCACTCCCATCGGCTCCATGCCGTAGCCCGACACCACCAGCAGCAGGTCGTCGGGACCCAACGACGCGATCGAGCGGCCGATCGCGTCGTCGATGAGCGTGTAGTGCTGCTCGAGCACGGTTCCCAATCGCCCCCGCTCTTCTCCGGTCACGTCGCCGAACTCCGCCGGGGCGGCATAGCGAAGGAAATAGTGACCGATGGTGTCCAGGCTTTGATATCGCAGGCTCGTCAACACCGCGTGATGCGTGGCCGCCAGGTCGAGGGCGATGCGCTCGTAGATGCGGTCCGTGCGCGCGGGAGTCTGATGCCGCGGCTCGAGATCCGTCCCGGCACGGACAAACGGCGGGTTCGACGCGACGGTCTCGACCGCCTGGAACGCGTCTGCCTGGATCCCGGGCGGATATACGGCCGACGGATCGTCGATGCCCGACGGCGTGGCCACCAGGCGGTGGTACAGATCGCTGACCAGGTAGCCCCGCACCGCCGGCGCCGGATACGTCAGCGGCCAGCCCACCACTCCGACTGGAACGCCCGCAGCGCCGACGATGTTCCAGAGGGTGCGCGCTTTGAGAGTGTCGGACGTATTGGACTCTTCGATGAGGAAGCCGAAGCGGACCAGCACATGGGCGAAGCAGTAGTCCGGCAACAGCTGAATCGAGTCGCCCCCGCGCGAAAAGCGGTAGCTGCCCGCCGACCGGACGCCGTTCTTCTGCGGCAGCTTTCCGGTCATCACCGCCGCCCACACGGCATCCGCCGATGTCGGGTGGAGGCTCGCCAGGTGCATTACCGCTCCAGCATCGAGGACGCGGCCGAAATTCGGCAGCCGCCCTTCGGCGGTGACACTCGTCACAAAGTCGAGCGATCCGGCGTCGACGGCAAGGATGGTGACACGCGGCGGCCGTTCGACCGGGCTGACTCCGACCGACCCCTCGAGCGGGTGCGCCTCGAGCAGGGGGGCGGCACCGCGACCCCGCACCGCCAGCGGAGCGACGACCGATGTGGCCACGATCACCACGAAGACCGCCGTCCAAAGGGGCCGTCGCTCGGCGCCGAGATGCCCCCGCAGCACGGCAACAAACACGAAGAACGCCGCAGACATGATGAGCGTCGCCGATCCGTTGCCGAGGCGGCGGACCGTGTCGGGCTCGAGCACGAGCGCGAAGGTGCGAAGATTCGCCCACATCAGCACGGCGCCGGCCATCGACGCGGCGGCGCCAAGCCACGTCAACACGCCGACGCTGATCCACGCCGGCGAGAACAGCTCGCGCGCGAACAACTGCCGCAGGACCAGCACGACATAAAAGATAACAATGAGGTGGAGAGCGTAAAACAGCCCGACCGTCGTCGCAATCGGTACGAGCCTCGAGGGATTCAGCGGCAGTGTGGGATTCAGCTGGAGCACCAGCGTCAGCACGTAGGCGGTCGCCAGCACCGCCGCGGCGACTGAGTTGCTCAACATGCGCAAATACCGCACGGACGCTCCTCGACAAATGACAGTCCTGCCGGCTGCTGAAAAACGCCGCCTCAAGTGAAAAGGTAGAACTCAGAAAATGTCGGTGCAAACGTCCCGGTCCGGCTGAAGCCGGACACTACGCAGTTCGTATGCGCTCACGTTTTCATGCTACGGGGTGATCCCCGATCGTAACGACTCGGTGGTGATAGGCAAATTGAGACAGGACGGAGGAGACCGATCGCCATCAGTCATCAGAATGCGTGCAGTATACTGCCGCGATGCCGATCGACGTCGCGGCGCACGTGGTTGCCAATCATGCGTTGTCGACAGATTACAACGTGCTCTCGCTCGCGGCGCCCGGCCTGACAACAACTGCCGCGCCCGGGCAGTTCGTGATGATCAAGGCCGGCCGCGGCCATGATCCTCTGCTTCGGCGTCCCTTCTCGATCTTCGAGGTGCTGCGCGACGAGCGCGGCACACCGACCGGCATCTCGATTCTCAACAAACGGATCGGCGTGTCGACCGGCCTCGTCTACGACGCTCGTCCGGGACAGCGTGTCGACTGTCTCGGACCACTCGGACGTCCGTTCACGATAGTCGAGCCGCCGAACGAGGCGTGGATGGTCGCCGGCGGTGTCGGCCTCGCCCCGTTTGCCGAGCTGGCGACCGCCCTGCGCGGGCGCGGTATCGCCACGGTGCTCTTCTACGGCGCTCGCAGCGGCGCCGAGCTCTTCTATCTGGATTTCTTCCGCGGGCTCGGGGTGGAGCTCGTGCTGACCACCGAAGACGGCAGCCTCGGAGAGCGCGGCCGCATTGTGGCACCGCTCGATCGACGCCTCGCGGCACAGCCCGCGGAGTCGGCGTTGATGGTCTACGCGTGCGGCCCGGAAGGGATGCTCGCAGCCACCGCCAGGACAGCCGCGCGGCACGGCCGGCGGTGTCAGGTCTCGGTCGAACGGCTGATGGGCTGCGGTCTCGGGGGCTGCTATAGCTGTGTCGTGCCGATGCGCACCGACGACGGCCGGTCTCATCATGTCCGTTCGTGCATCGCGGGACCGGTTCTGGCCGGGGACCAGATTCTGTGGGACTAGTGGGACCGACGGCAAGTCTCAAGCCTGAAGTCTCAAGGGTGCAGACTTCCAACTTCAGACCTGAGACTTGACCATCGTAGACTCTCGTCATGGACCTTTCCGTTCGCATCGGTTCGATGACATTGAAGAACCCGCTGATTGCGGCCAGCGGATGCTTTGGCTACGGGGTCGAGTACGCCGATGTCTTCGATATTTCGATCCTGGGCGGGCTGGCCACGAAGGGGCTCTTTCTCTCGGAGCGCGAAGGGCACCCGCCGCCGCGGATTGTCGAAACGCCGGCGGGGATGTTGAATGCGATCGGCTTGCAGGGTATCGGCGCCAGCAGGTTCGTCGAAGAGAAACTGCCGCAGCTTCGCGCGCTGGGCGCGACCGTCATCGTCAACGTGTGCGGCACCACGATCGCCGAATATGCCGAGGTCTCGCGGATCGTCTCCGACGCGGAGGGCGTGGCGGCGATCGAGTTGAATATCTCGTGTCCAAACATCAAAGAAGGCGGGATTCAGTTCGGTTGCAGCCTGACGGGAACCTTCGCGGTGGTCGACGCCGTGCGCAAGGTCACACAGCTGCCAATCATTCCCAAACTGACACCCAACGTCACCGATGTCGCCTCGTTCGCGCGCGCGGCCGAGGAGGCCGGCGCCGATGCGGTCTCGCTGGTGAACACGTTCCTGGCCATGGTCATCGACGTCGAAACGCGGCGACCGAAGATTTCCAACATCGTCGGCGGTTTGAGCGGACCCGCGATCAGGCCGATTGCCGTGCGCATGGTGTACGAGTGCCGGCAGATGGTGAAGATTCCGATTCTCGGCATGGGCGGGATTGCCGACGCGCGTGACGCGCTCGAGTTCATCATCGCCGGCGCCGCAGCGGTGCAGGTCGGCACGGCGAACTTCGTCGACCCGTTCGTGTGGACGAAACTGCTGGACGGGATCACCGACTACATGCAGCGGCATCAGATCGCACGCCTCAGCGATCTGGTCGGCACGCTCGACACGCGGACAGGCGACGCCGCGGGGATCTCGGCTTAGGACCCGTAGCAGCCGCCAGTGGGTTCTTCTGCCGTGATCCTGACCGTGTACTCGCGTCCGGGCTGCCACCTCTGCGACGAGATGATGGCCGCGATCGGCCGCGTCCGGCACATCGCGGCATTCACCGTCGAGGTGATCGACATCTCAACCGATGCCGATCTGGAAGCGCGCTACGGCCTCGAGATCCCGGTGCTGTTGGTGGACGGAAAGAAAGCCGCCAAGTATCGACTGTCCGACGCGGACCTGAGGCGGATCTTGCTCGGGAGGATCGGCGGGGCGCACGAATAGGGCAGGTCGGTCGCGGGTTGGGTCAGGCAGATAAGACGCGGGCAAGTGGGGTTGCCGCCCGCCCCACCAGTCCGACCCGTCCCACCTGCCCGGATTGATCACTTTGCCGTGATCAGGAAGTGCCCTCGCCGATTCCGCTGCCAGCAAGCTTCGTTATCCTCGGTGCAGACCGGCTGCTCTTTCCCCTTGCTGACCACCGTCAGTCGATTACCTTGAACGCCGAGGCTCACCAGGTAATCCTTGACGGCCACGGCACGACGGTTGCCGAGCGCCAGGTTGTACTCAGAGCTGGCGCGCGAATCGCAGTGGCCTTCGACCGCCATCACCGCGCTCGTCCAGCGCTTCATCCAATCCGCATTCTTCTGTAGGAGCGGACGTGCGTCGTCGCGGATCTCGGCCTTGTCGAGGTCGAAAAGCACATCGCTCAACGGCCGCTCGGCGTTCAGCTGATCGAGCGATTTGCGCGCGAACACCTCGTCTTCGGTCAGTGGGGCCGGAGCCGGTGCCGCAACAGGCGGCGGCGGGGGCGGCGGACTCGGAGGCGGCGGCGTGGGCGGCCTCGCGGCGGCCACCGGCGGTGGCGGCGGCGGAGGCGCGGGCGACGCCGGCGGCGGAAGCTTCTTGGCGCAGGCCGCGGTAACCACGGCAGTCAGCGCAACAATCAGAGCGAGGCGGCGAATCATGTGTGGATTGAACTCCTTGAGGTGCTGGCAGCTTACAAACTTGCCCTGACTGTGTCAATTGCCGAGTCGGCGTGCTTCACACGATAAAATGCCGGCGTGGAGGAACTGTTGCGTGCGACGGCTGAAGCCGAAGCGCGCCATTTTTGGTTCCGCGGCTTCCGAGCCTTCATCGTCCCGTTGATTGAGCAGGTGGTTCAGCCGCCGGCGCGGATCCTCGACTGCGGCTGCGGGACCGGGGCAAACCTGGAGATGCTCTCCCGCTTCGGACAGGCCTTCGGTTTCGATCTCTCTCCCGTCGGACTCCGAATCGGCCGGGAGGCTCACCGCACCCATTTGACACGAGCGACCGTGACCGCGGTCCCGTTTTCCGACAACGCCTTCGACCTCGTGACTTCCTTCGACGTCCTCTATTCGCTCGAGGAGCCGGACGAACGGATGGCGATCGCGGAAATGTTCCGATTGACGCGCCCCGGCGGCTACGCCCTGATCAACGTGGCGGCGATGAACATGCTTCGCGGCGATCATTCCGTGCTCAGTCACGAGGTTCGGCGGTACAGCCGGGAGGCGCTCCGGCAGCTCGTCGTCGGCGCCGGCTTCAGGATCGTGCGTCTCACGTACACGAATGTCAGTTTGTTCGTGCCATTGGCGGCTGTTCGTCTGGCGCAGCGGTGGCGCGGGCTGGCGAGCGAAGAGCAGGCGCATGCCCGCCGCGAGATCTCCGTGCCGTGGGCGCCAATCAACACGCTGCTGACCGGCCTGGTGCTGTGCGAAAGCGTCTGGCTGCGCCGCTTCGACAGCCCGTTTGGAAGCTCGCTGGTGTGCCTGGCTAGAAAGCCGGTGTGAGCGCCACCTCGGTCACCCGCAACGCGAGGTGCCGCCGATCCTGCGTTCGCCGGCTGTGCTCGGCGGGAACAAAATAGCGATCGCTCTCGATGACGATCGCGGTCTCGTCGGTCTCCAGAACATCCGCGGGAATCTGCGCCTGGACGGCAAACCGGTTGCGGACCGTCCAACGGGCGAGCGTACGCGCGCCGACACGGACGCTGATGTTGGTCGGCCTCCAGGCGCTATCGGTCTGCCCCTCGACCCGGAGCGTCAACGCGCGGTGCCTGGCACGAGCCCGGATGACGCCCCGCTCGCTGATCCATCGCCACGACTCGCCGGTGGCGGGGTTGTATTCCATCTCGTGCCAGCCGTCGCCAAATCCGAAGACCCCTCGAGCCGACTGCGCATCGAACTGCTCGACGACCACGCGTGGCTCGCTGGCGGCAACGGAGAGGCGGGCGTACGCGCCGGCACCCGCGAGCGCGCCTTCCGGCACCGACAGAAATCGAAGAAAGAACCCGGGCGGCACCGACAGTTGTTCGACGGCCCTGTCGTCGATGCTGACCTGAACGACGGCAGGGTCGGCGCTCGTGCCCAGATTCCGGCCGCCAATCATCATCGTCACCGGTTCACGGCGGCGTCGTATCCATCCCACGATGGGGCCGAGATCGAGACCTCGACGATCTTCCTGCGCGACGCCGGCGGTCTCAGGCGTCAGCGCCCATCCCTCCCCGAGGTACCAGCCAGGCGCGTCGAACACATACCAGTCCAACTCGTTCGGCCTTACCCCACCGATCAGCACCGGGTGAGCGAGCGGCCATCGATACGCGCGCGAGCGATCGGGACGATCGATCAGCGCCAGATCGGTGCGCCGCGGGTCGGCCACGAACCAGACCGGCGCCCGCCCCTCTGCGTTCCAGTACTTCACCAGTTCCAGCCACTCATGCTTGGGCGGCGCCCCCAGCCGCCGCGCAAATGCAGGCAGGTCCGCCCCCAACCACTGCATCGGCCGTCGCAGATCCAGATCTTCCCGACGATGCATGGCCAGAACGGGCGGCCCGTCGTCCGCCCTGAGAGCACGCATGTCACGGAGCATGCGAAAGGCCGGCGCCGCCAGCGACGCATACTCGCGCGCCGACAGCGCGCTCACGGTGACCGCCAGACCCACCATGCCAGCCGCTACGATCGTGCGGCTTGACCGCGGCAGCGCCGTCACCGCTCGCACCGCGAAATATGCGATCGGCGGCACCAGCGGGAGCGCGTACCGGCTCGTGAACGTTTCCTGAAAAACGATATCGAACACGAGGTACGGACCGAACGCCAGCACCAGCACCCAGAATGACGACCGCGCGCTTCGGTACACCGCCGGCACGCCGGCGGCGGCGAAGAGCAGTACGGGAAGGGCCAGCGGCCAATCGGCCCATGGCGCGACGAAGGCGAAATACAGTGCGCGCATCAGTTCGCGCAGCGTTGGCGCCGTCCACAGCATCTCGATGCCGGTCAGGTCCTCGGCGCCCTGTGCGGAGAGTGCATGCCAGTACGCCACCGGTCCCCCCGTCGCGATGACGAGCGGAACCGCCCACGCCGCACAGCCCGCGGCAAACGCGATGGCGGCGCCAGAAAGGGCCTTGACCGGGCTCGGCGCGCGATGTCGGACGACGATCAGGAGGAGAAGCGGCACGGTCAGCCACGCGACCTGCGATCGGATGCCGACCGCCAGCGCCGCCAGAAAGCTCGCCGTGATGATTCCACCGGTGCTCGAAACGGCGAGGAGCAACGCCTGGACCGCGAGCGCCGCCGCCAGTCCGGGGACATCGCTGAGCGGCCGCGCGGCGGTCAGCCAGTAGAGGGGACAGGTCAGGGTCAGAAGCGCCGCGACGACGGCCCACGAACGAGGCCACGTCGAGTCGATGCGCGTGAACAGCGCGACGAGCGCCCACACCCCCAATGCGCCGGCAAGATTGCTGATCAGCCCGAGGGCCTGTGTCTCGTCAGCCCCGGCGGCGTGCACGAGTTTGCCGGCGGCGACATAAATCGGATAGCCGGGCGGATGAGGCTGATGCCGCGCGACGTCGAACTGGCGTACGCCGAGCCCGAAGTTGATCGAGTCCAGATCTTCCAGAGAAGCCGGCGGAAACGGCAGGTGGAGCGCAAGGAAGAGAACCGCCAGAGCGGTCGTGAGCCCGTGGCGTCGCATGTTCAATGCAAAAAATGCAGCGTGACGCTGTCTGATGGTCTTCTTTACGAATCTGAGCGTGAGAGAGGAGACCGACGCGCGGCACGCCGTGCGCACGGCCCAGCGATCGACGCCGCGGGCTGGCAGCTATGCCGGCCGCAGCAGCAGACCTTCGTTGAGACTGCCGGTTCGGTACCCTTGAAGGTCGAGCGTGACGTAGCGATAGCCCGCGGCCTTCAAGGCGCGCACGATCGCCGCGCGCATCTCCGGCTCGAGCGCCGCGGCCATCTCGTCGCGCCCGATCTCGACGCGAGCCAGTTCGTCGTGGTGACGCACGCGACAGACGCGGAATCCGAGGTGACGCAGCGCTTCCTCGGCGCGCTCGATGATGCGGAGCTTCTCGTCGGTGACTTCCGCGTGGTACGGAATGCGCGACGACAGACACGCGGACGCCGGCTCATCCCAGGTCGACAGCCCGGCGCGGCGCGACAGCTCGCGTATTTCATCCTTGGCGAGATCCACCTCGTCGAGCGGGCTGCGTACCCCGAACTCGCGGGCGGCCTGCCTGCCGGGACGGTAGTCGCCACGGTCGTCGGCGTTGCTGCCGTCAACGACGATGGCATGACGATCGGCGGCGAGCCGCGACAGATGCGTGTAGAGCTCGTGCTTGCAGTAGTAGCAGCGGTTGGTCGGGTTGGCGCGGTACTCAGGCTGCTCGAGCTCGCTCGTGCGGATCACTTCGTGATGGAGACCGAACTCCCGGGCGATGCGCGCGGCGAGCGCGCGGTGGTGTTCGGGGTAGCTCGGGCTCTCGGCAGTGACGGCCCAAGCACGGGCGCCGAGCGTGCGTTGCGCGACACAGGCGAGGTAGGCGCTGTCGACGCCGCCACTGTAGGCGACGACGACCGCGCCGAAGGACGAGAGCGTCCGTTCGAGGGCCTGCTCCTTGTCGATCAAGTCCTCGTCCGGAGCCCGTGTATCATTCGTCCCAGTCCTCATCCTTCTCGTCTTTCTCGACCTCGTCTACCTCGACCTCGTCGTCGACGACCGCTTCCTCATCGTCATCATCATCGTCGTCGTCCTCGTCATCGTCATCGTCGGGCGAGATGTCGAGCTCGATCGGCGACAAGCCGGTGACTTCGAGATTCGTGCCGCACTCAGGACAGCTTATTTGATCACCTTTGTCGACATCGAATTCATCGACTTCGATATCGGCGTCGCATTCCGGGCAGGAGGCCATTATGACACCTCGACGCGTGGTCGCCCATGCTGCGGGTTTTGGCGGGAACATCGGGAACGTGCCAAAATTCCGCGGCAGGTGCGAGCGTAAAAAAGAATGGGGATTATAGCGATTTCGCGCGCGCATCCGCAATCCCGCGATTCGCAAATTGAGTTACCTGATCATCTTGTTATCTTGACATTGATTCGGCCGACTGTGGCGAGTGGCCGATGAACGGCCGCTGATCGTCAGACGGATGCAGGATCGGATTTATGGAGCACACATTAAGCGGCGTGCTGTGGCGTCTCGGGGGCGTGCTTGCCCTGGTTCTCGCCAACGGGTTCTTCGTCGCCGCGGAGTTTTCGATCGTCACGGTGCGCAAGACCCGCATCGATCAGCTGATCGCGGAAGGACACCGCGGCGCGCGTGCGGTCCGGCGCGCAATCACCGCCCCGGACAACTACATCGCCGCGACCCAGCTTGGCATCACGATGGCCAGCCTCGCCCTGGGATGGATCGGCGAGCCGGCGCTTGCGTCGCTGGTCCAGCCGGGGTTCGCCTTCCTGCCGGCGACCATCGCGGAGACGACCGCGCACAGCGTGTCGGTGGCGATCGCGTTCGCCATCGTTACGGCTCTCCACATCGTGCTCGGGGAGCTCGCCCCGAAAACGATCGCCCTGGAGCGGGCCGAAGCCACGGCGTTGCTGGTGGTGAAGCCGACCGAACTGTTCATGAAGGCGTTCTCGCCGTTCATCCGGCTGTTGAACGGCACCGGACAAGCGGTCGTCAACCTGTTCGGGATGCGGGGCTCCGGCAAACATGCGATGGTCCACTCGGAGGCGGAGCTGAAGATGCTGGTCACGGCCAGTCAGGAGGCGGGCGTGCTCGAGGAGCAGGAGGAGCAAATGCTCCATCGCGTGTTCGCCTTCGCGGATCTGACAGCGGGCCAGGTGATGATCCCGCGGACCGAGGTCGTCGCCATCCCGGCGGACGCCACCCGTGATCAGATCGTCGCCCTGGTCGCGCCCGGCCATGCCCACCTGCCGGTCTACCGCGGCGACCTGGACCATGTGATCGGGATGCTGCACGTCACCGACCTGTTGCGCGCGATGGTCGCGCCAGGCGGCGTCATCAACGTCGCCGCGCTGGCCAGAGAAGTGCTCACGGTGCCCGAAACGCTTGGCGCGGACGATTTGCTCGCGGACATGCGGCGGCGCGGCGTGCGCGAAGCACTGGTGATTGACGAGTACGGCGGCACCGCCGGCCTGGTCACGTTCGAGTCGCTGATGGGACGGATCGTCGGCGACCTGGCGTCGGGGGCCGGCCGCGCGGCGAGGATCGAACTGCTGCCGGACGGCTCCTCCAACATCAATGGACTGGTGCTCGTCCACGACGTCAACGAGCGCTTCGGTCTGCACATCGACAGCGTGACGTACAAGACGATCGGCGGGTTCGTGCTCGGCTGCCTCGGACGCCGGCCGCGCGTGGGAGACACCATCGAGGTGGACGGCCGACGCATGCGTGTTGCCGCGCTCGACGGTATCCGCGTCGCGACGGTGTGGCTGTCGAAGCGGTCGGCTGCCGACGAGGCCGGCCCCGCCACGTCAACCACGCTGCCGGAATAAGCGGCCGAACCAGGAATCTCCCGTGGAGCGAACCACGAGCATCCCAGGATTGCAGTGAGGAGGACCGCCCTTCCCTCGCTGCAACCCTGAAATCCACATCCAACCCTATGAAAGCGCCGCCACGCTGCTCAGTACTTGCTGATAATTCGGTTCGTTCCGCGCATCCTCGAGAACCTCGCGGTACTGGACCACGCCATTCTTGTCGATGACGAACACGGCGCGCTTGGCAATGCCCTTGAGGCCGATCATGTCCTCGTTGAACACACCGTAGTCGCGAATCACCTGCTTGTTGTAGTCGCTCAGCAGGGAAAAGTTCAGGTGCTGCTGATCCTGAAACGCCTTCAATGCGAAGAACGTGTCGGTGCTGATGCCGAACACCTGCGCCTTGGCCGCGCCTAACGCGCTCATCGAGTCGCGGAACGTGCACATCTCCTGCTGGCAGACGCTGCTGAACGCGGCGGGGAAAAATGCCAGAATCACCGGCGCGCCTTGCAGCTCGCTGAGCGTTACTGGCTGACGTTCCTGATTCATCAGGGTGAAATCCGGGGCTTTCGAACCGACGTCTACAGACATGTCATCTCCTCAAAAAAAGTTCTTCTCTCGGCGTAGAATCCTTCGGAAACCATCGGCCATCGGCCAGTTGCCCGTCCGCAGCCGGCCAGGATTCCCTATACCCCATTCGGGGGACTTTAGTGTTCCGTTAGAGATCTTGCCCATTTTTCCAGGATTCGGATAGCATTTTTGGTCGTCGGTACGACTTCCCGCGCATTCTGCGTTGGTGGCAAGTCTTTGGAGTGGTCTGGCAGGGCGGCTGTCGCCTTCCCGACCAATAGGAGTTCCGTGTGATAGAGGTTCAGCACCTCACCAAGCGCTACGGCCGGGTCACCGCCGTGGACGACGTGACGTTTCGTGTCGAGCGGGGAGAAATCCTCGGGTTTCTTGGACCCAATGGCGCCGGCAAGACGACGACGATGCGCATTCTGACCGGCTTCATGCCGGCCACCGTCGGCAAGGCCATCGTTGCCGGGTTCGATGTGTTCGACCAGCCGCTCGAGGCGAAGCGGCGCACCGGCTACCTGCCCGAAACTCCACCGCTCTATCCCGACATGACGGTCCAGGAGTATCTGGACTTCGTCGCGAAGATCAAAGGGGTCTTGTCTTCCGAGCGTCGTCAGCGCGTCAAGACGGTGATGGAGCGGACCCGGATTGACGACATGGCCCACCGACTCTGCTCGAAGCTGTCGAAAGGCTACAAGCAGCGCGTCGGGCTCGCCCAGGCGATCATTCACAACCCGGAAGTGCTGATCCTCGACGAACCGACGGCGGGACTCGACCCCAAGCAGATCATCGAGACGCGGGAGCTGATCAAGGAGCTCGCCGGCGACCATACGATCATCTTGAGCACGCACATCCTGCCGGAAGTCTCGCAGACCTGCCAGCGCGTCGTCATCATCAACAAGGGCCATGTCGTCGCCGTCGACACGCCCGACAACCTGACGGCGCGGCTTCGCGGCTCCGAGACGCTGTACGTGCAGGTCGACTCCATCGGCGACGCGGCGGCCGCGCTCGGCCGGGTGGCCGGCGTGACGCGCGTCACGGAAAGCGACCGCCGCGACACCCTGGTCGGCTATGAAGTCGAGAGCGAGCACGGCCACGACGTGCGCCGCGAGCTCGCGCGATCGGTGGTGGAATCCGGCTGGGGGCTGCTCGAGCTTCGCCCGATGCGGATGAGTCTCGAGGACATCTTCCTCTCGCTCACGACGGAAGAGACGCCGACCACGCCGGCGGGAGAAGACGCACCAGCCGCGGGAGGAACGGTCCAATGAGCAACGTCATCGCGATCGCGCAAAAAGAGCTGAAGTCGTACTTCTCGTCGCCGATCGCCTACATCACGATCGGATTCTTCGCGCTGCTGTACGGCTACTTTTTCGTCGCCATCCTCTCGTATTTCGTCCGCCAGAGCATGCAGATGAATCAGTTCCAGGGCGGACCCCAGGCGCTCAACATCAACCAGGTGCTGATCCGGCAGCTGCTCCAGAATGTGACCATTCTGATCTTGTTCATCATGCCGATGGTCACCATGCGCACGTATTCGGAGGAGAAACGATCGGGGACGATCGAGTTGCTGCTGACCTCCCCGCTCACCGATCTTCAAATCATCCTCGGCAAGTTTCTCGGCGCGCTGGCGCTCTGGGCGACCATGCTGGCGGTGTCGCTGATTCATATCGGCCTGTTGTTCGTCTACGGGAACCCGGAATGGAAGCCAATCGCTACCGCGTATCTGGGGCTTCTGCTGCTCGGAGGCTGCTTCATCTCCGTCGGCCTGTTCATCTCGAGCCTGACCAAAAATCAGATCGTGGCGGGCATGGTCACCTTCGGGGTGTTCCTGTTTCTCTGGGTCATCACCTGGATCGGCAGCTTCTCGGGGCCGACCGTCGACAGCCTGACCCAGTATTTGTCGATCATCGACCACTACGACGATTTCGGAAAAGGTGTGCTCGACACGACGCATCTCATTTATTACGTCAGCTTCATCACCTTCGGGCTGTTCCTGACCGCCAAGTCGGTGGACAGTGAACGCTGGCGCGCGTAGGTCCGGCTGAAGCCGGACACTACCTACGTCGGCGCAGGACGCCGTCAATGGGGCGATTTGGTTCCAGGTTTCAACGGTCGTACGCCGCGTGTTTCAATCGGATCGCGACCGACAGCAATTCGCGCGGAGCATCCGGTTTCAACCGGACCGCGCGGCCGAGAGCAGTTCGTAGGTAGTGTCCGGCTTCAGCCGGACGTGACTGAGAGCTAGAGGTTTATGGTCAATCGAATTTTGAGTGCGGTCGGCTGGATTGGAATGGCCATGGTCGTCGTGGCAGTGGGGATCCGTTTCGGCTTCCCCGCCAAGGAACAGTACGCGTATTACCTGGCGTGGGGCGGGCTGGTCTGCGTCCTGGTCTACACGCTCGGCCAGTGGCGGGAGATTGCCGAAGCGTTCAGCGGACGCCAGGCCCGCTACGGGACGCTTGCCGGCGTCAGCATCCTCGTCGTCCTCGGCATTCTCGTCGCGATCAACTACATCGGCGCGAAGCAGAACAAGCGCTGGGACCTGACGACCAACAAGCAGTTCAGCTTGTCCGATCAGAGCCGCAACGTGCTCGCGAAGCTGGATTCGCCGCTGCAGATCCGCGTCTTCGCCCAGGAGCCCGAGTTCCAACGCTATCGCGACAAGCTGAAGGAGTACGAGTACGCGTCGAAGAAAGTCTCGACCGAGTACATCGATCCGGACAAGAAACCGACGCTGGCGCGCCAGGCGGGCATCCAGGCCTACGGCACGATCGTCTTCGACTACAAGGGCCGCACCGAGCGCATCACCTCGGACGCCGAACAGGAGCTGACCAACACCGTCATCAAGGTGGTCTCGGGCAAGCAGCGGAAGGTCTACTTCACACAAGGGCACGGCGAGCGCGACACCGCGTCGTCGGAACCACAAGGATACAACTCGATCACGATGGCGCTCGGCCGCGAGAACTACACGGTGGACAAAGTCGTTCTGGCGCAGCAAGGCGCCGTGCCCGACGATGCGGCGATCGTCGTCGTGGCGGGACCGAAAACAGATTTCTTCCCGCCCGAGATCGACGCGCTGAAGAAGTATCTGGACAAGGCTGGCAAATTACTGCTCGAAATCGACCCGCCCGACAAGCCCGACAGCCCGCCGGTGACGAACCTGATCGCGCTGGCCCACGACTGGGGCTTCGACATCGGCAACGACATCGTGGTGGACGCGAGCGGGATGGGCCGCCTCATCGGGACCGACGCATCGGCCCCGGTCGTATCGACCTACCCCGCGCACGCCATTACCGAGCGATTCCAGCTCTTGACGGCGTTCCCCCTCGCTCGATCGGTCACCCCGGTGATGGGCGGCGTCAACGGCCACACGGCGCAGGCCGTCGCCGAGACCGGCCCTCGAAGCTGGGCCGAAGCCGATATCAAAGGATTGATGACCACCGGCGAGGTCTCGCTCGACGAAGCCAAGGGCGACAAGAAGGGACCGGTCACGATCGCGGCGGCGGTCTCCGTCGCGGCCGCCAGCGAAGCCGTACCACCGGCACTCGGCGAAACGCCGCCGAAAGCCGAAACGCGCGTGGTGGTCTACGGCGACTCCGACTTCGTCGCCAATGCCGGCTTGGGCATTCAGGGCAACCGCGACCTGTTCCTCAATACGCTCGGCTGGCTGTCGCAGCAGGAGAATCTGATTTCGATCCGGCCCAAGGAAGCCGATGATCGGCGGCTCACGCTGACCGCCACGCAGCAGCAGAACATCATGTGGCTGTCGCTCATCATCATCCCGGGCTTCATCTTCGGGTCGGGCGTCTACACCTGGTGGCGGAGGCGATAAATGCGCGGTCTGCGATCGACGATCGCTCTCATCGTGGTGCTCGGCGGTCTCGGGGCGTACATCTACTTCGTCACGTGGAAGAAGAGTCCGGAGACGACGGCCCCACAGGAGAAGGTCTTTGTCGGCTTCGACGCCGACAAGGTCGAGGAACTGAAGATCACGTCGGACAAAGGCGAGGTCACGACGCTGAAGAAATCGAGCGGCGCCTGGCAGCTGGTGGCGCCGGTGACGACAACGGCCGACGAATCGGAGGCCTCGGCCATCGTCAACGCTCTCGGACAGCTCTCGATCTCGCGCATCGTCGACGAGAATCCTTCGGACCTGAAAGACTACGGCTTGGCGTCGCCGCGGTTCGAGGTCGACTACAAGCCGGCGGGCGCAGCCAGCTACCGACGGATTCTGGTGGGTGACAAATCGCCCACCGGCAGCGACCTGTTCGCGAAGCGGAACGACGACAAGCGGGTGTTTCTCATCCCGGCGGCCCAGGAAGGTACGTTCAATAAATCGACATTCGATTTGCGGGACAAGATCGTCCTGAAGTTCGAGCGCGACAAGGTGGACGGCGTCGACGTGACCGCCGACGGCAAGACGCTGCAGATCGCCAAAGACAACATGGAGTGGAAGATCACGCAGCCACTGCAGGCGCGCGCCGACTACGGCTCGGTCGAAGGCTTGATCGGACGGCTCCAGACCACCGCCATGAAGTCTATCGTGGCCGATGCGGCGACGCCCGAGGAGCTGAAGAAGTACGGCCTCGACAAGCCGGCTGCGACGGTCCAGTTGAAGTTGGGCAGCGCGAGCGCCACATTCGTGGTCGGCGCGAAAGCCGAGGGCAACACGGTCTATGCCCGCGACGCCTCGAAGATGGCGGTCGTCACCGTGGATTCGATGCTCGCGGACGATCTGAAAAAGGGCGCCGGCGAATACCGCCGCAAGGACGTGTTCGAGTTCCGTCCGTTCAACGCGACGCGTCTCGAGATCACACGCGGAGGTCAGACGGTGGCGTTCGAGAAGGTGAAGGGTGAAGGCAAGGACGCCGTCGACAAATGGCGCCGCGCGACCCCCAATCCGGCCGACGCCGACAAAGACAAGATGGATTCGCTGCTCAGCCGCCTGTCGAACATGCGCGCCACCGCGTTCGTGGACGCGTCGGCCAAGACCGGACTGAACGCTCCGGCGATGACCGTGTCAGCGAAGTACGACGACGGCAAGAAAGAAGAGAAGGTATCCTTCGGGAAGTCCGACGCAGACGTGTACGTCTCGAAGCCGGGCGAACCCGGCGCGGCGAAGGTCGACGCCACCGACTTCAACGAAGCGACGAAGACCTTGGATGAACTATCGAAGTAGCAGCGCGCGATTGTCAGGTCGCAACGCCGTGTCGGTCGCGATCGTCCTGGCGATCGCGTTCTACTGTGCCGCGTCTCGCACTGCCGCCCTTCCGCTTCAGTCCACACTCGTCGAGCTGCAGCAATCGATCGACCAGATTGTTTCCGCGCCGGAGCTCGACCGCGCGTCCTGGGGCATCCTGATCGAATCGCCAAACACCGGCGAAACCATCTACTCGCTCAACGCCCGCAAGCTCATGATGCCGGCGTCCACCCTGAAAGTGGTCACGCTGGCGGCCACGGCCGAACGACTCGGCTGGGACTATTCGTACGAGACGCGTATCGTCGCAGACGGTCCGATTGTCGGAGACACGCTCGACGGCAATCTCGTCATCGTCGCCAGCGGCGACCCCAGTCTGACTCGCCGCACGCTCGATTCGTGGACCTCCCGGCTGAAAGGGCTCGGCCTCAAGACAGTCAGGGGGACGGTGCTGGCCGATGCCCGGCGATTCACCGACCGCGGCCTCGGCCCCGGATGGTCATGGGACGACCTGGCGTACTACTACGCGGCGCCGGTGGCCGCCGCGCAGTTCCGCGAGAACAGCGTCGACCTGACGCTGCGGCCCGGGCCGGCACCGGGTTCGCCGCCGGCTTACGACGTGACGCCGGCGGGCATCAGCGGATTGCGCATCGAGAACCGGATGACGACGGGCGGGAACCGAGCGGGTGCTGAATTCGCCGCCCACCGAGCGCCCGATTCTCCCGTGGTCGTCATCGAAGGCGTGGTACCAGAGCGCAGCCGGCCCATGACCTACGCCCTCTCGGTTCACGACCCCGTGCGATTCCTGACCGCGGCGTTCGCGGAGGCGCTGTTCGATCAGGGCGTCGCGGTAGGCAGGGCTCCGCCGCTCGATGCGAACGCCGACACCGGCCGCGACTTCTCGAGACTGACGCCGCTGATCGTTCATCGATCCGAGCCGCTGCGCGACCTGGCGCGCCGGTTGATGGACGTCAGTCAGAATCAATACGCCGAGACGTTCGTCAAGACCCTGGGCGCCCAGGCCGGCACGCCGACGTTCGAGGGCGGCACCAAGGCCGTGGAATCGGTGCTGACGTCCTGGGATATCCCTGTGAACGGCACGGTCCTGCGCGACGGCTCCGGTCTGTCGCGATACAACTACGTGGCGCCGGAGACGCTGGTACGGGTGCTCGGGCACATGTTCGGCGACCCCGCGCATCGCGAGCCGTTTTTTTCCACCCTGACCGTTGCCGGCCGAACCGGCACGATTGCCGGCCGAATGCGAAACACGCCCGCCGCCGGCAATGCGCGCGTCAAGGACGGCGCCATGGCGAGCGTGCGCTCGCTCTGCGGCATGGTCAACACGGCGAACGGCGAACCACTGCTCTTCGCGATCCTCGCCAACGGCTTCGCCGTCCCAGGCCCGACAATCACCGCCGCCATCGACGCCATCGTCGTCCACCTGGCGAGCTTGAAGCGATAACTCATCGCGCCTTTGCCAGGCCCTGAGTGGCCGCCATCCTGATTGAGTCCGGGCGACCATTTGTCATGAGGTACCTCAGAGCCTCAAGCGCTTCGCGGCGGGGCAAGTAGCTCGCCAGCCCCTGTGTGGCTTCCATTCTCATTTCGAGTGTCGGCATCGGTCCCCATCCCATGCCTTCGTCGTTCTTCGCGACCTCAAACAGAGCGGCTATCGCCTCGCGTTCGACGCTGCCATCAATATCCATCAGGCCAACTTCCTCACGATCTGCTCGTTCAGGATCTCATTCGCCGTCAACGGAATGATGACACGGCGGCTCTTCCGAAAGAAGGCGCCGATTTCGGCCAGGGCATCGCTCGTCGTGCCAGTGGTTAGCACCGTCTGCGAACCTGGAAGCGGCTGCAAACGCTCGTGGGCTGAAGGATGATCACGAGACGGTCAAAATCTTCACGATTCGCGCTATTCTGCAGGGACCGAATGGCTGAAAGCGAAGCGAACTGTGTCGTCGGTCTTTCTTGATTTCATTCGCGCCGTCGTCGACGGGGACCTCGACCAGGTGTCCAGGCGCCTGGCTGCGCACCCGGCTCTTGCGACTACTTCGTCAGACGTGGGCGCGACCCGTCAGGGCGCATCCACCTTCTTCTTCACTGAAATCGCGCATTACCTGTATGAGGGCGATTCGGCTCTCCACATGGCGGCCGCCGCATTTCGGCGTCCGATTGCCGAGATCTTGATCGCCTACGGCGCCAATTGCGGAGCGCGAAATCGTCGCGGGGCCGAGCCGCTTCACTACGCGTCCGACGCCAACCGATGGAACCCGATGGCGCAGGCTGAAACGATTGAATACCTCGTTTCGATTGGCGCAGATCCCAACGCCGTAGATTCCGGGGGGGCGACGCCGCTGCTCAGAGCCGTGCGCACGCGATCGTTGCCGGCGGTACGAGCGCTCTTAGATGGCGGAGCAAATCCGAGGCAGCCAAACAAGGCGGGGTCAACGCCCTTGCACCTCGCCGTGCAAACCACCGGACGAGGAGGGAGCGGTTCCCCGCAGGCGCGTGAGCAACAGGCCGGCATCATCCGGCTCCTGCTGGAGCGCGGCGCACATGCGACCGACCGGGATGCCCGAGGCACACAGGTCGATGAGGCGGCGACCAGCGAGTGGATTCGAGCCTTGCTGGTTGAAGCAGCAGCTGTCTAGAGCTGTTTCGCAAACGCCGGAGCAGCGCGCTTACACGCGCGGCAGCTCGAAGTAGAACGTCGCGCCGCCGGATTCGTTGCGTTGATAGCCGATCGTCCCGCCGGAAACATCGATGATGCCGTGGCTGACCGACAAACCGAGACCGGTCCCTTCGCCAACCGGCTTGGTGGTAAAGAACGGCTGAAAAAGGTTCGCCTCCGCTTCCGGCGGCACGCCGGGACCGTTGTCGATCACCTCGAGGCGGACGCAATCCCCGGTGTCCGACGATCGGATCAGGATCCGGCCGTTGACGATGCCCGCCGAGTGGATCGACTGTTGAGCATTGATGACAAAGTTCAGGACGACCTGTTCGATTTCGGTGAAGCTGGCAAAGACCTTCCCGGTGGCGTTCGTCTGAACCTCGCAGGAGATCCCCGCGGCCTCGAGGTCGTTGTGCCGAAGCTGCACGACCTCGGAGACAACGTCCCGCAAATCTATGGCCGCGGGCAGCGCCGGTCGCTGGTTGCCGAAGCGGGACAGATTGCGAATGATCTCGGCGGCACGCTGGCTCTGGGTGCTGATCAGCGCCACTTCCTCCTGCGCATCCGCCGACAGACCGGCGCGACGCTCGAGCAGTTCCGCCCCGCCCATGATCGCCTGAAGGGGGTTGTTCAGCTCGTGGGCCACACCTGACAACAGCAGTCCGACAGCCGCGAGACGCTCCTGACGAACGAGGTGGCGCTGCAGCGTCTCGAGCATCTCGCGCGCCTTCCGTTCCTGCTCGACCTGGCGCTCCAACTCCGCTCGCGTCTGGCGAAGGGTTCCGGCGATCGTGACGAGGGCTTCTTGCAGCGGTGCGAGCTCCCGGTTGAGGGAACCTTCCGGCGGTGCAGCCGAGAGATCGCCGGTCGCAATTCTAAGCGCCGCCTGGCGAAGCAGATCGAGCTGGCGCGATAGATCGCGGCTCATCCACATCGTGAGCAGCAGCCAGCCGAGCAGGGCCAACACGACGACGCCCATCACTCCCCACCCGAGAGGCCTCATCCGCGTCGCGATCGCACTGGTCGGGATGCCGGCGTTCATCAGCCACGGGCCCCGGCTCAGGCCGGCGGAGGCGACGAAACGTTCAACACCGTCCGGCTCCAGTTGTCGCGACACCGCCGACGTCGCGGCCGGACCAGACGAACCTGGCACCTCGGCCGTCGTGCCGATGTACCGGTCCGCGTCGCGGCTGCGAGCGAGCACGATCCCGGTCGGACTCGTCAACGTCAGGACCAGGCCGTCTGGCAGAGGAAGCCTGGCAAACGTGGACTGCAGCTGCGAGAGATCGAGACCGAACGCCAGCACACCGACGACCGTCCCGAGGTTCGAACTTACGGGATAGCCCAGAACGACTGTGGGCTTGTGCGTCAACGGACCGACCGACAGCTCGCCAACCCATGGCCGCCCGGTCGAGATCACCTGCTGGATATGCGGCATCGTCAACTGAGGCTTGAGATTGGTTGTCGGCAGGGCGGATCCCCTGATGACCTCGTCCGGCGCGGTCAAGAGGATGTTCAAGAGCATCGGTTGATCGCGCAAGATCTCCGCGAACAGTCGATCGCACTCCACACGATCCAATGCGACCACCGATGGATGGCGCGCGAGGGCAGCGGCGATCGAATCGAGGCCGTGCAGGAACTGATCGAGGGCGGCCGCCGAAACGGCCGCGAGGGATGACACGTCGCGGCGCACCTCTTCGGTACGGATGCGACGCGACTCACTCCACGACCAGGCTGCGCCGATCACCACCAAGAGGAGAAGCAGGACACCCGCGACCAGGGCCCGCTGACGAATGGAACGGTGTTGAAGCAGACTCAAGGCGTCACGGAATTATTGACCGGCGCACCGGATCGACGATGCCGGCCTCGAGGAAGCCTCTGGCCCGCAACACACAACTGTCACAGTGATCGCAGGGCTGCCCTCCAGGCCCCGGGTCGTAACAGCTCGTCGTCAGACCATAGTCGAGGCCCAGCGCGGCACCGCGACGGATGATCTCCGCCTTCGACATCGCGATGAGGGGCGCGTGCACGCGAAATCGTTCGCCCTCGACCCCAGCCCTGGTCGCCAGCGACGCGAGCGACGCGAACGCGGCGATGAACTCCGGCCGGCAATCGGGATACCCGGAATAGTCCAGGGCGTTGACGCCCATCACGAGATCCCGAGCGCCGAGCACCTCGGCCCACCCGAGGGCGAGCGACAGGAAGATCGTGTTTCTCGCCGGGACGTACGTCGACGGAATGTCGGCCGCGGACAGGTCGCGGTCGCGGGGCACGCTCTCGTCAGAGGTGAGCGACGAGCCACCTATCCCGCGCAGGTCGAGCGCCAGTTCGAGGTGACGATCGACGCCGAGCGCCCGGGCGACCAATCGCGCCGACTCGATCTCCTGCGCGTGTCGCTGCCCGTAGTGCACGGTGAGCGCGCACACCCTGAAGCCTTCGGCCTTGATCATGGCCGCCGCCGTGTAGGAATCGAGGCCGCCGCTCAACAGGGCGATTGCGAGACTCATTCCGCAGCCACTAGACACCCCGGGTGGCAGGGTGCCAGATGAACTTGTGAATCTGCAGCTGGAGCCGGGCCGGCAATCGGTCGGCGAGCATCCATTCGGAAAGCGTCCGCGCATCGAGCTCGCCGTGCACCGGCGAGATCAGAACCGCCGCGCAACGCGGCGCGAGGTCGTGGCGCAGGGCGACATCGCGCGCGAACTCGTAGTCGGTCCGGTCCTTGACGACGAACTTCACCTGGTCGTGGGGCGACAGCCAGTCGAGATTGCGCCACTCGTTCTTGTCGGCCTCTCCGCTCCCCGGGCACTTGACGTCCACGATCTTGATGACGTCAGGAGGCACGCGGTCGATCGGCCGGTGACCGCCGGTCTCGAGCATCACCGTACGGCCCCGGGCGAGCAGCCGCGACATGAGGCTATACACGTCTTCCTGCAGGAGCGGCTCGCCCCCCGTGATCTCGACCAGCGGGCAATCGTGGCGTTCCACCGCGTCGATCACCTCGTCCACCGTCTGCTTGCGCCCTTCGTGAAAGGCATAAGCGGTGTCGCACCAGGTGCAGCGTAGATCGCACGCCGTCAACCTGACGAACACGCAGGGCCGGCCGGCGTGTGTCGACTCCCCTTGAATGGAATAGAAAATTTCGTTGATCGTCAACATGTGTACACAAAGCCCAGCGTCCTCCATTATCCTAGCAGCCCGTGGTAAAAGTCTGGCGGCGCACCGAGACGGGCGAGGCGCCCCGCGGGCAAGGCGCGACGACCGAGAATACCGTGAGTATTTGAGTGAGGAGCAACGCAGCCCCCGGGGATGCATCGCCCGTCGAATGCAGCCAGACTTTCACCACTGGCTGCTGGCCTGAAGCGCGCCATCATGAGCCCGATGCGGGGCCGCGGCCTGGAGCTGATCGCGATGAGCCAACCGACGTTCTACTGGAAGCCGACCTGCACGACCTGCCGGAACGCCAGACGCTTTCTGGCTGATGCCGGCCTCGACGTGCACGAGGTCGACATCAACCGCCAGCCGCCCTCACGGCAATTCCTCGAGGAGCACGTTGATGCCGATCGCTTCCTCGATTTCGTCAGCACGCACAGTCCGGTCTTCAAGCAGCGCCCGCTGCCTCAGTCGAAGCAGGAAGCGATAGACCTGATGATGCAGAACGCCAACCTGATCAAGCGGCCGGTCCTCGTGAACGGGTCGACGGTCGTGTTCGGCTTCGACAAGAAGCGATACGCCATCGAGATCGCGAAGGGCCGATAGCGCAGGCGGGGCGGGTGGGGGAAGCAGGGCGGTGCATGAGTGGGTGATCTGCGGATTGGAACCAGCGGGTGGAACTATCCCGCCGGGCAGGGGACGTGGAACGGCATCTTCTATCCTCCTTCCCGCGGCCGGGCCAGAGGCTTCGACGAGCTGTCGTTCTACGCCGAGCATTTCGACACCGTCGAAGTGAACTCGACGTTCTACGGCCTGCCACGGGCCGAGGTCTGCCGGACCTGGCGCGATCGGACACCAAACGGCTTCGAGTTCTCCGTGAAGCTCTATCAGAAGTTCACGCATCCGGAGATGTTCAAGCAGCAGCTGTCGCGTGGGCTCTCCAAGGCCGGCGCGGGTCTTTCGTTCGAGGATCCCGACGATCGGGGGCGACTCGACGCAATGGCCAGACCCAATCAGACTGACCTCGATCAATTCCGCTTCGGCATCGAGCCGCTCGCTGCGGCCGGCAAGCTCGGCGCCATCCTCACGCAGTTTCCCGCCAGCTTCAAGGATGCGCCGGCCTCGCGCGACGCTCTCGCGCAACTGCTTCACGCCTTGTCTGGCTACCGCGTCGCCGTCGAGCTGCGGCACAAGAGCTGGAGCGATCACCTCGGCGCAACCCTCGCGCTCCTCAACGAACTCGGCGCGGCCTGGGTCCAGATCGACGAGCCCAAGTTCCGTTTCTCGATCCGGCAGAACCATCTGCCCAACGTCGCGACCTTCTACTACATGCGGCTGCACGGCCGGAACGCCGAAAAATGGTGGCGGCACGACAAGGCGGAGGACCGGTACGACTACTTGTACTCGGCCGACGAGCTGCAGGAATTTTCAGATACGGCCGGCGCCGCCCGCACGCTGGTGAAGAAGCTGTACCTCTACACCAACAATCACTTCTCGGCCAAGTCGGTGGCCAATGCCGTGATGATCAAGAAACAGCTGGATGAGCCGATCGATGGGGCGTACCCGGACGCGTTTCTCGCACGATACCCGGAGCTCGCCGGCGTCATTCCTTCACGTACATCCGTCGAATGACGTCGCCTCGCTGAATCGTCTCGGGGATCTCTTCACCCATCACGAGGTGGCCGAAGACGGTGTACTTCCCGTTGAGGTCGTCGCGACCCGCCAGCGTTACGTAGAGCTGGCTGTCGCCGAGGGCCGGATCGCCAGGATGCGCCATGCCCACCGCGCCCTTCGTGTGCGTGCGCTTCTTCGCCAGTTCCGCGGTACCGATTGGCGCCCCGCTCGACGCTGCCGCCCCGCGGCCCCACTGCGCCTCAGTCGATTCGTCGCGCGACCGCGGATCGCCCCATTGAACCAGGAAGCCGGCCAGCGCCCGGTGGAAGCGTTGACCGTCGTAGAACCCGCGTTTGACCAACGCGACGACGTGCGCCACCGTTTTCGGCGCCTCGGCCGGATACGTCTCGAACGCGAACGTGCCCCGCGACGTCTCGACGACGATGACCGGCGCATTGGTGGCCTGTGCAGGCAACCACACCGCCGCCGCCCACAGACCGCCAAGCACAAGAGCGACCACCGCGAGGGCGCGCATCGTCACACCGCGACCTTCTTCAGTGCGGTCGTCGAAACCCGCGTCACACCCACGCGCGGACAATACTCGCTGATGGCGCAGTCGTCGCAACGCGGATAAAGCGGGCGGCAGACATTCTGTCCCCACGTCACCAGGTAGAGATTGATGAACGGCCACCATGTCTGATCGGTTGACGCGTACAACGCCTGCTCGGTCTCGTCAGGGGTTCGCGTCGTCACCCATCCGAGCCGATTCGAGATTCGGTGGACGTGCGTGTCAACGCAGATGTTCTTCAGGCTCTTGAACGCCAGAATCAGTACCAGGTTGGCGGTCTTGCGCCCCACCCCAGGCAGCGTCAACAGCTCCGCCATCGTCCCGGGCACTCGGCCGCCGAATCGTTCGTCGAGAATCCGGCAGCTGGCCTTCACATGACGGGCCTTGTGCCGGTAGAAGCTCACCGGATAGATGAGGCGCTCGATCTGCTTCACCGTGAGCCGGGCCAGCGTCCGAGGTGTGCGTGCCACCGCGAAGAGCCGTGTGGAGGCGGCCAGCGTCGTCGCGTCCTGCGTGCGTGCCGAGAGGAGCGTCGCGATCAGCACTTGAAAGGGATCGTCTTCCTGACTCTCCGAGATCTTCTCGACCGCGGGCAATTCGAGACCGTCGACGGCGCGAGCGAGCGCCCGCATCACCGGTTCGACCGGCGCGGCCGGTTTGCTGGCGCGAGCTCTGGTCATGTCAGAACGGGCGTCAGCGGCGGCAGGCCGGCCAGCACGGCCGCCACGTTACTCACGGCGAGATTGGCCATTGCCGTCCGTGTCTCGGTTGTCGCGCTGCCCAGATGAGGCACGAGCAGCACGTTCTCGAGCGTCAGCAGATCGGCATGCACAATCGGTTCGTTCTCATACACGTCGAGGGCCGCGCCGGCAATCAGCCGCTGCTCCAGGGCCCAGGCGAGCGCCGCTTCTTCGACCACCAGCCCGCGCGCCGTGTTGATCAGGTAGGCCGATCGCTTCATGCGGGTCAGTGCCCGTTTGTCGATGAGATGACGTGTGCGCGGCGTCTGCGGCACGTGCAACGAGACGATATCCGAGGTGTTGAGCAGGCGGTCGAGCGACATCCGCTCCCACGGGCCCTCGGTCTCCACCTCATCCGCGTAGGCGACGTGCATCCCGAACGCCGGTGCCCGGGCTGCGACCGCTCGGCCGATGCGCCCGAACCCGACCAACCCCAACTGCTTGCCGGTCAACTCGCTGCCGAGCATGAAGTCGAGCGCGAACCCCTTCCAGCCGTGCCGGCGAACGAGGCGATCGCCTTCCGCCAGGCGCCTCGTGATCGCCAGGATCATGCCCCACGTGAAATGCGCGACCGAATCCGTCAGCACATCAGGCGTGTTCGTGACGACGACGCCACGCGATCGGGCGTGGGCGACATCGATATTGTTGTAGCCGACGGCGATGTTCGCCACCACCTTCAGCAGTGCGCCAGCGTCGATCAGGCTCTGGTTGATATCGTCGGTCGCGACGCAGACGAGCGCGTCCTTGTCGGCGATCCGCTGCCTCAACAGCTCGGGAGGCATCGCCCCCTCGGAGTACACCTCGACAGTGCCGATCTCCTGGAGCCTGGCGATGACGGCTGAGCGAAGGGGACGGGTTACGAGAATCGCGGGCATGACGTCATCGAGTCATTCGACCATCGCGCCGGCGACGGCACATCGAGCCGAAGTTCGACCATTCAATGCCTGAACGGCCAAATCCGAATACGACCTTCACCGCGGACGCCGCGGGAGAAGAACCCTACCACGGTCTGGCCAAGAGCCGGACACTACGTACAAAGCCGAAACGGTCTAGTGTCGTGTCTCAGAAGTTCGTTGGCAAATTTTCCGGGCGCGGCGCCCGG
>JBDTVS010000177.1:0-24447 GCA_040007095.1 Acidobacteriota bacterium
GCTTAGCTCAGTTGGTTAGAGCGCGTGCTTCACACGCACGAGGTCGCAGGTTCGAGTCCTGCAGCGCCCACCACGTAACAGCCCGCGGTGAAAGCCCCACTGCATTCGGCCGACGCTGCATCCCGCCTGGCGGCGTTGCTCCTCCCTCAAATACTCCCGGTATTCTCGGTCGTCACGCCTTGCCAGCCGGGCGCATCGCCGGCCTCGGTGCGACGCGGGACTTCCACCACGGGCTGCTGGGCGTGGCGTTGGTGGCCGCGCTGGCCTGCCTGACGGCGGCTCCCCGAGTGCGAGCGCAGCAGCAGGGCCAGCTCTACATCAGCGTCCTCGACGCCGACAACAAGCCGGTCACCGATCTCGAGCCCGGCGACCTCACGGTGGTCGTCGACGATGTCGACTGCAAGGTCGTCAAGCTTGAACCGGTCACCAAGCCGATGAAGCTGACCCTGATGGTCGACAACGGGCCGGTCCTGACAAAAGAGCTGGCGACATTCAGGACGGCGCTGAAGGGGTTTTTCGACGCGCTGCCGGCAGACCTCGAGATCTCGCTGTACACGATCAATCCGCAGCCTCGGACGATCGTGAAGTCGACCACCGACCGTAAGGCGCTGTTGAAGGGCGTCGACCTCATCGCCCCTGACACGGGCGCGGGGATGTTCTTCGATGCGCTGGTCGAGGCCAGCGACCGGGTCGAAAAAGACAAGTCGGACCATTTTCCCGTGCTGATGATGGTGGCGTCCGACTTCGGGCGCAACAGCTCGGCCATGGATCGGGATTTCGAGAGGCTGCAAAGGCGGATCGTGCAGAAGGCCATCACCGTCCATTTCCTGATCCTGCATGGCGGCGGGGATCGCGTGAATTCGGTGGCTGGAGCGCTGCAAACCGAAGTCGGACTGCAGGTCACCAAGCTCAGCGGCGGACGGTACGAGAACATCGCCGCGGCGACGCGCCTGGTCACGCTGCTTCCGGAGTTTGCCAAGCAGATCGCCGAGAGCAACCTTCGTCAGACACATCAGTACCGCATCACCTACGAACGGCAGGATTCGAGGGCGCCGCAGCGGCTCTCGGCGTCTCTCTCTCGCTTGCGAATCGGCGTGCAGGCGAAGCTCTCGGTCGATGGTCACATGCCGTAGAACCCGTAGCCGAAGAGTCAGAACGCACGGGAGAACGCGCTCTTCTTGAACCACGGAGCTCACAAAGTCACAAAGTTCACGGCGCCTCGCCGTACTTTGGGTTCTTCGTGTCCTTTGTGGTGCTCTGATTCAGGGCCCGACAGGCTCGTCGTCCTTTTAGTTTCTAGGTTTGAGTTCTAAGTTCTCAGCGTTCGACCGTCTCACCGCAAAGGGCAGCGTCACGAGAATCAGCAGCGACATCAGGAATTCCGAGTCGCCGAAGTTGTACTCGAAGAGGCCGGCGGCCAGCATGGCCACGACGGAAGCCAGTCCCACCGCGGCGAAAAACCGTTCGGATGGAAATCGCAGGCCGCGGCACAAGTCGACGAAGAGCATTACGACGAAGACGATCCAGGCCGCGAGCGCCGGCAGCCCGCGCTCCGCCGCAATCTGAACCGGCACGTTGTGGAGGTGCGGGTTCACTTTCTCGACGGCCGTCGACACCCGGTAATCGGCATAGCGCTGCTGGACCATGTTCGGCCCGACGCCGACCAGCGGGTGGTCCAGAATCATGTGCCCGCCTTCCTCGATCATCGCCACCCGATCGCGGCTGGTCGGGTTGTTCCTGTCGAAAATCGACATGAACCGCGTCGGCGCGATCCCGAAGAAGATCGCGGCCACCAGCGGCAGGACCGCCAGCAGGCGGAAGTCCTTGAGCGAGAGCAGCAGCGCCACGGCGGCCAGCACGCCCATCCAGGCGTTGCGCGTCTGCGTGAGCGAGATCGCCACGAGCAGCGCCGGCATGATCAGCGCCGCCCAGGTCCGTTCCCGCCGGCCGAAGAGGATCCTCGCCAGCGCGATGCCGATGACCAGCATCAACAGGCCCGAGTAGGTCATGTAGTGGCTCAGCGTGCCCTGCGGCCGCTGGCCGAGCGTGTCGTAGTGCAGGATGCCGTATTGGATGATGCCGAACACGGCGCTGACGGCGCCAAGCGACATCACCACGCTGACCAGGGTGTGTGCGCGCGATTCATTCATCAGCCGATAGGTGACCGGCACCAGGAGAAACAGCACGAGTTGCTTGCAGTCGATGAAGCTGGTGTACGGCTGCGGGGAGAAAGCCGCGGAGACAAGGGTCAGGGCCGCGTAGACGGCCAGCGGCCAGAACATACGCGGCGCGCGCAACAGCGGCTCGTGGTTGGTCACGACCACGGCCAGCCAGCAGGCACACGCCACGGCCGCGAGAATCTGACCGATGGCGATGGAGAACTGGATCGCCCCCGCCGCACCAATCAGCGCCACCACGCCGGCTTGCTCAAAACGATTCGTGTTCATCGTGTCTCAACCGACAAGTCTCGAACCTGCCATCCCAAGTTACCAGTCTCAATTGCCACTAGCGCACGGTCTTGACGGCGGCCGCGACGAGTGATCGTTCTGCCGCCGCGACGACCGCGTCAGGCGCGATCCGTGTCAGACACCTGAAATCGCCTGGTGCGCAGACGCGCTGATCGCAGGGGCGGCACTCGAGCGGCCCGCCCTCGACCGACTCGGTGGTCAGCATCGGACTGCGCCACGGAGCCGAGCGGATGGGCAGGGTCGGTCCATACAGCCCGACGATCGGAATGGCGCTGGTGGCGGCGATGTGGAGCGGACCGCTGTCGCCGCCGATGAACAGCGCCGCGCGGTCGAGCAGCGCGCGCAGTTCCGCCAGGGAGCACTCGCCGATTGAGAGCACGCTCTCGCGTGTCGCCGACGGCATGCGTTCTCGCGCGTTCTGGATGACGCGGGACGCCGCGTCGCGTTCCGACGGCCCGGAGACGACGACGACGCGCACGTCCTGGTGGTGGGAAATCAGCGCGGCGGTCACCTCGGCAAACGAGTCCTGGGGCCAGCGCCGAAACGGGTTGCCGGCGCTGACGTGCACGACGATCAGGCGAGCGCCCGGGGGCAATCCGGCGGCCCTCAATCGATCGGCGACCGCGGCGGCCGCCTGTGGATCGAGGGGCATCTCTACAGGATCCGCGGCCGGGCTTGGCGCCGGCACGTCAATGGCGGTGAGCAGGTCCCACTGATTCTCGACGGCGTGCCGCGGCCGCATGGCCCGTGGTCGTGGCACCCGCGTCGTGTACATCCACGCCCGTCCCCGCACCGCGTAGCCGATGCGTCGCGGGGCGCCGCTCAGCCAGGCGAGCAGCGACGCCCGCGGACCGCCGTGGAAATCGATCGCGAGGTCGTAACGCTGCGCCCGCAAGCGCAGACCCAGCCGGATATCAGAGCCCAGGCTGGCCCGCGGCGCGACAATCAGCTCGTCGATGTGCCGGCTGGACGCGACCACGGGGGCCGCCAGCGGTTCGACCAGATAGGCGATGCGCGCTTCAGGAAACCGTTGCCGGACCGCACGCAGCGCAGGCGTGGTGAAGACGACGTCGCCGATTTCGCGGAGCCGAACGAGCAGGATGTTCAATCTTCGATCGTGGCCTCGTCGAGGAGCATCACCGGGATGTCGTCCTTGATGGGGTAGACACGCTTGCAGGTGCCGCACTTCAACGCGGTGCCGCTCTTGACGAGCAGCACGGCCGTTTTGCATTGGGGACACGCGAGGATTTCGAGTAATTCCGGGTCGATCGCCATGGGGGCAAATAGTATGACAGCTCCGCGGTTTTTGTGGAACAATTCAACCCATGAAGCTGGCAGTGCTGCTCGTATGTGTCGCAGGAGTGGTGACCGGCGCAGAGGCGGGACAAAGCGGCCGCCAGTCGCGAAGCGCGGCGACGCCATCGGCGTCTGTGCCGAGCTATGTGGGCGATGCCTACAACCAGTACTTGATCGGGCGGCGACTCGAACGAGACGATGACGTCGATGGCGCAATTGCCGCCTACAAGCGCGCCATTGCGCTCGATCCGATGGCGGCCGACGTGTACGCGGAGCTGGCCGGCGTCTACCTGCGGCAGAACCGCGTCGGCGAGTCGATCACCGCCGGCGAACGGGCACTGACCCTCGCTCCGGCCAACCTCGAAGCCCACCGGGTGCTCGGCACACTCTACGCCGCCGTCTCGGATACAGATACGCGCGCCGCGAATGGCCGGGCCAACGCGGCCGACGACAGCGCGGCCAAGGCGATCGGCCATCTGGAACAGGTCATCCTGAAGACCGAAGGCGAAGTCGATCCCAGCCTGCGCGCGACGCTGGCGCGGATGTACGTGCGCACGTCGGCGTTCGAGAAGGCGATTCCGCTGTTGCGCGACCTCGTGAGCCGCGAGCGCGGCTGGCAGGACGGCGTGACGCTGCTGGCCGACGCCTACGCCGGCGCCGGCAAGAATGCGGAAGCGATTGCCTGGCTGGAAGCAGAGGCGCCGGAGAACCCGAGACTCTACGCAACGCTTGGCGATTTCTACGAGCGCGGACGCCGCTGGAGCGATTCGGCGAATGCGTACGGCCAAGCCGTGCAGCGTCAGCCGCGGAACATGGACCTGAAGGTTCGCTACGGCTCGGCGCTGCTGAATGCGGGAGGCCGTGAGAATGCCGTCAAGGCCCGCGACGCCCTCACCGAGGCGGCCGCGTCGAGGACGACCGATCAGCGCACGTTGTACTTGCTGTCGCAGGCGCAGCGCCGGGCTGGCGACCCAGGCGTGGCCGAAGCCACGGCGCGCCGGCTCATCCTCTTGAACAAGACGAGTCCGTGGGGGTATTACGCGCTCGCCGAAGCGCTGCAGGACCGTCAGCAGTATCAGACCATCGTCGACACGCTGGCGCCCGCGTTGAACGATCTGCGTTCGCGATCGGCCGATGCGTCGGGGATGGCGTTGCTCCTTCCGCACGTCGGCATCGCGTACGAGCAACTCGGACGGCACGACGCGGCGATCGCGGCGTTCGATGAGGCCCATCGTCTCGACCCGAACGACGGCCTGATCACCGCGTATCTGATCCAGGCGACGCTCTCCGCCAAGAAGTACGGGGCGGCCGTGGAGCTCGCGCGGACCGCGCGCGTGCAGAGCCCCGACGATCTGCGGCTGGCACGGCTGCATGCGCAGGCGCTTCGACAGAACGGCCAGCCGGATCAGGCGGTGGAGGTCCTCAAGGATCTGGTCGCGCGGCAGTCCGATCGCCCGATCGCCTACGTCGTCCTGGCGCAGATGTATCAGGATACGAATCACGGCACCGATGCCGTCAAGACGCTCGAACAGGCGCGGGCAAAGTTTCCCGCGGAGACGACCATTTCCTTCGAGCTCGGTGCGGTCCTCGAAAAGCAAAAGCGGTTCGCGGACGCCGAAGCCGCGTTTCGGCAGGTGCTGTCCGTCGACGCCTCGAATGCCCCGGCGCTGAACTACCTCGGTTACATGCTCGCCGACCGTGGCGAGAGGCTCGACGAATCGGTCGGGTACCTCAAGAAGGCGCTTCAAATCGATCCCGACAACGGCTCGTATCTCGACAGTCTCGGCTGGGCGTACTTCAAAGGCAACCAGCTCGATCTCGCCGCCGACAATCTCAAGCGCGCCGCGGAACAGCTGCGCACCAACTCGGTGATTCAGGATCACTACGGGGACGTGCTCTTCAAGCTCGGACGTTACGACGACGCGATCGCGGCGTGGACGCGGGCGCTTGCCGGCGACGAGGAGTCGCTCGATCGCGCCGGTGTCGACAAGAAGATTCAAGGCGCCCGTCAGAAACTCAAGAAGTGAACGGCGGCTGGAAGCGAGTCTGGACGCTCGCAGCGGCGTTGTCTTGCGGCTCGTGCGCCGCGCCGTTGATGAAGCTGCCCGCCGGTCCAGGCACTACATCCGTCGATGCGTCTGAGGCGTTGCGCGAGGCGACCAACGCCTGTCGAGACATCTCCACCATTACCGCGGAGATATCTGTCAACGGATCGATCGGCGGCCGCGGTCTGCGTGCCCGCCTTCATGCCGGGCTCACCGCTCCTTCGTCGGCGCGGCTTGAAGCCGTCGCACCGTTCGGGCAGCCGGTGTTCATTCTCGTCGCCCGCAACGACGACGCGACGCTGCTGCTGCCGCGCGACCGTCGAGTGCTCGAACATGGGCGAGCCGCCGAGGTGCTGGATGCGGTCGCCGGGGTGCCGATTGACGCGACCGATCTGCGACTCGCGCTGACGGGCTGTCCGGCTGAGGCACGCGCGCAGGAAGCGAAGCAGTTGGGCGAGGACTGGCGCATCATGCCGGACGGCGAGGGCAGCCTCTACCTGCATCGCGATGCGCGGGCGGCCCCCTGGCGACTCGTCGCCGCCGAGCATCGGCCCGCTGGCGCGCCGGCATGGCGCGCCGAGTATCGTGACTTTCAACAAGGGCCCCCGGCCGCCGGCCTGCCGAAGAGCGTGAGGTTGACGAGCCTCGACGGTAAACGCTTCGACTTGCGGCTCGGTTTGTCGCAGGTCGAGATCAACCCGTCGCTTGGCGGCGACGCGTTCACCGTCCAGATTCCGCCGGGGACCAGGCCGATCGGCTTCGAGGAACTGCGGCAGTCCGGCCCGATGGCGAGCCCGTCAGGTGGGAAGTAACTTGCGAAGCGGCGCTGCCGTTTCTGTGCGGGCCTGCGCCAAGATCAACCTCACGCTGCGTGTGACCGGCGTGCGCGCCGACGGCTATCATGGGCTGAGGACGGTGTTTCAGTCGCTCGCGATACACGACACGCTGACGTTTGGCGCGACGCGCGGGCCGTTTCGCATCGAGTGCAACGACCCTCAGTGTCCGACCGACGAGTCGAACCTGGTGTGGCGCGCCGCGTCCCTGGTGTGGCGCGCCGCGGGCCGCCGAGGCGAGCCGCGGGCGGTGACCGTTCGGATCGTCAAGCGCATTCCCATGCAGTCAGGGCTGGGGGGCGGCAGCAGCGACGCGGCGGCGGCCATTCGCGGATTGGGCCGGTTATGGCGAATCACGTTGCCTGAGGCGCTCGAGCGATCGGTCGCCGCACGGCTTGGCGCAGATGTTCCCTTCTTTCTCGACGGCGGCACGGCGCTCGGCCTGGAGCGGGGCGATCTCCTGTTTCCGCTGGTCGATTTCGCGCCCACGTGGGTGACGCTGGTGATCCCGCCGTTCGGGGTCAGCACCCAGGACGCGTTCGGGTGGTTTGACGCCGATCGTGTTCCCGAACGATTGACTCCCTCAATCGACCGCCCGAATCGCCGACGTGACGAGGGTGGTTTCTTCATGGCCTCGACGGGCGGGCGCCACACACGCCTGGCGCGCGGCGAGTACCGCAACGATCTGGAAGCCTCGGTTGCGGCGCGGCATCCGGACATTTCGCGGATCGCCCGGGCGCTTCGGCGCCGGGGCGCTCATTACTCGGCGATGTCGGGCAGTGGCTCGTCGGTCTTCGGCCTCTTTACGTCGAGGGCGCTCGCCCTTCAGGCCGCCGTGGCCCTCTCCAAGGCTGGACGGCGCGCCGTCGTGACGGCCACGGTCAGTCGCACCAGATATGCGGCATTGAGTACGCCGCGCGGTCTGACCGAGGAGGCGCCAAGGCCCGAACGGTCGGCGTGAGAGCCTGGATCATTGAAGTCCATTCGACATGGTTGCATGGAGAACTACCGACAGCCACCGGAATCGCCGGGAAATCACCGGGAAGACGGCTCGGCTTTGCGTGGATCGGGCACTTGCCGCAAAATCGGGCCATCGGATACACTTACCGTTTGTGCCGCGTGGTGTAGGCCACTCCTGAGGTCAGCTTCCCCGAACTCCGTCGACAGGGTGACAGATGCGATTGCGATGCGAAGCGGGACAGACGAGTCCCTGCGAGCTGTGAGAATGATGGGGCGTGGCCAAGTGGTAAGGCGCGGGTCTTTGGATCCCGTATTCGAAGGTTCGAATCCTTCCGCCCCAGCCAATCCGCCAACACCGGGGGCCGTCGCCCCTGGAGAGCGCGTCGATGGGTGACCCGTTCCTGCCGATCGGATTCGGCGAACTGAAGGTTTTCTCTGGCAGCGCGCATTTGGAACTGGCGAGAGAAATCGCCGCGTTTCTGGGTGTCCAGCCGGGACAGGCGCGGTTGCGGCGGTTTCCAGACTCGGAAGTCTCGTTCCAGATCGACGAGAACATCAGGGGCACGGATGTCTTCATCGTGCAGCCGACGTGCTCGCCGGTCGATCAGCATCTGATGGAGCTGATGATCATGATCGACGCGTTCCGCCGGTCGTCGGCAGCGCGAATTACGGCGGTGTTGCCGTATTACGGCTACGCACGGCAGGATCGCAAGGACAAGCCGCGGGTGCCGATCTCCGCCAAACTGGTGGCCAACGTGCTGAGCGCGGCGGGCACCAACCGCGTGCTGACGATGGATTTGCACAAGGCGCAGATTCAGGGGTTCTTCGATATTCCGGTGGATCATCTCTTTGCGGCGCCGGTGATCATCGACTACCTGGCGCGGCTGAAGACGCAGAACCTGACGCTGGTCTCGCCCGACGCCGGCGGGGCCGAGCGGGCTCGGGCGTATGCCAAGCGTCTGGACGCCGAGCTCGCGATCATCGACAAACGGCGGACCGACGACGGCACGGCCGAGGTGATGAATGTGATTGGCGACGTCGAAGGCCGGACGTGCCTCATCCAGGACGACATCATCGACACGGCCGGGACGATCACGAAGGCGGCGACGGCGCTCAAGCAGAACGGCGCGGTGAGCGTGATCGCCTGCGCCGTGCACGGTGTCCTGTCCGGGCCGGCAATCGAACGGATCGAGAAGTCGCCGATCGACAAGCTGATTGTGACCAACACGATTCCGCTGTCGACGGCTGGCGCTGCGTGCAGCAAGATTGTCGTGCTCTCGGTGGCCCGCCTGCTTGGGCAGGCGATCAAGAGCATTCACGAAGAGACCTCGGTGTCTTCGCTATTTGTGTAGACGCCTCCAGAAGCGTAAGAGGGAACGATGGAAGCAGTACTCGAAGCAACAGCGCGGGAGACGATCGGCAAGAACGAAGCGCGGCGCACTCGCCGCAGCGGCCAGGTGCCGGCCGTGCTCTATGGCTCGGCGGGTGGCGATGGCAACAAGGATCCGCGGCCGATTGCGGTCGATCCGAAAGCGCTCCTGAAGATCCTCCACTCGGAATCCGGCGCGAACACACTGATCTCGCTGAAGCTGGCCGGCGAGGGCAATTCACGAGTGCTGGTGAAGGACTATCTGCTGGATCCCATCACCCACCATGTGTTGCACGCGGACTTCTATCGCGTCGCGATGGACCGGGCGCTCCAGGTCACCATTCCGGTGCTGGTGAAGGGCGAGCCCAAGGGTGTCAAGCTACAAGGCGGCCTGCTCGAGTTCATCCGGCGCGACATCGAGATCGAGTGCCTGCCGGCGGATATCCCCGAGCACGTCGAGGTCGATGTCAGCGACCTCATGCTGCATCAGGGCCTTCGCGTCCGCGATATCGCCACCGACGCGAGATGGAAGCCGCTCAGCGATCTCGACATGATGATCGTCCACGTGATCGCGCCGAAGGCCGAAGAAGTCGCCGCGACTGACGCGGCGGCGCCGGTGCTGGCGGCCGAGCCCGAGCTCATCAAGAAGGGCAAGAAGGACGAGGCGGACGAGAAGGACGACAAGAAGAAGGACGACAAGAAGAAATAGCGTCCACCGTGTGATGAAGGAGAATGAAAGCGATCGCCGGGCTCGGCAATCCGGGCGCTCAATACCGGGGCACGCGGCACAACATCGGGTTCGCGGTCGCCGACGAACTGGCGCGACGTGCGGGCATCGCGTTCGAGTCGGCGCCGGCCAACGCGCTGATCGCGAAATGGAGGCGGCCCGACGGGTCGGCCACTCTTCTCGTCAAGCCGCTGACCTACATGAACGAGAGCGGGCAGGCGGTCGGCGAGTTGGCGCGGTACTTCAAGATCGAGGTCGTCGATTTCCTGATCGTGGTCGACGAGGTGCATCTCCCCCTCGGCAAGCTGCGCGCCCGCCCGCACGGGTCGGCGGGGGGGCACAATGGCCTGAAGTCGATCATCGCGCATCTCGGGCCGGAGTTTTCGCGGCTGCGGGTTGGCGTGGGTCGGGGCCCGGACGGGCCGGACGGGAAAGCGCGACGCGATCTGGCCGACCATGTGCTCGCCCGCTTCGAGTTCGACGAAGCCGAGGAGGCGACTCGGATGACCGCACGGGCGGCTGACGCATCGGAGATGTTCATTACGTCTGGGATCGAGGCGGTGATGAACGCGTACAACGGCGGCGATCAAGGCGGAACTGAATAGGGCGCCACGTGCGCACAACCCTTGCCACCGATTCGGTGGCCGCGGCAGATCGACGGGTTTCTTTCGGCGGGTCACACCAACCGCCGCCGGCAACTCCGGGGCGGGTCCGATGAGACCCGGCCCGGCATTCGATTGGCGCGTCCTGAAGGAGTAGTAATGACAGATCGACAGTACGAGCTCGTTTATATCCTTCCCCCCGACACTACCGAACAACAGGTCACCGAACTGCACCAGCAGATCGAGGCCGTGGTGTCGAAGATGAACGGCCAGATCGAAAAAACCGAGAACTGGGGTCGACGCAAGCTGGCGTACGAGATCGCCCGCCACAAGGAAGGCGTCTACGTGCTCGACGTCATCAACGGCTCCGGCGAACTGATGAAGGAACTCGACCGACGCCTCAGGGTGATGGACCAGGTGCTTCGGCACATGGTCGTGCGTGTCGACGAGGAAAAGAAGGTCGTCGATCGGATTCGTACCAAGCGTCAGAGCGAGTCCGAGCGGCGGCGTGTCAAACGCGGATTGCCGCCGCAGCGACAACCGGGCGAAGGCCGCACGGCGGCCGATGCCGACGACGGCGACGACGACCATTTTGACGGATTGGAGTCTTAAATGCCGATGGGACGCGGGCGAACCGCCGGACGGCGGGGCGAGAAGAAAACGGGCGACAAGGCACACGGCCAGCGCCGGCCGATGTTCCGCCGCCGCAAGGTATGCAAGTTCTGTGCGGACAAGATCGACGACATCAACTACAAGGATGCGAAGCTGCTCGGCCCGTTCGTGCCGGAGCGGGGCAAGATTCTGCCCCGCCGTATTTCGGGCACCTGCGCGATGCATCAGCGCAAGCTGCAGACCGCCATCAAGCGGGCTCGTCAGATCGCGTTGATTCCGTACGTCACCGATTAACGCTCACCCCGGAGCGCGTCGTGGTCGCCGTGGACACGCGTCCCGTCGATCGCGGCGCACCGGCGGTTACTGTGAGGCAGGCTATGGAAGTTATTCTGCGAGAGCACGTTGATCACCTCGGCAACCGCGGCGAAGTGGTGAAGGTCGCCGACGGCTACGCCCGAAATTATCTGTTGCCGCGCAAGCTGGCGTTGTTGGCGACCGAAGGCAACAAGAAGCAGATCGAGCACGAACGCGCAAAATTCGAGGCCAAGGAGGCGGACGAGCGGAAAGTCGCCGAGGTGATCGCCGAACGCATGGGGCGCGCCGAGATCGTGCTGCGGCGCAAGGTCGGCGAGACGGAGGTTCTCTACGGATCGGTGACGACAGTAGACATCGCCGAGGCGTTGGCGGCCAAAGGCTTCGAGATCGATCGCCGCAAGCTGCAGCTGGCCGAGCCGATCAAGAAACTCGGAGATTTCAGCATCGCCGTGAAGCTGCATCGAGACGTCGTCGCCACCGTCAAGGTCACGGTGGCTGCGGAAGGCTCGCACAGCACGTAGAAATTCAGAAAGGGTGACGTCAGAAGCTGGCTACAGAAGTCTGAAGTCTCACGTCTGAAGTCGCCGGTTCGGAACGATCGAAGAACTCGGAGCTTGCCGGTCGGGCTGGCTCCGAGTTTTTCTTTTTTGCATCGCAGTTTTCGGTTCTAAGTCATCGGAGCGTGTTGCACAATTGAAGGCCGAACGGCGAAGAACACCACCGACACGATCACGGATTCCGCGGCGCGTTTTCAGTAGGCTTCTCGTACCACCTTCGAGCTTTTGCTTTCCCTTATGGCCGACGTCGCAGTTGCCGAACGGACGCTTCCCCACAACCTCGAGGCTGAGCGGTCCGTGCTCGGCTCGATTCTGCTGCACAACGAAGCCTTCAACCTCGCCGCCGAGGTGATCGATTCGACCGATTTCTACCGCGACGCGCACCGCCGCATTTTCGACAAAATGGTCAAGCTGGCCGAGCGCAACGACGCGATCGATCTCGTGACGCTGAAGGAAGAGCTGGGCCGCTCCGGCGATCTCGACGAGGTCGGCGGCCCCGCGTATATCACGGCGCTCGTCGACGGCGTGCCGCGCTCCATGAACGTCGAGCACTACGCCCGGATCATCAAAGAGAAAGCCACGCTCCGCAGTCTGATCTTCTCGGCCAACAAGATTCTCGCGACCGCGTACCAGGGCGAAGAAGACGCCGACGTGATCCTCGACCAGGCGGAGCACGCGATTTTCGCCATCGCCGACGACAAGGTCCGCGACGGCTTCGTGTCGCTGCGCGATCTGGCGCAATCGAGCCTCGACACGATCGAGCAGCTGCATGCGCGCAAGGAGCTCGTCACCGGTGTGCCGACCGGCTTCACCGATCTCGACGAGCTGACCTCCGGCCTCCAGCCTTCGGATCTGGTCATCGTCGCTGCCCGGCCGTCGATGGGCAAGACCAGCCTCGTGCTCAACATCGCGCAGCACGTCGGGACCAAGACCGCCAAGACGGTGGGCATCTTCAGCCTCGAAATGTCGAAGGAGCAGCTGTTTCTCCGCATGCTCACGGCCGAAGCCCGCATCGATGCGCAGCGGATGCGCCGCGGCTACCTCGGAGAACGCGACTGGGGCCGGCTGTCCCAGGCGATTGGGACGCTCAGTGAGGCGAAGATTTTCATCGACGACTCGCCGTCGATTGGCGTGCTGGAGATGCGGGCCAAATCCCGGCGTCTGGCGGCGGAACATCAACTCGACCTGATCATCATCGACTACATCCAGTTGATGCAGGGCCGCGGTCGTTTCGAGAACCGAACGCTCGAGCTCGGCTCCATTTCGCGGTCGCTCAAGGCGCTCGCCAAGGAGCTCCGCGTGCCGGTGGTGGTGTTGTCGCAGCTCAGTCGAGCTCCCGAGTCTCGGGCCGATCACCGCCCGCAGCTCTCCGATCTGCGCGAGTCCGGTGCCCTCGAGCAGGACGCCGACGTCGTCATGTTCATCTATCGCGAAGACATGTACGGGGACAAGAGTCAGCCGGCGGCAGAGGGCGACGGGGTCGCCGAACTGATCATCGGCAAGCAGCGCAACGGTCCGATCGGCGTGGTGAAGCTGGCGTTCATCCGCGAGTTCACTCGCTTCGAGAACCTGGCTCCTGGAGCGGGTTGACCCGTCCCCTCCGATGATTCGCCCAACGGTGGCGCGCGTCGACCTCGGCGCGCTGAAGAGCAACTTCCGCAATATCGTTGAGTACCTGGCGCACGAGCGGCCGGGTCACGCCCCGCGGCCGATCGCGGTCGTGAAGGCGAATGCCTACGGGCACGGCGCTGCGGAGGTAGGGTGCGCGCTCGAGGATGCCGGCGCGGATCTGCTCGCGTGCGCCGACATCGAAGAAGGCGCCGTGCTGCGGGCGGCCGGCGTCACGGCCGAGATTCTGGTGTTCGGGGCGCTGAGCGTGAGCGATCTCGACGGCTTGTTCGATTGCCGCCTGACGCCGACGATCTCGACGCCCGGCGCCGCGCGCGCCGTGAACCGCGCCGCGTCGAAATATCATCAGTCGATTCGGTATCACCTGAAGATCGACACCGGGATGAACCGCCTCGGCTTCAGGCACGACAACCTGCGGCGCTCCCTGCCGGAGCTGCTGGCCAGCGAGTCGCTGCAACTCGATGCGGTCTACACGCATTTCGCGACCGCCGATGATCCCGACTCGCCGCTGTTCGCCGAGCAGCGGACGCGGTTCGAGCGCGCGCTGCGCGAAGTCGAGGCGCTTGGCGGCCGTCCGCGCTACCGGCACGCCTGCAACAGCGCGGCGCTGCTGCGCGATTCCCGGGTCTGGTACGATCGCGTCCGCCCCGGGCTCCTGCTCTACGGCATCGTGCCGCCGCCCCTCGCATCGACGATTCCGGTGTCGCCGGTGATGACGCTCAGCAGCCGCATCGTGGCCGTGAAAGGCGTGCGGCCGGGTGAAGGCGTCGGCTACGGCGTCAAGTTCACGGCAGAGGCTCCCACCACGATTGCGATTGTTCCGGCCGGCTATGCCGACGGATTGGATCTGCGCCTCGAAGGCCGCGGCGCGGTGCTGATTCGAGGCCGCCGGGCGCCGATTGTCGGATCGGTCTGCATGGACATGATGATGATCGACGTCAGCGGACTCGACGTCTCGCCGGGCGACGAGGTCGTGATTATCGGATCGCAGCGCACGCCGGATGGGGCGGTCGATCGTATCGACGCTCGAGAGATGGCGGCGGTCGTTGGTACGATACCGTGGGAGATCGTCTGCCGGATCGGTACGCGCATCCAGCGCGTCTATGCGTGAATACTGGTGGTTGCCAGCGAGGACCACATGACCGGCACACCCACCTGAGCCCATGAAACCACCGAAGACTGTGTTCGTCTGTCAGGAATGCGGTTCGCAGTCGCCGAAGTGGCTGGGCCGCTGCGCCGATTGTGGCGCGTGGAATTCGTTCGTCGAGGAGCGGTCCGAACCGTCAGGGGGAGAAGGAGCGGCTCACCGCTACGCCGGCGCGACGCTTTCGGCGACCGCGCGCCTGTATGCGGACATCGAGACCCAACGCAACGAGCGCCTGTCGACCGGCATCGGCGAGTTCGATCGCGTGCTTGGTGGCGGCGTGGTGCCGGGCTCGTTGATGCTGCTTGGCGGGGAGCCGGGAATCGGAAAGTCCACGCTGCTGCTCCAGGCGGCGGCGAACATGGCCCGAGCGATCGGTCCGGTCCTCTACAGTTCAGGCGAGGAGTCCGAGCACCAGATCAAGTCTCGAGGTGAGCGGCTCGCCGTCGGGAACGCGCCGCTGTATCTGCTGGCCGAGACCTGCCTCGAGCGCGTGCTCGATGAGATCACGCGCATCAAGCCCGTACTCGTCGTCGTCGATTCCGTGCAGACGATCTTTTCGCTGAAGTTCCAATCGGCGCCCGGCAGCATCGGTCAGGTTCGGGAGGCGGCCACCCAGCTGCTGTTCGCGGCAAAGGGCCGGAACGTGCCGACCTTCCTCGTCGGTCACGTCACCAAGGACGGCAGTCTGGCCGGACCGAAAGCGCTCGAGCACGTGGTCGACACGGTGTTGTATTTCGAAGGCGCCCGCCACCATTCGCATCGCGTCGTACGGGCCGTCAAGAATCGCTTCGGCGCCATCAGCGAGCTCGGCGTGTTCGAGATGACCGCCAGCGGCCTCAAGCCGGTGCCAAATCCCTCGGCCATGTTTCTGGCCGAGCGGCCCTCGAACGCGTCGGGCTCCGCCGTGCTGTGCTCGGTCGAGGGGTCGCGGCCGATCCTGGTGGAGGTCCAGGCGCTCGTCAGCTCGAGCAACTACGGCTCGGCGCGTCGGATGGCCAGCGGGCTGGATCAGCAGCGGCTGTCGCTGCTCCTCGCCGTGCTCGAAAAGCGGGCCGGCCTGAACCTCGCAGGCGACGACGTCTTTGTGAACATCGCGGGCGGCATGACCATTGACGAGCCCGCCTGCGATCTCGGCGTGCTCGCCGCCATTGCGTCGAGCGTTCGCAACCGGGTCATTTCGTCGACGACCGCCGTCTTCGGCGAAGTCGGACTGGCGGGCGAAATCCGCGGCGTTGCGCAAGCCGCGCTCCGCGTGCGCGAGGCGGCGCAGATGGGTTTTCGTCGGTGTGTCATGCCCGAGGCCAACATCGACCCCAACGAAAGTCGCGACCCCGAGGCCTGCGAGCTGGTTGGCGTTCGCACGGTGGATGAGGCACTGGACGCGCTGCTCTGACCGGACGGATCTCACGCTCACGCGGCATCGCCGGAGACCTTGACCGGCAGGCGCTCGAGCAGTACGGCCCCTTGGATCGTTGGGCGCGTTGTGCTCCGTGGTCGTTTCAAGCTGATCCGCCAAGTAGAGCTCGTCAAGAATTCGATGGTATCGTTGACATTGGACGTCAAGACTCGATGGCCTGGTTCGCTCTCGCCCGCGTGCTCTTCGTCGCAGCTGTCGCTTACGCGGCGGTCGTGCTCCGCCCCCTTGCGATTGGTCCGGCGCTGAATGTCGCCTTCGCCCTCGCACTGGCGGTGATTGTCGTCCTCCTGGAACACCGGCTGCGCGATACCGCCCTCACGCGGATCCTCGGGGCGCTCATCGGCTGTTCGATCGGGTTGGCGCTGGCGCGAACGATTGCATCCGGCCTGTTCTGGACCGACTCCGGCGACCGCCGCATTGAATTTCTCCACAGCTTTGTGCTGCTCGTGCTGCCCTATATCGGCCTGATGCTCGGCGCCGAGCACGGCGAGTGGCTCGATCCGCCGCGGCTGCTGGGCCTGTTCCGCGCCACCGTCCCGTCGCGCCACTACAAGATCCTCGATACCAGCGTCATCATCGACGGCCGCATTGCCGATGTGTGCGAAACCGGCTTCCTCGACGGCATGCTGGTGATCCCGCAATTCGTCTTGAAGGAGCTCCAGCTGGTCGCCGATTCCGCCGACTCGCTCAAACGCAACCGGGGCCGCCGCGGCCTGGACATCTTGCAGCGGATTCAGAAGATGTCCGGCATCGACGTCCAGATTTCGGATGTCGACTTTCCGGAGGTTCACGAGGTCGATCTCAAGCTGATCGAGCTGGCCCGCTCGTTGAACGGCAAGATCGTCACCAACGACTTCAACCTCAACAAAGTCGCGCAGTTGCGCGGCGTCGAAGTGCTGAACGTCAACGAGCTCACCAACTCGCTGAAGCCTGTCGTCCTGCCCGGGGAGAGCATGAAGGTGTTCATTCTCAAGGAGGGCAGGGAGTACAACCAGGGCGTCGCCTACCTGGATGACGGCACGATGGTGGTCGTCGATAACGCGCGGCGGCTCATTGGCAAGACCATCGACATTGTCGTCACCAGCGTGCTGCAGACAACGGCCGGGAAGATGATCTTTGGCCGCTTTATCGAGAGCGCGATGTCCACGCCGGTCGGCCAGTCGGTGTCTGCAGAACGCGACCACGTGCGGTCGGCGGGCGGCGTCACCCAGCAGACCTGATCCACCTGGCGGCTCAGCCCCGGCCTACCCGCGCAGCGGCCGATGCGGCCTCTCCTGCGTGCGTCTTAGACAAAAACCATCCCGTTTCGCGTCTTGAGAGCATGAGGCCATGACGCACCGGCCGACCGAGAGTGGTCCGGCCGCCTGGATCGGCGTGATTTACGATCGGCATGCCGACGCCTTGTACCGCTACGCCGTAATGATCCTGGCGGATTCGGCCGCCGCGAGCGACGCGGTGCACCAGGTGTTTCTGGCGATCGCCGGGAAGCCGCGCGGTCATATTCAAGCCGAAGAGCGATACCTACGTCGGGCGGTGCGCAACGAGTGCTACAGCGCGCTGCGCCATCGCCGACGCGAGGTCGTCGCCGACCACGTGCCGTTGCTCGAGGCGGTGGCCGCCAATGACGAGAAGCTGGAGGAGCGGTTGGCAATCGAAGCGGCAATCCGGACGCTGCCCGTCGAACAGCGGGAAGTGCTCCATCTGAAGGTGTTCGAAGGCTGGACGTTCCAGGAGATCGCCGACCAACTCGGCGAGTCGATCAACACAGTGGCGAGCCGGTACCGTTACGCCATCGAAAAACTGCGCGGACAGCTTGGCACGTCGAGGACTTGAGCGATGGACGAACTCGAAGAACGGCTGAGGAGATACCGTCCCGTGGGTCCGCCCCCTGGCCTGCGCGCGCGGGTCGTCGGACCCGCGCGGACGCCGGCGCGTCGACGTTTGGCGTGGCTGCCATGCGCGGCGGCGGCCGCAGTGGCGATCACGTTTTACTCGCTGGCGGCGGGAGTAAGACGGGAGGTCGCGGCGGAGATCTCGAAGGAGGAGACCCGCCGCGAAGCGATCGTGCAGACGCTGACGGCGGATCTTGGCGGAGGTGTTGAAGCCGCGACTGTCGCGGCCAGGCTGGTGGATTTGAACGAGGCGACGGCGTCGGCCGGGGTCGATCGACAGAACACGCTGGACGCGGAGATTGATCGTCATGACTGAGACCGTCAGGCGCCCGTTGGTTCGCCCCGCGTTCTTCCGGCTGTCGCTGGTGGTGTTCGTGCTGCTGGTCCCGATGGTCGTCCACGCCGCGTGGGACTACGTTGAAACGCGTCGGCTGCGCCTGGCGATTGAGGAAATCCGGGGGCGAGGCGAGCCCGTGACACTCGAGGATATACGGACCCGGCCGACGAAGGCCGACGGCCTCAAGAGTGATCGGTACTATCGTGCCGCCGCGGTGCTCGCCTCCCCAGATCCAACGAAGCAGCGCGGCCTCTTTGAACGCGTCCAGGACGCCGAGCGGAAAGGCGATTGGCCGGCCGGCCTTGTCGAGGAGATGCGACGTCATCTCGACGAGCACGAAGACGCGCTGCAGTTGCTCGATCGCGCGGCGCCGCTGGCCTTTGAAGGTTTTTCACCAGGGACGGTGGGCGGTTCCGCGGGTCTCTTTCCGCTGGCGCGGCTGGCCGGCCTCCGGACCTGGTCGCGTGCTCTGGACCGCGACAGCGGACGCGCGACCGACTCGGTGTACGCAGAGCTTCGCCTGCGTCCCGTGGTCGATTGGGCCTGGCCGGTGTTTCGGGCGCGCGTCGACGAAATCGATCGGGTGGGAGGCGTGTTGAGTGCGACGCACCCGTCGCCGGCGGAGCTGTCGCGGATCGGGCGAGCGCTGGTCGACCTGGACCGCGATGACGGACTGACGCAGTGGTTTCTCCGGCGCCGGGCCGCGCTCTTCGACTCCCTGTTCGGCCCCGGTCGCGACACCTGGTTCCTGACCCAGGCCGGGTTCTGGCAGCTTGGCTTCTTCGAACGTCTGGGTCGGCCGTGGGTCGATCGGGCGATCAGGCTGCGGGTTGAAACGCTGTCGAGGGTAATCTCCGCGCTGGATCAGCCGTGGCCCCAACGACGCGATGCCGTCGAAAGCGTGTACGACAGAGGGTCGCCTCCAGGCGACGGGAGCACGCGCATTACCCGCTTCTTGGCCAGAGAGCGTGAGTTCAAACTACCCGATGTGGCCATGTCGCACCAGATCGTCGACGATCTGGCGCTGATCCGTGTCGCTCGGCTCGCGGTCGCGATTGAAGCTTATCGTCGGGCACACCGAGAGGCGATGCCCGCGCGTCTCGACGACCTGATGCCGGGCTACCTCGATAGCTTGCCCGTCGATCCGTACTCGGGCCAGCGGTTTCTCTTTCACGCCGAGGCCAGAACCTACGCAGTCTACAGTGTGGGGCCCAACCGGCGAGACGACAGCGGGGACTTTACGCTGCTCCGCTTCTCGCAGGGTGTGCGTGAGTCGCGCGATGTCGGCCTGAGGATTCAGTACCGGTAAACGATCGGTCGCATGCCGCGGCGCGTGCAGGGACGAGCGGCGCCTCGGCAATCGCCGGCTCGTCACGAATTCGCTTACAGTCTACAATTTCGACACTGTGAATCACCCATCGTGAGGATGCCGCCCTACCATTGGTGGCGGACGGTGTTGTTTCTCATTCCGGCCATCACCGTCTATACGATTGTTCTCGGCACGGCGTCGATCATCTCGAGCCTCTTCGACAAGAGGGGCTATTTCGCCCACCGGTGTGCGCGCGCGTGGTCGTGGCTGATTCTGCGCACGACCGGCGTTCGGGTGACGGTCGAAGGCCTCCAGCGCCTGACTCCGGGAACGACCTACATCTTCGTGTCGAATCACCAGAGCATCTACGACACGCCGGTGCTGTTTGCGTCCCTCCCGTACCAACTGCGCATCATTGCCAAGGAGTCGCTGGCGAAGTTTCCCGTGCTGGGGTGGCACCTCAAGCGCGGTCGCCACTTGTTCGTGGATCGGCGGCGTCCCGACCGAGCCGGCATTCTCGCGCGCTGGCGCGCGCTCGTGTCCGAAGGACTGTCACTCATCATCTACGCGGAGGGCACCCGAAGCTCTGACGGCCGGGTGGCGCGTTTCAAGGCCGGCAGCTTTCTGCTCGCCATCGAGGCAGGGCTGCCAATTGTCCCGCTCGCCATCGTCGGTACGCGTCACGTGATGCAGAAGGGACGCCTGCGCACGGAGCCGGGCAACGTGAGGCTGTTCGTTCACGACCCGGTGCTTCCGCCCTCGATTGAGCAACCAACGGTACATGATGCCAAGGCGCTCGCCGACCGGGTTCACAGCATCGTTGCGAACACGGTCGCCCAGCTTGAATCCGGCGCTTCCGAGGCCCGCGTCGGTTAGACGTTCATCATTGGGGCTCGCCGAGCACGTCGAGCAAAGACGTCTTGCTCTGGCAATCGCGGCGTCAGTTGACGGTGATCCCATGCGGCGACGTCGATACTGATCTGTCACCGACAGATGGGCCGATTCCGTCATCGGGGGAGCTCGCCGGTATAATCAACGTTTGCCTGATCAACTCTTTGTGACAGCCATCATCGCGGCAGGTGGTCGCGGCCGCCGGCTCGGTTCGACGTCCCCCAAGCAGTTCCTGCGGATCGGCGGGCGAGAGATTCTGGAGTGCAGCGTCGCGACGTTTCTCGCCCATCCGGACGTGGGCGACGTGATTGTCGCGCTGCCGGCCGATGTCGCTGCCGAACCGCCCGACTACCTGCGTGGGACGTCGAAGCCGTTGCTGGTCGTCGTCGGCGGCGTCCGGCGGCAGGATTCGGTGGCCAGCGCATTTCAACACGTCGCCGAGCGCACCGACGTGGTCGTGGTCCACGACGCCGCGAGGCCGTTTGCGAGCCCCGAACTCATCACCAAGACGATTGCCGCGGCTGCGGAATCGGGCGCGGCACTCGCGGCGCTGCCCGCTCGCGACACGGTCAAGCTGGCCGGTCCGCCTGAAGATGGTTTGTTCGTACGAAGCACGCTGCCCCGCGAGTCGATCTTTCTGGCGCAAACGCCGCAGGCATTTCGCCGCGCGATCCTTCGCGAAGCGCTGATGAGCGGCGCCGATGCCACCGACGAGGCGGCGCTGGCCGAGCGCCTGGGGCATCCTGTCCGCCTCGTGGACGGCGAGGCCACGAACATCAAGATCACCGGGCCCGAGGACCTGCCGATCGCCGAGGCGATCGCACAGGCGCGGCGCGACACTGTCACGCCGCCGCCGAAGCCGGCGCGGACCGGACGAGCGGGGACGGGCTACGACCTTCACCGGCTGGTGCCCGGGAGGCCGCTCGTGATCGGCGGCGTCACGATCGTGTCCGACCGCGGTGCCCTCGGACACTCCGATGCCGATGTCGTGTGTCATGCGATTACCGACGCGATGCTCGGCGCGGCGTGCCTGGGTGATATCGGCCGGCATTTTCCCGACTCCGATCCGCAATGGAAGGACGCGTCGAGCACCGACCTGCTGGCGCGCGTGGCGCGTCTTGTCGGCGATCAGGGCTTGATCGTGGGCAATGTCGACGTGACGGTGATCCTCGAGGCGCCGAAGATCCGCCATGCCGTCGACGCGATGCGCGCGGCCGTGGCGGCGGCCATCGGCATCGACGCGTCACAGGTCAGTATCAAGGCGAAGACGAACGAGGGCGTCGACGCCGTCGGCCGCGGCGAGGCGATCGCCGCGCACGCCGTGGCGCTGCTGAGACAACGGTGAGGTCGGTCGTGATCGCATCCTTGGCCGCCGGTGGTGAAACACCCGCTGCATTCGCCGGGCGATGCATCCCGGCAGGCTGCGTTGCTCATCGCTTATTCATGCCCGATAGGCTCGATCTTCGCGCTTTGCCATCCGGGCGCATCGTCCGCCTCGGTGCGACGACGGACTTTCACCACGGGCTGCCATGCGCGTGAGATTCGCGCCGAGTCCAACCGGCCGCCTGCACGTCGGCAACGCGCGCACCGCGCTCTTCAACTGGCTGCTGGCCCGAGGGCAGGGCGGCGCGTTGATCCTGAGAATCGAGGACACGGACGTCGAACGGTCGACGCGCGAGTCCGAAGAGGGCATTCTGCGCGACCTGCGCTGGCTCGGGCTCACCTGGGACGAGGGGCCCGACGTGGGCGGCGCGCGCGGACCCTACCGGCAGTCCGAGCGACTGCATCTCTATCAGTCGTACGCGGCCGAATTGCTCGCCGCCGGGCGCGCCTACTATTGCTTCTGCACCATGACGCAGCTCGACGCCGAACGGCAGGCCGCCGTCGTCGAAGGGCGTCCTGCGTTGTATGCGGGCACCTGCCGACGGCTGTCGAGCGAGCAGGCACATGCGCGGATCGCCGGCGGCGAGCGACCCGCCGTCCGGTTTCGGGTGCCGGACGATCACGACATCGTGTTCCGGGATCTCGTCCGCGGCGACGTCCGCTTCCATGCGGACGTGATCGGCGATCCGGTCATCCTGCGCGGCGACCGCACGCCGGCCTACAACTTCGCCGTCGTGATCGACGATGCGCTGATGGCGGTGACGCATGTCGTCCGCGGCGAAGACCATATCTCCAATACACCGCGGCAGATCGTGATGTACGAGGCGCTCGGGTTCACGCCCCCGGCGTTCGCGCATCTGGCCATGGTGCTCGGGCCCGATCACAGCCCGCTGTCCAAGCGGCACGGCGCCACGTCGGTGGCCGAGTTCCGGGCCCGCGGCTACCTCCCGGAGGCGCTGTTGAATTATCTCGCGCTGCTCGGGTGGTCGCCAGGAGCGGATCAAGAACTTTTGCCGATCGACGAGCTCGCGCGCCGATTCCTGATCGAGCGCGTCGGGCACAGCGCGGGCGTGTTCGACGAGGAAAAGCTGGCGTGGGTGAACCGCCACTACTTGAAGATGGCAGAGCCGGCGCGGATCGCAGAGCTGTCAGTGCCGTACTTCCAGAGCGAGGGATTCGAGATGGCGCCGGACGCCCATGGCCTCGAATTCCTTGCCTCGGCGATGGTGATCGCGACTTCGTCGGTCGACCGGCTCGCGCAGATTCCCGCGAGGCTGCGGCAGTTGTTTCACTACGATGCGGAGCAGGCGCTCGCCGATCCGCGCGTGCTCGACGAGATGCAGGCGGAGGCCCCGCAGCGCGTGGTCCGCGCGCTCGCCACCGCGCTGGCGACGGCGTCCCGCCTCGATCGCGAGCGATTCCGCAGCGTGGCCCAGGAGATCAAGGCGCAGACCGGACTGAAAGGGAAGCAGTTGTTTCATCCCATTCGTGTCGCGCTGACGGGAACCGCGGAAGGGCCGGAATTGGATCTGCTCGTCCCCGCGATCGATCGCGGGGCCGAGTTGCCGGCGTCGGCCGGTCTGCCGAGGGTTGAGGGATGTTCCGAGCGTGCGGCAGCCTTCGTCCGGGCGTTGGGTCGACGATGACGGCGGTTCCGCGGCCGAGGCACTTCGTGCGAAGCGTGCGGCGCGCGTTGATGGTGGCCTTCGCAGACCGCCGCGACGTCGTCGCGCGCTCGGTTCGTGACGCGCGATGATCGTTTACGGGATTCACGCCGTGATCGAAGCACTGCGGGCGGGACGCGTCACCGGAATTCTCGTCGCGGTACGCGCCGACGAGCGGGTTCGGACGGCGCTTCGTCTGGCGGAGGCGGCGCAGGTGTCGGTGCGGCACGTCGAGGTTCAACAGCTCGATCGACTCACGCGCGGCGCCGTGCATCAGGGGATTCTCGCCGACGTGCGGGACGCCGAGGCGTTGAGCGTGGAAGATCTGGTGATGCAGTCCAGGGCCGCTCCGCTCGTGGTGGTACTCGACGGGATTGAGGATCCGCACAACCTCGGCGCGATTGTTCGGACGGTTGATGCGGCGGGGGCCGACGGCCTGGTGCGCCAGTCGCGTCACGCGGCACCGCTCGGCGGCGCGACGGCCAAGGCGTCTGCCGGGGCGGTCGCGCACGTGAAAATTGCCGAGGTCGTGAACATTGCGCGTGCGCTGGACCAGCTGAAGCAGGCAGGAGTCTGGACGATCGGGCTGGCGGGTGACGCCCCTAAACGCTACGATGAAATCGACTTCAGGCTGCCGACAGCCGTGGTGGTCGGCGGCGAGGGGACGGGGCTGCGCCGGCTGGTGAGGGATCGCTGCGACTGGCTGGCCTCGATTCCCATGCGGGGACACGTGGACAGTCTGAACGTGTCGGTGGCTGCTGGCATCGTGCTGTTCGAAGCCGTTCGCCAACGCGGCCTCAAATGAGTACAATCACCGGTTGTGGACGCGGCCACTGGCCCTTCCTGTCCCGTTGCCGACAGGATCAGAATGGCTTGCGTGCATGGCATAAGACGTGCTAAAGTTCACGTTTTGTCTGGCTGGCGTAGCTCAGGTCGGTAGAGCAGCTGATTTGTAATCAGCAGGTCGGGGGTTCAAATCCCTTCGCCAGCTCCA
>JBDTVS010000178.1:0-6239 GCA_040007095.1 Acidobacteriota bacterium
GTATCCGAAATTCCGAGCGAAAGCGGCCTGACCCCCGACCTTCTGCTGCACTCCAAGTCCGTGAAGAGCCTACGCTGGTGCGATGAAGCGTTTGCCGACGTGGCGCACGGTCCTTCCCGGCGGGACGCCATTGACGTTGCATGCCATCGTCACCACGGAGGACGGTCTGGTTGTCGAGGCCGAAGGGCACTCGTCTGGTCCCTGTCCAGGCTGTCGCAGACCGTCGGCGGATCGGCATAGCCGGTACTGGCGCACGATGAAGGACTTGGCGGCGCACGGCCAGGCCGTCACACTGCGGGTACGGGTCAGTCGGTGGCGGTGTCGCAATCCCCAGTGCGAGACGGTCATCTTCGCGGAACGATTACCGGGCGTGGTGGCACCTCGCGCCCAGCATACGCAGCGCCTGGGCGTCGTCGTGCATCTGGTCGGTCATGCCCTGGGCGGGCGCGCCGGCGAGCGATTGTTGGGCCGGCTGGGCATGGCGATGGATGCCGACACCATCGTGCGTGGCGTCAAACGCGGCGCGCCGCCTCCCGACGTCGACGAGACCCTTCGCGTGGGCATCGATGACTGGGCCTGGCAGAAAGGCCAGCAGCACTTCGGCACCATCTTCGTGGATCTCGAGCGACGCCGCGTGGTGGATGTCCTCGCCGTGCGCACCGCCGATGCCGTGGCCGCCTGGCTCGCGGCCCATCCCGCGATTCGGATCATCAGCCGTGATCGTCACGGACCGTACGCCGATGGCGTGCGCCGCGGCGCGCCGCAAGCCCGGGAGGTCGCGGACCGGTTCCATCTCGTGAGCAATCTGCGCGAAGCCGTGCAGAAGGAGTTGGGCCGGCTGCGTCGATTCTTGGTGGTCCCGCATCAACCTCCGCCGCGCGCGATCATCCCGACCGCGGTCACGCCTCAACGTGGACGTCATCTCCGATCGACGTACGTCGAGGAGCAGGACCGCCTCGCGCACGAGCGGCGGACCACCCAGTTGGGCCGCTTTCGGTTATCCAGGCCGCCGGGCACAACGCCCAGCTGATCATGCGCGAGACTGGCCTGGGCCGGACCTACGTCCGTGCGTGGATCCGACTCGAGCACCTTCCCGAGCGCAATCAGATGGAGCCGCGCGTCGGCATGGACGCGCCCAACCGGCAGCACACCGTCAACAAACGCCCTGTGGCGGATCGCTTCGACCGGCGGCCCGCCGCGTCCAATCGGTGTCGAGATGACCGGTCTGAGAGACGTGCATATCAACCGGAATGGTTCGCGTCTGACGTTCACGGCCGGTGCGGAGACGGGCGAAGTGCGCGTTATGGAGAACTTTCTGCCGCGGTGAGCACGCGTCCAGGCGCGCCGACGAATTGACAGAGGGTGAGCGAATGAAAGGCTCGACAATTGTCGCGGTTCTGTGTGTGATGGCGGTTGCGGTCTGCGCAGCTGGACAGACGGCACAACGCTCGACGATAGCCGGGGTCGTCACGGACGGCAGCCACGCGGTCCTTGTCGGCGCCACGGTGACGCTCACAGGTCCTGGTCTGCCAGCGGGCTCGATCGCAACGATTACTGACCCGCGCGGCGCCTACCGCTTTGGCAATCTGCTGCCAGCCGAGTACGTCCTCACCATTAAGCGCGAGGGTTTCAAGACCATCCTGCGCCGCGGTATAGCGCTGCCCGTCGAGACCACGTTCACGATCGATGTGCCGCTGGAGCTTTCGTCAATTGCGGCAACCGTCGACGTGGAGGCGCCCACACCTCTCGTCGATGTACGCACGGCCGCCTCGCCGGCGATGCTCTCCAACGCGATGCTGCGGAACCTGCCGACGAGCCGCTCGCTCGTGGATATCCTGAACCTTGCGCCCGGCATCGGCGTCGGCATCGTCTACACGGAGTTTCAGGGATCGAGCATCGCGTACGGAGGCACGCAGGGATCGAACGGCGTCACGATCGATGGCGTCTCGATCGTGGAATCGAACCAAGGCGACGCACGTGTGGCATTGAACTACGATTGGCTGGATCACGTGCAGATCGTGGCGCTCGGCGCGAATGCCGAGTACGGCGGAACCACGGGCGCGATTGCCAACGGCGTGCTCCGTTCGGGAACGAACCGTTTTTCGGGCCTCGGTGAATATCTGTGGAAGCAGCCAAGCTGGCAGTCGGACAATACCGAAAGCTTGCCCGACATCTGGCGAAATCTCCGCAAGCCCCTCCCGCTGATTACCTGGAACGACACGAGCGCGCAGCTGGGCGGGCCGATCGCCCGTGACCGGATGTGGTTCTTTGCCGGCCTCGAGTACCTTCACCACGACTATCCACCGCCGGGACTCCTGGATGGCACTAGGAACGAGCGCCGACCTCGCGCGGTGCTGAAGATCGACGCGGCGCCTTCCACCAACATTCGCTTACAGGGATTTTACGAGCGGGACACGGCCGACATCGACGGTTTCGGCGGCTACGCGCCGATGGCGACGACGCAGGTCGCGACGATAAGAAATCACGTGTGGAATGCGCGCGCAACGTGGTCACCGGGAGCGGCGACGATGATCGATGCTCGCGTCTCGGGCTTTCGTCGGGACGAAGATGATGAGCCTCGACCGCCATACACCCGCGCCGGGCCGCCGTACATCGGGGAATCTGGCGACGGCATCGTGCCCTCGAGCGGCGCCGCCAATTACTTCGAGCTGCATCAGCGGACGTTGACGGGCGCCGCCTCGATGACCCGACACCTCGATTTCTCCGGACATTCTCACCAGCTGAAGGCCGGAATCGAATTCGAGTATGCCCCGACCGAGTCCTTGCAAGGTTACAGTGGCGGCTTGTCGTACGCGGCGCTAAACGGCGTCCTTCAGACGGTGACGTTTTGGGATGGTCAGCACAATCGTCTGACGAACCGGCGTACGACACTCTTTATGCAAGATCGCTGGGCGCCCTTCGGGCGTATCACATTCGAGCTGGGCGTGCGGCTGGATGTCAACCGTGGTTCGGTGCCGACTTTAGGCGACGTGTTCTTTTCGTCGCCGCTTGCGCCGAGGCTTGGGGTCGCATGGGATCTCAAGGACGACCATCGGACGGTCATTCGTGGCCATTACGGACGCTACCACGACATGCTGCTCAACGGCCTCTACAGCTACAAGGATGTCTCCGCCCTTTCGCCGAAAAGTCGATATCAGATCGTCGATGGGACAATCGGGCCACTGATTTTTCTGGAAACTCCGCCCATCGATGTGGCGATCCCGAAGAACATCCGCCAACCACACGTGGATCAGTGGACCGTCGGAAGCGAACGCCAAATCATGCGCGATTTAGCCCTGGAATTGCAGTATATCCGGCGCAACTTCGGCAGCTTCATCGGGTACGTCGACCCTTCTTTGAACCTGTATCCTCGGGTGCTCGTTCGCGATCCGGGGCCGGACGGGACTGTCGGCACGAGTGACGATGGCGGTGTGTTTCAGATTGCACAAGTCTTGGATTTCGGTCAGCGCATATGGTTCCTGACAAATCCCGATAACGCATGGCGACACTACAACGCCATTCAAGTGGTCGCGCGCAAGCGCGAATCGCACAACTGGCAGATGCAGGCGTCATACACATGGTCGCGGTCGAGCGGCACCGTGGACAACATCGACCATACGAACCTCGCGCAGGGCACGTTGTCGCCGCTCGCCGGCGTCGGTGGCAATCCGAACGTGGCCAACCAAGGCGCAGGCGAGCCGACGTTCGCATTCAATGAAGCAAAGATACTCGGCTCGTGGCGGGCGCCAAGGTGGGGCGGATTCGTCGTGAGCGGCGTCGGGCGGTGGCAGACGGGCGTGCGGTGGAACCGGATCTTCTTTTCAGGCCTTGCGGGGTATTCACTGATCAACGCCGAGCCACTGGGGTCGCGAATTGCGCCCTCGATCGCGACGCTGGATCTCCGCGTCGAGAAGACAGTCCCCGTCCCTAACCGCGGTGTCCGCGTGGGAGTGATGGTGGATCTCTTCAACGCCTTGAACGCGGCGGCGCCGCTCGCGATGAGTGGCTTTTCCGGACCGCGATTCGGGCTGCCGAACACGCTGATTCTGCCCCGAAGCGTCCGCGCGGGTTTCCGGATCACATTCTAGGTTCATCCGCGCCGCCGCCAGGGACAGCGGCGCGACCGACATCTCCGAAGTCCGGCGATTCAATGAGTCGCTCGATGAGTTGTTGATGGAGTGCAGCAGAAGGTCGGGGGTGGACGGGTAGGCTTGGGCCATGCCTACAACCTCCCTGTTCAAACGCTTGATTCTCCGAGCGGTGCTGCGCGACGTGTACCCGATGGTGATCCGGCTGGTGGCGGTGCCGGACTGCGTGGATCTGGCCGACTTCGATGACATCTTTCATGCCGTCCTCGGCTGGGATGGCGGCGGTGGCTACGCGTTCACTGTGCACGGCCAGACGTTCACCAGCTTCCGCCGTCAGACGCGGTTCACGACACTGCGCGAGTTCCGTCTGCGTCCACAGGAGAAGTTCCTGTACACGCTGGGTGCGATGGATCAGTGGGAGTGGGAACTCCGGGTGGTGGATCGGCAGGACGGCATCGCCGGCGACGAGACGGCGATGTGCCTGGGTGGACGGGGCGCGACGCCGCCTCAGTACGCGGGCGGCCCCACTGGCTATCGGCTGATGCTGAAGCGGCAGGAGGTCGGCGACCGCCTGTGCCTTCCCTCGGAGGTCGACACCCTGATCGAGCTGCTCACCTCGGCACATCCTGATCAACCGGCCAGTACCTGGGACGTCTGGCGTCGTGTGATGGCCGACGGGTGTCAGAGCCTCGATCGGCGCCTGGCCCAGTCGGGCCCGCTGACGCCGGAGCGGTTCATCTTGCGGGAGGCCAACGAGCGCCTGGCCACGCGGCTGACGTGCCGGAGGTTCGCATGAAATTCCGGGTCGAAGTCGTCAGCATCGGGGAGGACGGGGAAGAACACCGCCGCGATCTCCTGGCGCTCGAGCGGCACCAGCTAGCCATGGACACGCTGGGGCTGACCTTGCGCGAAGAGTAAGGCGCTGTTGGAAGGGCTGCAAGATTTCGTGGTGGCGCGACAGGCCGCCGAGGATTTGCAGCAGCGGCGACGGTGCTCGAGCTGCGGCGCGCCCCACACCAGTAAGGGCGGGGGCGCGATGATCGTCAAGACGGTATTTGGCGCGGTGACGGTCGCGAATCCGCGCTGGCACCGGTGCCCCTGTCAGCGGACGGGACCCAAGACCTTCCGGCCGGCGGCCGCGTGGCTGGTGGGCCAGACCAGTCCGGAATTGCTGTATCTGGCGACCAAGTGGGCGTCCGTGATCCCGTTTGCGAAGGTCGCCGACCTGTTGCGCGAGGTCCTGCCGGTGGATGCCGCGACCAACCACGAAACGATCCGAGACCATCTCCAGGCCACGGCCCAGCGGATGGAGGACGAGCTGGGAGAGGAGCGCCCGCGCCATGTGGTCGAGGACGAGCTCGACGACTGCGCACCCCAGGCGCCGCCCGATGGCCCGATCACGGTGGGCATCGATGGCGGCTATGTACGGGCGGCCCACAAGGCGGGATTCTTCGAAGTGATCGCCGGGCGCAGTGTCGTGGCGTTTCGCCGGGCTGCCGAGCAAGACGTCGCCGAGGCCAAGTGCTTCGGGTATGTGCAGACGTACGATCAGAAGCCCCGGCGGCGCCTGTGGCAATTGCTGAAGTCCCAGGGCCTGCAGGATCACCAGCAGGTCGTGTTCATGTCCGACGGCGGGGAGGACGTGCGACAGGTCCAAGCGTATCTGCACCCCGGGAGCGAGCACTGGATCGACTGGTTCCACATCACGATGCGGCTGACCGTGCTGCAGCAACAGACGAAGTCGCTGCAGCACGAAGCGGACCGCGCCGACATCGGCGCGGAGATCGCCGCACACCTCGAGAGCGTGAAACACCTGTTGTGGCACGGCAACGTCGTCGAGGCCCTAGAGCGGCAAGTCGCGCTGATGTTCGACCTGGATCTGATCCGTCATCATTCAGCGGCCGCCGAGAAACTCGCCATCGGGTTGAACGACTTCCACACCTACATTCGGAACAACCAGACGTTCATCCCGAATTTTGGCGAGCGCTACCGACACGGCGAGACCATCAGCACGGCGTTCGTCGAGTCGACCATCAATCAGGTGGTGAGCCGGCGGTTCGTCAAGAAGCAACAGATGACCTGGACGCTCCGCGGCGCCCACCTGTTGTTGCAAACCCGTACCGCGGTCTTGAATGACGAGTTGGAGGACGT
>JBDTVS010000179.1:0-51986 GCA_040007095.1 Acidobacteriota bacterium
TCGGGTCGGATGCCCTTCGCGTGACGTGTTGATCGAACTCGCCTATCGGGTGCGGCCGATCGAGGACCCTGGGTATGTCCATTGCAGCGATTGCTCGCCGTGCTGGGTCGAGCTGCGCGCGATTCAGCGCGCACAGGGGACCGAGACCTCGTCGGTACAGTGACCGTCGCGTGGTCGCCGTTCTTCCTGCGATATCCTCAGGGCCATGACGGCGATCGCGGTGCGATGTCAATGGCTCGACGGATCGGTGAGCGATACGGAGCTGCCCGCCGTCGCGGATCCCGTACCGTGGACGGCGCATGACGCGCGCGAGACGGCATGGGCCATCCAGCGCGCGTTGCAGGCAGCCACGGTGTTCGCGCTGAGGCTGGTCGAGGTGTCGGCGATGGAGATCTGGCGGATCGAGGTCGTCGCGAATACGGGTATGGCCACGACTCGTGGTCTCCCCCTATCGAGCGCCGCGGTGGTGTGGTTGCAAGATGCGGCGTTCGAACTCCCAGGGAGCACCTCGCACTAGCGACTAGCGCGACGCTCGGATCTGACCTCAGCATCTTGGTGGTGTCGGGCATCGCTCAGCGCGATTCGACCTCGTCACTGCCTTCCAATTGATTGAGCGCGAGCATCGCGCTCCACTGCAGCCTCGCGAGGTCCGCACTGATCATCTGCCACACCACGCCCGGATCGACCTGACCGTTTGCCGGTGTCAATTCGGTGCAGGCGGCCGCCCGGTCGCGCCATGGCACCTCCAGCTGGAACACCTCCGTCCACTCGCCCAGTCGATCGACCGCGGCCCGCATCAAGAGCGACGCATACTGCACCGCAAACACGACTTGCTCGTTGTTCCGAAACGACTCTTCATCGCAGCCCGCCACAAATCGTTCAATGCGGGCAATATTTTCCAACACCACTTCGAGGTCTGGTGTCGGATCGTTGACCGTCACGTGCCTCCTCCCCTCTCACGACGACACGCCCACCGCTCTCCTGCCAAACGCCGATGGGCAGTTCCGGCCCCACCGTCGCGAACAGGCCTCTCGTGGATGCCCTGTCGTGCCATCGGTATCACGTCTCAATGTGGCCCATGAGTGTAGCGGCGTGTGATGACAGGACGGGTCACGGCATAGCCCTCGGGTTCACATCGGTGGCCGCCCGTCGACGCCCGTCGCCGAACCACGCGCGCGTGTGACGCGTGCTGCGTCCCGCGTTTGGGGATTTCGCCCTGCCGAACGCCTTCGTGGCTTTCAGCCCCGCATGCGCCGACGGCATCAGCCGCCGGCGGGCTGAAGGCCGTTCAGGAAATCCGCCGCGCGCTGCGCGTGGCTGGCGGCGGTGAAGATGGCACGGTTGTCATCTTTGAGAACCTTCAGCCAGTCGGCCATGTAACAGGCGTGGTCCTCGCGCGGTTCGAGAGAGAGGTCGAGATCCGCGCAGATAAAGGCCGCACCGAGTTCGGCCACCAATTCCTCGACGGCATATCCCTCTGAGCCGAAGCGTCTGGATCCGAAATCACGGGCGAGTCGCGACTCGTGTCCCACCCAGTGGACCGTTTCATGCGCCAGCGTCGCGTAATAACTCTCGGCGTCGCGGAACGTTTCGAAGGATGGCAGAACGATGCTGTCGGTCGCGGGCCGGTAGAAGGCGCGGTTCCCGCCGAATGAGAGCGTCGCCCCCGTGGTGACGAAAAAGCGTTCAGCGTGTGCGATACGGGCCAACACGTCGAGGCGCGGTGACGCCGGGGCGGTGTACGGCTCGGGCAGCCCCTCGATTTGCTCGACGTTGAAGACGGTGTAGCCCTTGAGGAAGTGAATGTCGCGGGCGACGTCAGCGCCGCTGTCGGCGTCGGTCTCCGTGCGCGTGATGCGATTGGCGTAGACGACCGGCGAGCCCTTCTCGCCCTTGCGGACATGGGCGTTGAACTCCGTCGCCTGGCGGTAGGTCATCCAGATCGGTGCGGCGAAGCCCTGCGCCGTGGCAGAAGCCCAGAGCGAGAGGATGTTGATGCCGGTATAGGGCTGGCCGTTGTGGCGCAGTGGTCGCGTGATGCGCCCGGCGGCGTGTTCGGCATTCCACGGCCTGACCCATGGCCGCACGCCGGTTTCGAGGGCGGCGACGATTTGCCCGGTGATGCGGGCGTAGATGTCTTGCTTGGGTGACTGGATGTTGTCGGTGACGGTGCCGGTGTTCATTCGAGGCCTCCTTTTTCGACGTTGCGTTTCGCTCTCTCGCAACAGCGAGAGCAAACGCAACCCAGAGGGAAAAAGGAGGACGGTGCGGGGGGCTGGCCGGCGTGCCGAGGGACCCACGTGCACGGGTGTTCCGTGACAGCTCCGCTGGCGCGGCCCGTGCGGGACCGAAGGGCGTCACGACGCCGGCCGAACCCCCGCGCGAACACCTGCATCCGGCGGTAACCCCTGCCCCAAGCACGCTCACGGTCGTTCACGTGTGACGGGCGACTGGACTGATGCTCAACAAGCGGGGTGTCAGATGTCGCGCAAGGACGATCACCCCGGAGGCGAACAACAAGCACGAACTGGTGCCGGTCAGCGGATCAGCGTGGGCGGCACCGACGCTGTACCGCATTCGGGCGTTGACGGATTTTGGTAACGGAAGGCGTGCGCGCTGGAGTGCTCGCGATACACAACGGCCGCGCGTACCCGTTCGACGCCTCGGTGGCCGAGGCCATCCGTCCGCGACGTGCCCGTCACGACGACCACGGCTGACCAGCGTGGACGGACCGGAGGCGCCGGCGGCGCGATGCAGGTGGCTGTCGGGGAGGACCTGCCGCGTGGGATCGTCGCTTATCCGCGTTCCTGTCCCACGCCGTGTACCGTTGGACGCGTCACGGCCTGTGCTAGCGTCTCGTGCGACGGCGTGACCGCCTTTGCGCTGCCGCGCGCGTGTTCCGCCTGTGCCACGTGCGCCGCGGTTCGCAGGATGACCGCCGGGGTCTGCTTGATCGCGTGGATCTCGGTGGCGTACTGCCCACGTGTGTCGGGCGGCAGCTGGCGGAGCACGGCCGCGACGTGGCGGGCCTCGATCGGCGGCGCGCTCGTCGTAGGATGCCACTGATGCGTGCGACCCTGAGCCGTCTCACGACCGCGCAGGTAGGCTTGGGCGGCCGGAAGGGCCAAGTACTCGCGGGCGCGTGCGAGTTCGTGCGGCGAGAAGCCTCGGTCCGCCGGATGTGCCGGCTCGGCCGCGTGCCCGTGAGACGCGTCGCCGGTGTGACAGTTCACCGCGAGCGCCGTACTCGGGGAGGTCGCCGAGGTCGCCGCGTGCTCGGTCTGGTGGAGGGGCCCCCGTCGCTCCAGGGCGTGCGGCGTTCGGTTGACGGACCGGTCAGGCGGCTGCACGTGGATGTCCTGGCCGACCGTGAGGGCGCTCGACTTCGAATAGTCACGGGACAGCGCGTACGGCAGTTGCTCGCGATCGTCGGTATAAATCTGGGCATCGTGCCGGCCGCGGGAGACCGCGACGTACGCGAGACGCTGGTTCACCAGGGCCTCACCGGCCCGCTCACTATCGAGATACAGCAAGACGCGATCGGCGGTTTGTCCCTGGCTGCTGTGGCTCGTGACCGCATAGCCGTAATCCAGGTGTGGGTTCGTGCGCAACGCGAAGTCCACGATCCGACCGGAGTCCAGGTGCACGCGCACGTGCTGATGGCGGTCGATCGTCGTGAGGGTTCCCAGTTCACGATTCGTCACGTGGTGCTCGGGAAATGGCGCCGTGAACTGCACCCGATCGCCGACCGCGAGCTGACGGTCCGCTTCGCGGTACACCATCACGCCCTGCAGCCGACGCGGGTCATAGGTGACGGTGGCGCCGTCGGGGCGCGTGACCATGAGGGTGTTCGTGTCTGTGTCCGCGCGGGTGACGCGCGCGTAGTCGCCGGCGTGCAGACCGTGCGTCGCGCTGCCGCGCGCGTACCGGATCACGTCACCGGGCGCGTATCGGCCAGCCCACCGCCGATCAGCGCCGGTGAGATCCTGACGAGGCACCAACACACGTGTCGTGTGCTCCCGCGTCGCCACACGGCCGGCCTGCTGCAGCGTCTGCCGAATCTGCGCATTCAACGCCTCGCGCGAGTGGTTATCCGGCGACACCACGAGCGTCTGGTCGGGATGCGCCGCGTAGGCGGTGGCCACGGCCTGCATCCGATCGCGCCGATCGGGAATCTCGTGAATGCGCCCTTGCTCCTCGAGGCGCGCGAGTCCGGCGCGCACCTCGGCCACCGAGAGGTGTTCGACCACCCGCTTCAGGTCGGGGTCCTGCTGACGCTGGATGTCCTGGAGCCGGGCGACGGCGACGCCGGCCTCTTGCAGTTGCTCATACGGCCGCCCGGCGTCCACCGCCTGGTGTTGACGGGTATCGCCGACCAAGAGCACGCGATCCGTCGACGAGCGCCGCGCCAGGAAGTCATGCAGCTGCTGGGTACTGGCCAAGCTCGATTCATCGAGGACATACAACCGCCGCGGATCGCGGGCGTCTGGTGCCTCCTGGAGATGCTTCTGGAGGGTCATCGTGGACATGCCGGCCTCGGCCAATTTCTGCGCCGCCCGGCCGGTGGGCGCGAACCCGCGGACGGTGTAGCCGTCGCGCTCGGCGGCGTCGCGCACGGCCGCCAGGGTCGTGGTCTTGCCGGCGCCGGCGACGCCATCCAAGACTTGCACCCGGTCGCGATTCGCGAACAGCTGGGTGATCGCCGCCTGCTGATCGGCAGACAGATGGGGATACGCCCGCGCGATCCGCGCCCGCGTCTCGTCGCGGATCAAGGGCGGTTGCGTGCGCTGGCCCTCGACCATCATGGCAATGGTCCGACGCTCCAGCGCGATCATCATGGGTGTGGTGAAGCGGCGGCCGGCGTGGCCGTCGGGCTGCGCGACCTCGACGAAGTACCCGCCGCGCACCTGCCGATCGAACTCCGCGTGGATCTCGGACACCGTCGCCCGACCCATCGACCGGGACAGCGCGTCCCGCACGTACGCCCGCTCCTCTGGCACGGCATCCCGCTCGACGTTCCGCTGCGTCGCATAGGTGACAGCCTGGCGCCGCACATCCGCCGCCTGACGCGCGGCGGTCGCGTGCGCGTCCGCCAGTTCGGAGGTCACGAGCCCCGTGGCCGTAATCGCGTCAACTCGGGCCAGGGCGGCCGCCCGGACGTGCGCGGTGGCGACGGCCCTGGCCGGCTGGTCATCGAACGCCGCCGCCAGCTGTCGGTGGAGCCGCCGCATCTCGTCAGGCGCGACCGCCTGGCTCTTGGCCTCGCGGGTTTTATAGGCCGCGATTTGCGCCGCCGCGGCCCCCCGCCGCCCCTGCTGCTCCAGATGCGTGGCGATTTGCTGGCGGCGCGGGCTGGAGGCCCCGAGATAGTCGGGCGTCAAGCCGCGGATCTCCGGTTGCCCATGGTCGCCCCGCTCGATCGCATAGCCGAGCGCGAGGAGCTGGCTGGCCAATTCGGACCGATACACCGCGGTCGCATATTGTTGGGTGCGATACAGTTCGCGCGGCTGCAGCGCCCGCGTGCGCCCCTCATCGGTGGTCGTCACGTTGAAGACGACGGTGTGCGTGTGCAACTGCGGCGCCGCGTAGCCGCCGACCGGCCGGGCACTATCGTGCTCAAACGTCGCGGCGATCCAGCGCCCGGTGGTCTGCGCCGGCCGGTCGCCACCCATCCGCGCTTGGACGTACGGTTCGGTCGCCCGCAGCGCCATCTCGACGGCCTGCCGATGGGCGTCCCGGATCCGCGCGTCCCCGCCGACCAAGGCGGTGAGCGAGACACTCTTGGGCGCAGAGAACGTCAGGTCCCAGCCGGCCCGATGCTCGACCGGGCTGACCGGGTGGCCCTGCGCGTTGGTATACGTGTGTCGCGTCAGATGGCGCACGAGTGGCGCCTCCGTGAGGGGGTGCTGCCCATCTGCCAAGCGGGCGAAGTGCGCCGCGCTGACCGCCCCTGTGAGTCCCCACGCCGCCGCCAGCCGGCCGTCCCACTGACCGAGGATCTCCTGGCCCTGGCTATAGTAGTTCTCGGCGGCGTTTCGCAACTGCTCCTGGTGATACCGCTTGGCTTGCCCCGCGCCGAGCGCCTTCGACATGGTCATCATGGCGTCGTGGTCCCGCTGTTCAGGTCCACGGGTTGACGGGACGAGTCGTCGCCGGTGGATGGACGGCGTGACCCGGTGTGGCCACGACGGGGGGCCCCGTGTGACGCGAGGGCGTGCCGGCCGTGGCCGCATCGGCCCGCGGCACAAAACTGGGGTGGCGAATGGGCAAGATCGTGGGAGAGACGTGCATCTTCGTGACGAGATTGCCGTACTTGAGATAGCCACACAGATTCGGGAGGCCTTCGATTTCACTCGCCAGCACGAGGGATTCCACCTGACGCTCGAGGCCGTAATTCGTGGAGTGCCGCGACGGGGAGGCCCACCCGTCCGACCCCGAGCGGCCCTGCCGGAGTCGCTCGATCTCGACCTCGCCGATCATCTGGGAGACCCACTTGGCGGCGTCCGCCTCGCTATGCCGGAAAAACACTTTGGTCGCGGGCTGCGACAGCATCACCTCGGCGTGGAGCCCGTACCGTTGCGCCATCTGAGAACGGCCTTGAAACCCCAACACCAAGGGCACGTTGCTCTTCCGAGCCTCGGTCATCGCGGTGTGGAGTTGCGGCAGCCGTTGCAGGCTCGCTAACTCGTCGATGATGAACCACGCGCGTTGCCGCGTGCCTCGCTGCTGATGCATGAGGCGCAGCACAAGCAAGTCCAGCCACAGGCTCGTGAGCGGGACCAGTCGGGCGCGCGTCTCGGGCGTGCTGGTAAAAAACAGCCACCCGTGGCGGGTCGTGGACCACGTCGTGGCGCTCCAGCGTGACGTCGTCGCCGATGCGGTCGGCAGCAGCTGCATCGCATCCGCCACCATATTGAGGGAGGCCAGGACGCCGGCGCGCTGTGGGCCGGCCGCCTTGTCGATCATCGCCGCGTACGGCGTCCCCGCCACCAGGCGGTCGAGGTGATCGGCATTGGTCAACAGCTCCACGATCTGCGCCGTGTCGGCGCGTCGGGTGAGAATCAGCGACATGATGCGTTGCGGCGCCTCGGAAAAGAAGGAGTGCTCCTGCGGCTTCTCGGGATACAAGGATTGGGCGAGGGTCAGCGCTTCCGCATCCAGCCGGAGCTCGTCGGCCGGCGTCCAGAACGGCGTCCGGGCGTCGAGCGGATTCAGGATCACATCGCCGCGGGCGGGGTCATAAAACTGCTCAGTGAACTCCCCCGCCGGGTCATAGACGATGGCGGTTTCGCCCCGCTGGTGAATCTGGAGCAGGAGTTGCCGAATGAGCATCGACTTCCCCGATCCCGTGTCCCCCAACAACAGGACGTGACTGGATTCCATCGCCTGCGGGATCCGCACCACGCGTGCCGGGGCCAGCGACCACCACCGCCGCGCTTGCAGGAAGCCGACCCCGTCCGCCCGGAGTCGCTGCGTGAAGGCCTTCGGCGACAGCCGTTCCGGACCTCGCAGCCATCGGCCGTGCCGACGGACCCGACCGCGCGTGACATCCTGAGGAATCGCCACCAGCAGCCCAAGGGCGAGCACGCCGAGACCACACAGGACGGGCGGCCAGGCCAGATCACCGAGCGTGCGGTTCTGGTAAACCCACCGCTGGAGAAACCGCTGCAGCGCCTGATGCTCGTACCGCCCTGGCTCGAGCCGGAGTCGTCGCACGCCACTGGCGGCGGCCCCAGACGTCAGACGCAACGACCAGGCGTCCGTCATGAGTGCTGCCGCGCGCACGGCGGGCTCGACGTCGCCGTCCAGCGCGAATCTGGAGCCGCGTCGGTCGACGACCGTGAAGAGCGCGTAGCGGCCCGTCGTCGTCCACCCGAGCTGCGTGAGGAGGGCGCTGCGGAGGTACGTGGCCAGATACCAGCGCTGGAGCGCGGTCCACTGCGTGTAGCGGTACTCGGCGACGCCGACGCCACTGATGAGGCTCACCAACACGGCGGAGAGTACCCAGGTGGGCCGCGTGCTCAGCCACGTACCAGCCGATGAGGACCGTCCCGATACGTACTCCATGGCGTCAGTCCCTCAATCCCACGAGAGCCGTTGCTGCGCTCGTTCGTCCTTCGTCGCATCGGCCTCGGCGATCAGGGCCTCCATCCGTTCCGGCGTCACGGCCTCCCCCGCCGCCATGGCGTACTGGAGGTTCAACAGCACCTTCCGCAACGCCAAGACTTCGGCCAAGATCACCCGTTGGGCCGCGGCATGGGGGTCCACCACCGCGGCTTTGAACACCACGTCACGCACCCATTCGCCGAGCTTCCGCTCGCCGGCGAGCGCCTTCAACATGGCGTAGTCCTCCTCAGTCACTTTCGTGCCGATCGACTTCGTGAGCACGCGGGCCATCGTACGCATCTCCTTCACAGCGCGAGACTGGAGCATTCGACGGGCGGCGACTCGTCACCCGCCACTCAACGACGGATGGACGCGAAACCAGCCGTTCCCCGCGAGTACTCCGGGCGGTGCTCGCGAGCACTCGCGGTTACTCGGCAGCACCACCCAGAGGGGGTGACGTGTACACCGTCTTCCGATGCCGCAGGCATCGCGTTCGGTCCTTTCGGTCTTTCCGGTCTTCGGTCTAGTTGGCGATGCGCTCGCTGCTGTCGTCCGCGAGAGACAGGGCCTGGGGCGAGCGGCCGGCCATCCACTGGCGTATCCTCCGACGATCGACGAGATGGGGATCTGGTGTCGAGCGCGTTCCCGTTGACCGTCGTCGCGCAGCCCCCAGAGCCACGTGTGGGCCTGCTGTTCTGGCGAGAGGCGCTGCGCCGAGTGCGCGACAGACTCTCGGCCGTGACTCGGTCAGTGCTGGAGTGTCGGCGCCGCAGAATCGCAAGACTCGGGACGCGGGGACCGGGCGACCGCGCTCATTGTTTGGTGAGCACGAGTTGGCCAGAGAACGTCATTCGCTGGCCGGTTGGATCCGCGCAGTCCAGCCCGCCGATTTGCCCGATCGCGAGGGTGTCCGTGACCTGGCTGACCGTCGTGAACTCTCCCGCACACTGCCGCGGGGATTGGTAGCTCCCCGAGGTGGACATCTGGGACGGCGGCGTGATGGTTTCCATCGCGGCGGTCGTGGTGGTGGCCTGCAACGGGAGCCAGCCATTCGTGGTGTCCCACGTGATCCGGAACTGCTGGCCATTCGTGCCCGGCACCAGCACGACCGTCCAGGTCAGCGGCCCCGACACCGGGCTCGCATCAGGGACGGTGATCGTCATGGTGCCGCGCCAGACGCCAGTGAAAAACGAGTGCTCCACCGGCGTACTGCCGGTCGGAGAGGTCGGCGAGGTGCCTCCACACGCGGCCGCGAGCAGCGCACCGGTCACTGCCACAATGCCGACATACATGTGCGAGGCTGTCTGTGCATTCATGACCGCACGTCCTAGCAGAAAAAGAAGGGAACGCTAACACAACGTGTACGCGTCTTGCGTGACAAATCGCTCAAGTCTTGCGTCGAATTGTTCGATGGACAGGATGTGCGACACGCGCCGAGTCCCGACGTCCGAGCGCGTGATATGTACGACCATGTGAATGGCCGAGGCGATGGCTTCTCGGACCGCCGCATGCGGCAATCCGACGCCGCCACGGGCGACACAATGCGCCACTCTGGTGAGGGCTTCCGGCGCGGAATTGGCGTGGACCGTCGTCAGACTGCCACGGTGGCCGGTATTCAGCGCTTGGAGGAGATCGAAGGCCTCGGCCCCTCGCACTTCCCCGACCACAATCCGGTCTGGGCGGTGCCGCAAGGTCGCCTTGAGCAGGTCGGCAATCGTGACGGCGTCCACGGCCGGAACGTCGTGTGACGCCGGCCGGGCACGACGGGCTTCAAAACTCAGCACGTTCTCCCGATTCCCGAGATAAATCTCGGACGTTTCCTCGATGACGACAAGCCGGTCTCCCACAGGAATCACGGCCGCCAGTGCGTTGAGCAGGGTCGTCTTCCCCGTCCCTGTGCCGCCCGCGATCAGGATGTTCGACCGGTGCAGCACCGCCCGCTCGAGGACCTGCGCCGCGTCTGCAGCGACGGAGCCGATCTCCACCAGGTCCCGAAGCGAATACCGGCGCGTGAAGCGTCGGATCGTGAGCACGGGGCCGGCCACACTGCAGGGCGGAAACATCGCCGCGATGCGCGAGCCATCCTCAAGCCGAGCGTCGAGGATTGGCTGCGCCTCGGAGATCTCATCGCCGCAGAATCTGGCGATGTTTTTGATGGCCGCCACCAGGTAGTGCTCTGGCACCGTGCGCCCGGAGACCTTCTGCAGCCGCCCCCGCCGCTCGACGAAGATCGCCTGGCCGCCAGCGTTGACCATGACCTCGGTGATCTCGTCGTCCGTCAGGAGATCTCGGATGGGACCCAGGAACGGCAGGATGCGGTCCAGGCTACTCATTTAGACGGCCGGTCGGAGACCCGCGGTCTTCAGATTCTGCGGCGGCGCGCTGCCCCCATCCGCCGCCTTTCCCTCACGGTGTCCTGACATCTGTTTGCGGAAGGGCCCCGTGTGCGATTCACGCCATTTCACGAAGTCTTTGTCCCTCGCAAGCGTCTCCACGAGGGCGTTGAGCACGTAGGACTCCGGCTCGGCGATCATCGTGGCGTAGGCGGCCAGCGCCTCGGCATTCTCCGCCCACAGCCTCATGATCACGCGCACTTCCATGGTCTTGCTCTGCCTCGGTTGGATCATCGGCATGGCTCGTTCCTCACGGCCCGGTCCTTGGGCCAACAGTGATGCCCGGAGCTCCGGGCCTCCTGATTCAAAAGGCTTGGTCGACGTGGAGATTCAGCACCTGCAATCCCAGGGGGTTGACCGTGATGTATTGGTTCGGCACCTCGTCGCGAAACGCGAACTCGATTTGGGCGACGAACGTCTCCGTTCCTCGCGGCGTGCGGCTCCCCTGCGGATACGCGAGCTGCTGGAAATCCACCGAGGCTTTAAACGGCGGCGTCCGGGTTTCGGTCAGGGTGACGTTCTTCACGGTGACCTCGTGATCGTCGGCGCTGGGGTTCTGCAGGAAGCGCTCGATCACCCGGCTTTGCTCATTGCTGGCGATCGTCGCGTCCGCGAGCGCGGGCGACAAAAAGAACAGAGACGACGGGTAGTCGCGCTGAATCGTGGCGCGCTGGCGGCTAAAGTGCAGCACGATGAACCGCGTCAGAAAGTAGCGGAGTTCTGGGGCCTTGGGCACGAATGTCGTGGCGTCATACGACAGGGCCTCGGCCCGCCCGACATCGTTGATGCGAATCACGAGCGGCTTCACGTGCGCGGCCTGGTGCTGCGTGTGCACCATGACCCCGAAGAGCCCGACGCAGAGCAGCGTGAGTCCGAGCACAGCCAGCTGTAAATGGCGGACAAGCACCGTCGGGGCCGCGTACATTTCCACGAAGCCGGCGCGCGCCGCGGCCGTCGAGGATGGCACGATATCGGCGACAGGATGGTCGGACAAGGGTCAGCTCCTTACCAGAGGCGAAACACGTGGGTATGGACCCAGAGAATGAGGGCGAGCGGGACGAGGATCACGAGGCCGAGACCGAGCGCCGCCAGATAGACGCCCACCAGCGCGCCGTCGTGTGGACTCTCGGTCCATTGCCAGGTGCCGCGGCTCCCGCCCATCGGCAAGAACCGCCGCTTCCCGTAGTAGTCGTAGTTCGGGTGCCGCTCCTCCCTGGGCGTGAGCTGGCGGCTCGCCGGGTCGTCGTGTCTCATAGCGACATCACCTTTGGAGAGAGGGTCGATAGGTAACTGCCACCGCCCGAGAAAATCGCGCTCGTCAGCGAGGGAATAAACAGCGTCCCCAGCGCGAACGTCCCGATCAGGACGATCACTTCTACGCCATAGAGTAGGTATTGCTCCGGCGTGATCCCGGCTGGCATCACGGTCAGCAACTGGAACGCAAAGCGTTCAAAAATCATCAAGTAGGCGAAGGCGACGACTTGGATGAACGCGAACTGAATGAACGCCCGAAACCAGTTCCAGAACAGAAAATCCAACTGTTTCACGATGAAAAATGGCACAAAGATTGGGCCGAGGAGCGCACAGACCGCCGTCGCGATCATTCCGTAGGCGATCGACAGGAGCGCGGCGCCTTTCGCGACGGAAATGACGATCAGAATGAGCCAGTAGAGGAGGGTTGGCAACAGCGCCCACGCGTTTGGCGCGAGGAAGCGCGCCCAGAGATCGTCGAGGTGCTGGAACGTCATTTCCAGCGAGCGCGCGTCCAGAATATTGGCGAAGTTCGCGGCCTGGTCGGTGATGAGGCGACTGAAGGACAACCCCAGCCCAGGCAACGGTGTCGCGTAGTAGGTGATTAGGGCGTAGCCGAAGGACAGCCACATCACGAACTCCGCGAACGCGAACATGTGCTCGGAGACATGGTGCTGCGAAAACATCAGCTCGATCCCCTTCCAGGAGATCAGGATCACCGCGATCAGCTTGAACATGTTCAGCCCGAAGGCGATGAACGTCGGCTCGTACGTCAGGAGCAGTGACGAGATCGCGCTTTGGATGGTGGCGATCGTCGCTAGCTGGATCGGAGGCATGGAGAACTCCGTTCTGAACTCGACATTACGGTTGGCGCCAAGCGCGGATCGCGTCGGCGCTACCGGTGATATAGCTCCGCCCCTGCGCCTGCCCGTGCTGCAACTGTTCGATGCGCATATTGGCGATGATGACGTCCGTGTCCCGCTTCCGCTTTTGCTGCACGGCGAGCTGCTCGGCGATGGCCGCGGCGAGTTGTAGCCTGCTCTCGCCCTGGCGCGCGGCGATCAGGAGTGCGCCGCTGATTTTGTCGGCGACGGCAGCGGCCGCGTACCTCGGATCCTGGTCGAGCACGTCCTTCTCGAGCTGGGCGATGATCGCCACTTCGTTCTTCCGGTTGTTGCGGATGGCCCCGGTCTGCGCCATGGCGACTTCCATCGCACTGGCGGCGATCTGGATGGTGGCCAACTCGGCGCGGAGCATCTGCCCGCCACGGCCCGGATCCTCTGAGACACGACCGAGCGCCGTCGTCGGATCGTGCAGGGCTTTGCTGGCGGCGGCGAGGCTCGGTCCCGCCGGCGCGGTGCCGTTGACCGCAAAGAGGAAGCCATCGGAAATCGCCAGCGCCCCGTCCGAATAGCGGGTGCGCCAGGCGGGTGGCGCGACGGTCGTCAGCACGTATGTCGCGACCGGCACCCACTGCTGAATCCGCTCGGTGAGGTGTTGCATTTTCTTGAGCGTGTCACCCAGTTGTGTCGTCAGCAGTTCGTGGAGCGCGTTCAGGGTTTTGTTTTGCACGAGCGCCTCTGGGTCGAACACCACGAGCACGAATGCCCGGGCGCTCGAGGCGGCCAGCAGGACGGCGAGGACGCACCCGCCGACGCGAACGCGGCGGCTCACGGCTGTCTCCAGGTGTTGAGGGCGTCGGCGCTCCCCGCCATGTAATGACGAGACCAGGTGGCGCCCTGCTCCATGTTCTGGAGCTTCATGTTCATGACCTGCACGTCCGTGTCACGGTCGCGTTTCTGGCCCGCCAGGAGCTGCTCGAGCACGTGACTCAGCATCTGATTGCTGCCCGTGTCCAAACGCCGTCCCTGGAGCTCACCGGCGCTGATTTTGTCGAGGATCGACGTCAGGCGGTGTAACGAGGTATCCGGCTTCAGGATGTCGCCTTCGAGGAGGCCGATCACCTGCTGGATCGCGCTGCCGTACTGCCGGACCAGCGCGACTTGATGCGCGGCTCTGGACGCAATGGAGTCCGTCACCTCCACGGTCGCCATGTCGGTCTCCATGTCTTTCCGGGCGTCGGGTGTGAGCGTCGCCAATGCCTCACCGGCCGGCAGGATCGGGACGGTGACCTTGGCGTATTGCTCCCCGCGCGGGTCGCCATTGTTTAACGCGTCCAGCCAGGGCCCTCCAAACGGATACTTGGACGGATCGTGCGCGGTGAAGGCAATCGGCACGGTCTTGTACTTGTCCATCCCGGGAAGCTTCGTGCCAAGCAGTACGGTCTCGTCATACTGCTGCTTGAGCAGATCGAGCTGCGTCAAGGTTTTCAGCACGAGGATCGCGACCTGGACGATGTTCGCTGGGTCGAAGACCACGACCTGCGCCTGGGCAGCTGGAGCGACGAGCATCACGAGCACGACGGCGAACGCGGTGACGACTCTCTTCATGGCGGGCTCCTAATTCGGCAATCCAGGTTGATAGAGCGGTAGGGCGATGTCGCTCATGACGTAGACCTTGATCCGGTGCCCTTCCCGGATCGTGACGGTCGGCAGGCGGTTCAGGAATCGGGCGAACGTCTGGCTGGTGGCCTGCGAGGTGGAGTCCCCCGTCGTGCCGGTAATGACGACGGAACCGCTCCGCTCGCCGCCGAACCCGGCGGCCATATACTGCGACAGTCCCTGGATGAGCCCAATAGCCGCAGCCGCGCCAAACGTCGACAGGTAATGCTGGTTCGCCTGATCCTTCAGGCCCGCGTCGCCAATCTGATTCAGACCCAAAAAATTGTCCAGCCGATAGCTCTGGCCGTTGGGCATCATGAGCCGGACGAACGCCACGGCGAGGCGAGTCTCGCCGAGCGTGCTCACCGGTTTCGTGCTGCCGAGAATCCGGGCGCCGGCCGGGATGAGCACTCGAGGAGGCGTCCGGCTGGCCGTGTAGATCGGTGTCGAGACCAACACGTTGACCGGGCTCGCGCCGGACCCGTCGAGCCGGTTCGTCAGGACGGTGTCGATAATCGTGCCCTCATAGACCATGTGCTGGCCTGGCGGCGGATCCATGGCACGCGCGACTGGGGCCTGGCCTTGCGCCCCACGTGCCGCGATCGAAGTGAGGATGGGCGGCGCGGCCGCCTGGAGGGCCGGAGGCGGCGGCGGCGGCGCGGCAGACACGGCCTTCACGACACTGTTCGTGACCTCTTCCAGGGTCGGCATCTTGGTTGGCGCCTCGTCGGAGTCAGATCCACGCCGGCGTGTCTCAGTGGACGGACGCGCGGTGTCTCCCAGCGGCAGCATCTTGCTCTGCACGACATTCGAGGCGAACAAGCTCTCGTAGTTCTTTCGACGTCGTTCCTCGAGCATCGGATCGGGCGGTTTCGGTGCGCTCCCGCCGCCGAACTCGCCGGATTGGGCGACGCCCGCCGGCTGCAGACCGGTCTGCGTGAGCGTCGGCCGGTCCGCTTGTTGGGGGACCGGCATGCGGTCGGCCGCCGCGAGTCGCTCCTCGTAGCGACGCAGCTGATCAGGATTCGGGGCCATCATCGAGGGCGTGGCCGTGGGAGGAGGTTTGCGCGCCACGGGCGCCGACGTGAACAGAATCACGAGCACCATGGCGCCAGCAATGCCGAGCATGAGCCACATCCCGACGCGCCGGGGGAGGACGCCCTTCGGGCCGGGCCGCGTCACGACCGCTGGGGCGGGACCATAGGTGGGGTCCATAATCAGTGGTCCGTCGAGGAGAACTCGAGCGTCTCTTTGCCGAGGGCGAAGTAGCCCCTCTCCAGGATCTTCGGCACGATGTACGTGCCGTTCTCCACGGTGAAGTTGACGAGCTGCGGATCTCCGCCGTCGATCAACTGATAGAGCGCTGGCAGTTCGCGCGCATCCGACTTGATGTAGGTGTGCGTGTCATCGTGCCAGATCGTCGAAATCAGGAACGGCTTCTTGTAGGCCGGCACCCGATACGAGAACTTCATCGCGGCCGGGTAGTTGTGGATCACCTCCGCGGTGTGCGGCTCTGATTGATGCGCCACCGCATCAAGCGAGTTCCGCATCTCCCGGAGCGCGGTGCGCATGTCCACCACTTCCTGGACCGGCACGAACTGCGCCGGCGTCGGCACGTGATCGACGTCGGCAGTCACGACGACCTGGATGTCCGTGGGCACCTTGCCGTTTTCGTTCAGCAGGAACGAATAGACAGCGCCGCTCACGGTGACGAGATTCAGATTCGTCGCCGCACCTTCCTTCGCCGGTTTGACGTGGGCGATATTCCTGGCGGCGTTGATCACCCAGAACTCTTTGTCGCCGCACACGACGTCCATGATCTCCTCGCCTTCCGGCAGGATGATCATGGTGGAGAACCGCACCTTGGACGTGATGCTGATGAGTGTCCGGCCTGTGGCCGACACTTCTCGCACGCCGGTCTGTTCTGCCCGCAGCGGTGCCCACAGCGCGCCCACCAGCGCGAATCCCAGTCCCACTCGTCGAATCTGCATACTCACTTCCCTTCTGGTTTACGCGGAGACCGCGCGCGCTTTCTCTGTATCCGCCGGCGTGTTCGAGTACAGCCAATAGGAATCCGCGTCGACCGACAGTCTCAGGACTTTCGAGACATCCGGTCGCTTGAGCAGCATCTCGCCGCGCGGCTGGAGCGAGGCGAGTTGCGTCAACTGGCGCGTGTTCAGCTGAAATAATTCGGCGTACTGAGCCTGGTCGAGCTTCGGGTTCGCCAGGAAGAGCGTCGTCGGCGAGTTCTCGATGACCGTGTGGACGAGTGCCGCGGTGCGCAGGTCTTGCACCGCCTGCGTCGCCAGCCACATCGAGGCGTTGTATTTCCGCCAGGTCTTCAAGGCGTCCTCGACATACGCATGCAGCTTCGGGTGTTTGATGAACCGCCACGCCTCATCTATCACGCAGAGCTTCAGACGGCGTGCGTCCTGATCATCGAGAATGCGCGCCTGTACGCGGTGCAGAACGTAGAACAGCAGCGGCTCGAGGATCTCCTGATACCGGCCCATCGCCTCAAAATCGAAGACCTGGAACGGATGGACGCTCAGCGTGTCGGTCGCGTGGTCGAAGACGTGCGCGAAGCGACCAGTGTCGATCCACGGCCGGAGCCGGTCATGCAGGGGCCGCGGTAGCATGTTTGCCAGCGTGGAGAGCCGATGCTGCGGCCGATCGAGCACGTAGAGGTTCTGAATCGCCTCATAGAGCTCGCGATCATCCGTGTCCGTCAGGGTGGACGGCCGGTCACCATCCAATAGAACGCGGACAAACGCCGTCAAAAAATGTAGGTGCTCCGGAGTCGGCGCGTGCGCGAACGGATTGATGCACACACCGGACGGCACATGGCCGAGCGCGAGGTAGCTGGCTCCCAGCGCACTGGCCAACTTCCGATAGCTGTGCCCAACATCGAAAATGACGGTCATCGGGTCGTATTTCTGCGCGTGTGTGACGAGGAAATTGCACAGAAACGACTTGCCGCTGCCTGTGGCGCCAAGCACGAGCGTGTGGCCGACGTCGTTGACGTGAAGGTTGTAGAAGTACGGCGTGCGGTGCGAGGTCTCCAACACCGCGAGCGCCTCTCGTCCACCGAGCGCAGCGGCGGTCGGCTGGCCCTGATCCAGCGTGAAGAGAAAGCCCAGATCCGCGCAGTGCGTCTCAAGGAGCGCTAGCCGGCGCAGGTTATAGCGCCGGTTGCCAGGGACGAGCGCGGCCCAGGCATTCACCAAGTTATAGGTCTCGATATGGAACGCCCCATCGTGGGCGGCCAGCACCTTGAGCGCCGACGCGGTCGACTCGGCGAGACGTTGCGCCGTCGGCGCGAGGAGCGCCACGGTGAGGCTGCACTCGCCGAAGAAATGGCCGTCCACCTCCACCTCGGTGAGCGCGTCCCCGAGTTGACGGACGACCGACGTCTCGCTCTCGTCGATCAGCATGTCGTTGGGTTGCGGTTCGCCGGGTGCGACGTAGTTCACCAATGAAATGCGCCGATTGTGGTGATGTCGCCGACGGGCGTGAATCTCGCGACGGATGCGATCCGCGGGCACGCGATTCCATTCCAGGCACGCGATGAACTCGCCGGGAACGGCATACAGCCCCTCCAGGATCAGGGCGAATGTCGCGGTCGGCGGCTCGCGCATGGTCAGCACGTTGACCAGCGTCTCCCCCACTTCCAGATGGCTGGCCTCACACGCAATCGACGAAGAACTCATCGCGCGGTCGAGGCGGCCATCACCGACCAGGACGCCGGTGTCGCAGACCGACGGGTCGTAATTGACGAGCCGCCGCAGGAAGGCAAAGGCCTCGCGGCGGTCGAGACGGCGAGGATGCACCGTGTCTTCGAGATGCACCTCGAACGCCTGCGCCACGTGATGGAGTTGCGCAATGCCGGCCGCCAACTGCGTGTCCACGATCCGGCGGACGGCCATCGGCGAGAGCCAGCCGCGGAGCGCGGCACGCGGGTCTCGCCAGGCGGCCGCGATCGTCGTCGCCCACGTCGCAGACTCCGCGAGCCCCTCATACAGCAGCACGAGATACAACTCGAGAGACGACAAGTCGTCGGCGTGGGCGTTCATGAACCGCGCCCGCGCCTGGACGGCGCCGTGCACCACAGACGACGTACACGGTCCCGCCGTGAGCGGCGGGAGCCGACGCTTGATCACATATTGCGACACCCGCATCCGCTCATCGAGCAACCGCAGCGCGGCGGCGTAGCGGTGCACCACGTGGCGCCGCTCGGCGTGATCCAGTCCCTCGTAATCGCGGCCTTGTAGCCGATACACGATCCCGAGATCGCCGGCTTTGGTGACAAAGGTGTCGTCTGAGACAAACGCCCAAGGCGCCATCAGCGTATGCACGCTCCCGGCGGCGTCGTAGTCCTCGCGGATGGTGCGAATCCTCATGCCTCCTCCCTGGTGTATTTCGCGGCGTCGTACCGGGCGCGATGGCGTCCTGATGACAACAGAATCGTGAGCATCTGCGGGTCGTGTCCCGTGGCCCATCGCGCGAAGAGATAGAGGCCCGCGGACATCAGGAGGCCGGTCAGCAACGAGTAGAACACGTTGAACGTCGCGGCACCGAGCAAGAGCGACAAAAAGAATACGCGGCGGTCGACGCCAGCCACCGTCATCGGGCGATGCAGCGCCTTGTAGACGCGATGACATTCGAGGTCGTTCGCCATGACGTCGGTCAGAACAACCAGAGCATGAACTGTGCGGCGAAGAGGGCAATGCCGCCGCCGAAGACGATCCCAGCCAGTTGCTGTTTTGCGCCGTGCTCCCCGAACATAAATGTCAGTCCGCCGATCACGATCGCGACGAGCGCCAGGCTCCGTGCGAGCGGGCCGGTGAACGAGGTCGAGAGGTTACCCGCCGCGCGTTCCCATGGGCTTTGGGCGGACAGAACCGCCGAGAACAGGACGAGCGTGCACACGGTGGTACTCGCGATCAACTGAGACCGAGAGGCGGTGATTTTCATACACGGTTCTCCCTCAATGGTGGACCAGATCGCCGAGTGGGCCTTACCCTTCGTCAGTCTCATTCCTCGTGCAGATTTACGTGCGATGCAAAGTGTTGTGGTATGTTTCAGAAAATTTTCTAGACGGCGGCGCGAGTCAGAAGACGGTGCGACTGTATCCGGGCGTCTTCCCAACAATTGCTTGACGAGTCCAGGCGCGAATCGCCGGAGAGAATCCAAGCGCCGTGTCACCGGCATTTCAACGCGGCGTGCCTGAGCGTCGGCGACGAGGCTCACGGAATGGACACGTACCACGCCCGCGTGTGTGCGGGTGTCCCCCTCTACTTACTAAGAGTCATTTTTCTGGGCGCATCGGACACGCGGTCGAAAATATCTATTGAAAATCCTCCACGCAGCGACTCGGGTCTGCGAAGTTTCGATCATGGAGACCGCGCCCACAGCGCCCATGGAAACGCGCGGCCGTCCCGCGTATACTCGGGCGAATGGCGACCACTTGGGGAGGCGGACATGCACCGCGATGACGTCTCGCTCGTGAATGAGTATGGGCAACCGTTCAGTGCACGTCTCAACGACGCGCTCACCGATCTCGCGCCTCGACTTCGGGCAGCCTTTCCGATCCTGAACGACCCCTACGCCCTCACGGAAATTCTGGAGGAGGCGGCGCGGAACATCATGGCTCGCGAAGCCGGCGAGGGTGCGGTTGACGATCTGCGCGCTTACGCCTGGACGACCGCGACACACACGGTGGTGCGACGCCTGAAGCGCGGTGAATGGGCCGTGCAGCGCGCCTCGCTGTCGGTCGACGATAGCGCCTCCGCGTTGGCCAGTATGCTCTCGGCCGCACCGACCCTTGATCAGATCGAAGCCGAGATCTTGGCGCGCGAAATTGCCGATCAATTAAGTCCGGACGATCAGCACTTGTTGCGATGCAGGCGGGCGGGTTTATCCCTCGCCGAGATTGCCCAACAGCAGCGGCGCTCACGGGTGGCCGTGGAGAGTAGCTGGCGGCGCGTGAAGCGGCGGATGTACAGTCTCGCCGCCGGCATTGCCCGGCGGCCAGGACAGGTGCGTGGTTGAGTCACTCGGCACCTGACGATCTCGCGGTTGAGCGGTTACGGCAGGTCATCGCGGCGAAGGCGAAAGCGGCGCCTCCTGGATCGCCGGAGCAACAGCGTCTGCTGGACAAGTTGCAGCTGGCCGATGAGGCCTTACTGGACGATATCTACTCTCACGTCGACGCGAATCCCGATCGCGTGGGCTGCCCACCGCAGGCGGTGTTAGTCGAGCTCGCGACGCGGGTGCGGCCGGTGACGGATCCGCTCTGGGAGCACGTGATCCACTGCTCCCCCTGTACGGTAGAGGTTCGCACCCGGCATCGCGCGAGGTCGGGAGCCACATGGTTCATCGGCAATCGCCGACAATGGGCGACGGCCGCAGTGCTCGTGCTGGGCACGGTGTCTGCGTTGTTGTTCCTGCCACGACGTCACGCGGGCGAGTTAACGGAAGCCAGCGCCCCTGGCACCTCGGTGCCGACGACCCTCGACCTTCGAAAATACGCCGTGTCGCGGTCCGAGGTGGCGCCACCGCGCCCAGAACCGTTGCGGCTGCCGAGGCGACGCCTGAGCCTCACTATGCTCTTGCCGATTGGTTCTGAGCCCGGCCCTTACGAACTCCAGTTACTCGACGCGAATCTGCAGTCGCGATCGGCGGCGGCGGCCGACGCCATGCTGCGCGACTTCGTGACGAGGCTGACCGCTGACCTCGATGTGCGGTCTGTGCCGCCAGGCGCCTATCAACTCGCCATTCGCCGCACGGGAGAGGACTGGCAGCTGTTCCCGGCCCGCGTCGACTAACGGGTCGCGGTCGCCGCGGTCGCCGCGGCCGCCCGCGCCAGTTGCGGATCGCGCGACTCCCACAGTGCGGCCGGTGGCAATGTCTCCTCCTCATCAGGGACCAGTCCCACCCCTTCCAGGTTGGTATCCTGCCAGGTGAAGTAGGCTGCGACCGGCAACGCAACGCGATACCCGCCACCCACTTTAAAGGAACTCGCACCAACGAGGCGTCCGGCGGTCTTGGTGCCCACGAGGGTGGCCAGCCCGTACTCTTGGGCGAAGGCGGCGACCATCTCGGCGGCGCCGGACGAGTGCTCGTTGATCAGGATGGCGACCCGGCCGTGGTGTTTTTGCGCGCCGAGGCCTTCCGAAAACACGGCGATCGACTGCTTCGCGAACACGAACTTGGGAATGAGCGGGAGGACGCCCCAGGTGGAGCGAGGGATGCCGCGGAACTGCGGGAGGCGGGTCTTATCGTAGCTCGCTCGCAGCTGGGCGCGGCCAACGCTATACCCGACGCCACGACGATCCGCACAGAGATGACTCATGAGTCGGAGTCCGCCAATGCCGCCCCCCGTGTTTCCCCGCAGGTCGATGACCAAGCGCGCGCAATCGAGCTCGCGCACCGCGCGGCTGATGTCCCGCGCCACGTCCATCCCGAGGACGCCGGGGAACATGCTGACGCGAATTCGGCCCAGGTCCGCCTCGAGTCGTGAGGCGGTCACGACGGCGTCTGGGACCACGAGTGGGCGCTTCTTCTCCGTCGACCCGGGAATATCGAGCATCGCACCGTGGGTGGTCCCATCGGCGCTACGGACGCGTACGACGTAACGCGTGGATAGTGCGAGCGGCGCAAACGCCGGCGGCACGATCTCGTGGTCGTCAAGCGTGAGAAGCACGTCTCCCGGCCGTATGCCTGCGCGGGCCGCGACTCCCCCGGGGTGCACATCCTGGAACACCCAACGCTGGCCATCCCGCGTGTCGGCCGTGGTGAACGTCGCGGCGATCGCCACGCGGGCCGACGCGCGCGGCTGACTCTCGTGGTGGAACCCCGTATGACTTTTTCCGATCGCGCGGAGCATCGCGTTCATCGCGCGCTCGAAGCTGGCGGCGTCGGCGGCGCGGACGATGGCGGCCTCGTGCACCCGGCGCAATTCGCGTACATCCGGCGCTTCCGCCGGCGTGCATGCCAGTTTCTGATCGACCGCGTTCAGCACGTTTGTAAGGAGGCTCGCGCGCTGCGTTTCACTCAGGAATGCCATCAGACCCTCACTTCGACGCCAGAAGCGGCGCCGGGAGTGCCCCGGCGCTATCCCCGTGCATGACCAACCCCGCCCATAACTTCGGGATGGCCTCCGACCCGTATCGTCGGAGCATGGTGAGCTTCGCGTCGCGCAGCGCGTCACCCTTCTCGGCCCCCGCGTGCAATTGTCGGTAGAACTCTTTCATAAGCGCCAGGCTAAACCGGTCGTCGGCGCTCCAGAGGTTCGCCACGACGGCGCGCGCGCCGGCGGCGAGGAAGGGACGGACGAGGCTGGCGACGCCATCCTGCCCTTGGACGCTCCCGTTGCCACTCTCACAGGCTGACAGGGTGACGAGCACGGCGCGGAGGCGCAACCCGAGAATCTCGCGCGCTTGGAGGAGTCCATCTTCGTCGCCACTGGCGCGGAGCACCAACGCTGAGCGCTCAGGAAACTTCGTGCTGAGGATCCCATGGAGTGCGAAGTGCATCACGGCAAAGTCGTCGAGCGCCCGGCCCTTCAGATTGGCCTCAGTCGCGGCAGCGGCGAGCAGCACGACCGACCCTGGGGGGGCGCCCAGTGTTTGAGCCACCTCGCGCGCCTCAGCATTGGCCGACGGAAGTTCAGGTAGTGCGGCGGCGTCCACGTCGTAGACGCCACGACTTACGGCGCCGAACACCGCCGGTGCCGCCTGAGCCCGCGTCCCGACGAGTGGCGAGGCGGAGGCGCTGACAGCGAGGACGAGTGTGGGCGGTGGCGAGGGTGCCGCGCGCCCGCGGAGGCGCACGAACACCGTCCCAGAGGGGGTGTACGACACCACCCGGCTCTCAATCAACGGCTCCTGCCCCACCGCCGGTAGGAGTTCGAACGGCACGCGGTGCAGCTCTCCGTCGCCACTAATTACCAGCCGCCTGTGTGAGCCCGCATCGACGAGCACATCGGCCAGTAGGGCACCGAGTGCCCGACTTTCTGCGCGGGCCATCTGTCCCGCGTTGATCGCGCCGAGCAGGGCGCGCGCGGCGGTCTCCAAGACCTGGCGGCCTTCCAGACGGACGAGCCGGACGTCGTCTCGACTCGCCAGCAGGGCGAATGACGTCGGCTCCCCCAGCGCGATCTCGAGGAACGTTTCGTCCGGGCGGAGCGCGTGCTGCAGGTCTTCGAGGCTCGTCGCCTTGGGACGCGCGCCCGTTTGCGTCCGATCGAATCGGTCCGTTGACGATGGGGCGAGCCGCTCTTCGGCGACGAAGATGGCCTCCAGGAGTCGCTGCCGTTCTCCCCGGTCGACGGCGTGAAACAGCTGCGTCTGGAGCCCCGCTAAGATTTTCTCGCCCTCCCGGAGCTCCGGCGACGCCTCGATCTCGCTCACGGCCCGCGTAGCCGCCAAGAGGTCGGAGAGCGATCGCGCACGGGCTTGTTCGACCACGGCGAAGACGCGCGCCGGTGCGCCCCGCTGCCCCTCCATAGTGATGCGCGCCGCGAACACCTCGTCCATCGAGTGGATGAGGCGCGCCCTCAACCACGGGCTGCTGACGTGCGCGAGTAAGCCTTCCAAGAGGTCACTGGCCTCTTCGAGGAGGCTCGCCCCGTCGGTCACGCGGCCCTGTGTCGCGCGCACGGTGGCGAGCTGGGCGAGCAGCCGCGGCAGCACCATCCGATCCTGCATCGCCCGGGCGATCCTGACACCCTCCTCAAGCGAGATATCGGCGGCGGCGAGCTGGCCCGCGGCGCGTTGGACGCGGCCACGCTCTTCCGCGAGCTCCTCGCGGATTCGATTCGCGTCGGCCTGCCGTGCCAAGTCGTCAGCCTTTGCTAAGTGCGCCAGCGCTTGGTCCACGTGACCGTGCTTCGCCGCGAGGCTCCCGAGCAGCATCGTCAATTCCGCCTGATATCCCGCAGACCCTTGGCGTTGCGCCGCCCCCAGAGCGTCGTGAATCAACGCCTCCGCGTCCTGATCGCGGCCGAGTGTAGCGAGCGCGGCGGCTTTTCCGAGGTAGGTCATTACAGGGAGGTCGAGCCCCTCGAGCGTCGTCGCGGCACGGAGGGCGCGGTCGTAAAACGACAATGCGTCGTCGGCCCGGCCCATCTGTGTGTAGCCTTGCCCGAAGAGTGTGAGAAACCGGATCTGCGCCGCGACGTCCCCATTGGTTTCAGTCGCTTTCAGGGCATTCCCGAGCGCCACGATGCTCCCACCGACGTTCCCTTGCAGGAACGCCACGATGGCCAATTCGCCCTGCAGGCGATTGGTCCAGAGTGGTTCGCGCAGCGTCCGGGCGAGGGCGAGCGCCTCACGCAACGAGCGTTCGGCGAGGACCGGATCTAAATTCGTATCGATCGCGCTCTTAATCACGAGGCAACGGAAGCGCAGCTGATCGTCCGCACGGACCATTGGATCGCTGAGGTACGCGGCGACGCGTTCCGACGCGTCCGAGGCGGACAACCGTGCGGATTGCCCGCGCAGGGCACTTACCTCCGCGTAGAGCGCGTTGCGGCGATCTCCACGCGCCGAGTATGCATGCGCAGCGGCGGCGTACAAAGGTTCGGCTTTCGCCCACGCGTTCTTCCACGCCAATGCGTCGGCCTGTTGAATCAGCGCGTCGGGATCGACCGCATGCGTGAGACACGCGCACGAGGTCAGCAGCGTCATAACGACCAACCATCGACTCACCATAGATCAGCCCCGCAGTTTGGATCGACCTTCATTCGGAAGACGCCGCATCCTAACATCGACGCGAGCCTCCAGGTGCGTGCTGGTTTCAAGAGTTCTTCTCCGTTCACTAGAGGCATTCCACGTCATTCCTACCACGACTCGTGACGAGACGAGACGATCAACGCAGCGGTTCCCTCATCGTGGCGCGCAAACGGTGCCGCTTCTGGGGCATGTCGTAGACGAAATGGGGGCACGCCACCGATAGAAGAGAGGCGGGACGCTGTGGTGAGCGTCCCACCGATAGGATCACACGACGGCCGCTTCGGCGGCCTCATAGGCTTGCAAGACGAGATCGCGTACGGCGTTCTGCGCCGCCGTATCAACGATCGGCCGCAGCAAGGCAAAGCTACGCCGCTCGCCGTTGACGTTGTATTGCCGAGCGGGGAACGTCACGTTATAGCCAGTGGCACCTCGGCGCTGCCACACCGAGAATCCAATGAGCTTCAGGCCTTCGAGCGGGCCGGCCGTGAAGTGGAGTTCTGCGTCCGCGAGTTTCCCCGGAGGGTTACCTTTCTCGTTCAGCGCGATCGTGACGGTGATGTCGGTCGTTGGAGTCATCTGGTCCTCGCTTTCAAAGCCCGCGTGATTGCGGTTCCTTCGCCTCCAGAGGAACCGCTACGTGGGCGCGCGAGGACGCCTGCCCGGATCAGACGCAGGACCAGCGTGCAGTGACAGGTGGTTCTGGACCTGGCGCGAGACGCGCAGGCCGGAGACGGAGGGCAGGAAGATGGAGACGACCGGCAACCGAGAGACGTGCACGGGAAGCCCGCTTGGTCGTCGGTCGCACGGATTGCCGGCCGTGGTTAGCGGCGGGTCGAGGGTCTGTGCTGCGGCGCCTCAGCGTGGCCATCACGGCGTCACCTCGCAGACGGCAGCGCACGTTCAAGAAGGCTCAACAAGATTCGCGGAGCACGAATCGGCGCGCCAATTTAGCGTGTCGTCTCGAGACCAGGGCGGCTAGCGGAATGATGTGGCCATGTTCAAAACCGGCGACCACGACAGCTGTAGCAGTGTAATGTTTCTTGACGACGTCGGGGGGTGACGCATGGCCTATCAGCAGCCGCGAATACCAGTATCCAGAGAGCGGAAGATGCGAGCTTTCTGGAATCGATCTTTCCACGTCCGTACAACGACCGATCGCCGACTCGCCGCTGCACACCCTAATCCCGAGCGTGCTGGCTGTCCGAGTCTCTGGCTCCTGTTCGCTGCCGGTCTTAACCACCTGCCCGATGGCCACCCGACTTACGCACACTTGACCGAATGCTCGCCGTGCTATCGCGAAGCACGAGGCATTCAGCAGACGCAGTCCGGGCTCGACACGTGGCGGTTTCGCCTGTCCAAGGCCATTCGGCTCCACGTGCTCCGCACAGTCCGCCGTTGGAGGGACGCGGAATCGCGACGTTCGGGCGGGTTACTGCATCAACACGGGTCGCGATGACAGCATGTTGAGTCTCCCTCGGACGACACGCGTGGCGCGCGCATGTGGTCAAGGCTTTCGAAGTATGGACCCGTCGACCGATGTGGCAGCCCTACGGGGATTATCCGGTAGCTGTTGAACGCGGCGGCTCCGCACTGGGTCGTAATGGACGTTCCGGAACAGATTTATGAGGTCAAGGCGATGGCCTGAACTTGCCGCTTCTGTTCTGATCGTCGTTTATCAGATGGCTGTCGATCGGATCCGGTCCACTACGGTTCGAGATTTGGCCGGCACCTGGGAATCGAGGCCACACGGATGCGTCAACGGATGTTGATCTACAGTGGCCGGACGTCATGGACCCTGAACTGGACGCCTTTAAGACCGACATCGACCTCCGATTGTTCGCCGCTTCCCTCGGCTACGCCCTGGATGCCAAAGAAAGCTGGCGCGCGTCCGCCGTCATGCGCGCCGGCCCCGACAAGGTAATCATCAAGCGCGACACCGACGGGCACTACATCTATTGCTCCGTCCGCGACCCCGCTGACAACGGCACCATCATCGATTTTATCCAACGCCGCCAGCATCTCTCCCTCGGCGAGGTGCGCAAGCAGCTGCGCCGCTGGATCGGCGCGCCTCCTCCCCTTCCCGTCTGGCCATCGCTTGTCATCAGCGGCAAAGATCGCCTCCAGGTCGACATCGCCTACGCCAAGACCAAACCGCTGGTGCGCAGCCCCTATCTGGAAAGTCGGGGGATCTCCGACATTATTAGCTCCACCCGCTTTCAGGAGCGGATTCGCATCGACTATCGGGCTAACCTCATTTTTCGGCACGACGATCTCCAGGGAGACCTCTGCGGTTTTGAGAAAAAAAATCAGGGTTATACCGGATTCGCCGAGAGTGGCGAGAAGGGCCTCTGGCGTAGCCACGACTTCCCTGACGACATAAGGATTGTCTTTACCGAGAGCGCGATCGACGCCCTTTCGCACGCCCAGCTGTTTCCGGACCCGAGCGCTCGATACCGCAGTTTCGGCGGTGGTCTGAACCCCAAACAACCCGAGCTCATCGCCGCACACATTCGGGCTCTCCCAGTGGGTATCGAAGTCGTGGCGGCGGTGGACGCCGATGCCGCAGGCGACGACTTTGCGGCCATCATCGCTCGGCAATGCTCGCCGCTGTATCTGTTCCGTCGACACAGCCCTGTCGAGGGCGATTGGAACGATGTCCTCAAGGGGACCCTTCCCTTTCCTGCTGCCCGAGGGAGGTTGAATTGAGTTTCGAACGTTGGGGTTCGCCGCAGATTCCTACCGCCTTTCCTACGGCGTGGTGAGATATGCACAGGCAGTGGCGAGGTACCTATCAGGAGGGTTATAGGATCTTATATAGGATTGCGTCATAAACTCCCCGTGCAAAGCATTGAGGTTATTGGATTTGGTGTCATAAAGTCACCGTGGATACCGTCACAAAGTCCCTGTTGATAATCTCGGCAATTCACACGGGTTTGTGGAAATGTTCTGTCACCAACTACCCGTAATTTCGGCGAAGCTGCGTCACCGCAAATGCGTAGGGATTGTTGGTGGTTTCTGATATGAAAGGCGGGTCGGTTTCGAGGCCGGTTCCGTCACAAACCACCCGTCGTTTTTCGGGGGAATAGCGTCACAAACTACCCGCTGTTCAGGCCACCCGAGTCCACGTCACAAACTACCCGTCCGCGATGAACACCGTGAACGGATGGGCTGCAGACCGCCAAGGCGTCACAAACTACCCGCAATTTAGGGGCCGAGCTGGATCGGTTTTTTGCGAACCGGCGGGGCGGAATGATGGAGACAGAGCCCTCCCGCGTCGTGGTCGAGCTTGGCGTCAGGATATTGCATCTGGACATCCTTGAGGGTCTTCAGAAAGACCTTGCGCCATTGGCGGATCTGTTTGTAGCCACTACCAAATTGTTGGTGGAGCCGCGCCCATGCCACTCTGTAGGGCTTGCCGGGCGGGACGCGCCATAGCCGTTGCGCGAGCCATGAATAGGCATCAAGGGCCATGGCGCTGTGCGAGAGCGCCGCGATCGCGCGCTGGTCGAGCGGAACGGCGTGTTTGGTGAGGTCTTCGAAATAATCTGTCGTCAATTCAATGGTGCCGGGCCACAAGACGCGCTGGTTCGCGTTTTTCGTGAACCACAGGTCGATGAATTTGACGATCGGAAGGTTGGCATGAGGCGTCCAGCCGGTTTCTGCTGACAGGCCGGGATCCGCCGACGCCATGCTGATTTTTGCTTGGGCAAGAGCGGAGAGCTGTTGCTTGAATTTCTGGATCTCGTCACCGTTGGGATCCCTCCTCTGCAACTGGCGGAGGAAGGCCGTCATACTGTTTTCCACTTCGATGATTGGGGACCGGGTCCTGATGGCCTCGCTGTTGAGGTACATGAGGATCAGGCGAGCCTTCGGACCGAATGGCAGAGGAAGCTCGACCCATTGCTGTTTTTCCCGGTCGTATGCCTCCCCCGCCTGAACAAGCAGCATCACGTTGCCGTTTTGGGCCTCCCAGCGACGCAGTGGGGTGCGACGGTACGGCAGACTGGTTTGACAGAGAACGGAGTGCTGGAAGGCGATGTCCTCGGGCCGACCATCGCGGATAGCTTCGGCCGCTTCAATCATGCGGTTCTGAATATTTGATAGTGATTTGGGAGACTGGAGGGCTGGGAGCTGGCGCTCCAGTCCTGGCAACAGGTTTGAGATCGACACAAGACCGCTGATCTTCCGCTCGTCCTGGCTCATGCGTTATATGTGAGACTTCGGCAGCGTTTTCAGCCGCTGCGCATGGAATTTCGACATTTCAATATGCCAGAATGTCGGCATGCCAGCTATTTACGTTGACGCCTATTCCAGGCGGCCAGAACTCTCTCTACATGGTCGGAAAAATCGGGCGTTTTGGCGGGATTCGCATTCTGCGTTCTCAGGTGGGCAAGGGCTTCCAGCCATGTTTCGGTCCGGATGCGCACGAAGGTTTGCCGATACTCAGGGTCACTGCGCTTCCCTGCTGGCCGTCCCGGACCTTTCCGTGACGCAGTTCGCACTGCGGGTGGCAGTTCGAGGATGGGGGGCGGCTCGAGAACGGCCGTTCCGACTTCCCTGTCTAGCGTGCCTTCATCCTGCGTCACCCCTTGCGTCGCGGCCGCTCTTGAGCGCTTGAGCTCGCCCACGAAGTCGGCAATGCCAGTACTGCGGCGTTCGCTCATGCCGGAACCTCCTTGCCTTCGAGCGCGGCGACCATTTCGATAGCGACAGCCTCATACGCCTTCCAGCCGCGTGCGGCGCTATCGTCGGTCACCGCGTTGACAACCACTCCTTGCGAGGCGGCTCGACGGAAGGCTTTCAGCTGCGGGATTTCAGCAGCAAACACCGCGACCCCCGCACCTGTTAGTTCCGTCCGTAGCTCGCGGGCATCGTCTCCAGAGCCCTGTGGCGGAACCATCGCCAGGAGAATGCGGTACTTCACGCCAGGGATGTTGTTGAGTTCACCGAGGGCTTGGACGAGCGCATGGGTATCGAGGGCACCTGGCGTGGTTGGTATCACGAGCATGTCGCAATTTTGCGCGAGCGCTTTGAAATCGTCTTCACCCGGTCGCGCCTCGGTATCGAGGACCAGATGTTCATACTCGCGAGATTTTCGAGCAGTCTCGCGGATATCGGCGACTTCGAAAGGTAGTGTTTTTCTTCTGTTCCACGCGTGCATTGCAGAGCGGTTCGGATCGCCATCCAGAAGAACGGTCGGCGCTTTACCGTGAAGATAGGCGGCCAGATGAATAGCAGTGGTGGTTTTGGCGACCCCGCCCTTGAAATTTGCGACGGTGACAATCATTTAGAAAAACGATAATAACCGTAATTTCAGCATTTCGCAAGGTCGACATTTCGGCTAGCCAGACTTTTAGACATTCACTATTTCAGGATTACAACATTTCATAATTACGACATTCTGGACTTCTGATATTTCGCATGTGCGGAATCCCAATATTTCGACATCGTGGTATTTCAGAATTCCGAAATACCAATGAAAGATGGAGTCGGACTAAACGCGGCGTCAACGCCAACCGCCAACTGCCGTCAGTCGTTTGAATGTTCGCTCAAGAACAGCCGTGAATCGATGCCGGACGGGGAAGTCGCGACGATCGTGCGGTCGCCCCGTTGTCGAGTCCACCGATCAGGCTTCGTCGGGTTCGTTGTTCGCTCCGGCTGCAACTACTGCCGGGCGCCATGACGAATGTGCAGAATGTAGACCGTTTCACTATTGATCGTGAACAGCACGCGATAACGCCTGTAGATTGCATAGGTCCGTTGGGTGATGAGTCCAATGGGCCCTCGACCTGCGAGCCCCTTCGAGCGTCTCGTTGTCGAGTTCACGACGTCAGGGTTCGTTGGGTTCGTCGTTCGCTTCCGGTTGCAATCGCTGCCTGGCCCCATGACGAATGTGCAGGATGTAGACCGTATCGAGCGTGATCGTGAACAGCACGCGATAGCGCCCATAAACCAACTGCCGAATCTCGAGTTCTGCGCCGCTCTCTGGGGCGAGCGGGCACCGCTGGGGAAACTGCTCGAGGGCCCGCGCCGCCTGTAAGAATCCGCGATGCCACTCAGCGGCGCGCGCGGGGGAGTCGTCCTGAATGTGTTGATAGATGGCTTGGAGGTCGGCGTCTGCGAGTGCGGTGATCTCAACCTTCATGGCGGCGGACGAGATCCTCGAGCGCGTCGGCGAGGGGGCGCGTCCGCCCCGCCTTGACGTCCTCGAGGCCACGGCGGATGCCCTCGAGCGCCTCCGCGCGCTGGACGGTGTCGAGCAGGGTCTGATACGCCTCGGCGTCCTGGACGACGACTTCGGCACGGCCGTTGACGGTGAGCACCTGGGGCCGGCCGGTCTCCTTTAACCGCTTCAGGTGGGCCTTGGTATGCCGCTGGAAGTCGGTGAGCGGGAGGATCTCTTTGAGGTCAATCATGGATTATGCTTGGTTACATTGAATTGACTGCGAATAAGATGGTGGCAGAAGCGGCGTGGAAACGCAATGCGCACGCGCGTGAGGCCGACAGAGCACCCTCAGCGCGGCGCGACGGCGCTCCACTGAGCTGTGGATGCGCGGCAGGGGAGTGGGCGGGCTCACAGCGGCGCAGCAGGGGAGGTGACGCGATGACGACGGAGAGGGCGATCACGGTTATACGCGAGGCGCAGCGCGTCGTTCGGGAGCGGCCGTCGGTCGCACCGGCCGTCGCATGGGATATCCTCGCGGCGGCCGGTGCGACGCTGGCCGCGCGGATTGTCGAGCAGGACGCGGAATGGGAGCGGGAGCGCGCGCGAGCCGGATGGCCAGTCGGGTGCACCGCCCCAATCCCGCATCTCCAGGATGCGTTGACAGATCGGATGGCGCTCAGTGACGCCGTGAACGTGGCGCGCGTGCTCGCCGACGCCGGCCTGCTGGACAAGCGCGACCAGCGGGAGTTGTTGGACGCGGCGGGGGCGCTGGTGCTCTATGTCGAGCAGCGCGACCGCCAGTTACAGACCGCCCGCACGCTCGTACAGGCGGCGGCCCGGGCCGACGCGCCCCGTGTCGAGGGCGATGTGATCGTGAGCGGACACGACGCGGGTGGGCGTCGGGACTTTCTGCAGGGCACACCGATCCACGCCGGCGAACGGCTGTATCTCCTGATGGCGTTCGGGTGGATGCCGGTGCGGTACGAATCGAAGGGGGCCGCCGGCGCCTCGCTCGTGTACCTCAGCTTGCCCGGCGTGGGGAAGGAGATCGGGATCGCGATTCCGTCGACGGCGCGGTTCGCGTGGCCGTCCGAGATCCAGGGGCTCCCCGAACGGTTTGACGCGGGTCGGTGGGGCGGCTAATTTCCCGCCGCCCACAACAGGTGCGTCGACGTGGCCGGGCGCGCCAGAGCCAGCGGGGAAGTCGACGGGGACCACCGACAGGGTGGGGCAGCCTTGGCGGGTTGCGGACGGCGACCGCGGCTGCGAGGCCCCCATAACCCGCTTTCCGGGATCCACTGGGCACCGCCTCACAGCCGCACTCGCTTATCGTCGTAACTCACACTTGTACAAGGCGTTTCATCCAATTACACTGACGGGGAATGTAGGAGATTGCCTGTACAGTCCGGATGGTGATCTTGGGTTGTCCTGGACGCTATCGGCGAGCAGGCGCTCAATCGCGATTTCGTCACTCGCGGAGTTCACCTCGTCATTCCGCGGGAGGCGCGGATCGCTGGCCTGTCGCGCTTCTGATGGACACGATGTCGTCGACTTGCCGCGCGCGTGACGATAGAGCCGAACCGGCCCGCGCATCGATCTCATGCGCTGTGCACGGGAGTGTCGGCCCAGGAGAGGCCACCGGATGACCGAAGGCTTGAGCCGCCGTGGAGGAGTGCCGACGCTCACGGCAACTGGGGCGATCACGCTGCCGTCGGTCATCGTGGACGCAGGGCCGATGGCCAGCGCGCGCTTCCTGGAGTTCTTCGCCGGCCAGATTGCGAACGCACAAACGCGCGGCGCGTATGCGCGCGCGGCCGGCCAGTTTCTCGCGTGGTGCGACGAGCGCCGGCTCAGGCTCCGAGATATCGGCCCACTCCACGTCGCCACCTACATCCGCTCGCATTCGGGCGCAGCCCCGACCGTGAAGCAGCATCTGGCCGCGATTCGCGTTCTCTGTGATTGGCTCGTCGTCTCGCAGATCCTCCCGATAAATCCGGCCGCGTCGGTCCGGGGCCCGAAGCACGTCGTGACGAAGGGCTCGACGCCCGTGCTGACCGCCGCCGAGACGCGCGCGCTCCTCGACGCCATCGACACCCGCACGATCGTCGGCCTGCGCGATCGCGCCCTGATCGGCGTCATGGTGTGACTTGTGCGTTTCATGGCGGTCTCCTTTGTATTTCCGGGCGTCCTGTTCTGGTTCGCCCTCCTGCCCGTATAGGCGTAAAATCCGGTCCGCAGGGATCAATCGAGCGTGGCCTCCATGGAAAAACCGTCACAACGCCGGCCGCCGGCTGCGGAAGGTGATGTCAGCGCACTACTCCGTGCCTGGAGCGCGGGGGACCAGGGGGCGCTGCAGGCGCTGACGCCGAAGGTGTGACAACGAACTCCACCGCCTCGCCCGCCAGTACATGCGTCGGGAGCACCCGACCCATAGTCTGCAGGCCACCGCGCTGGTGCACGAGGCCTTCATGCGCCTCGCCGACTACACCCGCATGCAGTGGCAGGATCGCGCCCACTTCTTTGCCGTGTCGGCCCAGGTCATGCGTCGCATCCTCGTGGACCACGCGCGGCGCCACAACGTCAGGCGAGGGCGCGGCGTCCAGCACGTGTCGCTCGACGAGGTGGCCGTCGTCGCTCCCGGTGGCGAAGCCGGGAAAGATCTCGTGGCGCTCGACGAAGCGCTGGTCGCGCTGGCGCGCATCGACCCGCGAAAGGCGCAGATCGTCGAGATGCGGTTTTTTGCCGGGCTGACCGTGGAGGAGATCGGCAGCGTGCTGCAGGTATCGGCGGGCACCGTCAAGCGGGACTGGCGCGCCGCCAAGGCCTGGCTGTACCGGGAGTTGAGTCGTGAGTAGGGGATGAACGCGGACCGCTGGAAACACGTTGAGCCCCTGCTCCAGACGGCCTTGGACCTGCCGCCGGGCGAACGCGAGGAATTTCTCAAGCGGCGCTGCGGCGGGGACGAGCAGCTGGAGCACGAAGTCCGCTCGCTGGTCGCCGCGCACGACCGCGCCGGCAGCTTTCTCGGCAATCCGCCGATCGATTGGGCTCCACTCCCGCTGGCGGGCGACGGCAGCGGCGACCAGCTCCCGGCGAGCGGCGATTCGCTGATCGGTCGCACGCTCTCTCACTATTACATCGTCGAGCAGCTGGGCGTCGGCGGGATGGGGGTGCTGTACAAAGCCAAAGATACGCGCCTCGGCCGCCCTGTGGCTCTCAAGTTCGTCTCCGACGAACTGTCGCGCGAGCCCGAGGCATTGGACCGGTTCGCGCGCGAGGCGCGAATAGCATCGGCCCTCAACCACCCGAACATCTGCACCCTCCACGACATCGGCGAGCATGACGGGCGGTCGTTCATCGTCATGGAGTATCTGGAGGGCACGACGCTGAAGGATCGGCTCGCCGCCGGTCCACTGAGCCTGAACGCAGCCCTCGACATGGGCACGCAAGTCGCCACCGCGCTGGACGCCGCGCACACGGCCGGCATCATCCACCGCGATATCAAACCCGAAAACATCTTCGTCGGGCCGCGAGACCACGTGAAGGTGCTCGATTTCGGCCTCGCCAAGATGCGCACGACGGCCAAGCACCAGGCGGACGTGACCACGATGGCTGGCACAGGCCAGAACGTCGTGATGGGAACCGCCGCCTACATGGCGCCGGAGCAGGCCCGCGGCGAGGTGGTGGATCACCGCGCCGACATCTGGAGCGTCGGCCTAGTTCTCTACGAAATGGTCAAGGGGACGCGGCCCCCGCAGGCCGTCCGGCTGCGCGTCGAGGCGTCGCCGGAGTTGGAGCGAATCGTCTCGAAGTGTCTCGAGAGTGAGCCCGAACTTCGATATCAACACGCGTCAGAGATGCGCGCCGATCTACAACGCGCGAAGCGCGACACCGACTCGATGGCGACCGCCTCTGCTGCGCCTCGACCAGCGGCTCGGACGCTGCGGCGAGCCCTGTCGCTGGCGGCGGCAGGCGTGGCTCTCGCCGCATCGGGTATCGGCGGCTACCTGTATTTGCATCGGCCCCCGAAGCTGACCGACAAGGACACCATCGTCCTCGCCGACTTCGCGAACACGACGGGCGACACCGTGTTCGACGATACGCTCCGGCAGGGTCTTGCCGTGCAGTTCGAGCAATCGCCGTTTCTCAGCGCTGTCTCCGACGAGCGCGTCCGCAAGGCGCTGCAGTTGATGGGACTGCCTGCGACGGCGAGGCTCACAGCCGATGTCGCGCACGACATCTGCATCCGCACCGGCAGCACGGCCGTCGTCAACGGATCGATTGCAAGCCTTGGGAATCAGTACGTGCTCGGCCTGCGCGCCGAACACTGCGGAACCGGAGATCTCCTCGACCTGGAGCAGCTCCAGGCGGCGCGGAAGGAAGACGTGTTGAAGGTGCTCAGCCAGCTCGCCACGACATTCAGGACGCGGGTTGGCGAATCACTGGCAACGGTCCAGAAACACTCGAGGCCGCTGGAGGAAGGCACCACGTCATCGCTCGACGCGCTCAAGGCGTACAGCGCTGCCATGACATCGGTCATTGACCCGAAAACGGCGATCCCACTCCTTAAACGCGCTCTCGACATCGATCCGAATTTCGCGACGGCACATGCACTGCTTGGCCTGCAGTACAGCGGTCTCGGAGAATCCCGCCTGGGCGAAGAAAGCACGAGCAAGGCGTACCAGTTGCGCGATCATGCGACCGACCGGGAGCGCTTCCTCATCATGACGATTTACGACCGGCAGGTGACGGGCAATCTGGAAAAGGAAGCCGAGACGTTGCGACTGTGGGCGCAAACGTACCCGCGGGATGCGAACGCGCCCGGACTGATGGGTGGCTTCGCCACGGCCGGCACCGGACAGTACGATCTCATGATCGCAATGGGCAGAGAAGCGATGGCCATCAACCCAGACCTGCTTCCGCCGTACTTGAATGTGGTCAATGGTTATATATCCCTGGGCCGCCCGCAGGACGCCGAACAAGCCTTTCAGCAAGCGATTGGCCATGTTTCCGCAACAGCTGACGTCGTAACCCTGCTGTACCAAATCGCGTTTCTGAAGGGTGACGCCGCCGGAATGGAACACCAGGCGGCGCTGGCCAAAGGCAAACCGGGCGTGGAAGACCGGATCTTGCACCTCCAGGCGCTGGTCCTTGCCCGCGCGGGCCGTCTCGGGGCCGCGAGGCAGTCGGCGCGCCACGCGATCGATCTGGCATCCGCGGCCGGCCGGCGCGAGCGGGCCGCCGTGGCGGAAACGGCCGTATCCGTATGGGAGGCGTTGTACGGCAACGCTGCCGCTGCAACGCGAAGCGCGATGCAGGTCTTCGAGGTCGAGAATGGACGACACGTCACCTACGCCGCGGCGCTGGCGCTGGCGCTCGGCGGCGAGCGTTCCCGGTCGCAAGCGATCACTGACGATCTCGACCGCCGGTTCCCCGAGGACACATCCGTCCGGTTCGTCTATGTGCCGACGCTGCGCGCGTTGTCCGCGCTGAGCGCGAACGAACCGTCGCGAGCCATCGAGCTGTTACGACCAGCCGCCACATACGAGTTCGCGCAGCCAGGAATCAGCTTTTACGGTGCTGGCGGCGGTTCCTTCGGCGCGATGTACGCGACTTATCTGCGCGGCGAGGCGTATCTCGCACTCCATAAGGCAACCGAGGCGACCGCGGAATTTCAGAAGATTCTCGATCACCCGGGCGTCGTGCTCGGGGATCCAATTGGCGCGCTGGCGCGCCTTCAGCTCGCGCGAGCCCTGACGATGTCGGGGGATGCGAGGAAGGCGAAAGCGGCCTATCAGGACCTGCTCGCGCTGTGGAAGGACGCCGATCCCGATCTTGCGCTGCCGAAACAGGCGAAGGCGGAACTCGCGGCACTCCGATAACGCCGTGTCCGGATTCTGGGATAAGTCCCGTGTGACGGGCAAGTGTAGAGCCATCCGCCTGGGCGGACGGACGGCCGGGCAGCGGCGAGCTGTTCGGTGTCGCGGCATGAAAGAGCGCACCGCACGACCAGAACGCTGCTCGTCGACCGCCGATCCAGATTTCTACGGTATGTTCAAGGCCGGCAACAGCGATCACGCCCGGTCGACCGGTTGGCCTGGCGGGCGGCCGCGAGCACGTCCTCGGGCGCGAGGTCCTCGATGGTCTGGCGGGTGTCGCAGCTGCGCACGTGCCACGCGATCTCGTCGGCGCCGGCGACGAGCCGGTGTTGTCCCGCCGAACGGAATGCTTTAGATGTGCCGAGGCTCCTGTGGAGGGTGGGGGAGTGGCGAATCAATCGATTGTCGGGCTTGCCGCCCGCGTCGCCCCAACAACCCCTTTACACGGGGCTATCAATTTGGCACCTTATAAGGTGCTCGAAAGGTTTTCCCCATCCATGTTCAACATCACCACGGACATCCAGCCGATGACCACCTTCCGGCGTCATCCCGGCGATTTTATGCGGCACCTGAAGGCAACCCAGCGACCGCTGATTCTCACCGTCAACGGCAAGGCGGAGGCCGTGATCATGGACGCCGAGAGCTACCAACGGCTTCTCGACATCGCTGCGCAGGCCGACGCGCGGGAAGGTATCCGCCAGGGGCTGGCAGAGTTGGCAAACGGTCTGGGGCGTCCGGCCCGTGAGGTGTTCGACGACATCCGCGCGGACTATGGCATACCGCGTTGATGTGCTCCCCCGCGCCCGCCGCGACGTGCGGGCGATTTACGACTACATCGGCGCGCACGATGCCGCGCAGGCCCAGGAGTGGTTCAATGGTCTGGAAGTCCTGATCGCAAGTTTGGACGAACACCCCGACCGTGGCGCCGCGGTGTCAGAAAACCAGAGCCTCCGGCAACTGCTGTATGGCAACAAGCCGCACCTCTATCGCATCATCTACGCGATTGATGAAGCCAGCCAGGTTGTGAGCGTCTTGCACGTCCGCCACGGGGCGCAAGCGGCGTGGCCCGGCTGAGCCGGCACAGCGGGGAAGACCGTCGAGGAAAGCCGTCCCGGGGCGGGGACGCGGCCTGTGAGCGTCTCATGGGGCGGTCCAGGAGGCGCCGGGGCCGCCAGACGCGCCACACGGCGGAATTCAGGCCCGTGGGACGTCGCAGAGACGTTGACGTGATGCACCGCGGATCATCGCGCACATGAACGTAAGATAATCCCCTTTATCTTACGTACTTTTCTTTTGATGCTCCGTTGGCATTTGAGAAGCTCTTCTACCGACGTAAGGAAGTAGGGAATGGAATATGGTACACTCCAACCGCCCGCAAGTCTAGGAGTTAAGCGAGATCGCCGATGCCCATTGCCCCCAACTGGTATCCTCGGATCCCGGACGCGGTCGCGCAGCTCGAGACGCTTGACCGGGATCTGCTGACACGAACGGATCTCGAAGTGTTGCTGGGCGTATCCCGCCCCCGCGCGTCCCAACTCTTGCACCGGTTCCACGCCCGACCCGTGGGATCCCAGCTCGTCCTCGACCGCCTTGGGCTGATCCGATCGCTGCGCGCGATCCGCCGCGGCCGCCCGGCCAAAGCCGCCGCGGCGCGGCGCACGAACGTGGCGACCACCCTCCGGCAGGCCCGTCTCGAAGCCGTCCGCGTGCCCGTGGCCCGTGAGGTCCTGCAAACGCAGGTCGCGGGCTTGCCCGCCGGCATCGCGCTCGGTCCCGGCCACATCGAAGTCCGCTTCGAGTCCGTCTCCGAAGCACTGCAAAAACTCTTTACCCTCGCCCAGGCGATCATCAACGACTACGATCGCTTCGCGGCGATGGTCAGCGCCAACCCGACCCGGACGGTGGGGGAGTCGACACCATGAATGACGACGTCGAGCAGACCGCATTGGTCCCGTTCGGGCAGGGGATCGTGATCCCCGCGCTCCTCGCGGACGCCGGCGAGGACACCGCCCGCCAGACCGTCGACTTCTTCACCGTTAAGATTCGTAACAAGAACACCCGCCGCGCCTACGCGGCCGCCATCGCCGCCTTTTGCACCTGGTGTGAGCAGCGCCGCATCAGCCTCGCGCAACTGCAGCCGGTCATCGTCGCCGCCTACATCGAACAGCACGCCGGCTCGGCGCCCACCGTCAAGCAACATCTCGCGGCGATTCGGATGCTCTGCGACTACCTCGTCGTCCACGGGGTCCTCCGCATGAACCCCGCCGCCGCGGTCCGCGGTCCGAAGTACTCGGCCAAGCGCGGGAAGACGCCGGTCTTGAGCGGCGCCGAGGCGCGCGGCTTCCTCGAGGCCATCAAGACGAAGACCCTCATCGGCCTGCGGGATCGCGCGCTGGTCGCGGTGATGGTCTACACCTTCGGCCGCGTCGGCGCCGTCACGCACATGCGCGTCGAGGATTTCTACCCGCAAGGGAAGCGCTGGTGGTTTCGCCTCCACGAAAAGGGGGGCAAGCGTCACGAAGTCCCCGCGCATCACCTCGCCGAAGCGTACGTCGACGCCTACCTCGACCAGGCCGGCCTCCGCGACGATCGCAAGGGGTGGTTGTTTCGGGCCGTCAATCGCAAACGCCAACTGACCATCCGGCGGCTCCACGAGGTCGACGTGTTTCGGATGATCAAGCGACGGGCGAACGCCGGCGGCGTGCCCGATAGCACGTGCTGTCACACGTTTCGCGCGACCGGCATCACCGCGTACCTGCAGAACGGGGGCACGCTCGAGAAGGCCCAGCAGATCGCCTGTCACGAATCGCCGCGCACCACGAAGCTGTACGACCGCAGCAGCGACACCCTGACACTCGACGAGATTGAGCGCATCATGTTGTAAGCCGAAGGTCACGGCGTTTGAATCAGTGCGGTCGGCGGGGCCTGCGCCGGGACCTGGTGGTCCACCGATCGCGCAGCAGCAGGGATGGCACGCCGGGGCACCGGCGTGAGTTCGGAACCCATGCAGGGTTGGTCGACTGGTGGGGTGCACGAGGCGAGAGTTCGTCAACGGAGGGGGGACCACAGCTCATGACCGGTATCCAGTTCATCACGGACGCGAAAGGCCGCAAGACCGCGGCAGTGATTGACCTCAAGAAGCACCGGGCGCTCTGGGAGGACATCGAAGACGGGTTGGTGTCGGAATCCCGCCGCAAGGAGAAGGGGACCGCGCTCGACACGATCAAAGCGGACCTCGTGAAACGCGGTCGGTTACGTGCCTAGGTATGCCGTTGACGTCAAGCCGTCCGCGCGCAAAGAACTCGACGCGTTGCCGGATCGCGTGTTGGCGCGCGTCATCCACAAACTCGACGGGCTCGCGCAGGTCCCGCGGCCGGCCGGCTGCAAAAAGCTGATCGGCTACGTTGATCAGTGGCGCGTCCGGGTCGGGGACTGGCGCGTGGTGTACATCATCGACGACGCGGCGAAGCGCATTAGTATCACGCGCATCGGCCACCGCCGCGACGTGTACGAATGATAATGACGGTCGTCGTCGCGACTCACGGCGCTGCATATGATGGCGCGATCGCGGTCAATCGCCGCCTGGCCGGCGTCTCGACGACGCTCGTGATCCAAGGGCTCAGCAGCAGCAAGCGGTGGACCACGCATGCTTCAGCAATGATCGACACCGGCAACAGGGCAGCCCGGACACGCGCCCATCCCTTCCTGGCGTTACCGGTCGGATGCGCTTCCTGACCTATGACCAGCTCGCCGCAGGTGATCTGGACGACAAGGTCGCCAGGGTTCGCGCTGCCATTGAGCGCGACGACTTCAAGAGTCCTGATGTCAAGCGGCTCCACGTCGGGCCCTATTACCGGGCGAAGCTCGACGACGCGGCGCGGCTGTTATTGATGTTCGTGCAGTGGCGTGAGGAGCGGGCGTGTCTCGCCCTCGAGATCATTCGGAACCACGCGTACGCGAGATCGCGCTTTCTGCGCGGCGCGCCCGTGAACGAAGCGAAGATGCTCGAGGACGTCACGTCAACCTCGGTCGAGGCCGCGCCCATCCGCTACCTCCATGCGTCGCGGCCCACATTCCACCTCCTCGATAAACCACTGTCCTTCGATGACGCCCAAGAGGGGGTGCTGCGACAGACGCTGCCGTTGGTGCTGGTGGGCTCCGCCGGCAGCGGCAAGACGGCGCTGATGCTCGAGATCCTACGCGCCCAACACGGGCGCGTCGCGTATATCACCGAGTCGGCGTGGCTGGCCGAGCGATCACGCGCCCTGTATGTCGCCCATAGCTGGGACCCGGGGGAGCAAGAGGCGGATTTTCTCAGCTACCAACAGCTGATCGAATCGGTCGCGGTGCCACCCGGCCGGCCGGTGCTCTTTCGGGACTTCCGAGGATTCTTCGAGCGTCACCGGGGGAGGCTGGCGTTCGCCGACGTCCACCAGTGTTTCGAAGAGCTGCGTGGGGTCATCACCGCAGAGCCCACGGGTGTGCTGACGCTCGAGGAGTACCTGGCCCTGGGAGTCCGCCAGTCCATCTTCAGTGCCGAGCAACGCGCCCTGCTACACGGGGTGCTACCGGCGTGGCGCGGGTGGCTTGAACGCTCGACGCTCTACGAGCCCAACCTCATCGCTCACGCGTTCCTGCCCAGAATGAGCCCCTGTTACGACTTCATCGCCGTCGATGAAGTGCAGGATCTGACCGCGGTGCAGCTCGCGCTGGTGCTCAAGTCGCTCAAGGTGGCCGGCCAGTTCATCGTGGCGGGTGACGCCAATCAGATCGTGCACCCCAACTTCTTCTCCTGGGCCAAGGTGAAGACACTCTTCTGGCGAGGCGTCGGCCTCGATGAGGCCCGCGACGTCGCCGTGCTCGACGTGAGTTACCGCAACAGCGAAGCGGTCACCGCCATCGCCAACAACCTGCTGAAGCTCAAGCACGCGCGCTTCGGCTCCATCGATCGCGAGAGCAATGCGTTGATGCGCGCGGTGGCGGGTATCAGCGGCGAGGTGCGCGGCCTTGAGACCGGGTCTTCCCAGGTGGTCGAGCTCGACGAGCACACCCGCCGGTCACCGCGCACCGCGGTCGTGGTGCTGCGCGACGAGCACAAGGCGGAGGCCCGACAGCGCTTCCACACGCCTCTGATCTTCTCAGTCCACGAAGCGAAAGGACTCGAGTACGACCACATCATTCTCTACCGTCTCGTCTCTATCGAGCGTCGCCTCTTCGCCGAGCTGTGCGAGGGCGTGTCCGATGCCGCGCTGGCCACAGAGACGCTCGAGTACCGCCGGGCGAAGGACAAGACGGACAAATCGCTCGAAGTCTACAAATTCTTCGTCAACGCCTTGTATGTCGGGCTGACACGGGCGGTGGTGAATGCCTGGCTGGTGGAGGACGATCCGACACACCCGCTCTGGAAGAAACTCGGCGTGGTCTTCGGAGCAGGTGGGCAACAGGTACAGGTGGCCGAGGCCAGCATCGAGGACTGGCAGGCAGAGGCGCACCGTCTCGAGCAGCAGGGGAAGCTCGAGCAGGCCGAGGCGATTCGCGCCACGGTGCTCAAGCTCCAGCCAGTACCGTGGACCGTGCTCAACGAGGCCGCGTTGGCCCCTCTGGCAGTGAAGGCACTCGACCCCAAGGGGGTGTCGAACAACGCGAGGCAGCAGTTGTTCGACTACGCCTGCTTCCATCGCGACGAAGCGATCGCCGCGAGCCTGGCCGCCGTGCGATTTACCCCGGCCGAGCATTACCGGCAGCAGGGCCTCCAGGTCGTGCGCCGCTTGCGGCAGCCGTACGAGGCACGGAACTTCAAGGATTTATTGTGGCAAACGGAACAGCACGGCGTGGATTTCCGGACGCCGATGAACCTCACCCCGCTGATGGCGGCGGCCTACGCGGGGAACGCCCGGTTGGTCGAGGCCTTACTCGCGCGCGGAGCCAGGCGTGAACTGCGCGATCATCTGGGCCACCTCGCCCTCCACTGGGCCCTTCGACGAGCGTACGAAGATGAGGCGTTCGCTCGAGGGGCGTTCGGCACGGTCTATGACGTGCTCGCGCCGCCGTCGTTCGACGCGCAGGTCGACGGGCGGCTGGTGCAGATCGGACGCGAGCAGGGCGAGTACTTCGTGTTCCAGGTGCTGATGACCCAGTGGTGCCAGGCGTACTCCCCGCGGGGCCGGAGTGCGGGCTTGACGGCCCTCGAAATCATCCGCCCGCCCTTCGACGCGTTTCCCGACGTGGTGGTTCGTGACTCGCGCCGCAAGCGAACCTACGTCAACAGCGTACTGGCCCGCAGCGAGGTGAACAGCAGCTACGCTACGTCGCGTCAACTCTGGCAACGCGAGCGCCAAGGCCATTACATACCCAATCCGAGGGTATCGCTACGCGTCGCCCTGCCGGACGCATCGGAGATCTGGCGCCCGGTGCTGGAGGTGCTCAACGTGCCCTGGTTGGTGAAGCACCTCTCGCCACGAGCGAGAGGCCGGCTTCCCGAGGCTGGTGAATCCAATTCAATCGACTCCTGCTTCTGATGGCTCTGACTCATTCCAGGGGTTCTGACTCCTTCCCGTTGCAAAACGACTCGGTACCTACGGGGAGATCGGAATCAGCCGGGCGCGGAGGAGTTCGACGCCGGTGTCGCGTGACACTCAATTCCTTCACAAGGGGCGTTTGTGATCGTTGGAGGCGTTCGGGCGCATTGGTATCCTGGTCAACAACGCCAGCGCGATCAGCGTCACGGGCACGCTCGCCACGCCGATGAAGTGCTACGACCTGATGCAGGACATCAACACGCGAGGGATCTATCTGTGCGCACAGGCCTGCGTGCCGCACGTGCTCCGCGCCTCGAACCCGCACATCCTGACGATGGCGCCGCCGCTCAATCTCAAACCCGCGCTGGTTCGGGCCGTATGTCGCCTATACTTTGTCAAAGTACGACATGACGCTGTGCACGCTCGGTCTGGCGGCCGAGTTCGCCGACCAGGGTGTGGCGGTGAACGCGCGCTGGCCGCGCACCACCATCGCGACCGCCGACGTCGAGACGTTCTTCCCGCAGGTGGTGACGTGCAGCCGTACGCCGGCGATCAGGGGGACGCCGCTCGCGTGGTGTTCACGCGCGACAGCCGCGGTATCACCGGTCACTGTTTGATGGATGAAACGGTGTCGCGTGAGGTGGGCGTCACCGATTTCGAGCGCGATGCGGTGACGCCTGGTGCGCCGCTCAACCCCGACATCTTCCTGGACTGACCGATGTTCTCTCGCGTTGGCGATCGCCTCCACGCCCGATCTGTGGGGCCGCGCGCTGCGCACGAAGGGCGCCCGCAAGAGAGGTGTCGCCGATGAACGAGCCGAGCCCGTCGCCGCGCGAGGTCCTGGCCGGCCTCGTGGAGCGCGTCACCTTCCACAACGCCGACAACGGCTTCTGCGTCCTCCGTATCCAGGCGCGCGGCCACCGCGATTTGATCACCGTTGTCGGCCACGCGGCCGTGATCGCGGCGGGCGAGTGGGTGACCGCCTCCGGTGACTGGACCAACGACCGTACCCACGGCCAACAGTTCAAGGCGCACTTCCTGCGCACGTCGGCGCCAACCTCGATCGACGGGATCGAAAAATACCTGGGGTCCGGGATGATCCGCGGCATCGGCCCGGTCTACGCGCAGAAGCTGGTGCGCGCCTTCGGCGAGCGGGTGTTCGATGTCATCGAGGCAGAGCCCCAGCGGCTGCGCGAGGTGACCGGGATCGGTCCGGTGCGCGCGCAGCGCATCACCGGCGCCTGGGCTGAGCAAAAAGTTGTGCGCGAGATCATGGTCTTCCTGCACAGCCACGGAGTCGGTACGGCACGGGCGGTCCGCATCTTCAAGACCTACGGCGCGGACGCCGTCCAGGTGATGACGGAGAATCCGTATCGCCTCGCGCGCGACATCCGTGGCATCGGCTTCAAGACCGCGGACGCCATCGCCATGAAGCTTGGCGTCGAGAAGACGGCGATGATTCGCGTGCGGGCGGGCATCTCCTACGCGCTCACTGAGGCGATGGATGACGGCCATTGCGGACTCCCGACGACGGAGTTGGTGCCGTTGGCGGAAGGGCTCCTCGACGTGCCCGCCGAGCTCATCGGCACGGCGCTCGCCCTCGAGCTAACCGAGGGCACCGTGACGGGGGATCGCGTGGGGGCGTCCGCGTGCATTTTTCTGTCCAGTCTCTACCGGGCCGAACGCGCCATTGCGGACCGCCTGCTGGCGCTGACGCGCGCCCCGCTGCCTTGGGGGGCGATCGATGCCGACCGGGCGGTTCCCTGGATTGAACGACGGATCGGCCTGGAGCTCGCCGCCACCCAGCGATCGGCCGTACGCCTCGCGTTGACATCCAAGGTGCTCGTCATCACCGGCGGGCCGGGCGTCGGAAAGACCACGATCGTGAAGGCGATCCTGGGTATTCTGGCCGCCAAGCGCGTCACGATCCTGCTCGGGGCGCCGACCGGCCGTGCCGCCAAGCGGCTGAACGAAACGACCGGGCACGAGGCCAAGACGATCCACCGCCTGCTCGAAGTGGATCCCAAGGGAGGCGCCTTCAAGCGGGACAGCGAGCGCCCGCTCGACTGCGACCTGCTGGTCATCGACGAGACCTCGATGGTTGACGTGCTGTTGATGCACGCGCTGCTCAAGGCGGTGCCGGCGCTCGCAGCATTGCTGATCGTCGGCGATATCGACCAGTTGCCCTCGGTCGGTCCCGGCCAGGTGCTGGCCGACATCATCGGGTCCGGCGCGGTCCCCGTGGTGCGCCTCACCGAGGTGTTTCGTCAAGCCGCCCGCAGCCAGATCATCGTCAGCGCCCACCGGATCAACCAGGGCGTCATGCCTGAAGTGCGGAAACCCGAGGGCGACAGCGATTTCTATTTCGTGCAGGCGGACGACCCGGAGACGGCGGGGCGTCGCATTGTCGACCTCGTGAAGACGCGCATCCCGCAGCGCTTTGGTCTCGACGCCATACGCGACATCCAGGTGCTCTGTCCGATGAATCGAGGCGGCGTCGGTGCGCGCTCCCTCAATATCTCGCTGCAGGCCGCATTGAATCCCGCCGGCGAGCGAAAAGTCGAGCGGTTCGGCTGGACCTTCGCCCCCGGCGACAAGGTGATGCAGATCGAGAACGACTACGACAAGGAGGTCTATAACGGCGACATCGGATACGTCGACGACGTGGACGCCGACGCCGGCGAGCTCATCGCCCGTTTCGAGGGTCGCGCCGTCACCTACGCGTTCGGCGAGCTGGACACGTTGGTACCAGCCTACGCCGTGACGATCCACAAGTCCCAGGGCAGCGAATACCCGGCGGTCATCATCCCCGTGCTCACGCAGCACTACATGATGTTGCAGCGGAATCTGCTCTACACCGGCGTCACCCGAGGCAAGAAGCTAGTCGTCCTCGTGGGCCAGAAGAAAGCGGTGGCCATCGCGGTGCGGAATGTGTCGGGACGGCGGCGGTGGTCGAAGTTGAAGGAATGGCTCGGCGGCACATCCATCCCGAATTTTCCGCCGCCGTGAGCACGCCTCGCGTCGCCAACCGTCCGCTGGACGCCGATCTGATCAGGCGAGACGTCGCAGGCTTCCTGTGAGTCAGCGACCCTCGAGACACCATTCATTCGTCGTCTCCATGTCATCACGCGAGAAGACGAGGTGGACGACGAGGTCAGGGCCGTAGGCGACGCCGTGCCTGACGCACGATCCGATCGCTGCCGCACTCGACGAGCCCGGGCACCAGTCGCTCGGCCACGGCCGTCAGCCGGCTCTCGAGGCCGGGTGTCAACTACACCTTAAAGCGACTATGAAGTGAGCGCCGCTGTCAACCTCCGATGCGCGAACGCGGTCCGGGCTGTTGGTCGTCACCGTAACGGGCTGTCCCAATCGACTATTCGCGGTCAGTGCCGCATGAAGGGGTCCGTCGGCGAGCCGCATTCGGCTCTTCGTGATCACCGGCCCCGGGGGCGCGGTGTCCGACGATTTTAAGACGCGGTCATCGCCTCTAGACAGCCGCCACAACGCGGCGTCGCTCCAAGTCCACGAGGATGGTGCCGAAATGGAGGGACAGCTGATATCAGCTCGCGAAAGCTGATGAAAATCGCGTGCCTGGTTGCGAGAATGGTGCCGGCGCGAGCGGCGAGGTCGACCAGCACAATGGAGGCACTGACGCCGTCGAAATGGATGATCCGGAACGTGCGCGCTTGAGCGAATAAATGGGCGTCGTCGTGTGACAGCCTGTGACCCTGAGTAAGACCATCCAGGGCACGTTCTCCGCTTCCGCCTGGAGATGTATATGCCCTATCGAATCGCAGGAATCGACGTGCACAAAGCGATGTTGGCGGTGGTGGTCGCGGATGTGGAGGTCGAGGGGGACTGGCACTTTGAACGCCGGCAATTCGGTGCGACGCCGAGCCATCTGCGCCTCCTCGCCGAGTGGTTGGTCGAGCAGGAGGTCGAGGAAGTGGTGATGGAATCGACCGCGCAGTACTGGCGCCCGGTGTGGGACGCGTTGGAGTGCGACTGGCAGCGGACGCGGCGCGCGCGGGTAGACGCAGGCCCGACGACCGGCACGCTCCATCTCGCGCAGGCGCAGTCCAATCATGGGCCGCACGGCCGGAAGCGAGACTTTCCCGATGCCGAGCGATTGGTCAAGCGCTTGGTGGCGCAGGAGCTGACTCTCAGCTTTGTCCCCGATGTGACGCAGCGCCTCTGGCGGACCGTGACACGGCGTAAGTATCAGCTGACCCGTAATCGCGTGCAGTTGCAGAATCGCCTTGAGTCTCTCCTGGAGGAGGCGCACATCAAGGTCTGCAGTTTGGTATCTGATCTGCTCGGGGCGAGTGCGCGGCGGATGCTCCACGCTATTGCCAGCGGTGAGACCGATGCCGCCAAGATTGCGGCACTCGGCAGTGCCCGGCTGCGCGCGACACCGGCGCAGTTGTGCGATGCGCTCGGGGCGTCGACGGATCTGCCTCCCCTCTACCGCCGGCTGATCGCCATGACGCTCGCTGAATTGAAGGTCATGGAAGAGCACATGCAACAGCTCGATGAGGAGCTCGCCGGCTTGCTCCGGGTGCATCAGGAGGCCGTGCAACGACTCGCGGCCGTTCCTGGCTTCGGGGTCGATTCGGCGCAGCAGATCATCGCGGAAGTCGGCCCCACGGCGACGACGTTCGCCACGGCCAAGCGCCTAGCGTCCTGGGTGGGCGCCTGTCCGGGACACGACGAAAGCGCCGGCATCAACCGTAGTCACCGCTCCCCGAACGGCAACCGGCAGATGCGGCGCCTGCTCAATCAAGCGGCGCATGCCGCGGTGAACACCAAAGGCAGCCTCTTTGAGCTGCTGTACCGGCGGTTCGTCGTCCGTCTCGGCCATGCCCAAGCGATCGGCGCGATCGCGCACCGGCTCTGTCGGCTCGTGTGGAAGATTCTGCACGACGGCGTCACGTACGAGGAACGCGGCCCAGCGGTTAGCAGAGAGCGCGCGCACCGTCGAGCCGCCAAGATGATTCGCGAACTCCGCAGCCTTGGCTACCGCGTCGAAGCCGCCCCGGCGCCGCTGCTCTGATCGCGGGGGATTTTCGACCCTGCTGCTGGCCCTTCTGCCAGGCCCAGTCATCGATGCCCACGACGCGCAGAGTCTCATCGACGTCGGGTGGCGGGGCGCCTCGTTTGACGACGCGCAAGATCGTGTCGGCACTGATCGCCATGCTCAGACGGGCCAAGAGGCGTTCGCCGGCACGTCCTCCTAACGCATGACCGACCAGATGCACGACCACGCCCAACCGGTGCGTCTGTTGGGCGCGCGCCGCGGCGACATCCGGCAATCGCTCGCCGAAGATCGCGGTCGCGCACCGAGGATTCCGGCATCGCCAGCGACTGACCCGCACCCGCAATCTGATGGCCTGTCCATGCGCCACCAAGTCCTTCATCGTTCGCCAGTAATGGCTATGGCGCGCCATCGAAATTCGGCGACAACCCGGACAACGACCACACGATTGCCCCTCCGCTTCGATGATCAGGCCGTCTTCGGTGGGGACGATGGCACGCAATGCCAAGCGCGTGCTGGGGAGGATATTGCGCCATGTAAGCAAACGCTTCATGGCTCCAGCGTACGCCTTCAACGGGCTGCACCGAGGATGCGTCAGAGCCGGTTTAAGCCACAATCGACATCAGCGGTGCGTGGCCGAACGTGCGGTGCGCCGGCACTCCAGCTTCGCCGCACTCGCCTTGGCTCGACGAACCCCGTGAGCGACACACCGAGCTTCCCTCGCAAGACGAGTCGATCGTGCCCAACAATCTCAAGCGGGGTCAGCCGTTCCCCGTGTCAACGGCCGACAAGGCGCGTGCCCGCGCGGATTGGCTCAGCGCCAAAGTGCGGAAAGCATCTAGAGCTCGAATCTCCGCGCTTCTTCGGCCTTCCCGGTTTCGTCACTGTCTTCGCTTGATCCGGCGCGAGATGCTTGCGAGAATCACGGCGCTCACTGACAACATCGGTTCTTCTGACAACTCGTGACCAGCGCCGTCCATCGTTTTGAAGAATCCATTGGGGGACGCCCCTATGTGATCGAAGTCGCTCGGGTGTCCCAGGATCGCTGGCGCGCGTACATCGTGCGCGTTCCCGGCGTCCCGACCGCGCTCATGCCGTTCTATGGACCAACACCAGCGGCAGCAGCGCGACTGTTGACCGCATGGCTCAGCCGTGCATATCGGTGCTCAGCAGCGAGTTCGACGGGCTAGGGATCTTGGTGAAAGCGACGTCCGCCGCACTCCTCCTCAGAAATCGAGTTCGAATCACCCCGCCTCGATTTCGCGAGGTCGTCCCCCTTCCAGTCAACGACATAATCAGGCAGAAAACGCTTGCAACCCACCATCAGGCATGGGTGACCGTGAGGGAATGTTGGCGAAGCTGGACGCATACACCGTCGACGAACTCCACGAGATGCTGCGGTACGAGCGGAACGTCGAACAGCGACGCAGCAGCGCGCAGCGCGTCGTCCGATCCCTGAAGAGGGCCGCCCGCCTGGAAGCGGAGCTGACGAAGAGAGTGTCGATCAGCCCTCAAATCGGTTCTCCCTCATCCTCGATGACGGCGGTGAGTTCGTGACGTGTGGCCTCGCCAGGACACGACAGCCCGGCGGCCACGTTAACGAGCGGCGGCGTTGTCGACCAGGGGCAGGAGTCGCGCGCGCAACAGGTCGACGCCGGCGCGCCCATACATCTGGCGTCGCAACGTCTTCAGGCGATTGATGTGCCCTTCGACGGGCCCGTTGCTCCAGCGTTCGGTCACGGCGCCTTCCACGGCGCCGAGGTCCTGGCGCAGCTTCCGGACGAAGCGTTGCATCGCGTCGATCTCCGTTGCCGTCGCTCTCGCCATCCACCGGTGCAGGGTCCGGACCTTTCCGACGCGCAAGATGGTGCGGAAGCTCAGCATCAGGCGGCGCATCGTCGTGAATCCTGGACAGTGGTGCTTCAAGGCATCCACGATCTCAATCTGTCGGTCAGTGAGGAGCGCGCGCGGTTGACCGAGCAGCGCGGCGGCCACTTGCGGCGACACGTGGCGGGTGACGATGGTGACGGCGACGGTAGCCGGGACACGGCGTGGCCGAGCCAGGGCAGCGGCATCATACCGCCACCGCGCGACGAGCTTGGCCAGCCCGGCGTAGCCGCCGACATAGCCGAGCGGCTGGATTTCGGCCATCAGCCGCTTGACGCTTTGACAGCCTTCGGTCCAGCGCCGCCACAAGTACTCCCGGTAGAACTCCGGCATCCCCACGCGAGGTTCCATGCGATTCCGGAACGGCAGCTCGCGCAGCCGGGTCCATGTCAGCACGAACTTCCGGCCGATCCCCGTCTCGCGCATGATGGCCGCCGCGCTGAGACCGGCGCCTTGCAAGCGCTTCACGAGGTGAAACCGCTCGAGCTGCACCGCACGACGTTCGTGCCCAAGGCGACGCTCTTGATCGACTCCGCTGGATCGCGTTCGACGGACCACCCGAGCCCCGGACGCCGTTCCGGGCACGATCACCGATGGGGGCGCGTGATGCGGCACGACGAGAAAGCGACGCAACCGGCCCAACTCCTGCTGCACCGCGTCGCGCAGGTTGCTCACGAGATGAAAGCGATCCGCGACTTCGCGGGCCTGTGGCGCGCCACTGCGGATCGCCTCGGCATACGGGCCGTGTCGATCACGACTGATCGTCTGGATGCTCCGGTGGGCCGCCAGCCAGGTTGCCACCGATCCGGCGGCACGCGTCGGCAACAGATCGATGACCCGTCGCCGCTCCAAGTCGACGAGAATCGTTCCGAAATGCTGTTGGCCCTTCTGCCACGCCCAATCATCGATGCCGACGACATGCAGGGGATCCGGCGCCAAGGCCTCGTTCGCCGGCCGCTTCAGCAGGCGCAGAATCGTGTCGTCGCTGACCGCCATCCCCAACCGATGGAGCAGGCGCTCACCACCGCGACCGCCCAGAGCGTGCCCGACGAGATGCACGATCGTGCGGCACCGATCAGTCCGGTGGACACGCGCCGCCGAGACACCCACCAACCGGTCGGCGAAAATTGCCGTGACGCAGCGTCCGTTCTGGCAGCGCCAGCGCGTGACGTGCACCCGTAGCACGATGGCCCGTCCCTGTGCTGGCAAATCCTTAAGCGAACGCCAGTACCGGCTGTGGCGCCTCTCGGAGCGACGGCCACAGCTCGGACATCGTCCGAACGAGGGGCCATCCGCCTCCACCACCGTGCCCGCCGGCGTGGTGGTCACGCCGATCAACGTCAACGTCCCCGCATTCGGCAACCACTCGCGCCACCACCACGACTGCGTCATCGCAACGAGGGTACCGCCCGAGGGCGAACGATGCTGAATGCGTCATCGAGGATGTCGACCTGCACTCAAATCGGATCTCACGCACTCTCGGTGCAGCTCTCCTCGAGAAGGTCAGCGGATTC
>JBDTVS010000180.1:0-6198 GCA_040007095.1 Acidobacteriota bacterium
GCGGGATGCATCGGCGGCCAGAATGCGCACGTTATTCATCTACGGGTCCTTACTTGCCGACCACGAGGATGGAGAAGGAGTCGGGCAACATCTGGCCGCGGCCCGCCCGGCCCCCCGCCGGCGGAGGCGTCGGCGGCGGAGCATACTCCGCCGCGATCAGCAGCACGCGGTTGGTCTTCGAATCGAGTGTCAATGTCTTCGCGCCTGTCATGGTCTGGAGGGTCTGCTCGACCACAAAGCTGGTCGGACTGTTCTCCTTGATGATGGTCAGCGTGCCGTCGCCCTGCGAACTGAAGGCCTCCATCGTCGCGGGGTTGAACACCGCCCCATCGACGCCGGTGCCAATCGGCAGCGTCGTGATGATCTTTCCGCTCTCGGCATCGAGAATCACCATGGTCTGAGGATTGCGGCAGGCGGCAAACAGCACATGGTTTTTCACGTCGAAGGCCAGCCCGGCCGGAGTCTTCGCCTTCTCGCTGATGTCGTAGTGCGCGATCACCCGCATCGTCTTCGCGTCGACCACCGCGACGTTGTTCTGGTCCTCGATATCCACATACAGATGACCTTTGCCATCGGTTGCGGCCTGCTCCGGCGCGCCACCGACATCGATGGTGCCGACCACCGAACCATCCTTTGCGTCGATCACCGTCGCCTGAGGCGCGACGTGGCTCAAGATGTAGACCCGTTGATTGAACGGGTCGAACAGCACGCCGTCGGGATTGCCCTTCACGTCGATGGTCTTGATCGTCGCGAGCGTCTGCGTGTCCCACATGACGACGGGCGAACTGGTGGAGAAGCCGTGATGCGACTTCGGATCGACGGTGACACCCCGCGCCGCAGTGTTGGGAATCTCGCCGACCGACTCCAGCGTGTCGAGATTGAAGACCGTGATCCGCGGCGTGGCTCCGGTTCGAGGAATGTACAACCGGCGGCCCTCGACGTCCGCGAACACGTAGTCGAAGCCGCCCGCTCCGCCGACCTTCGCCGTTGTGAGCACCTTGTATGGACCGCCCGCGGTCTGCTGGGCGAATCCGATCGACGCCGACATCGCGACCGCCACGCCGAGCACGAAACCATATCGACGCATATTGAACGCTCCTCGATTCCGGATTCTACACCCCGCATGCATTCGATACAGGCGACGCCGCCGGAAGATGAACAACCGATGAACTCGCTCGCGCTCGACGCCGCTGCGAATTATCAGGCGATGCCTGAAGTATTCTGAGCATCGATTAGCGCAGACCGACGTCATGATCGTGAAAGCACTTCGAGGCGGCCTGGAAACGCGTGCTCCGTCTCGGACGGCAAGCACTGGCGCGTGATCGTCACGTGTTCATTCGGTGCGACAACGCGCCCAGAATTCAGGACGCCGCGAAAGCCCGGCCGCTTCGAAGTCGCCGGCTTTTGACAGGGTGAGAGTGATTCACCGGGGCACGTGCCTTGCAAGGGTCGCGGCGATGCCCATCACACGACGCGCGGCCGTTCGGTTGTTCTCGCGATCGTGGCGACAACGAACTGCGCTTGTCGTCATCTCCGTCGCGGCGTCTGGTTGCGTGCAAGGGCAGAGGGCCACCGACGTCGGCGACCCCGGCTTTCCTTTCGGTCCAAGCGCAATCGGCACGCAGTCGCTCGCGTACGTGCAAGACATCAAGCCCATCTTCGACCGCGACTGCTTGTCCTGTCACAGCAGCCGCGACGCCAGGGGCAACTACTCGGTCAGCACCTACGCCGATGTGATGCGCGATCAAACAGCCGGCGACGCCAGCAGTTCCGTCGTCGTCGATTGTGCGCCGGGCGGAAGCATGTACCGGTACTTCAGCGGTGACGCCGCCACCAAGGCGACGGAGGTCTTCCGATGGATGGTGTACTACAACGCCGCGCAGACGCGTTAGGAGCCTCGTGACGCGCCGCTTCCCCGTCTCGTCCTCACTCGCGGTGACCGTCGCGGTCTTCGCGTGCCTGGTCGCCCGCCGCAACTCGGCGCAGAACAACGACCTGAACGTCCAGTTTCACGGCTTCCAGGATTCCCGCGGCGTGACCGTGCTCAGCCCGACCGTGGACCTGAGCCAGGACTTCACCGACCGGACAAGCCTGCGCGTCAGCTTCGGCGTCGACGCGATCTCAGCGGCCTCTGATTCCTGCGCGCGCTGCCACCGCCAGGGTGTGCGCAGCCGCCGCCAGGAGGGGGGGCTGTCCATGACGCGTAAGTTCGACGACCTCAAGTTCACGATCGGAGCTGCGTTCAGCCAAGAGAATTTCTATCGTGCGACCACGGGACTGACGTCGATGTCGAGGGATCTCGCGAACGGCAATGCGACCGTCGCCGCCGGGTTTTCATTTTCCTTCAATCAGCCGACGCTGCACCCGCTGCCGGACCGCGAGAACCAGTACGCCAGCAGCGCCTACGCATCGATCACGCAGACGCTGACAAAAACGACCATCGCGCAAGCAGGCTACGAGGTCGGCAAGATCGCGGGGTACCAGGACAACCCGTTCCTTCGCGCCAGTGTGAACGGCATCATGGTGCTCGGTCAGGTGCCGGACACGCGGACGAGGCAAACGGTCACCGCACGCATTCGTCAGGCGTTGCCCGCGCAGACGTTCATCGAAGCCGACTATCGCCACTACTTCGATGACTGGCAGCTGAGATCGAACACGCTGAGTGTCGGGGTGTCGCACCGCTTCAGCGAGCAATGGCTGTTGAATGTTTCGTATCGGCGGAACGAGCAGACCGGCGCCTCCTTCTATCAACCCCAGTACGTCGGTGCCATTCCGCAGTTCTTCACGGCGGACTTCCGGCTGGCGCCGTTCAATTCCGACAACTACACCGGCAGGCTGGTCGTCACGCCAAAAGGACAGCTATTGGGGCTGCCGGCGGGGACGGGATTGACGGTTCAGTACGATCGGTACCGTGCCGACAACGGATTCGAGGCCGCGATCATTTCAACCGGCCTTCGCGTGCCGCTCAAGTTGCGATAACCACCATGGACCAGCTCCGCGCACGCACGCTCGCCGTCATGACGACACTGGCCACGGTTTGGGCCGCAGCCAGCTGTTCGAACGGCGTGCCGCTGGGACCGACCACAACGACCGTCAGATCGACGATCGAGACCGGCACGACGCCGACACCCACCGCAGCGCCGACACCGACACCGACACCGACACCAACGATTGCGGCCATCGCCTACACACCAGATATCCAGCCAATCCTCGACGCTGATTGCACGCCGTGCCACGGTGGTCGATCACCCAAGGCGCGATACTCGACCGCCAGCTACGCTAACGTGATGGCAGGCGTTCGAGCTGGCAGCGCCTCCAGCGCGCTGGTGATCGTGACCCAGCCGGGCGGCAGCATGTACGGTTTTCTGACCGGCGATCGGGCGGGCAAATCCGCGCTGATTTCGCGCTGGGTCCTGAGCGGCGCACCGGTCAGTCGTTGACGCACGATAGCGTGAACCGGCGGGCCCGGCGCACCGCAGGGGAAACTGCAACAATGGACTTCTTGATATCACCCGCAACGAGGCAACGGCACATGCCGACGAAGATGCTCACGTGCAGTCGAATCGCGTTCACCACTGTGGCAGCTGGCTGGCTGCTGGGTGGCGTACCTCTTTCGGCGACCGACGCGCCGCGAGTGCCCACCGTGACTTTGCGTCGGGCCGATGGCACGACCGCACAGCTCGCGGACTACCAGGGGAAGGTCGTGCTGGTCGATTTCTGGGCGAGCTGGTGCGTCCCGTGCAAAACGTCGTTTCCCGCGCTCGATGCGCTCTACACACGTAATCGGGATCGCGGTCTCGAGGTGCTTGCCGTCAACGTCGACGAGCAGCGAAAAGCCGCTGATGCGTTTCTCGCCACGCGGCCGCACACGATGCCCGTCGTCTTCGACCCCAATGGCGAAGCCGCTCACGCCTTCATGGTTCGCGCCATGCCCAGCTCCTTCCTGATCGATCGCATAGGACACATTCGTTTCACGCACACGGGCTATTCGAAGGGAACCCTCGACAGTTACGAGCGGGAGATCAACTCGCTGCTCTCGGAGCCATGATGACACCTACGACGACACGAGTCTCTGTGCTTGCGGCCGGCCTGCTGGCCGCTGTCACCCTTGCCGGATGCGCCACGGTGCAGCCCTATCAGCGGGGGCGGCTGGCCGATCCCGAGATGATGTTCGACGCCGACAGCTCGAGCGTCTCCTACACGGCGCACTGGCAGGAAGCGCGCGAGGGAGCGGCGGGAGGCTTCGGCGTCCAAAGCGGCGGCTGTGGGTGCAAGTAGACGCGCGTTCCTCTCGCTGCCGCTCGCCTTTGGCGCGCTGCTGTTGATCCTGTTCGCGGCTGGCGGGCGCGCGGATACGTTCGACGATAGCGGCCGTACGCGCGACTACCGCTTCATGATGGGAACGTCGGTCGAAGTCGAGGCCTACGGCGGGACCGACGCCATCCGGCGCGAAGCGATCGACGCCGCGTTCAAGGCAATCGCGGAAATCGATCGCTTGATGAGCAACTATCGCGATGACAGCGAGCTCTCACTCATCAACAGGCTCGCGGCGGATCGTCCCGTTCGCGTGAGCGAACCGATGCTGGCGGTCCTCGCCGCCGGCCTCCGCGTGAGCGCCAAAAGCCACGGCGCGTTCGACATGACCGTCGGCCCACTCGTGAAGCTCTGGGGTTTCCACGACCAGCGACCGCATCTGCCGTCCGCGCGCGAACTCGCCGTCGTGCGGCCGCTGGTGGACTATCGGCAGGTGCTGATCGACGACCGGGCCCGCTCGGTTCGATTCGCCAGGGCGGGCGTCGAGCTCGACCTCGGAGGGATCGCGAAAGGATTTGCCGTTGAGGTCGCGGCAAACACACTGCGACAGAAGAACCTCCGCGGGTTCATCGACGCCGGCGGCAATCAATATCTGCTTGGCACACCGCCGGGGAAACGGACATGGACCGTCGGGATCAAGGATCCGGACCGACCAGACCGCTTGCTCGGCGTCGTAGAGACCCAAGAAACGTCGGTCTCTACGTCGGCCGACTATGCGACCTTCGTCGAGCTCAACGGCCGGAAGTACGGCCACCTGCTCGACCCGCGCACGCTGCAGCCATCGGACGCGGCCTTGAGCGCGACTGTTCTGTCACGCGACGGCACCTTGGCCGACGCGATGTCGAAAGCGGCATTTCTTCTGGGTCCTACGGAGGGCCTGGCGCTCGTCGATTCCTTCCCCGGTATGTCGGCCGTCGTCGCCTACCGGCGGCCAAATGGCACAATCGCACTCGCCATCTCGCCGCGGATCCGTACGGCGTTTCATCCCGTGGCGCCTGGCCCCTGACAGGAATAAAGCTGGCCACTGTGGGCGTCGAGGCGACCACCCCCCAAGCGCGAGAAGCGCGCATGCCGGGAGTACGCACACGACGAGCAACGCCCCCCGGCGGATGCATCGGCAGCCACAGTGGCGGCATTAATTCCCGTCAGGCGCCTCGGTCTCCGTGTCGTTCGCCCGCGCCTGGAAAACGGGCGCGCCGCTCATCGGGCGCCCGCAGACACGAGGACTTGCAGTAGATCCTCGACTTGACGGTCTGTGTCTTCGAAGGCGCCGTCGGTGCGAATCACGAAATCTGCGCGCGCGATTTTCTCGTCTGTGGACTGCTGTGCGGCGAGGCGCTGGCGCGCCTCGGGTTCACTCAAACCGCGCACGCGCAGCCGCTCAAGCTGGACGTCGACCGGCGCCGCGGTGACGATGACGCGGTCGAAATCCGAGGCGTGATCCGTTTCAAACAGCAGCGGCACATCGACCACCACGAGCGGTGAACCACCAATCCGCTCAAACGCGCGGAGCCCAGCCGCGATCGCCCGATACACCGCGGGGTGCACGATCGCTTCGAGGTCTCTGCGGGCGTTCTCGTCGGCGAAGACGATCGGCCCGAGCTTGGCGCGGTCGACCGCTCCGTCCGCACCGATGACGGCACCAAACCTCGCGGCGATCGCCGCGGTCGCCTCGGTGCCTGGCGCCATGACGCCGTGCGCCAGGGTGTCCGCGTCGAGGACGGGAATGCCGCGCCGGCGAAATCGCTCGAGCACGTAACTCTTGCCGGTAGCGATGCCGCCTGTCAGTGCGACTCTCAACACGTCTGGCCGCCACGATATTCGTCCGGGCTAAGGACCCGTAGATGAATAACGTGCGCATTCTGGCCGCCGATGCATCCCGCC
>JBDTVS010000181.1:0-88265 GCA_040007095.1 Acidobacteriota bacterium
TCCTTACAGTCTTGCAGCGTCGCAGCAGAACCTGCTCGTGACGAGCCGCGGTGGACGCGACAACCTCGCTCAGACCTTTACACTCGGCGAGAACTTCGTGATCAGCCCCACGACCCTGAATTCGGTGCGGTTCGCCCTCAATCGCACGGATATCAGCCGCACGAGCACGGACTTCTTCTCCGCCCCCGAAGTCGGCATCAACATCTTCAGCTACATGCCGCACTACATGCTGCTGGCCGTGACGAACGGATTCTCGCTCGGCGGCGGCACCGAGAGCCTCTCGACATTCACCACCAGCGCCTGGCAGGTGAGCGATGACCTCACCTTGGTTCGAGGCGGCCACCAATTCGCTCTCGGTGCGAACTTTGCGCGCTGGAAGTCGCTGTCGTTGGCCAATGTCCGTTCCCCGGGTCAGCTGAGCATCGACGGTACCCAGACCGGCGGCGCGGCGACCAGCACCGGTTTGTCCGACTTCCTGTTGGGACGGATGGGGACCAACGCGTTGGTGCAGGCGGCCCCGAATACGCTCGACATGACGCAGAGCTACATCGGGCTGTACGCGCAGGACACCTGGAGAGCGGGCTCGCGTCTGACCGTCAACTACGGCTTGCGGTGGGAGCCATTCTTCCCGCAGCAATTACAGAATGGCGCGGTCTATCAGTTCGACCTGACGAGGTTCCAACAGAACGTCCATAGCACGGTATTCCCGAACGGGCCCGCCGGACTGTATTTTCCTGGGGATCCCGGCTTCCCGACCAAGGCGGGTATGAACACCCAGTGGGGGAACCTGGGGCCTCGCGTCGGAATTGCCTGGGATCCGACGGGCAGCGGCAAGACTTCAGTGCGAGCCTCGTACGGCAAGTCGTATGAATTCGTGAACGGTCAATTCCACCTGAACACCTCCGTCGCGCCGCCCTGGGGCTCGGAAGTCCGTCTCAATGCGCCTCCGGGCGGTCTCGACAATCCGTTTCTAGGCAGCCCTGGCGGCCAGACGAACATCTTCCCGGTCACGTTCAATCAACAGGCGCCGTTTTCGCTGAACGGACCCTTCCTGAGCTTGAGCAACGACATGGCGTCCACGTCCGTCCACATGTGGAACCTCACGGTTGAACGGCAAATGGCCTCGTGGCTGTTCTCAGCCGGCTACGTCGGCAGCCGCACGAACGACATCTGGGAGTCGACGCCGATCAACAACGGGCTGTTCGTCCCGGTCGCCGGCGCGGCACCGAGCGCGGTCAACCTCAACGCCCGGCGTCCGCTGGCGATCGCGGATCCCGTGAACGGGAAGTTCTATGGTCCGCTGGATCTGTACGTCACCGACGGAAAGCAGCGTTATAGCGGCATGTTGTTGACCGCCCGGACGAACGGAGCACACGGCACGACCTTGAATGTGAACTACAGCCTGTCGCACTGTTCCGGATCTCCCGATGGCTTCGGCGGCGCCACCACGAACGTGTCGAGTGGCTACAACATCCCCGGCAACCCGGGCTATGACGACGGCAATTGCACGGCGGATCGGCTCCACAACTTCTCGTTGACAGCGGGAGTGGAGTCGCCTCGGTTCGAACGCGCCGGGCTTCGGGCCGTCGCCACTGGATGGCGGCTGGTTGGGAGTTTCAGGGCGTTGACGGGTCCCTGGCTCACAATCAGCACGGGCGCGGACGTTGCGCAAAACGGACAGGCCGGTACGCAGCGGGCGGACCAGGTTGCGGGCGTCGATCCCTACGCGGACCAGTCGATCAACGTGACCAACGGTGGCATCAGGTTCTTGAATCCGCTCGCGTTCGCGCAGCCGACGGCCGGCGCGCTCGGCAACAGCGTGCGAAACAGTATTCGCGGGCCTGGGAGCAAGAATGTGGACCTGGCGTTGACCAGGAACTTCCGCCTGTCGAGCACACAGAGCTTTGAGCTTCGAGCGGAGGCGTTCAACGCGTTCAACTGGTTCCAGTGGGGCCAACCGGTCACGGCTCGCAGCAGCGCGACATTCGGCCAGATTCTGACGGCCGTCAGTCCGCGCGTGCTCCAGCTTGCCGTGAAGTATGCTTTCTAACTGACCCGATCCGCCCGGTGCACAGCACGTTGAAACCTGTGCACCGGCTTGCATCCGTCGCCGGCTTGCCATTGACCATGAAGAAATCCGGTCGAATTCCCATGGCGAACGGCACAATAGCAGCAGGAGGAAGGATGGCTAACCGCAGGCGAGCCGCGTTGGCGGCCGCGCTGACGCTGCTGGCGATGACTGTCGTCAGCGTCCCGGCGTTTGCCCAGATGGAGTTCTCCGGCGAGTGGGCTCCGGTGCAGGACGAGGACAACACCGGCAACCCGTATGTCGGCGAATTCCTCGGCATCCCGATGAGCCGTGCCGGCAGCCTGCGCGCCCAGGCGTGGAACGCTTCCCTCTATACGCTGCCGGAATGGCAGTGTCGGCCCCACGGGGCCATGTATATTTCGCGCGGTCCTTCGCAGGTGCGTATCTGGAAGGAAGTCGATCCGGTCTCCCGTCAAATCGTCGCCTATCACGCGGAATGGTTGCGGTCCGTCGACAATCCGTACTTCCTCGACGGCCGCCCGCGTCCGTCTCAACTGACGCCGCACACCTGGGGCGGATTCTCCACCGCGGTGTTCGAAGGCGAGGCGCTGAAGATCACGACGACGCACTTGAAAGAGGACTACTATCGGCGCAACGGTGTGCCGTCGAGCGATGAAGCCACGCTCACGCAGTACTGGATCCGTCGCGGCGACTATCTGACGTGGGTGACCATCGCCTACGACCCGTTGTATCTCACCGAGCCGATGATTCGGAGCAGCGAATACCGCTTTTCGCCGAACCAACAGATTCCGCCATATCCGTGTACCGCCGTCGAGGAAGTTGCGCGGGAGCAAGGTGTCGTACCGCACCATCTGCCGGGAACCAACCCCTTCTTGAAGGAATTCGGGCAGAAATTCAATCTCCCGCTCGAAGTGACTCTGGGCGGGTCCGAATCCATGCATCCCGAGCTGGCGCGCAAGATTCAACGCGAACGCAACGAGAAGAAGTAGCGTTCGGACCAGGAGTAGAGCCGTGAAGAGACACGCCACGCGCGCCCGGTTTCTCTTTGCTGTCGTGGCGGGTGCCGGGTTGACGGCGACGACGATCGCGCAACAGAACCGCGCGCCGGCGGCCCCGGCATCCGTCGAAGTCACGCCGGTTCGCGACAACATCTACGTCTTCTCCAGCGGCGGCACCAACATCGTGGCATCGGTCGGTCGAGACGGGGTGTTCCTCGTGGATACCGGACTCGAGCAGAATGTCGAACCGATGCTGGCGGCCCTCGCCCAGCTGCAAAAGATGCTGGATTTCAAACGACCGGCGTCTGAGCGCTTCGGGGCGGAGGGTCGATCGTCAACCCTGCTCGAACCGTATTATCGAAGCGAGCCACCCAAACCCATCCGCTACGTCGCGAATACTACGTTTGCCCCGGACCACATCGGCGGCAACGCGAAGCTGAGAGCCGCAGGAAAGACGTTCACCGGCGGCAACGTGGCGGGCGAGATCGACGCAGCCAACGAGGGCGCCGCGATTCTGGGCTACGAGGAGCTCGTCGACCGGATGGTGAAGGCGAAATTTCCCACGCCGGCGTTGCCGACCGAGACCTTCTTCGGCGATCACATGAAGCTCAGCCACTTCTTCAACGGTGAAGGCGTCGTCCTGTATCACGCCCCCGCCGCCACCACCGACAGCGACAGCATCGTCAATTTCCGGCGGTCGGACGTGTTCGCCACGGGCGACATCTTTCGGATGTCGGGATTCCCGAAAATCGAGCTGGACAAGGGCGGCAGCATCCAGGGCGTGCTCGCGGCGCTGAATCGTCTGATCGACATGTCGGTGGCCGAGTTTCGGACCGAAGGCGGAACGATGTTCGTCGGCGGCCACGGCCGGATCGGCGATCTCGCAGATCTGACGTACTACCGCGACATGTGCACCATCATTCGCGATCGAGTGCAGGACCTCGCGAAGAAGGGGATGACGCTCGCGCAGGTCAAAGCCGCAAAGCCCACCGAAGATTGGGACGGCCGCATGGGGACCGACCCTTCCTGGACGAGCGATATGTTCGTCGAGGCAGTGTTCAAGAGTCTCGCGGCGCCTCCAGCGAAGAAGTAGCCCACGACCATGTCGAATCACCAATCGCGCTGGGGAGTCTTCGCTTTGACGCTCGTCCTCTTCTTTGCGTGGCCTCCGCTCGCACCCCATCCCCTGCACGCCCAACAGCGCGGCGGGCGAGGCGGGGCGCCGCAGGGTCCGCCGGCCACGGGACAGAGCGCCGCGCCGATCGATCTCACCGGCTACTGGGTGTCGATGATCGTCGACGAATGGCGTTTCCGGGTGTCGCCGCAGAAAGGCGACATCGCATATCTGCCGCTCAACGCAGACGCCAGACAGCTGGCCAACACGTGGGACCCGGCAAAAGACGAAGCGGACGGCAAGGCGTGCAAGGCGTACGGGGCCGTCGGCGTGATGCAGCGGCCAGGCCGCCTGCACATCACGTGGGAGAACCCGAACACTCTCAAGATCGAGGCCGACGCCGGCACACAGTCCCGGACGATTCATTTCGGTCCGGCTCCCGCCCAGGTCGGGGCACCTTCGTGGGCGGGCTATTCGAACGGCAACTGGCGGGTGAATGGGCGCTTGATGATCGACACGGGCGGTATCGGCCTGGTGCCGGCGCTACGTCAGAGCGGCACCTCGACGAGTGGCGCGCTGACGGTCGTCACGACGAACATGCTGTCCGGGTACATTCGCAAGAACGGCGTGCCGTATAGCGACAAGGCCGTCTTGACCGAGCACGTCAACCGCCTGACGGGACAACAGAACGACGTCTATCTGTCGGTGACGGCGATGGTCGAGGATCCGGTGTATCTGACGCAACCATTTGTCCGAACATACACGTTCAAGAAGCAAGCGGACGCCGCCGGCTGGGCCCCGACGCCCTGTTGGAACCGCTAAGAAAACTGAAAACTCAGAACTGTGCAGAATTGAAATCCGGAACCACAAAGACACGAAGAACACAAAGAATCTCTCAGTTTTCGATCCGTTCCCGCCACAACCCCAGCGCCTTCTGTACCGGGCGATCGGAAAAACTGAACAGGACGACATCGTCCTGCGCGTGGTGGGACACGGGAGCCCACGACGGGGCAACGAAGACATCGCGCGCCTGCCACGACAAGGTCGTTTCGCCGATGCGGCTCTGCCCGCGTCCTTCGATCACGTGATAGACCGTGGCGTCGGTCGAGCGGAACCCGGTGCCTGAGAATCCCCCGGGAAGGAACTGGAGAAACGCTCCGATCGTCGGCATCGGATAGCCTCCCGTCGCGGGATTCACGAACTGCATCTTGATTCCGTGCGCCGGGTCGAGCGGGCCGTGCCTGTGCATGCGATCGAGCGTCTCGCGGCTTCGCGCGTAGGGATACGTGAACAACGGCGAGGATTTGCGGTCGGGTGTGTACTCGAGCGGTAACAGGTTTGCGCCGAAGCGGTTCAGCGAGTCGCCCTCGATCTTCGACACCGGCTGCATGGTCTCCGGATGATGCTCGGCGAATCCAGAGTCGAACATGTTGACAATCGGGATGTCGAGGCCATCCAGCCACACGACAGGGTCGTTGCCCGGATTGCCGTGATCGTGGTACGTCCATGATGGCGTCAGAATGAAGTCTCCTGGGTGCATCGTCGTACGCTCGCCATCCACCGCGGTGTAGGCGCCCTGACCCTCGATGACCAGCCGGAGCGCGGCCGCCGTATGGCGGTGGGTGCGCGCGACTTCGCCGGGCAGAATGAGCTGCAGCCCGGCGTACAGACTCTGCGTGATCCGTGACGCACCCGCGAGACCGGGATTTTCGAGGATGATGACGCGTCGTTCGGCCTCCTCGGCAGTGATGAGGCGACCGGCTTCCATCAGCAGAGGCCGAAGTTCCTCGTACCGCCAGATCGCCGCCACACACGGCGTCTGGGGCTCGCGGGGCACAATCGATCCCAGCACGTTCCACAAGGGCGCGGCGTTCTTCTCGCCGAGCCGACCGTTGAAGGCCTCCCGCTCTGGAGTGCTGGTGGGCTTGACGTAGAACGTCGACGGCGTTTCCATGGGCGATCCTTCGGATGGCTGACGGATTGACCGAGCGGCTTTGGTCTCAGCGAACTGCGCCCCGCGAAAGCACGAAGCCTCGAAGTCAATCGATCAGGACGTGGTGTCCGTGTTTTCGGGTTGCACTTGGCGTCTGCAAACGCGCGGAACCGGCCACTACTGCTCCACGAGATCCGCCGCTCGCACCGCCACCTGCATGGCGCCGACTCCCTCTATGCTAGCCGTAATCTGATCGCCGGGCTGGATCGGCCCGACGCCTTCGGGTGTGCCCGTGAAGATCACATCGCCGGGATGCAAGGTGTAGAAAGACGACGCGAATTCGATGAGCTCGGGAACTCCCAGAATGAGGTCTCGGGTGTTCGACTGTTGACGGATCTCGCCGTTCACGGACAAATGGACGTCGAGATTGCCGGGATCCTCGAGCTCGTCGGCGGTGACCAGCCAGGGACCGAGGACACTGTAGCTGTCCACCGACTTGCGCAAGGATCGCTCTTCCGGTCCCCTGATGGTGATGTCGAGACCGATGCAGTAGCCGGCGACGTAGGCGAGCGCGTCCGCGCGCGCGACTCCGCTGGCTCGTCGTCCGATCACAAAGGCGAGCTCTACCTCATGATCGCTGCGTCGGTCGAGCTTGCGTAAAGCCACGCCTTCGCCGGCGCCACTCATCGAGCTCGTCGCTTTCAAGAAGAGACCGGCGTTTTGGATCGTGGCGATCGGCCTGTTGTGGTGAATGTCCGCGTTGGCGCGGACTTCAGCAAGGTGTTTCTGGTAGTTGACCGGCGCAGCCACGAGCTTGCCGGGGTTGGCGACGGGGCTGAGCAGCGACACGGCCGCCAGCGGCCGCGATGGCGCGTCGGCCGCGAGCTCGAGAATCCGCGGCCGCAAGGCGTTGAGATGCTCGATCAACACGTCGTGTCCCGGGAGTGGATACCGATAGCTCGGCAGGACATCGAGTGCCGCCGTCACATCCTGCACCGTGTCCCCGTTCACGACGCCAAGACGTCCGTTGCCGAACCGGCAAAGCCGCATACAATATTCCGTCGTTGACGCGAACCCCTTTATACACCACTTGAAAATTCTGAGTCTTGCAGGAAGAGCGACGAGGAGCCATGGCTGATCAAAGTTTAGAAGACGTGTTGCAGCAGAGCGGGAACCCGGTGGAGTTGCTGAGGAATTCGCAGATCGGCCCGTATGCCTTTCCAGTGGTGCCGGCCGAGTTCACGAATTGGCGGGATGAACAGCGGTCGTGGCGGGAGACGTGCGCCCTGTTCGACCAGTCTCACCACATGACGGATCTCTACGTCGAAGGTCCCGATGCGCTCAAAGTGTTTTCCGCTCTCGGCATCAATAGCTTCAAGAACTTCAAGGTCAATCAGGCCAAGCAATTCGTCGCCTGCAATCACGAAGGCCATGTGATCGGCGATGCGATTCTGTTTTATCTGGAAGACGGCAGATTGAGTCTCGTCGGCCGACCTTCGGCCATCAATTGGGTCCAATACAACATCGAGACCGGCGGCTACGCGGCCTCGGCGGAGCGAGACGAGCGGTCGGCCGTCAACAAGGGCACGCGAAAATTCTTCCGCTACCAGGTGCAGGGGCCGAACGCCCTCAAGGTGATGGAGAAGGTGCTGGGCAAACCGGCTCCCGACATCAAGTTCTTCAACATCAGCGGAATCGCCGTTGCGGGCCGGGAGATCCAGGCCTTGCGTCACGGCATGGTTGGGCAGCCGGGATGGGAACTGTTTGGCCCGTGGGAATACGGGAACGAGGTCAAGAGCGCGATTGTCGCCGCCGGCCAGGAGTACGGGATTCGCCAGGTGGGTGCGAGAACATACCCGACCAGCTGCCTTGAATCCGGCTGGATTCCCTCGCCTTTGCCCGCCGTTTACGTGGGTGACGAGTTGAAAGCCTACAGGCAGTGGCTGAGCTCGAAAAGCTACGAAGCCATGGCGTCACTCGGCGGCAGCTTCCACTCCGACAAGATCACCGACTACTACTTGACGCCCTACGACCTCGGCTATGGGCCGTTCGTCAAGTTCGATCATGAATTCGTGGGAAGAGCCGCCCTCGAGAAGATCGCCGAGAAGCCGAAGCGGAAGAAGGTGACGATTGTCTGGAATGGCGACGATATCGCCAAGGCGTTCGGTTCCTTGTTTCATGTCGGCGGCGACGCCACCAAGTACATCGACCTGCCCCTCGCCAACTATGCGACGTTGCCGTACGACAAGCTGTTGAAAGACGGGAAGATCGTCGGCCTCTCGACCTATACCGGCTACACCTACAACGAACGCGCGATGGTTTCGCTCGGGATCGTCGATATCGAACACAGCGAGCCCGGCACCGAAGTCACGCTGGTGTGGGGTGAGGACGGGCGCGGTTCGACGAAACCGACGGTGGAGCGTCACGCGCAGATGGAAATTCGCGCGACGGTGGCGCCGGTCCCCATCGCCGAAGTCGCCCGCACTGCCTATCGACCACGATGAGCGGCGAGTCCGCCTGCTCGCGGCCACGGCCGGACGCGAGCACCGTGAACCGTATTTAGGAATGACGGATACGCGCCGGTCGTATCGGCGGAGGAATCATGGAACTCGGACTGAGCGGCAGGGTGGCGCTGATCACCGGCTCATAGAGAAAAACCAGCTCGCCGGGCAGTTAGATGATCCCATCCACTCACTGCCGCGGTTCAGTGACCCGGATGGTGGTGTTCGCGCGGAGGCCTTCGGTGACCACTTGTTTGCGTCCGGACGGCCAGTCGACTTCGAGGCGATCCACGCTGACCGCCTCTCCGAGCCCGAAATACAGCGGCAGCTGGCTCTGTGACAGGTATCCCGACTTGCCGTCGTGCCACTCGGTCAACACCCGCCCCGCCGCCGTCACGCGCACAGCCGCGCCGAGTCCGTTCCGGTTCGACGCCGTGCCCGTGAGCGCCACGCCGACCCAATGCACCGGCCGCCGCCCGGCCAGATTGCTGACGAGCACTTGCGGCTCGGCGTTGAACTCGTTGGTGACGATGTCGAGGTCGCCGTCGCCGTCGATGTCGAGGATGACGGCCGACCGCGTGCCGAGGGCTCCCATCACCGTCACCTTGCCCGAGCGGCCCTTGCAGCCTTGTTGTTCCACCATCTCAGGGGCCGCGCAATCGACGTCGAACCACCTGGTGTGCGTCCGGCCGCCGCGGCGAGGCTCGATGCCGAGCAGAAACTCGCTGGGGAGAAAACGCTCGCCGCGATTGTTCAAGAGCAGCGAGTTGATGCCATACCGCCAGGGATAGTTCATGGAGGCCGCGATGAAGATGTCCTGCCAGCCGTCGGCGTTCAGGTCGCCGATGCTCGGTCCCCATGGCCAGTACGTCTCCACGCCCAATCGATCGGAGGCTTCATCGAGCCGGCCGTTGCCGAGATTGTGGAAGAACGAGTTGCCGAAGACATACTTGTCCTCGTCCCCCTGCAGGAAGTCCTTGGTCCATTCGATGACCGATTTCAGCGTTTCGCGATCCGGCCCGACTTCCACGCTCATGTCGGAATGCATGTCGGTGACGAAGAGGTCCGGACGGCCATCGTTGTCGTAGTCGAAGAACTTGATGCCCATGGCCCCCCACGACGTCCTCGGGAAGAACCGGGCGGTCTTGTCGACGAAACGCGTGCCGCCGTCGTTCTCGAAGTAGTGATTCGATCCCTGCATGTTGAGCGCGTAGAGATCGGGAAAGCCGTCGCCGTTCAGATCGGCGAAGCTCGCGTCGCCGCTCCACCCCGCATCGCCGAGACCGACGTCCGCGGTGACGTCCTTGAACCGTCCTCCGCCCAGGTTCCTGTAGAGAATCGCTCGCTCCGACCGGTCCGGATGCAGATGGCCGGAGAACGCATCGACCAGCCCGACGAATGCGCCGTCGGGGCGGCGGTTGTTGTTGGTGTACTGGCCGACATTGCAGACGTAGAGGTCCAGCAGCCCGTCGCGGTCGTAGTCGAGAAATACCGCGCCGGACGAGTGGCCGACGTGATCGACGCCGGCTGCTTTCGAGATATCGCGGAAGTGGCCGCGGCCGTCGTTCTCGAACAGCACGTTGCCCTCGCGCACCGTGGTGACGAAGAGATCCTGATCCCCGTCGTTGTCGATGTCCGCGAAGGACGCCGTGACGCCGATTCGCTCCGCCAACGCGACGCCCGCTTCTTTGGTGATGTTTCGGAACCGGCCGCCGCCGAGATTCTTCCAGAGCTGATTGCCGCCCACCTGGTTCACGAAATAGAGATCGACCAATCCGTCGCCGTCGACGTCGGCCGCGGCGATGCCATTGCCGTGATCGTAGTGAACCGGCTTGTAGTACAAGCCCGCATCATCCACGACGTGATTCACGAACGTGATCCCGCTTTCCTTGACGCGGTCGGTGAATTGGAAATCGTAGGGCACACTGAACCGATCGACCGTCCCGCGCTGCGCCTTCGCCCGCTCCGCGAGAGTGTCGGCGCCAATGTCGGGATCGGGAACCTGAACCAAGGGGGGAGGGGGAGCGGCGGGGCCGCGCTGAGCGGCCGGCGTGGGGCCGACATGTGCGGCCACCACGCCGGCCCAGACTGTCAGAGTCAGGAGACGGACTGCTCGCGTCACTCAGCAGATTCTACTTCGGGGGCGCTCCAGCGGGCGGCATCGGATCGGGCACGTGATTCTTGATCGGGGGAATCGTCAGCAGATAGGCGTAGATGGCTTTGAGATCGCTCTCGCTCAGCTGGCCGTACCAGTACCACGGCATCGGCGGCAGGATGTCGCGGGCCGTTCCAAAGTGCTTGCCCGATTTCAGGGCCTTGACGAAGAGCTCTTCGGTCCAGACGCCAGAGGTAATGCCGGTGTCCTTGTCGGGCGTCAGGTTGGCCGCGAAGGAGACACCCCACGGTCCCGACCACGCCGTCAGCGTACCGGTGATCCCAATCTCCCATTGACTGCCTTTGGCCGGCGTGTACGGCCGGGCGACCTTGATGTTCTCTGGATGGCCGGCCAGCATCATGCTCATGTCCGGCTCCGGGCCGTTGGGGCCGATCTTCTTGGTCGTGTGGCAATCGTGGCATCCGCCCCCGATCACCAGCATGTGTCCGCGCTCGGCCGGTGACGGCGCCGGAGCTGCAACGGGTGCGGCCGGGACCGGCTGACTGGCCGGCGGGGCGTTACAGGCAGACATCGCGAGGGCGATTGGCACGCTCGCCGCGAGCACGGCGAGTCGGGGCTGACGGAAGTGCATGAAACTCTCCTGTTGGGCTTGGCAGCCAGTAGTAAATGATGCGAACTGGGTTGAAACGCTGGAACTATACAACAGCTGTCGGCGTTGCGTCTGCGGCTGTGGGCACCGGTCGCGAGTCAGTTCCACTGCAACCACCGAGGCGTCATGTGCGGGGGCGCACCCCGTCGCATGAAAACGTGAGCGCAGGCGCTCACAACGTATTGACGCAGAGCACGCAGAGATCGCAGAGCGATCTGATTCTTCACGAATGGAGCGCTGGATTCGTGCCAAGCTCGACCTGTCGACGCGCTTTTGAGGACCGGCTTCGGGCGTATACTCATCGGCGTTCGAGACAGGAACACGCGCTCGTCACCCAGGGGCATTGGACCCACGAGGGCTGTTGAGGCTTTGGGATAAGGAGTTGCCATGAAGATTCGTGCGTCGGTTGTCGGGGCCCTCATTGTCGTCGGCGCCGTTGGCGGGGCCGTTGTCGGGCCTCACGCGCAGCAGCCGCCTGCACCCGCAGCCGGAGGTCGGGGCCCTGCGCCGGCCGCGGGGCGAGGAGCGCCCACGGCGCCGCCCGGAATCAACTGGCCGTCCCCGCCGCTGCCCGACGGTCCGATCCTCGAAGACACCGGCATCGTCCACCAGATTCGGATCGTGCCGACCAAGGGCCTCAACAACCCGTGGGCCTCGGCATTTCTGCCGGATGGCAGCATCCTCGTGACTGAGCGTCCCGGCTGCCTGCGAATCATCAGGAACGGCGTGCTCGACCCGCAGCACGTCACCGGTTTGCCAGCAATTCAAGCCGCCGGCCTCGCGGGTCTGATGGACATTGCGCTGCACCCGCGCTTCGGTGAAAACCAGTGGGTCTATCTGACGTACCACAAACCAGCGGCCGGCAACCCAGGCACGAGCGGCGCACTCCAATCGAGCGGACGCTGCAGTCCGCCAGACGAAGGCCGCGGTGCGAATGCCGGCGGCGGTCGCGGGGGCGCCGGCGGCGGTCCGGGGACGATCACGCTCGCGCGGGGACGCTGGAATGGGACCGGCCTCGTCGACGTGAAAGACCTGTTCACGGCGATCCCGTCGGGGAACGCGTCGCGAATCGTTTTCGGCAAAGACGGTATGGTCTACATGACCGTCGGCTTTGGCGACATTCCTCCTCCGTACGTGAACGCCGCCGCGGCGGCGCCGCAGGATCCCAATAACCTTGCTGGAAAGGTGCTTCGCTTGAAAGACGACGGCACGGTGCCGTCGGATAATCCGTTCGTGGGTCGCACCGGCTACCGTCCGGAGATCTTCACGATGGGACATCGCAACTCGCTCGGACTGACCATGCAGCCCGATACCGGAGCCATCTGGGAATCGGAGAATGGTCCAAACGGCGGCGACGAGGTCAACCTTCTGCAGGCGGGAAAAAACTACGGATGGCCGATCGTCAGCTACGGGCGGTTCTACCTCGGGCCTCGCGTGAGCACCAAAGCGTGGCAGGAGGGGATGGAAGATCCGATGGTCTTCTGGGTGCCCGCGATCGCCACGTCCGGCTTGACGTTCTACACCGGCGACCGGTTCCCGCAGTGGAAGGGCAACCTCTTTGCCGGCGGCATGCGGCAGGGCGAGGTTCCGCGTTCCGGTCATCTCGAGCGGATCGACTTCAACGACAAATGGGAAGAGCTGCACCGCGAGTCGTTCCTCCGCGAGCTGCAACAGCGCATTCGCGACGTGCGCCAAGGTCCGGACGGCCTGTTGTATGTGTTGACCGCCGAGGCCGACGGCGCGCTGCTTCGGATCGAACCCGCGCCCGCGCCCGTCGCGGCCGGCCGGGGGAGTCGGTGACTTCGAGTCTCAAGTCTGAAGTCTGAAGTCTCAAGTCTGAGGTCTGCACGAAGAACTCACTGGAGAATTCTCCGTCGAGCCGGCGACGCTGCCGTCGCTCGGATTCGACTGAGTTCCGCCTGAAATCCGGGTCCGCTCGCGCCCTTCCATTTCCGATCGGACGATGCTACCGTCGTCGCCTTGCGACTCGGTCGATGAGTCGGCACGCGCTTCGCAGATGAGAACCTCGATAGCCGGCGGCAACGGGTGAACGAACCGCCTGGCGAGGAGGCGACGTGGCGCAGAAATCCCTCGAAAGACGTGTGGAAGTGCTGGAAAAGCGAGTCGACATCCTGGAGCAACTTCCCGAGCGGGTCCGGGCCGTCGAGTTGCAGATTGTGCAACTTCGCGAGGACCTCCGCGGTGAATTTTCTGCGCTCCGCGCGGAGATTCGTGCAGGCGACGAAGACACGCGGAGGGTGCTACGCGACGAGATGCGCGAGCTCTTTGCCGATAATCAGCGCCAGATGAGGATCCTGCACGAAGACGTGATTGCACGCATCGCGACGATTCGGCAGGGCTGACCGGTCGGCGCGTTGGACGATCCTGCTCGAGGTGGATCGCGGTCACTTTCAGGCTGCCGGCACGAAGCCACCAACGGCGGATATAATCCCTCCCCGTGACACAAGGTCCCCCATTTCGTGCCGAGCATGTCGGCAGCCTGCTCCGTCCTGAAACGCTCCTCAAAGCGCGCGCCGCCGCGGAGGGCGATCAGTACCGCCGCTCCAGCGGCCCACTCACGTACACGCAGCTGAAAGAGATTGAAGACGAGGCGATCCGCGACGTCGTGCGCCTGCAGGAGGATGTCGGTCTGCAGGTCGTGACCGACGGCGAGTTTCGCCGCCGCTCCTGGTTTCAGGATTTCATCCTGTCGTTGACAGGTACCGACATCACCTTTGTCGAGTCGTCGCAGACGGTGTCGGCGGCGTTGCCGTTTCAGGACGACGCCACCATCGAGAAGCTCCCCGGCCATATCGTGCGGGTCACCAAGAAACTGGCGCGGGAGAAGGGCATCTTCACCGAACATTTTGCCTTCCTGAAGAATCTGACGAATCAAACGCCCAAGATCAGCCTGCCGTCGCCGAGCATGCTGCATTTCTGGGGAGGCCGGGCGGCCATCGACGCGGCGGTCTACCCGGATCTCGCCGAATTCTGGGAGGACGCCGTCAACATCTGGGTCGCCGAGATCAAGGCGCTGTATGCATTGGGCTGCCGTTACATCCAGATCGACGATGTGACTTTTCCGCTGATCTGCGATCCGAACGGTCAAGCGGCGCTGCGCCAGCGTGGCGACGATCCGGCCGAAATCCTGAGCACGTATGCGGGCGTCCTGACGCGGATCGCCGCCGGTGCGCCCGCCGACATGACGATCGGCATGCACATGTGCCGCGGAAACAACCGCGGAAAGTGGATGGGCAGCGGCGGATACGAGTACGTCAGCGAGGTGGTGTTCCGCCAGGTCGGCATCGCCAACTACTTCATGGAGTACGACAGCGATCGTGCCGGCGATTTCGCGCCGCTGCGCCACGTTCCGGCGGGCAAGCGGGTCATCCTCGGCCTGGTCTCGTCGAAAACGCCCGTGCTCGAGTCCCGCGACCTGCTCAAGCGCCGCATCGACGCCGCGGCGAAATACCTGCCGCTCGAACAGTTGTGTCTGAGTCCGCAGTGCGGCTTTGCCAGCAACTTCATGGGCAACCCGGTGACCGCCGACGATCAGCGCCGTAAGCTCGAACTGGTCGTCGAAACCGCCCGGGAAGTCTGGGGATGACGACGGTCCGGCTGAAGCCGGCTACAACGGTCCGGCTGAACAATGGTCCGATTGAAGCCCGGCTGAAGCCGGACACTACGGACGAACCGCTGGGGCCAATCGTATGTATGGCCGCCTTTCAGACGGACCGTAGTGCCGATGGTAGGTATGGGCGCCTTCAGACCGACTGTGGTGCCGATCGTATGTAGTGTCCGCCTTCGGGCGGACCGTGGACCGTGGTGCACGGGATGACTATGGAACTGCAGTCCCTCGGCTACGTGGGGATTCGCGCGCGCGACGTGGACGAGTGGGCGGATTTCGGCGTCAAGCTCCTCGGCATGCAGATCGTCGATCGGAGCCGTTCGACGCTGACCTTTCGCATGGACGATCGGCGCCAGCGCGTTGTCGTGCATGGTGACGGCGGTGAAGGGGCCGCGTTTCTTGGCTGGGAGGTGGCCGACGCCGCGGCGCTTGGCGCGTTGGCGGGGCGGCTCGAAGCCTCTGGCGTCGGCGTCCGGCGATTGCCGGCGGCGGTCGCCGACGAGCGGCGCGTCGCGGAGGTTCTGGCGTTCCGCGATCCGATTGGCAATACCCTCGAGGCGTTTCATGGCGCTGAAGTCGCCTCCGATCCGTTTCGGCCCGGTCGCGCCATCTCAGGGTTCCGCACCGGTCCGCTCGGCATGGGCCACGTCGTGATGAACGTCGAGCGGATCGACGACGTGCTGCCGTTCTATCGGGACCTGCTCGGCTTCCAGCTGAGCGACTACACGCTGCGTCCGTTCAAAGCGTTCTTCTTCCATCTCAATCCCCGTCATCACAGCTTCGCGATGGTCGAGACCGGGACGAACAGCGTGCACCATGTGATGGTCGAAACTTTCATGCTGGACGACGTCGGCCAGGCCTATGACCTCGCGCAGGGGGAAGAAGGGCGCGTTGCGACCACGCTCGGCCGACACTCGAACGACTTCATGACGTCGTTCTATGCGCGCACGCCCTCTGGGTTCTTCGTCGAGTACGGCTGGGGGGGGCGATCGATTGAGCCGGCGACCCACGAGCCGGTCGAGATGACGTGCGGACCGAGCCTCTGGGGCCACGACCGCGATTGGCTGACGGTCGAGGGGCGCGCCGAAGCTCGCGCGCTCCGGCTGCAGGCGGCCGCCGATGGGCGGCGCGAACCGGTACAGGTCCTCGACGGCAATTACGCGCTCGCGCCCGGAACCTGCGGGTGGTTCGATAACCTGCGCACCCGATCCTGATGTCGACGTTCAGGAAGCACAACGACCGCAGCGATCACGGAAGCCGGTTCTTTGTGCCCTTTGTGGTTCATCATCTAATCCGCAACCTGCTCTGAGCGGTTATCAATCTGGGGGTTCAACATGGCGGCGCCGCGGACCGTGGTCAAGATCGCCGAAGTGATCGACAACGCGCAGGTGGGGAGGCTCCAGATCAGCCTCTTCATGCTGTGTGCTGCCTGCCTCATTCTTGACGGCTTCGACGTCCAGGTGGTTGGCTACGTCGCGCCGACGATCTTCCAGGAATGGGGCGTTCCGCGCTCGGTGCTGGGCAACGTGCTGGCCGCGGGCAATTTCGGCGTCCTGCTGGGCTCGCTGGTGTTCACGATGGTCGCCGACAAGGTCGGGCGTCGGCCGGTACTGCTGTGGGCGACGGTGTTCTTTTCGCTGTTGACGCTTGTGACGGCGCAGGTGACGTCGGTGCAGCAGCTCACCATCGTTCGCTTCATCGCGGGCATCGGCCTCGGGTGCATCATCCCCAACGCGACGGCCCTGATCGGCGAATACAGCCCGCGCCGCCTGCGCATCACGTTCATGGCCTGCATCTCGGTGGGATTCACCGCCGGGGGGGCACTGGCGGGCTTTGTGTCGGCGTGGTTGATTCCGGCGTTCGGCTGGCGCGCGGTGTTCTATTTCGGCGGCGTGACCCCACTGGTGATTGCGGCGTTCATGTTCGTCGGGCTCCCAGAGTCGCTCCAATTTCTGGTGCTCCGGCGCGGCGACCGCCAGAAAGTGGCGCACTGGCTTCGCCGCATCGATCCCAGCGTGGCGACAGGTCCGCAGGTCGAGTTCGTGGTCCAGGAAGAAAACAAGTCCGGTGTCCCGGCGTTCCATCTGTTCAGGGAAGGCCGGGGAGCGACGACGCTGTTGTTGTGGCTCATCAACTTCATGAACATCTACAACCTGTACTTGCTGTCGGGGTGGCTGCCGACCATCGCCGGTCAGCTTGGCTATTCGGCCCAGACCAGCGTGCTCATCGGCACGACACTGCAAGTGGGTGGCACGCTCGGCACCTTCTGGCTGACATGGTTCATCGGCAAGTGGGGATTCATCCCCGTGCTGACGACCTGCTTCCTGGTGGCGTCGGCGAGCATCGCGGCGATCGGCCAGCCCGGTCTTGCGCTCTGGGTGCTGGTCACCACCGTGTTCGTCGCCGGGTCGTGCGTCGTCGGCGGACAACCGACGGTCAATTCCATGGCGGCCGTGTACTACCCGACGTATCTGCGTTCGACCGGCATTGGCTGGTCGCTGGGGATTGGCCGTGCCGGAGCGATTCTGGGACCATGGCTGGTGGGGCGCTTCGTCGCGGCGAATTGGTCGGTGCAGGACATTCTGTATTCCGCCGCGATTCCAGCGCTGGTGTCGGCGCTCGCGATGTTCTGCCTGCACTGGGTGATGAAGCCGCAGCAGCAGGCTCCTGCTGCGCCGGTGGTGATCGCGCACTAGACCTTCTCAAGCCAGAGTCTCGCAAGATGAAGCACGTTGTGCTCGGTTCGGCTTTGGAAGCTGTCTGAGTTGCGGCCGCTGAGCGGCCGCCTCGTGAAGATTCGCCGCACCCTGGTCCGTTCTGGCTGGTCGGTTTGAGGCGAAGCTTCACTGACAGCCCGTGGTCCCGCGTCGCATCGAGACGGGCGAGGCGCGCTGGAAAACTCTCGGCGGCCGCCGCGAAGATCGCGGCTCGTTCGCTCAAAAACCGCCGCGAGTAACCTGCGTTAAGCACGTCGCGCGACGTCGTGCAAGTGTTGACGTCGTGATTCGCCTTGGGGTAGCATCCTTCGGTTTCAGTCAGCTTCGCCATTCAGACAACGCCGAGTGCCAAACCCAGGCGCCCGGCTGTCAATTGCTGGCAGATCGACACACCGAAAAACAGAGGACCTCTGAATGACAACGAAGATCGTCGACACCATTCTTCCCACGACCATGGTGGGATCCTATCCCCGGCCCCACTGGTTCAAGCACCAGTTGCTCGGTCGCGACATTCAGGTCGCGTTCAAGGAAGTTCAACACGAAGAGGCGTACGTCGACGCCGTGGCGACCGTCATCCGCGATCAGGAAGAAGCGGGCCTCGACATCGTGACCGACGGCAACATGTGGTACGACGACTACGTCGGCGTCATCGGTTCGTTTTGCTGGTACATGTACGAGCGGATCGGCGGCTTCGAGCAAGCCAGGGAGCCGCATCCGTCGTATGCCGATTCTACCGATGAGAGTCTGGGGAGAGACCTCCTCGACGACTGGGGTGGCGTCATCAACAGCGGGCCGGTAACCCACGGGCCCCTCCGCCTCGCCGATCTCTACAAGATTGCCAAGAAGCATGCGCACGTCCCGGTGAAGGTGTCGGTCGGGGCCGGCCCCGCGAACCTTGCCTGGCATGCGTACTTCAAGCACTACAAGAACGCGAAGGAACTGAGCCTCGCGCTGGCGCCAATCTTCAACGCCGAGATGAAATCGCTGGTCAAGGCGGGCGCCAAGTACCTGCAGTTCGAAGACCTCGGTGCGTGGCTGCCGCTGTTCACCGGCGACAAGAACGACTACACGTGGATCAAGGACGTCGTCGCTCGGTGCTGCGACGGCGTGGACGCCACGATTGGCTGGCACTTCTGTTACGGGAATGCCTGGGGCAACGACATTCTGAGCGCCAGTTTTCCCGAGGGCTACCAGACGGTCCTTCCTCATTTCTTCGACACCCCCGGCATCGACGGGTTCGTGCTCGACTACGCGAATCGCGACATGGCCGGCATCGAGTTCATGAAGAACCTGCCAAAGGACAAACACCTCCAGGTGGGCGTCGTCGACATCCGCACCAACGCGATGGAAACGCCGGCGCAGATTGTCGCCCGGATCAAGAAGGTGCTTGATGCCGTGCCCGCCGAGCGTGTGATTCTCAGTACGGACTGCGGCATGAAGCCGCTCGCCCGCATGGTTGCCAAGCAGAAGCTGAGAGCGCTCAGCCAGGCCGCGCAGATCGTGCGGAAGGAGTTGGGCGCTTAGGGCCCGGGCGGGAGTAAGCCGGGCGGGAGTAGGCCGGGCGGGAGTAAGGCTGTCAACTGTGGGCGTCGAGGCGCCCGCCCGACAAGGCGCGAGGAGCGCGCATACCGGGCGTATGTAAGCGACGAGCAACGCAGCCCCGGCGGGAGTTGGAAGCGGACACGTTATGCGGCGAGGACGGCTTTGAGGCCGTCCCACAACACGAGGAAACAGGAAATATGGCCGACAAGAAAATCATTGCGGTAGTGGGATCCACCGGCGCGCAGGGCGGTGGTCTGGTCGAGGCGATTCTGGCCGATCCGAATGGCGGATTCGGCGCCCGCGCGATCACGCGCGACACAGCCAAGGACAAGGCCACAGCGATCGCCGCCAAGGGCGGGGAAGTGGTCCAGGCCGATCTCGATGATGTCGAGAGCTTGAAAAAGGCGTTCGCGGGGGCATACGGCGTGTATGCCGTGACCAATTTCTGGGAGCACTTCTCCGGCGAGAAAGAAAAGACCCAGGCCAAGAACATCGCCGACGCGGCGAAGGCCGCCGGCGTCCAGCACGTGATCTGGTCGACGCTCGAAGACACGCGGACCTTGATGCAGGCCGACGACAAGCGCATGCCGATGCTGCAGGAGAAGTACCGGGTGCCGCACTTCGACGCGAAGGCCGAAGCGGACGCGTTCTTTCAGGGGGTGCCCACCACGTTCCTGGTGACGTCGTTCTACTGGGACAACCTCTATTCGTTCGGTCTCGCGCCCAAGAAAGGTGCTGACGGCCAGTACGAGTGGACGTTCCCCATGGGCGACAGCAAGCTGGCGGGCATCGCGGTCGAGGATATCGGCAAGGTCGCGTACGGGATCTTCAAGGCCGGTCAGCAGTATGTCGGCAAGACGGTGGGCATCCTGGGTGAGGCCCTGACGATCAGCGAGATGGGCGAGAAAATCTCGACCGCGATGGGCGTCGGTCCGGTCCGCTACAACGCCGTCGACGCGGACCTCTACCGCAGCTTTGGATTCCCGGGCGCGGACGAGATGGGCAACATGTTCCAGGTGTACCGCGATTTCGCCGCCGAAGTGCTGGCGGCGCGCAGCGTGGACGTGGCGCGGCAGCTCAATCCGCAGCTTCAGAGCTTCGATCAGTTCCTCGCGAAGAACAAGAGCAAGATCGAGCCTGCGATGAATCCCGCGCCGGCACAGTAGCATCGAGCACGCTCACAGAGCTCAGGACGGGGCTCAGAGATCAGGTGCTTGTTACCCGATCGCTGAGCCCCTTGCGTTGTCGCCCCCGGGCCGGATGCCGCTCTTGCGGCGCATTTTCACGTGCAAATGCCACCACGACCGCACGAAGACACAGAAGAGTCATCCTGTCTTGGCTGTGGCGCCTTCATCACGGAGTACACTGACTAACCCGCATGGCAAACCTCGGATACGTCGGCCTCGGCGCGATGGGCGGCCTCATGGCCGAGCGTCTAATCAGCAAGGGCCATTCGGTCACCGGCTACAACCGCACGAAGTCGAAGGCGCAAGGACTCATCGACCAGGGGATGCAGTGGGCTGATTCGCCGCGCGAGGTCGCGGCGGCATCCGAGGCGACCTTCGTGATGGTGACCAATTCCGCCGCGCTCGAAGCGGTGGCCAACGGTCCCGATGGATTGCTCGCCGGACTGGGCAGCGGTAAGCTGCTCATCGACATGAGCACGGTCAGCCCGGCGGTCAGCCGCGCGTTGGCTCTGAGAGTCCGCGCCCAGGGTTCGGACATGGTGGATGCTCCTGTCTCCGGCAGCGTCGTCACGCTGCAGCAGGGCAAGTTGTCGGTGATGGTCGGCGGTGAGAAGGGCGGCTTCGATCGGGCGAAGCCGCTGCTCGACGACGTCGGACCGCGGGTGACGCACGTGGGTCCCAACGGGCTTGCACTGTCGATGAAGATCGCGATCAATCTCAGCCTGGCCGTGCAGATGCTGGCGTTCTCAGAAGGCCTGCTACTGGCGGAGAAGAGCGGCATTCCGCGCGAGGTCGCCGTCGACGTGATGACCCACAGCGTCATCGGATCGCCGATGGTGCAATACCGGGGACCGATGGTGCTCAACATGCCGGAGGAAGCCTGGTTCGACGTCAACATGATGCAGAAAGACATGTTGCTCGCCCTCGAGATGGGCCGGCAGCTGGACGTGCCGCTCCCGACCACGGCGGTGACCAACGAGATGCTGACGGCGGCGCGGGGGATGGGGCTCGCGAAAAAGGATTTCGCAATCCTGTTCGAAGCGCTGTCGCGTATGGCAGGAGTCCAGAAATGACTGTAACGGCGAAAAAGAAGGCGGGTGTCGCCGACGACATCGGCGCTGAACGTCTCCTGCACATGTACCGGCAGATGGTGGCGATCCGCCTGTTCGAGGAGCGTGTCAACGATCTCTACACCCGCGCGCTGATGCCCGGGTTGGCGCATCTGTACATCGGGGAAGAGGCGATCGCGGTCGGCATCTGCGAGGTGCTCACGCGCGAGGACTACATCACGAGCACGCACCGGGGTCATGGCCACTGTCTCGCGAAGGGTGCGTCGCCGGATCGCATGTTTGCGGAGCTGCTCGGCAAAGAAGCGGGCTACTGCAAGGGCAAGGGCGGATCGATGCATATTGCCGATCCGGCCACCGGCAACCTCGGCGCCAATGCCATCGTCGGCGGCAGTGCGGGCATTGCCACGGGCGCGGCCTTCTCCGCCAAGTATTTGAAAACCGGGCAGGTGTCGGTGTGCTTCTTCGGTGAGGGCGCCCTCGGCCAGGGTTTGCTCTACGAGGAGATGAACCTCGCGCAGTTGTGGAAGCTGCCGGTCATCTTCGTCTGCGAGAACAACGGCTACAACGAGTACACGCATTTTTCCGAGTCGACGGCCGGCGACGTGTGCGCGCGCGCCGCCGCGTTCGGCATCCGGACCGAGACGGTCGACGGCCAGAACGTCCGGGCCGTCTACGCTGCGGCCCAGGCCCATATCGAGCGAGCGCGAAACGGTGAGGGCCCGGCCTTTCTCGAGTTCAAGACGTACCGCTACCACGGGCATCACGTCGGCGACATCGCCCGGGCGTACTACCGCCCGAAGGCGGAAGAAGAGGAATGGGTCACCGAGCGGGATCCCGTCACCCTCCATGGGCAGTGGCTCATGGCGAATGGCGTGGCCGATCGCGCTGCCCTCGATGCGATTCAGGACGAGCTCGTCGCGCAGATGGATGCGGCGGTGGAGTTTGCCGTCGGCTCGTCCTACCCGGACCCCAGCAAAGTGGACCAGGACATCTATGCTTGAGACTGCCACACCGGTGCGAGAGCTGTCGTTCGGCGACGCGATCAAGGAAGCCATCGCAGAAGAGATGCGCCGCGATCCGAGCGTAATCCTCATGGGAGAGGACGTGGCGGAGGCGGGCACGACCTTCAAGGTGCTCACCGGGCTCGTCGACGAGTTCGGCAAGGATCGCATCATCGATACGCCGATTTCCGAAGCCGGCTTCACCGGCCTCGGGGTCGGCGCCGCCATGACCGGTCTGCGTCCGATCGTCGACATCATGTTCGGCGATTTCCTGACGATCATCATGGACCAGGTCGTCAACCAGGCGGCCAAGATCCACTACATGTCCGGGGGGCACTGGAAGGTGCCGATGGTCGTTCGCTGCACGATGGGCGCGACGCGCCGGTCCGCGGCGCAGCATTCGCAGTCGCTGCACGCATGGCCGAGTCACATTCCCGGGTTGAAGGTGGTGGTGCCTTCGACGCCCTACGACGCGAAGGGACTGTTCAAGTCCGCGATTCGCGACGACAACCCGGTCGTGATCTTCGAGCACAAGATCAGCTATCGGAAGGTCAAGGGGCCGGTGCCGGAGGGCGAATACGTCATCCCGCTGGGCGTTGCCGACGTGAAGCGGACGGGGAGCGACCTGACGATCATCGCGCTCAGCAGCATGGTGCAGGTGGCGCTCGGCGCCGCCAAGCTGCTCGAGGACGTGGGCGTCAGCGTGGAGGTCGTGGATCCGCGTACCACGTGGCCGCTCGACGAGAAGGCGCTGATTGAGTCGGTGAAAAAGACCTCGCGCTGCATCGTGATGGACGAAGGCTACGGTCGTTATGGTGTGGCCGCCGAGCTCGCGGCGGTGGTGGCCCAAGGGGCGTTCTATCATCTCGACGCGCCGGTCTCGCGGCTGTGCGCGATGCACGTGCCGATACCGTTCTCGCCCTCGCTTGAAGACGTGACGGTGCCGAACGAGCGGCAGGTCGTCGACCTGGCGTTGAAGCTGTGCGGGAAATAGATGAAGGCCACCACCAGGCTGACCGGATGCGGCCAGAACACGAATCAGTGGCTCGGTCGCCGGCGCGACACGTTGCGGCGAGAATGAGCACAGTGGCGCGGCGTGCGCGCCGGGCGCTTGACGACTCGGTGGTCGATCCGATTATTCGGCGGTCGATCCGATTATGTGGTGTCCGGCGTCAGCCGGACTGTCAGAGGAGGTAAGTCGTGGCGATCAAAACCTACGGAACGATGGCGGTCGATTGGGAACGGCGGATCGACTTCGATCGGCTGCGTCGCGAGCGTCTGGATCGGGTCAAGGACCTGCTGGTGAAGTCCGAAATGGGCTCGGTGCTGTGCTTCGACATGAACAACGTGCGCTATATCACGGCGACGCACATCGGCACCTGGGCGCAGGACAAGATCAGCCGCTTCACGCTGCTCGCGCAAAACGACGAACCGATCCTGTGGGACTTCGGATCGGCGGCCAGGCACCACGCGCTCAATTGCGACTGGCTCGGCGAGCGGTCGCGCGCAGGCATTCCGTTGATGCGCGGCGCGATGTCGCCCGAGATGGGACGCGCCGAAGAGGTCGCCAAGAAGATTCGCGTCGAGCTCGAGATGCGCGGCCTGCACAAGGAGCCGGTCGGCGTGGACGTCGTCGAGCCGCCGATCTTGTTCGCGTTGCAGAAGGAAGGCCTGACGATCGTCGACGGTCAGCAGCTGATGTCGAACGCCCGCGAGATCAAGACGCAGGACGAAATTTCGCTGTTGACCCATTCCGCAGCGATGGTCGACGCGGCGTACCACGACCTCTACGAAGCGATGAAGCCGGGGATGCGAGAGAACGAAGCGGTCGGGCTCGTCGCGAAGCGGCTCTACGACCTCGGATCGGAGTACGTGGAAGGCGTGAACGCCATCTCCGGCGAACGCTGCAGCCCGCATCCGCACGTGTTCTCGGACCGGATGCTGCGACCAGGCGATCCGGTGTATTACGACGTGCTCCATTCCTACATGGGCTATCGCACGTGCTACTACCGCAGTTTCGCGATCGGCTCCGCCTCCCACGCGATGAACGACGCCTACAAGCGGTGCCGCGACTATCTCGACGCGGCGATCGAGCTGGTGCGGCCAGGACGGACGACCGCAGAGATTGCCGCGGTGTGGCCCAAAGCGCAGGAGTTCGGGTTTCCGAGCGAGGAAGCGGCGTTCGCGCTGCAGATGGGTCACGGCATCGGCCTCGCGATCTGGGAAAAGCCGATGATCAGCCGTCTGGTGTCGCTCGAACACCCCCACGAGATCAAGCCGGGGATGGTGTTCGCGCTCGAGACGTTCTGGCCCTCGACAGACGGCTGGACGGCGGCCCGGATCGAGGAAGAAGTCGTCGTGACTCCGACCGGTCACGAGGTCATCACTCGGTTCCCCGCTGAGCAGTTGCTGGTCTGTGGTCGACCGTACGTGACCGTCAGCGGCCCGCTGCCGACAACGCGGGAGCTCGAAGCGCCGCCGAACCGGGAAGTGCTGGACATGATCGCGGCCGGCGCCAAGGCTGAGAGCGTCGGAGCGAATCCCTGAGCGTTGTAATTCCACGATTCGTTTCTTGACACCAGTACACATATGGCCGTAAGCGTCGTCATGCCAGCCCTCGAAATGGCCCAGGAAACGGGCAAGCTGATTTCCTGGAAAAAGAAAGAGGGCGAGAAGGTCCTCAAAGGAGAAATGCTCCTTGAGGTCGAGACCGACAAGGCCGTCGTCGAAATCGAGGCCCAGGCCGAGGGGATCCTTGGCGGCGTGACCGCGCAGGTGGGCGACGTCGTCCCGGTGGGTCAGACCATTGCCTGGCTGCTGAAGGCCGGCGAACAGGCGCCCATCACCACGACCCAGACGCAGACCGGACGAACGATGGACAAGGCCGCCGCGACGGCCGCTCCGGTGGTCACCGCTCCGGCGGGTGACGTGACCCCGGCCGGTCCGGCGCGGCTGTCGCCAAAAGCGCGACGTTTGGCCAAGGAGCTCGGTGTTGACGTCAGTCGACTCCGCGGTTCGGGGCCTGATGGCGAAATCGTGGCCGCGGACGTTCAGGCCGCCCAGGCCGCTGGCCGCGCCGCTCCGGCGTTTGCGCCTCCAGTCGTGTTGCCGACCGCTGCGGCCACTGCGACCAGCGCTCCAGCCGATATCGGATCGCTGAGCTCGATCGGCCGCCTGATGGCGCAGCGGACGACACAGAGCTGGACCACGGTTCCGCATTTCTTCGTCACTCGCGAAGTCGACGGCAGCGCCCTGGTCGCGCTTCGCCAGAAGTTGAGTCCGTCGATTGAAAAGAACCGCGGCGTAAAGCTTACCTACACCGATCTCCTGACCGCGATCGTCGCGCGCGTGTTGAAGCAGCACCCGCGTTTGAACGCGAGTTGGATCGACGACACCATCAAGGCGAATCCAGAAGTGAAGATGGGTCTGGCCATGGCAGTGAGCGACGCCGTGGTGGTCGCGGTCGTCAACGGGGCTGATAGCGGCGACCTGGCTGGTGTGGCCGTCCAGCGGCGCGATCTTGCCGAGCGTGCACGCACCGGCAAGCTGACGCCAGGCGATATCACCGGTGCGACCTTCACGATCAGCAATCTCGGGATGTATCACGTCGATCAGTTCACGGCGATCATCGTTCCGCCGCAGGCCGCGATTCTGGCGGTTGGCGCGATGACCGATCGCGTCGTGCCGATGCCCGGTGCGTTGATACCGATCGGCGTGAAACCCATGCTGACTTTGACGCTGTCGTGCGACCACCGCGTAGTCGACGGCGCCCGCGGCGCGGCCTTTCTCCACGACGTCGTCGAGGCCATTCAGGCGGCGGACAAGCACTTCGCGTAGCGCGGCGACAAGTGTGGCGACGTTTCCGGCGCTGAAGCCGGGAGCATTGTTCGGTCGAGCAGGTTGCTGAAAAACCAGCAACCTGAACTTAAGAGTGAGAACTCAGAACTTTGAAGTGCGAATTACCTGGCAATCTCGCATTCCTTCTAAGCTCTCACTTCTGAGTTTTCAGTTCGGGTTGCGTTTTTCAGCAGCCTGCTAGAGTCTGGACATCACGTACCTGTGAAAACGCACGAACTCGAGTTCGCGTCGTGGGCGTTGGTTGCGATTTCGGCGGCGTTCTCATCAATCGCGCAAGGAATCAGCGGCGGAATCGATAGTCTGGAGGCATAGCATGCAGACACGACGATGGATTGTCGTGACGATCATCAGTTTGCTCGTCACGATACCGACGGCGGCGCAGGAGCGTGGACAACGCGCGGCGGGCGCAGCCGCCCCGGCAGGTCCCGCCATGACGCTGACGATACGGGCGTTCCCGGATGGCGGTCCCATTCCCGTGAGATTCAGCCAGGCCGCTGAAGGTGCCGCGCCGGGCGAAGGCACCTCGCCAGCGATCACCTGGGCCAACCCGCCGGCGGGTACTCAGTCGTTCCTCCTCAACATGCACGATATGGACGTCGCTCGCAACAAGACGACCGACGACCAGGCGCACTGGGTCGTTTGGAATATTCCGGCGACAGCCACCGGTTTGCCCGAGGGAGTGCCGAAGGGGCCGCAGTTGGCGGACGGCAGCCATCAAATCAGTGCCACCGGCCAGGTCTATCGCGGGCCGGGCGCGCCGGCCAACGGACCACCGCACCACTACATGTTCGAGCTCTATGCCTTGGACACCAAGCTCGACGTCCAACCGACCGCCGACGCGTTCGAGACGCGTGCAAATGTCGTGAAGGCAGCGCAGGGGCATATCCTCGGTAAAGCGGTCTACGGCGGCCTGTTCAGGCGTCCGCAGTAGATCGCAATCTGGGTAGGAGTGAGTCTGACTAGCGCATTTCTCGTCAATAAGTAGGCGTCCGCCTTCAGGCGGACTATCACGGTCCGGCTAAATAGCCGGACGCTGCGTCGTTCCCGGCGATTCCCGACGTATTCCTCGCACCCCTCTCGAGCTCCGCCGTCCGGCTAACGCTCACCTCGGCGACGGTTGAGCCCGACACGACAATCCGGCAGTTGATCGACAGCACGGAGTGTCCGGCTTGAGCCGGACCGCGATAGTCCGCCGCGGCGCCCTCAGCCCTCCATGGCCAGCTCACTCTGCAGGCTCGTCATGTCGCGTCCGATGGTCGCGACCGCGAGCGTGCGATCGCCGCGCTTGTAGTTGATTGCGCAGTCGCGGGCGTCGAGCGCGCCGTCGATCTGGACGGCATCCCAGTGTTCCGCGTGCCCCACATAGTTGATCGTGACGTCGTAGTGCTGGCTCCAAAAGAACGGCACCGCCTCGAATCGCTCGGCGAATCCGAGCATGTTCCGCGCCGCGACCTGACCCTGGCGTTGGGCGACGACCCAATGTTCGACGCGGATGCGCTCACCCGAGTGAGGATCCGGCCACCGCGCGACATCGCCGGCGGCGAAGATGCCAGGCGCACTGGTCTCGAGATACTCGTTGACGGCGATCCCGCGGTCGATGGTCAGCCCGGCCTGCTCGGCAAGACTTATCGCGGGCCGCACGCCAACGCCAAGCACGACGAAGTCCGCGTCGATCGTCGTCGCGTCGGTCAGCGCGACGGTACGCCCGTCGACGCGAGCGACGGTTTGCCCCAGGTGAAATGTCACGCCGTGTGCTTCGTGGAGCCGCCGGATGAACTCTCCGACTTCCGGTCCCATGATGCGCTCCAGCGGCTGATGGTCCGGCGCGACGACGTGGACGGCGAGTCCGCGCGCGTTCAGAGACGCCGCGACCTCGAGGCCGATGAAGCTCGCCCCGACGATCACCACGCTCTTCGCCGCCGCGGCTTTGGCGACAATGGCGCGGCTGTCCGCGAAGGTGCGAAGGTAATGGACCTGCGAGTCGGTCGCGCCCGGGATGCTCAACCTCACGGGCTCCGCGCCGGTCGCGATCAGCAGACAATCGAACCCATACGAACGACCGCTCTCGAGTTGGACCTGCTTCTGTCGGACGTCGAGCGAGGACACCCTCGAATTCAGGACGATGTCGATCTTTCGTTCCGTGTAGTACTCGAGAGATCGCAGCGGAATCCAATCCTCGCCGGCGGTACCTGCGAGGAAGTCCTTCGACAGATTCGGTCGATCGTTGGGCGGATAGTCGTCGGCGCTGAGCATGGTCAGCGGACCGTCGTAGCCTTCCCGGCGAAGCATGTCCGCGCCGGCGAGGCCCGCGCCGCCTCCACCGATGATGACCACCGAAGCGGGAGAGCGTCGCGCACTCGGAGCAGGCCGCGCGGGTTCAGACGCCGGCTCCTGCCGCTTCTCGCGCACGAACACGGTGTCGCCGACGCGCTCCACACGCCAGCAGGCGATCGGATCCAGGGCCGGGGCGCGCAGCGCTTCTCCGGTGCGAAGGCTGAAACACGCATGGTGCATGGGACATCGCACGGAGTCGCCGTCGATGAGACCATCGGCCAGCGGAGCATGATAGTGCGTGCACAAGGCGCCGACGGCAAACAGGTCGTCTCCCCGACGTACCAGGAGCACATCCTCGCCGTCGACATGCCCGAGCACCTTGCCGTTGTCCGGAAGGTCCGTGAGCGGAAGTCCGCTTTTGAAGTCCGGCCCCGAAGCCTGATCCATGTGCCTGCCTCCCCGCTGGTCTGTTATCCTGCTGGTTTCCCGGCCGGCGCCGCTGTTTTGGCGTTGTTTTCCGCCGCCATCATCGTGTGGAACACGGTCGCCTTGTCTCCTGCAGTCGCCATCATCGCGACCTGTCTTTTCGAGCGAGACGTGATGGGCGAGTGTCGCCCGATCGCCTGAGCGCTGAGATCAGTTTAGTGCCCACGTGCCAGGTTTAAAACCACCGGCTTTCAGCAGGTCCGGCCGTGAGATGTTTCGGACCGACGAGCACGTGGGCATCGTGCGAACCACGATCGTGACTATGGAACGGCTGCCGCACGCAGGCGGCGCGGTCTGCGACTTCCAGTCGCGCGCGGAGACTACCGCCTTTCAGGCGGTAGTCGTTCAATGGGGTTTGGCGTTTGAACTGCCACTGATAGGCATGGCTTTCGGCGGCGCGTGGACCGCCCGAACCCGCGATGCGACCCTGCCCGGCCCTGCCCCGGCCTTGCCCCGGCCTTGCCGACCGGCTGTGCGGTGCGGCGGCAGGCGTGTGCGGCGGTGCGGATGCACGGGAAGCTTCGAAGTAAGATTCGTTCATGGACGTCAAAGATCTGCGCTACGTGTTCCACTGCCTGAAATGCCCGACCGTGGTGACCGGGACGCTACCGGAGGTCGAGCGACACGGGTGGGTCGACGTCTCATCGATGACCCATCCCAATCAATGGTTGTGTCCAGCATGTTCCCGCGGCCTTCAACCCGCACCGGCAGACGAGCTGGTGGGGGGATAAGGACCCGCAGATGAAGAACGTGCGCACGTTATTCATCTCCGGGTCCTAAGGACCAAGGCGGGTCCTAAGGAGCGTCCTGTCACCCGCCGTCGATGTTCAGAAGTGCGGCGCAACGCTACCCTGTCGGGCGCGTTATGATGCGACGGTACGCACTTATTTCCTGACGAGCCCTGATCGAATGAGACGCGTCCACCACGTGCTCGCCGTCGCCATGACCCTGCTGGTCGGTGTGCCAGCTTGCTCCCGGGACGGCCGGTCATTCTGGTCGTCGGCGTCCACCCGCACGGGTCCGCTGATTGCCGCTCGCACGACGATGGTGACGGCCTGGGACTTTCCGAGAAATCCGCTGACCGACGCGACGCTGGACGATTCCAAGTTGTCGAATGAAATCCGGTTGGGATTCCGGATCTTCACGAACACGCCAACCGAAGCCGCGCGGTTCACGCCGAGCAAGGTCTCGTGCAATAACTGTCATCTGAACGGTGGACAACGCGAGCGATCGTTGCCGCTTGTCGGCGTGGCGGGGATGTTTCCCGAGTACAACCGGCGCTCGGGTCGGCTTTACACGCTCGGCGACCGCATCGTCGACTGCTTCCTGCGGAGCGAGAACGCCACGGGACTGATCGAGGCGGGCGGGGGGCGGCGGGCCGGCGAGGAGGCCGGCGAGGAGGACAGCGAGATCGTGCCCGCGCCAACCTCAAAGGAAGTGCTGGCCGTCGCCGCCTACATCACCTGGCTCGCACGCGGCGCAGAGGTGGGGAAGAACCCCGCGTGGCGCGGCCAGAACGTCATCACCGGGTCAAACGTGCTTCCGATGGAGAGGCTTGATACGCAGAAGGGCAGGGCGATCTTCATGGAATCGTGCAGCAGTTGCCACGGCGTGGATGGGCAAGGCGTCGCCGTCGGAGACAAAAAGCCTGGACCGCTGTGGGGGCCGGAATCGTGGAACGACGGCGCGGGGGCGGCCCGTGTCTACACGTTGGCGGGCATCATCCGCTATTCGATGCCGTATCTCAATCCTGGCAGCTTGACCGACGAAGAAGCGCAGCACGTGGCCGCATTCGTCGATGCCCAGCCGCGCCCGTCGTACCCGTTCAAGGCGCAGGACTATCGAACGGAGAAGCTGCCTGTCGACAGCGTGTACTACCCTAAACGCTCTCGCTGAAGACCGCGCGAGTGATGTCGATGACGATTACCCATCTTTGCCGCATCGTCGCAATCACGACCGTTCTCGGAGCCGTTGCTGTTGACGCCCACGGTCAGTTGCGGACTACGGTCTACGCCTCCGGGTTCAGGAATCCAGTCGGGTTCGTTCAGGATCCGACCGACCAGCGCGTACAGTTCGTCGTTCAACAGAACGGCCACATCCGGACGATCGAAAGTGGCACCGTACGCCGCGCCGATTTTCTCGACCTCTCGTCCGTCGTGTCTTCAGGAGGCGAGCGCGGTCTGCTGGGCCTGGCCTTCCCGCCGGATGCCGCGACCAGCCGGCGATTCTTCGTGAATTTCACAGATGCGGCCGGGAACACCGTTGTCGCCCGTTTTCGGCGGTCGTCGGATCCGCTTGTCGCCGATCCCGTGTCGCGATTCGATCTGCGATGGGGCGGGGCCGCCGGTCCGGCGTTCATCTTCCAGCCGTTCGCGAACCACAATGGCGGACATCTGGCCTTCGGTCCGGACGGGTATTTGTACATTGGGCTGGGCGACGGAGGTTCCGGCGGCGACCCTGGAGACTACGCGCAGAATCCGGCGGAGCTGCTGGGGAAGATGCTGAGGATCGACGTCAGCGTGCGCGATCGCGACCCTTTGGGTTACGCGGTGCCGCGCTCGAATCCGTTTCAGTCCGCCGCGCATCCCAGGTATCGGCCGGAGATCTGGGCCGTCGGCCTCCGGAACCCATGGCGGTACGCGTTTGACGAGATCACGCGTGGCGGCACGGGCGCACTCATCATCGCCGACGTTGGCCAGGATGCCTGGGAAGAGATCGACTACGAACCAAGAGGGCGCGGTGGGCGCAACTACGGCTGGCGGAATCGGGAGGGCGCTCACGACTACAACCGCGCGCACCCGCCGGCGCTGGTGCCCGTCACTGAGCCGATCTACGAGTACAACCACTCGGTCGGCGAGTCGATCACCGGCGGCCTCGTCTATCGGGGTCGTGCGCTGCCCGCGACGAACCGCGGCCGCTATTTTTTCGCCGATTTCATCAGCGGTCGCGTGTGGTCGTTAGAGCTGACGACTGATCAGGACGGGGAAGGGCATGCGGCAGACGTCGTCGAGCACACGGCGGAGCTGAGCGACGGGACGCCGCTTGGGAACATCAGCAGTTTCGGCGTCGACGCGGCTGGTGATCTGTACATCCTGAGCTATTCGCGCGGCGCCATTCTGAAGGTGCAATAGCACGGGCTCGACGACACTGGCATCCGCTATCGGTCCAGACGGGAGACGACCCCCGCTCCGACCGGGCGAGCAGGGCTGCCGAGTACCGCTGGAGGAACGACGAGGCCATCGCCCCGTCGTGGTCTCCTCGGATGGCCGCTAGTCGGCGGGACCTGCCGATGAGTCGCTGACCGTCTCGGGCGAGGGCGCGCGCTTGGCTTTGCGCGTCAGGCGCACGCGCTGCGCGCGGGGTCCGCTGACCCGATCGTCAATCAGCTCGAAGCTCACGGCGCTGCCCACTTCCACGTCGTTGTATTTGGCGCCTTCCAGATCGCGACCGTGGAAGAAGACGTTCCGGCCATCGCTGGCTCGGATCACGCCACACGAGCGGCCGCGCGACAGTTCCGAGATGCGTCCCGTCATTTCACGACCGCGCTTTGGTGCGATGTCTGAATTCCAAGATGTCATCATGTGGATGAATCCGTCTGATGCGCGCCGGTCAACGTTCCTCGCTGGCGGCCGTTCGACGCGCTGGCACAGGTTACTCGATCGGAACGACCGGTGCGTTCGGCGCCCGCACGACTTTCCTCGCCGCTACCTCCATTTGCGCCGTCATGATGACCTTGTGTGAGCCTTCGACCCTGGGGATGCATCCACGCATCAATTGAGCGGCGCGAAGTCCCGACAGTATGACGAACTCGAAGACGCTCAGCTCGGCTGGACGGTGAATCATTCATCCTTCTTTCTAACGACAGGAGCAATGGGCGCGGCCTTTGGGCCGCGCTCGGCAAGGAGCTTTGGTGAGGGCTGAGGGCCGGAGTGGCCGCAGGGCTCACCAAAGCCATTTCTATTATACCTCCCGATCGCTGCCTTCCGTCGCTGAAGTAACGGATCGTGCCAGGAAACGCACGACGCGACTATCGGCGTGGAATCACCCGGACTGCAGCTTGACGGCCGCCCCTCCTCGCTGGCCGCGTTGCTCTTCCCTCAGATATTCCCGATATTCTTGGTCGTCGCGCCTTGCGATCCGGGCGCCGCGCTCCGGGACTTTTGCAACGAATCACGCTTCCAGGGCACTAGACCAGCTTCTGCCGCGATAGGGGCAGGTCGCGCACTCGCTTGCCGGTGGCCGCGAATATCGCATTCCCGAACGCCGCCAGGACCGGCGGCACGCCGGGTTCGCCGACCCCCGTAGGCAGGGCGTCGCTGTCCATCAGGTGCACGTTCACTTGGACCGGGGCGTCGTTCATGCGCGCGACCTGGAAGTCGTTGAAGTTGCTCTGACGAATGCGGCCGTTGACTGCGGTGATCTCGCCCGTCCGCGCGAGGCCGACCGCCATCACCGCCGATCCCTCCATCTGCGATCGCACGCGATCGGGATTGACGATCATGCCGGCGTCGACGACCTGCTCGACCCGCGGTACCCGGACGACACCGCGGCTGTCGACCTGGACTTCGACGACCGAGGCGACATACGTATTGAAGCTGCGATGCGCGGCGATGCCGAGGCCCCAGCCGTTGCCGGGCGTCCGCTTGCCCCATCCAGACCGTTCACCAGCGACCTCCAGCACCCGCCGCAGTCTGCGTGTATCGATCGGGTACTTGTCGTAAGGCGCCCCGTAGTTCGAGTAGTCGACACCCTGTGCTTTGAGGTCCAGGATCTTCCCCGGCCCGATCATGTCGAGCAGGAACTCGAGCGAGTCACGGCCGGCCGCCCGTGCCATCTCGTCGGCGAAACTGTGGGCCGCAAACGCGTGAAAGTTGTTGCTGACGGCTCGGAACCAGCCGATTCGGACGTGGGCATCGGCGGGTCCGTTTTCGGCGCGAATGTTGGCGACGTCGAACGGCAGGTCCACGAGTCCGAGGTCGAGCTCGAAGCTCAGAGGCTCGCGTGCATTCGGCGCAAACGTCGAGGCGATCGGTGGAAACGCCGAGCGCTGGAGCCAGGCCGTCGGGCGGCCGCGGCCGTCGACGGCCGCCTTCTGATAGATCGCGGCGGTGGTGTGGTAGTAGTCGAATCGGATGTCGTCTTCGCGCGTCCACACCACTTTGACGGGCTTACCGAGCTGCTTCGAGAGCACCGCCGCCTCGGCTGCGTAGTCCGGCTTCGACTTGCGGCCGAAGCCGCCGCCGAGCAACGTCACGTGGCAGGTGACATCTTTCTTGTCGACGCCCACCGCGGCCCCCACGGCTTCCTGGACAGCCTGGGGGTTCTGCGTCGGGCACCACACGGTCACCTTGCCGTCGCGGAACTCGGCGACGGCCGCCGGAGGTTCCATCGACGCGTGCGCCGCCAACGGCGTGGAGTAGGTGGCCTCGAGCACCTTGCCGCCTTTGGCGAATTCCGCGTCGACGTTGCCGAGGTTTCTGGCGACCTTTGCCGGTTTGCTCACCGTGTCGATCAGTTGTTTCTTGAACGCCTCCGACTCGAAGCTCGCATGCGCGCCGTCGATCCAATTGACTTTGAGCTGCCGACGGCCTTTGAGCGCGGCCCACGTGTTGTCGGCGATCACGGCCACTCCACCGAGCGGTTGGAAAAGGTGTGGCGGCTTGAAGGCCGCGATGGTCACCGTCTGCCTGACGCCCTTGACGGCGAGCGCGGCCTTGTCGTCGTAGTCTCGAACGGTGCCGCCGAGCACGGGCGGGTGCTCGATCGACGCGTGCACCATTCCGTCCCGGAACACGTCGAGCCCGAACTGTGCCTTGCCCGTAATGATGTTCGATTGGTCGTAGGTGGCCGTCTGCTTCCCAACGAAGCGCCAGGCCGTCTTCGGCTTGAACTTCAACATCTCACCCTTGGGGACGCCCATCTTGGCAGCCGCCGGCACGAGCGCACCGTAGCCGAGCTTGCGGCCGCTCGGCGTGTGCACCACTTCGTGGTTCTGTGCGGCGCACTCGGATTCCGGCACGGTCCACTGCGCCGCCGCCGAGCTCACCAGCATCGAACGCGCCGTGGCGCCGGCATGGCGGAATGCTTCGTAGAAATCCCGGATCGATCGCGAACCGTCGGTATTCTGGTCCCCGTATCTCGGATCGCCGATCCCTTGTTCGATGGTGACGCGACTCCAGTCCGCCTCGAGCTCGTCGGCGGCGACCTGCGGCAGGCTCGTGCGAATGCCGGTGCCCATTTCAGATCGGTGCGTGACGATGAACACCGAGCCGTCGGGTGTGATGCCGAGGTAGACGCTCGGGTTGAGCGGCGATGATTCCGCCTGGGTACGGAAGGGCACGGTTTGCGCCCACACCGACCTCGGGAGCACCTGCGCGGCCAGGACGAACGCCCCGGTGGAGAAGACGCCGCTGAGGAATTCGCGCCGGCTGACGTTTTCGATGGCGCTCATGCCCGCTCCTTTGCCGCCGCCTTGACCGCGGCGCGGATGCGCTGGTAGGTGCCGCAGCGGCAGATGTTGCCGGCCATGGCGCGGTCGATGTCTTGATCGTTGGGGTTGGGCGTCTGTTTGAGCAGCGACACGGCCTGCATGATCTGGCCCGTCTGGCAATAGCCGCACTGGGCCACGTTGAGCGTCGCCCAGGCACGCTGGACGGGATGGCTTCCATCCGTGCTCAATCCTTCGATCGTCACGACCCGCTTGTTTTGCAGCGTCCGCACGGGTGTCTGGCACGACCTGACGGCCAGCCCTTCGACATGCACGGTGCACGCGCCGCAGAGTCCCGCGCCGCAGCCGAATCTGGTACCGGTCAGACGAAGATCGTCACGGAGGTACCAGAGCAGCGGCATGTCCTGGTCGCCGTCGAACGATCGGTCGGTTCCGTTGACTTTGAAATTAACCATACGTGGTCTACCTCGTGGGTCGGCATTATCCCATGAACGTCCGTCACTGAGTCAGCGAGAAGATTGATCACCGGGCGCCGACGGCACCGGGCTGAAGACAGATTCCGACGATCTCTGTGCTTCGGTCCCGGGAAATGTGAACCGGCGATCCGACGGCCCAACCGAAGCCCGGCTGTAGCTGAACACCACATTCAGCACTTAGGCCGCAGGCTCATCAATCAATCGAGTGCTATAGTAATTGTGGTTTTCGAGGCTGAGCCCGCCTATAAGTGCGCACCGTGTCATCTACGGATCGTATGCGCCGACTGGCCCAACTTTTCATCCGGTATCGAGCGCGGTTGACGCAACCACCAGCCGTTCGTGAATCTGGGCCGGCGCGGTCCCCGTTCGGCGTAACCCGAGGTGACGTTGATGCATGATGAGTCCCCGCCGCTGGTCAAGCCGACGACGTGTCCGTTCTGCGCGTCGTCGCGTATCGCCGCGACGAGCGAAAAGATGGATGCGTCCACATATTGGCGCTGTGAGTCGTGCGGCGAGATGTGGAACCTTGGCAGGTTGAAGGGTTCGGCGCATCGGCAGAATTATCTTCCGCACTGGAAATGATTCTGAGGACCGCGCGGCAGAGAGGGGAGGGGGCGTGATTACAGTATGGGTCGTGGTGGGGTTGGCCGTCGTCGGCGTCGTCATTGCCCTCGTGACGTCATGGCAGCGTCGGGATCCGGATGGCGACCTGGGAGCGGTGAGCAATCAGTGGATTTCAGAACACCGGCTGGATCAAGAGTATACCCACAGGCATTAGCAGCCCGTGGTGAAAGTCTGGCGTCGCACCGAGACGGCATAGGCGCCTCGATGGCATGGCGCGATGGGTGAGAATATCGTGACCACGGCTGTTAAGCAGAGCACACGACTGGCGATGCCCAGACCGCAGCGTCCGCGGAGCGTCCAACGTGAGGACTCTCCGCGGACGTTGCGTCCAGGTCTTGTTTCGGAACCGGGGTGTTACCAGCGCGGCTCTGATCGGTAACGGTTCTGCCCGCCACCGCCGAAGCCGCCGCCGCCGGAGCTCGGCTTCGGCCGCGCCTCGTTGACGGTGAGGCTGCGCCCACCCATCTGGTACTCGTTCAGGTCCGAGATGGCTTTCTGCGCATCTTCATCAGAGCCCATCTCGACAAAGGCGAACCCGCGCGCGCGGCCCGTCGCCATGTCGCGCATGACCTTCACCGATTCAACCGTCCCCGCCTTGGCAAACAGATCCTGAAGCTCCGTTTCGCCAACCTCATACGGAAAGTTCCCGACGTACAATTTTCGACCCATGTTCGCTCAACTCCTGTCGCAACTGCGACAAATGGCGCCGCGTCTGCGGCGCACGTCACTGATGGTCCAGACCGGACCCCTCGAATGGATTCGTCTCGTAGCTCGGCAGGACTTCAGGAGGAGCGAGTCAGGAGAAGGCTCGTTACACTTAAAGGCAGCACAGCACGCGGCAAGATCCTACGCGAGGGAGTGTATCACACCAGAGATTGGCCACGGCGCAGCCCACTGAAAACTTGAAGGTCAGCACTCAGCGGGCGAGCAGCGTGCGGACGATGGGATAGCGGCCGATTCGAGTCCATTGTCCGGAGCCGTATTTGGCGAACAGGTCGACCCTGGCATCGATGAATTGTGAATGACCGAGCAGCAACGGGCTCGAATCGAGTCCGGTATAGCCGACCGGCGATGTCACGGTCAGAGGCCCGGTCGCTTCCTTGGGCGCCAGGCCCTTGGTGCCTGCGGCCGTCACGAAGCTGCTGCCCCACTCGTCTTCCGCTCCGACCCGCCCGAACAGCGCATTCAATTGCAACACGCTGAGCGTTTCCTCGGATCCGTTCTTCAGCGTGAAGGAAATGGTCGGCACCAGCTTGGTCTTGCCCCCGAAGATGCCGGCGCTGACCCAACCGCTCGAAACCGTCTCCAATTCGAGGGTCCGCGCAAGATCGACGGTTCGTCCGCAGGCTGATGTCAGGGGCACGATCAACAACAGCACTATCAGAGTGGTTTTCGGAACGTTCATGTATGGTTTGACACCGAACCGGCGCGATCGTTCCGCGATTGCCAATCGCCGTTTGTCACACCAGTGCCACGGATTGAGCTGAGACACACTCACACACACTGTCGTCATGCGAGGGCACGCTGTCACCGATGATGAACGGATGACGCGAGTCGCGATTGGCGCGACAGGGCGGCAGACGGGTCGGAATTTTTATGAAACGTCGTTGTGGACAGGTGTTGCGCCGCGAAGAGCTGGAGATCTGACAGGCCGCCGCCAGAATTCGCCACCACGGGCTCCCCAAGAACTGATGTGTCCTTCGCATGACGACAACGAGGCGAGTCGTCGGAGCGCGAGCCTCAGGATGATCTCGCGATCGCCGGCACAAGGCGTGCACGAAACGCCGCGAGAGGTCCTCGTCCATGTCCCGACGCGTCGTCATCATCCTGGCTTGCGCTTTGTTTATTGCTCCGTTGTTCGCATATGCAGCCACCACCGTCCAGTCGCAGGGCGATGCGTCGATCACGCACGATCCCCAGTCGCGAACCTGGACGGTCAGCGCCGGCGGTGCCACGCTCACCGCCTCGCTCGATCCGTCGAGCGATTGGCAAATCATGTCGTTGGTCAGTCCCGGCGGCCGGAACTGGATCAGCGGCAACGTGCCCGATACGCTGATTACGGCCAATGGTGTGGCGTATGCGTTTGGCAGCCGCGCGGCCGGCTTCACGTACGCGCTCGCATCAACCGTCAACGATGGCCGCCATCTGGAACTCGACGCCGCATTCACACTGCAGAGAACGAACCTGCTGGTGACCCGACACATCGCGGTGGTGTCCGGGTCGCCCACCTTTGAAATGTGGACCAGCTTCAAGTCGTTGAACGCCGTCGTTTCGGTCTCGAACATCAGCGCGATGCAAGCGCTCGTCGCGCCAGGCACGATTCACTGGCTGAGCGGGCACGCGGGCGACCCGGGCGATACGACACTCGACTCGGAATTCGCGCAGCGGCAGCAGACCCTTCGCGTCGGCGACACGTTGACGCTCGGCGGTCCCAATCGATCGTCCGAACAATCAGTACCCTGGTTCACCGTCGACGGCGCTGGAGACGAGTTCTACGCGGGCCTGATGTGGTCAGGTGGCTGGTCGTTGACGGCGGTCCGCAACCCCAACGGCATCGACGTGACCTGGGGACTTGGTGCCATGACGACGACCGTCGGCACCGCAAGCGTTGAGGGACCGCACGTGCTCATCGGTGTCGCGCGCGGCGCCCGACCGGAAGCCTCGGCGGCGATGAAGGCCTTCATCGTGAATAGCATCCGCCAGGGTCAACCATTCACGCCGTTCGTCACCTACAACACATGGTTCGCGTACGGCACCGACGTCGACGAGATGTCGATGCGCGCCGAAATGGAGTCGGCAGCCGCTCTCGGCGCGGAACTGTTCGTGATTGATGCCGGCTGGTACACGGGTGCCGATACCGACGACCCGTCAGACTTCGACCAGGGCCTGGGGACGTGGGAGGTCGATCCCGTTCGGTTTCCGAACGGGATGGCCGCCCTCAAGGACTACGCGCACCGCCTTGGCATGAAGTTCGGCCTGTGGGTGGAGCCCGAGCGCGTGAACCGTTCGGTGATCGGCACCGACGGCCTCGACGAGTCGGCGATTGCGACAGCCGGCGGGGACTATCAGTCCAGCGACTCTGGTCAAATCTGCCTCGCCGGCGCCGCCGGCAGGAAGTGGGTCATCGATCACCTGACGGCGCTGCTCGACGCCGTGCAACCGGACTATCTCAAGTGGGACAATAACCTCTGGGTGAACTGCGATCGGGCCGGCCACGGCCACGGCACCGCCGACGGCAACTTCGCCCACGTCACCGCGCTCTACCAGATTCTCGCGGCGCTGCGTGAGCGATACCCGAATCTCATCATCGAGAACTGCTCGCAAGGCGGCAACCGGTTGGATTTCGGCATGCTGCGCTACACCGAGACGGCGTGGATGGACGATCGGACCGCGCCATCCGTCCACGTGCGGCACAACATCGAAGGTCTCAGCGAGATGTTTCCGCCCGGCTATCTCTTGTCGTTCGTCACCGATCACGTGGGGGAGTCGATCGAAAACGCGCAGGACCTCTCGCTCTACTTTCGCAGCCGCATGACGGGCATTCTCGGGCTCTGTTTTCGCGGCGGCGCGCTGGCAGACAGCGACGCCGCCGCAATTCAACGGGAGATTGCGACCTATAAGTCGGCGCGCTCGACCCAGTCCGACGGATCGGCCGCGCTCTTGTCCCTGCAGGCCAGCTTCTCGGACGGTCCGGCCTGGGACGTCCTGCAGGAAACCTCCGCCGAGGGCGCGGTCTTGCTCTATGCCTTCGAGAACGGCGGCTCCGGTGGCGACGGCACGAACGTGGTCCCGAAGGACCTGCAGCCCGACACGACCTATCTCGTGCAGTCGGCCGACGCTGGCGAGATCGGAGAAGCGACGGGGGCCGATCTGATGACGAGCGGCATCTCACTGCTGCGATCGCCAGCGTCCGCCTCGCATCTGCTCATGCTGGTACCACAACCGTGAGGCCGTTGTCGCGACGCGGCTCGCGTCCCAGTCGGCGCGTTCATTGGCAATCGCGCAATGGAGCACCTCACCGATGTCGCCCTGATGTTCCAGGACCGCACGCTTCCAATCGTCGCTCAGCGGCAGCGAAGCGAGAATTTCGGGCAACGGTAGCCCGAACACGGCGCCGAGCGATGAGATCAGTCCTGCCGTAAAACAGGCCGAGGCTTCGCCGTTTCCTGGAGCCGCGCCAGCCGTTCGCACATGAGCGCTCGCTGGGTCGCGTCCCTGAGCAGATCACCGGGCCGCTGTACCGTGCCGGCCAGAGACGCCAGCATCGCCATGGTTCGAATCCCCTCCAGACCGAGCAGCAGAATCACCTGGCGCAGCGACTCATTTTCGTTGGCCGCGAAAATCTGGCGGAGTTGATGTGTCGGGCGGAGTATCGATCATGGCGACGCTGCCCACAGACGGTCAGGGATGCGTGGTTCGCCGGGTTTGAGGAGTGACGGGTTGGTGCGAAAGATTCTCCTGGTTTCCTCGCGGCGGCTGCCGCGAGGAAACCACGGAGTCCGCACAGGGCGTCGAGGGCGCGGCGTCCGGGATTTCAGCGAGCGACTACTGCCAGACGCGTTCCTTGCAGATCGCGACGATACAGACCGAATCGACCGTCCGATTCGCCGGCGGCACGGGCATGCCACGCTCGGTCATCAGCTTTCTGATGAGCGAGGCCGTTTCGGGGCGGTTGACCGCCGACTGCACGCCCACCCGCACGAGACCGTCGGCGTAGTCGAGCGCCTCCCAGGTATGTCCGGCGTTGACGGAGACCGTGGTATCAGTGTCGCGGCTGCCGTTGTCGCGCGCGTCCAGTTTCGCGCCCTTGTCCACCAGCATCTGGACCACTTCGTTGCGCCCCTTCATCGCCGCCCCCATCAACGGGGTTCGGCCATCTTTGTTGGCGGCGTTCGGATCGAGTCCGAGATCGAGGAGTAGTTTCACGGCCTCGACGTTCTCCTTGGCCGAGTGCTCGTAGGTGACGCCTTCCACCCATCCGATGCCGGCCGCGGTGGTCAGCGCGGTGTCGTTGTGCGCGGTGGCGATCTTCGGGTCGGCCCCATATGCCAGCAGAAGCTTCATCAGCGCGACGTCGCTCGACTGCGACGCGCGGACAAACGGCGTGGCGCCATCTTCCAGAAACCACTGCATGGTGAAGATCGTTCTCGACAGCGTGTTGTCCTTGATGCGTCCGTTCACGTTCGCACCGTGGTCCAACAGGATCTTGATGTAATCGAGATGATCCATGTCGGCCTTGGGCACAGGATAGTCGCCGCCTTCGATATTGCGGTTGTCGGTCGCTACATACAAAGGCGTCCAGCCGCCTTTGTTCGGCAGGTTGACGTCGGCGCCCCAGTCGATGAGCAGCGATGCGAGCTGATAGTGGCGGTTGTTGGTCGCGGTGAGCAGGGGCGTCCACCCGTACTCGGTCGTTTGATTCACATCGGCGCCCGACCGCAGCAAGTACTCGGCGGACTCGAGGTCGCCTTCTCGCGCGGCGAACACCAACGCGGTCAGACCTCCGCCGCCGGAGCCGACCAGTCCAGCCACGACCACTTCGCTATCGTCGGCCGCATCGGCGGCTTCCGGCGCGGGCGTCTGACTTGGCGCTGGCGCCGCAGTTGCGGCCGCCGTGCCGGCACCACGGCCGACGCCTCCTCGGCCGCCAGCCTGTCCACGCCCGCCGGTCGCCTGCGGCTGGACCGCGCCCGCACCACCCGGCGCGCCAAACCGGCCGTTCACGCCTTCGAAATCAAGCTGCTCCTCGTAGGTTCGGCCTGCCGCCGCAGCCGCCGCCCTCCGGCGCACCGCCGCCTGAACCGATCCGGCATTGACCCGACCCGCCATGTAGTTTCGTGGAAGACCGGCGGGGCCCGTTTTCGCGGCCGCGTCGGCGCCGCGGTCGAGCAGCGCTTTTACCGCCGCAGGATGCCTCTGTTCCACGGCCCACATCAGGGCGGTCGTGCCACGCAGCGACTCCGTCGCGTTCACGTCGGCGCCCGCCGCCGCCAGAATGTTGATCGCCTCGGGCTGGCCGTTGCGCGCCGCGAGCATCAGCAGCGTCTGGCCGTTTGGTCCGCGTTGCGCGACATCGGCGCCCGCCTTGATCAGCTTGTTGATCATCGAGACGTTCCCGTACAGGCACGCCATTGCCAGCGGTGTGACGCCCTCGGGATTCGCGGCGTCGAGCTTGGCGCCCGCACGAACCAGCAAGTCGACGGCGTCGAGGTCGTCGCGATAGACCGCCCAGTGCAGGGCCGTGGCGCCGTCCGTCTGCGGGGCGTTCACGTCGGCCTTGCGCTGCAGGAGGGCCGCAAGGGCGGCCCGATCGCCTTTCATCACCGCGTCGGCGACCTCGCTGCGTCCGGCGGCCGACATGAGACCGGACACCGAGAGCACCACGGCGGCGACCACGACGGAAATTCGATGTCGATTCATGCCACTCCTTGAATCTCTCGAATTATACCTTCCGGCCGCGTGGGACGGGAACCGATCAGCTGCGGCTAGCGCGTTGTGCGCACCGATTCCCTGCGACCAAAGGTATCGCAGGCGTCAGGGCTGCCGGTGGTCAAGCCTTTCTTGAACCACTCGACGCGTTGGGCGGACGACCCGTGCGTGAACCGGTCCGGAGCCACGTGCCCGGTGGCCATGCGCTGGAGCCGGTCGTCGCCGATGGCCGCGGCCGCCGTCAGTCCCGCTTCGACGTCGCCAGGATCCAACTCCACCTTCCCGGCTGCGGCTCGGCCCGGCTGCGCCGCAGTGTGACCCCAGACGCCCGCGAAACAGTCAGCCTGCAGCTCCAACGCAACCGACGATGCGTTCCCGGATCCGGGCCGACTCTGCACGGCGCGGGCCCGGTCGTCGATGCCGAGCAGGTGCTGTACGTGATGGCCGACTTCATGCGCGATCACGTAGGCCTGCGCGAACTCCCCGGGCGCACCGAGGTGATTCTTGAGCTCGTCAAAAAACCCCAGGTCGAGGTACACCAGCTGGTCGGAGGGGCAGTAGAACGGTCCGGTCGCCGACTGCGCGGATCCGCAGCCCGACTCGATGCCATCACGAAACAGCACCAGTCGCGTCGGCTCGTAACGGCTACTCAGCAGACGGCTCCACGTCTCCTGCACATCCTTCATCACGGCGCCGACGAAGTCGACGGATCGCTCTTCGGCGGGGGATGAGGCGGCCGGGCCCGCCGGGCCGCTGGAGTCAGAGGCGGGCGAGACCGACCCGAATTGCGACAGGAAGTCGGTACCTGTCGCCCAGCTCAAGAAGAGCAGCACGACCACCCCGCCGATACCCAGGGGCACACCGCCCCGAATCCCTGAACGGCCGCGTTGGTCGTCGATGTCGCCGCGATTGCCGGGTGTCCATCGCATTACTCATCTCCTCCGTCGGAATTGTCCTTCTGCAAGCCCGATACCGCCGTTCGGAATCGGATAGCGCTCGCGACACTTCACAGCAACGAGCAAACAGATCGAATGCGCGTCCTCATCATCTGTGACGTCCGTCTTTTTCGCGAGCCCACACGCGGCCGTCGACGACCGATGGTCGAAAGCGAAAAGAATCGTAAGGACAATTTCGTGTGACTGTATGTATAGTATGGCCGCGTTCGACAGGACGACCGCGAAATGTGGAGGATGCGATGCAGTTGATCAAGGCCATCGTGCGGCCCGACAAGGTCGACGATGTGAAGGACGCGCTGACGAAAATCCATGTCGCGGGAATGACGGTCTCGGAAGTGCGCGGTCATGGCAAGCAGAAGGGCCACACGGCCATCTATCGCGGCAAGGAGTACCAGGTGACCCTGCTGCCGAAGATGCAGATTGAAACCGTCGTGGCCGACGAAGTGGTCGAGGCGGTCGTCGAAGCGATTATCGGCGCCGCCAGAACGGGCGAAATCGGAGACGGACGGGTGTTTGTCACGCCAGTGTCCAGAAGCTACAAGATCCGAACCGGTGAATCGGAGTAGGTGACCCATGAATCAGGCTGATACGGCGTGGATGCTGATCTCGACGGCGCTCGTCCTGTTGATGACCCCTGCCTTGGCGTTTTTCTACGGCGGGCTGGTGCGCTCGAAGCACGTGCTCAACGCCATGATGATGAGCTTCGTCTCACTCGGCGTCATTGGCGTGTTATGGGCCCTCGTCGGCTACTCACTCGCCTTCGCACCGGGGAGCGCGTGGGTGGGCGGCCTATCGCGCGTATTTCTCCAGGGCGTCGGCCTCGAGCCGAACGGCACGATCCCGCACCTGCTCTACATGTGCTACCAGGGCACCTTCGCGATCATCACGGCGGCGCTGATCTCTGGCGCCATCGTCGAGCGCATGCGATTTCCCGCCTACGTCGTGTTCATTTCCTTGTGGTCGATTGTCGTGTATAGCCCGGTTGCGCACTGGGTGTGGGGCGGCGGATGGCTCGCCCAGATGGGCGCGCTGGATTTCGCCGGCGGCACCGTCGTGCACGTCAATGCCGGCATCGCGGCCCTGGTCGCCGCCAAAGTGGTTGGACCTCGGCGCGATTATCCGTCGGGGGCGTTGTTGCCGCATAGCATCCCCTTCACGCTGCTGGGCGCCGGACTACTGTGGTTTGGCTGGTTCGGATTCAACGCGGGGAGTGCCCTCGCCGCCAACGGTATTGCGGCCCTCGCGTTCACCACCACCATGCTCGCTCCGGCCGCGACCCTGGTGGTCTGGCTGCTCCTGGACATCGTGCGCTCTCGCAATCCGACCGCCGTGGGCGCCGCGACGGCGATTGTCGTCGGCCTGGTGGCGATCACGCCGGCGGCCGGCTTCGTCGGTCCCATGAGCGCGATCGCCCTCGGCGGCATCGCGGCGATTCCCAGTTACTTCGGGCTGTTGTATCGCGCACGCACCTCGCTCGACGATTCGCTCGACGTGGTCGCCGCCCATGGGCTGGGTGGAACCGTAGGGGCGCTGCTGACCGGCGTCTTCGCCCAGAAAGCCTGGAACGGAGTCGCCGACGGACTGCTGTTCGGCAATCCCAAGCAACTGGGGATACAGGCTACGGCGGTCGTCGCCGCGATCGTGTACAGCGGCGTGATGACATTCGTGCTTCTGAAGATCGTCGGCGCGGTGATGCCGCTGATGGCGGACCGCGATCAGCAGACCCTGGGGATGGACCTCAGCGAGCACGGCGAAGAGGCGTACGTGCATGCCGGGGGAGCGGGAACGAGTGCCTGATAGCGCGTGTCCCGACGATCGCGACGCGCAGGTGACGCGTCGTGAGGTATACATGTCTGGTCATGGCGACGCGTGCCCGCGAGGACGGCCAACGAGAAGATCCCGAGACGTCAACTGTCACGGGCCGCGTCGCCCCCACGCCCCAGGTGTTTCTGCTGTCGCCGGCGTATTGCGCCGGGCGCCGCGCCGCGATGCTCCTTCGGGAGGGGTCGGAGATGCCCCTCGCCCGCCAACTTCGATCCGATACCCTCACCCTCGGCGCGGCGTTTTCGTTCTTGAGCGGGCTCTATTTCCGCGGCAAGCTGAGCTACGCCATGACGTTTGGTCACCTCCGCGACACGCCGACCGACGCCACGCTGATCATCACGCCCACACGCGGACTCGAACGGCCAGAGTTGCCACTCACGGCCGAGTTACTGAGGGAATTCGCGTCGGTGGATATCGACGTGGACAACCTGCGCTACCGCGGCGCCCTCGAGCGGGACGTCGCCGCGTTGAGCGCCCGGCTGCCTGAGAACGTTCGGGTGATCTTGCTGGGCAGTATCGCCACGGGAAAATACGTCGACGTACTGCACCCGCTGCTGGGTCCGCGACTTCACTATCCGCCGTCGTTCATTGGCCGCGGCGACATGAGTCGCGGCGCATTGCTGCTACGAAGCGTCACCTCAGGCGTCGAGCTGGATTACACGGTCGTCGACGCCGGCAGCCGCCCACGAGGGCCCCGCCCGCCGAAGTTGGCGAAGTGACCCCTCCTCTCCGCTGGACGCGCGGATCCCTGCGAGAAGTGAAGTTCGCCCGATATCCGATGGTTGCGGGCGCCTGATATCAATCGTCAGGCAGGTGCCATACTTAGGCACTTGGGTCCCTACGAGATGACGCATGCGGTACGCGCCGGCATATTCGGCATGGCCCTTGGCGCCTTTCCGATCGTCGTCTCCGTCTATGGGTTTCTGACCGACCACGCGGAAAAGATGTTCGGGTCCAGAACCTGGGTATGGGTGAGCCGCGCAGATGACCCGTTTCTTTACTGGTTCTCGAACACGACGTTCCTGGTGATGGGCGCCTTGATCGTTGGTGGGTCCTCGATGATCGTCTTGAGGGCCAGGCGCGATCATCCTGGGTGAGCAGTGAACAGCTGTATTCGCGCCGGGATCCTAGGGCGCGAGCGCCAGACGAACGCGTGAGGTCATCGCGTCCTCAACCTGGATAGGCACGCCACGATTTTCCGAGGCGCCAGTGAAGTCCGGGTCCAGCCAGTCGCCGTCAACCACCTCGTTCCACCCGAACAGCTTGTATTGCCCGGGAGCCACGTGGTCCATACGGAACCGGCCCGAGGCGTCAGCGGTCGCGGTTCGAACGAGATCGAACCGCCCCCGAACGTTGGGCAGGAGCGCGACGGTTGCTCCCGCAGCGTTTGCCTGTGTGCCGTTGACCACGGTCCCTTCGACCGCTCCCGGATTCATTCCCAAGACAATTTCCAGCGCGCTCGCCGTGGCACCCTCGAGGCGAAGCCTGGCATTCAGGACGTCCACGTCGCCGAGCCGAATCGACTTCACGTACGCCTGCTCAAATCCCTTGGGGACGGGCACGACGAATTCTGAAGTGCCGGGTGCGACGCTCAGAAACGGCAGGAGACTCACTTGGTAGTCTCCGGGTCCGGCGGATACCACAAATGTGCCGTCGGCTCGCGGCAGACTGTACGAGGACGATGGGGTTGGCACGCCAAGGTCGCGCCACAGGCTGATGCGGACGTTCGTCAGGTCCGGCCTTTCGACTGGCGCGTCGGTGACGATCCGGCCGGTGATGTTGAATGCGGGCACGGCGACAATTCGCGCTCCGTCGAGGTCGGCGTCACGTACCTCCAACGAGACGAAACCCACACCGGTGCCCGCTGTGCCCATCAACGTATGCCGTCCGGGCAGCAGTGTCACGTCGAACGAGCCGTCCGGATCGATGGGATTGAGTCCATTGTTCGAAAGCCTGCCGCTGTCAGGACCGCCGATGGATCGGCCCGGCGGGATGCCCGCCTGGACCTCGCTCAGACCTGCGTATTGGGCGACCTGTCCCGTCGCGCCGTTGATGACGACTCCACGGACGTGGCGCGCGCGCACCGGCGCGACCGGCACGTCGATCGCGCCGATGTCCGCGCCAGCCCGGAGGTCGATCGCCGTCGCCGTCTGGTCGTCGGTTGTCCCGGGGAAATAGACCGGTAGAAACCGTTCGGCCGGTGTGTCGATTCCGACACCAAACGTGTCGGCCAGCACTGGATCGCCAGTACTGCGGATCTCGAAGACTCCGTTTGGCCCCAGCCCTCCTCCTGCCATTATCTGGAACCGGTAGCCGCCGCCAATCCTCGGCGGACCGATCATCGCCATTGGACCGGCCTCGGCATCGGGATGGGTCGCCCTGACGGCGTATCTGCCCGGTGAGAGCCAGAAAAGGCGATACTCGCCGCGGTCGTTGGTCCGCACCGATTGCACGGCCGTCAGGACGCGGTGTCCGTTCTGGTAGGAGGACTTGAGCGCCGAGACCTCGACGTTGCCGAGGGGCTCGCCGTTTTGCCCGTAGACGCGTCCGGCGATGGCGCCGGTGGCGGTCATGGCGACTGCAAGATCTTCCGTTCGCCCTCCCGAGACGGTGACATCGATCGGCCGGCTCACATCGCCGGGCCGAGTGACGATCAGCCGATACGTGCCCGGACGCACGTTCGGAAACAAGAATCGACCATCGGTCTCTGTGGTCGTCGAGCCGATCGCCGGCAGACGGTCATCGTCGCCTCGCAAATCGACCACGGCTTTAGCCAGCGCCTCGGCTGTTCCCGCTCGTACGACGATCCCACGGATGGCACCCGACGACCCCGGTGGAGTCTGGGCGTTCTGCGCAGGCGCGGCGAGGAGCGCTGCGCCCGCGAGCACAAGCACGTCCACACAGCAGGAAACGCCGACGAGCCGAAGCCAATCAAGCCAGCAAATCCAACCTGCTTTGTGATTGCTACGGGGTTTGTGGTTCATATCCTTGTGGCGGGTTGATTCGACGCGATCGCGCTCAAGTCAGCGCGCCGCGATCGCCGTCAACTGGATGGTCTCGTCGTTGCCGTCGCGAATCGCGATGGACTTGGCATGGCTCTCGTACGACCGGACGATTTCGGGATCCATCCATGCGCCCGCTTCAATCGCCGTCCACGCGAAGGCGGCGTAGCGCCCACCGGCGAGGCCGCGGATGTGAAATCGTCCCGCATTGTCAGTCGTCGTGCTCCTGTAGAGATCGATGCGGTGGCGATCCGCGGGACCGGGCACGACCACGACCGTGGCGTTCGAGACCGGCTCCTGTCTTGCGTTCACCGCGGTGCCGGTCAGTCCGCCGCCGTTCGCGCCGATGACGATCTCCAGCGTGTCGCGCGGTGCGCCTGCGATGTGCAGTCCGCCGTCGAGGACGTCGACGCCGCCCAGTCGCATGGACTTGATGTAGGCGTCGGGCGGGAGAGCTCGAACGGACACTCGAAAATCGCCCGGCGGAACGCCTTGCAGTTCGAAGGAGCCGTCCGGCGCCGGTGGAGGACTGAACGTGGGACCAGCCTGCGGCATGCCAATGACGTCTGGATCGCGACGCAAGGTCGCGCGGAGGACGGCCATGTCCAGGTCGCCACCGCTGCGCGCACGGCCGTCGATCACGAATCGGCCGGTGACACGAGCGCCGGAGGTGACAGGTATGACGAGGTTGTCGACGTCGGCATCGCCGACCTGAAGGGCCAGGCCGCCAGTCATCCCCGGATTCGTTCGGGCGAACACGAAGTACGCTCCAGGCACGACACCCGCGATGTCGAACGAACCGTCGGCAGTGGTTTGGCCGCTTGGAATCAGCAGACTCGGATCGCCAGTGCGAGGAATCGCTGTCAAGCCGGCGGCGGCGACCGGCTGGCCGTTCGCCAGAACGACGCCGCGGATTCGCCGCGTGCGCACGACGCCGGTTGTGAGGGCAATGTCGACGCCGTCGGCGCTCGACCCCGATCGCAGGTCGATGCGCGTGGCCGCACCGACGTCCGTCCTGCCGGGGTAGTAGACAGGGACTTGAGTCTCTTCCATCACTTCGCCGCTCGACAGCGTTCGACTGGTGATCACCGGGCTCGACGCCTGCTCGAAGGTGCCGACCCGCAGCGGTTCACTGATGTGCACACCGCTCGAGATGATGGTCTGGTTAGCGTCTCTCCCGGTGAACGGCCTGGCGGTGATGTAGTACGAGCCCGGCGGCAGCCAGAAGAGCCGATACTCGCCCCGATCGTCGGTTTGCACCGACTGCACGATCGTCAGCATCCGTTGGCCGTCGCGGTAAACCGGCTTCAACGCCTGAACCTGCAGCTTGCCGACCGGGCCCTCGCGATCGTACACGCGGCCGGAAATCGCGGCCGTCGGCGTCAGCAGAAGTTGGACGTTCCGCATCTGCTGGCCGGCCGAGAGCTCGAAACTGATCCCGAGACCAGTGGCGGAACGTTGTCCGTATTCGCCCGGCACGTATCCGCCGCTGCGCGTGGCCACCAGGCGATACTCTCCCGGTTTCACCTGGTCGAAAACAAAGCGTCCGTCCTGCGCGGTCGTGGCCGAGTGCGGCACCTCGTCGAAACCAGGGGGTTGGTTGTCTCGGCCGACCGGCGGCGCAGTGCTTTGAGGGCCCTGGGCACGAACACGAAAGAGCTGCACCCGCGCGCCCGGCAGGGGCTGCCCGGTGCCGGAATGAATGACGGTGGCCGGCGGCTGTGGGGCGCTTGACGTTTGCGCCAGCAAAGCGACGACTGCCAGGTGCGCGACGTTCACGGCGACTCCAGTAGCACTGAGGTCCGCGAAAGAACAGTTTGCCGCCGCCGCATTTCAACGTTGTTCTTCCACGGGCCCGAAGATCCCCGAGCGCAAAGCACTGCTGGGGTTTGACGACAGGCAACCGTAGATGGTCGAAGCATTAGACCCCTCCTCGACGATCGCCTTCAGGGCACCCGCCTGTCGGTCGCCTCGACACGTCAATATAGCGCCCGCCACGGTACTCCATCTACGTTCTTGGACCCGACGCGATTCGAGGCGGTTCTATCGCAACTGGGCAATTCCGCGGCCTGGCGTACGGCGCCGAACACGGCTGCCGTTTCTTTCACAATGGGACCTTCTGAGGCGGCTGGTCCGGGTGTATCCTCCCTCAATGAAGCCTCCCGCCAGGATTCGCGGCGATATCCCATCGAAGGAGGACCAGTCAATATCAAGGGCCAGCCATTGGCTGGTTGGCCTGACGGTCGTACTGGTTTTGCTCGTGAATAGATCCGCATCGACCGCCCCAGTGGGCGGAGAAGGTGCCGCGGCGGCTCTGGTCGCGCAGAAGGCGCCGGGTTTTGTCACGCCTCGAACGCCGTGGGGCGACCCTGATTTGAATGGCATCTGGCCGAGCATCGACATGGTCCGGGTCCCGATGCAGCGTCCGGCGATCTACGGCTCCCGCTTGTTCATGACGGCGCTGGAACACAGCGTGCTGGAGAAGCAGGAGCAGGAACGGATCGTCCAGATGGCGAACGAAGGCGCGGGCGGCGCAACCGGCGCGCCGGGGCATTGGGTGGAGTGGGGCAAGTCCCAACGGCAGACGTCGCTGATCGTCGATCCACCGGACGGCCATATGCCGGCGCTGACTCCGGCAGGGCAGGCGCGCACGGCGTCGGCGCCGAGAGGCACCATGGGGTCCACCTCCCTCAATGGGCCGGAAGACTTCACGATGTGGGAGCGCTGCTTGTCGCGTGGTGCGCTTGGCTCGACGCTGCCGGTGCTCTACAACAGCGGGATTGACATCACCCAGGGACCCGGTGTCATCGCGATTCGTTACGAGATGGTGCACGATCAGCGGATCATTCCGCTCGACGGCCGCCCGCACCTCGCGGCGTCCATCCGGCAGTACATGGGTGATGCACGCGGCCGATGGGATGGCGACACGCTGGTCGTCGAAACCACGAACTTTACCGATCGCATCGGCGTAGGCATCAGCGGTGGAGGCACGCCAAACAGCCCGTCGATGCGGCTGGTCGAGCGGTTCACCCGGACGGCGAAAGACACGATTCGATATGTCGCGACGGTCGACGATCCCGAGACCTGGACGGCGCCCTGGACGGTGGCTTTCCCCCTGACGCGGATGCCCGAGTACGGGATGTTCGAGTACGCATGCCACGAGGGAAATTACGGGCTGCGCAATGCGTTGAGCGGATCACGCGCGGTGGAGCAGCTGGCAGTGCCGTAACTCACTGCCTACTTCCCGACCATGTGCGCCAGGTCCTTGTTGTTCTCTTCGCAGATGCTCTCGATCAGATCCGTATCGGGAAGCAGACTCCAGGACAGCGTCACCGACCACGGCTTCGTGTACGCCTTCGGATCGTCGATGGTCACGTCAACATTGATATGTCCGATGGTCGGACGAGAAAAACGCTCGACCACGCGCAGCGCCTCCGTGGCGGGAAGCCCGCGCATGTCGAGCCACGTCCGGCCATTCTGGCCGATGGTTTCCACCACCAGGGTGTCCCCGTCCCACTTGCCGACGGAGTAGCCCATCCAGGTTGGTTGAGGATTTCGCGGGAGCGGGCGGCCGTCTGTGAAGATCTGGCGGTAGATCGTGCGCGATTCGTGCAGGAACACGATCAGGTCGGGAGTCTGCACCAGCTTGAGACCGTCGGGAATGTTGTTCTTTTCGGGAATGCCCGAAGGCCAACACCGCGCGCCGGGGTGATCCTTGCCGTTGGTCTCAATGCGCTCTTTGTAGAGCGCGTCCGCCCAGGGTTGCAGCGGCACCTCGCCCGGCTTCAGGTCCGCGGCAAGATTGAGCAGGTGCTTGACCGGATTGGTCGGCATCCAGAACCCCGAAAGGTCCGGCTTCCCGTCGGCGGTGCGACGTGCCGGCGCTCCCATATCCACCTTGCCGTCGGCGGTGCGGGGCACGTTCTTCCACGGAAACGGATCCCATTGTGCCTCGGAGGGGGACCCCGTGATGAGGATCGCCACGCAAGCCAGCGCACGCACAAATGCTTTCATCATGTCGGCTCCATGGCGCGACGATTCGGCCGCGCGGGAAAACGGAAGACAGGACATGTATACCCTAATTCCCGTCAGGCCGCAGCAGGCCGCGTGCGAAAATACGGGGCCATGTTCAGGTCCCTGACGCTTCTTCTCATCGTCTCGACCGCAATCATGTCGGCGCAATCCGCGGCTCCTGGCAGCCAACCGCCGGCCCCCGCCAGCCCGGTGGCATCCGCCCTCTGGACCGTCACGGAAGGGATGGACAGTCCGGAAAGCGTGTATTTCGATCCAGCGTCAGGTTTGGTGTTCGTCTCGCAAATCGGTGGCCAGGCCGCGGACCGCGATGGCAATGGCCGCATCTCGAAGCTGACCGTCGAGGGCAGAGTAGTAGCGGCGGACTGGGTGAAAGGACTGAACGCGCCCAAGGGACTGCGGAGCCGTCAAGGCACGCTCTACGCGGCGGATCTTGACGAAATCGTGGCCATCGACGTTGCGCGCGGAACGATCACCTCGAGGATCAAGATCGAGGGGGCGCAGTTCCTGAACGACCTCGCCACCGCGCCCGACGGCGCCATTTATACGTCCGATTCGTTCGCGAACAGAATTTACGTGGTCAGGGACGGGAAGGCGTCGACGTTCTTCGAAGGAGACGGCATCCTCCTCCCGAACGGTGTGCTCGTCGATGGCAACCGGTTGATCGTTGCGTCCGACGGTCGGCCGGCCCGCGGCGGAGGCGGCACACCGGCGCGGCTGGTCGCGATCGACCTGGCCACCAAACAGCTCACGCAAATCAACACTGCGCCGATCGGCACGCCGGACGGTATTGAACGGGACGGCCGTGGCGGCTACATCGTGAGCGACGTGGCCTCGGGGCGCATCCTGCAGCTGTCGGCCAGCGGCGACGTGAAGGTGTTGCGTCAACTCGCGCCGCAAACCGCCGACATCGGATTCGTCCCCGAGAAGGCGCTTCTGCTCGTTCCGCACCTCGGGCTGAATCGGGTGTCCGCCTACGATCTCCCGGAACTGAAGCGCTAGAGCATGTTCGTTTGTACGGAGTGTCCGCCTTCAGGCTGGCTAAAGCCGGACACTCCGTACAAGTCAAGAACGCTCCGGAATTACCGACCGAAGATCAGCACGCTGTTCGCCGGCAAGGTCAGCGCCGCGGAATCGCCGAATCCGTGCATCGGTTGCGCGTCCGTCGACACGCGACCGCCGTTGCCGACGACGCCCGGATTCACCCAGTCTTCATAGGCGTCGCTGTTGAAGATTTCCTGCCAGTCGCCCCCGCCGGGAAAGCCGATGCGATAGTTGAACCGGTGAAACGTGGAGAGGTGGACGACGACGAGCACGTCGCCGCCGGCTCGGGTCACCCAGCGGTGAAAGGCCAGGACGCGGTTCTGATCCTGGGCGTGCACGACGCGAAATCCGTCGCCGCGCAGCGCCGGATACCGCCACCGCAAAGCGATCAACTCGCGGGTGAACCGAACGTGATCGAGCATCTGCTTGTCGCCCTGATCCAATCCGGCCCAATAGAGCAGCAGATCCTTGTGGAACTCGAAGTTGTCGGACCACTGCTTGTCTTCCAGGAACTCCTGACCCATGAACAGCATGGGAATGCCCGGGGCGGTGAGACTGATCGCGGTAGCGACGCGCGCGCGGCTCCGGCCGAACCAGGATCGTGGATTGCCCGGGTCGCCAAGCCGGGCCACCCGCAGCTCCCGCCCTTCCTGGACGATGTCGTGATTTTCGGGGCCCTGGACGAAGCGCCACGGCTCAGTGAATCCGGCGGGCCACAGGCTGCCTGCCAGGCCGTTCATGTCGAGGGGCCGTTCGTCGGGAGCGCTCGCATTCGAGATGACGTTGCGAATGGCAATGCGCAGTCCGTCGGTCAGCGTGGTGTCGAAACCGGCGCCTTCCGGCGGCGCTTTGACGATGTAGGGATTGACGTCCCAATACTCCGCCTTGTCCAACGCGCCAGGGCGGTGCCGGTTGAGCGTGGACGTGAGGTCCTGGCAAAACGACCAGCCGTCGGGTGCTCCGTCGTGGTCGATCACGCTCACCTGGTCATAGCGGAAACCGTCGACGCGGTATTCGTCGAGAAAGAACTTCGCGTTGTGGATCAGGAAATCGCGCACTTCCGGCTTGCCGTAGTCGAACACCAGTCCGCCGGCATGGCCGCGATCGGTGAAGTACAACGAGTTGCGATTGCCGCCAGACGCCGGTTGCCGGTCGAAGAAGTACAGGCTCTGGTCGCCGAAATCCCCGCCGGCGTGGTTGTAGACGACGTCCAGGATGATGGCCAGGCCATGAACGTGGCAGAGGTCCACCAGCGCCTTCAGCTGATTCATCTCCCCGCGCAGGGCGTCGACTTCGTAGCGCGGCAGGCGCTTGGCGTCCAACAGCTGATTGACGGTATCCGCATACGGCGCAAGGTCGCCGTCCTCGATCGCGAAGTCCATTTCCGGAGAGAAATAGTCGGTGCCGTTGTATCCCAGACTGAACGCCGTCTGGAACTCCTGAATGGGCATCAATTGGATGGCGGTCACTCCGAGCGCGGCGAAGTGCGGGATCTTGGTCGCCACATCCAGGAATGTCCCGCCCTTGCGCGGCAGGTTCGGCGTGAAAAAGGTGCCGACGTGGAGCTGGTAGATCACGAAGTTGTGAAACTGCGGCGTCACGAAGCCGCTCTCGTGCCACGGAAAATCTGCCCGGCGCACGACGCAATCACTGGGGAACGGCGTCTTCAGCTCGCGCGCGTACGGATCGCGCTTGGGTCCTTCACTGCCGGTGCCCACGACGTAGAAAATATACCCTTGGCGGTCTCGCACATCCGGGATGAAGCCCCGCCAATGGCCGCGCCCATCAACCGTCAGCAGGCTGGCGTCGTTGCGCTGTCGATGGTTGAAATCGCCGAGCACGTACACCGCGCGCGCGTTCGGCGCCCAGGCGCGAAACGTCGCCCCGCCCGCAACAAGGTTCGCGCCCATCGGCGTGGCAGGGTGAATATGGTCGAGCGATGCCGGCATGGTCGGGGTTACTTTGCTTCGAGCGCCTTGGCGATGGCGCCGCGCAGTTGCGGCGACTCGGGTGTCACGTCGCTCGGGAAGAACGCGAGAATCCTGCCGTCCTTACCGATGACGTATTTGCTGAAGTTCCAGGCCGGCAGGTGGCCTTGCCGGCCCAGGAAGGCGTAGACAGGTGATTGATCGGCGCCAGACTTCGTCACGACCTTCGAGAACATCGGGAAGGTGACGTCGTAGGTCAGCTTGCAAAACTGGGCGATTTCCTGCGGCGTGCCGGGCTCCTGTTCGCCGAAGTCGTTGCTCGGGAACCCAAGCACGGCAAATCCTTTCGGCGCGAGCTCGCGGTTCAGCTTCTCGAGGCCTTCGTATTGCGGGGTGAAGCCGCACTTGCTGGCCACATTGACCACCAGCGCGACTTTGCCGCGGAAGGCGGCGAGGTCGGCCGGCTTGCCGTCCAGGTACGAAGTCTTCAGGTCGTAAAACGATGACACGGTCGCTCCTGCTGGCCGCGATTGCGCGGCGGGAATGGAGGTGGCGGCGGCGAAGGCGACAACAAAGCCATAGGCGACAGTACGGCGATTCAGCATCTTGTCTCTCCTGACGTCAGTCACTCATATTGTAGAGCGTATTTTGTCCGGTTCGGGCCTGTCGATTTCGGGCGCGCCCGATCGACAATAGCCAGTAGGCATTCGCGACGGCAGTCGAGCGGCCAACTCGACGCCACACACGGGTGACGCCTGACGGCGGCGCCGTCCGATAGAGGTGTGGCCTGTTGGAGCACAGACATTCGGCCAAGAAGGAGTGAACAATGAGCGGGGTCCGCGTACTGGTTGGCACACGAAAGGGCGCGTTCGTCCTGGAGTCGGACGGAAAGCGCGAACGCTGGGACGTCAGCGGTCCTCATTTTGGAGGGTGGGAGATCTATCACGTGAAGGGATCCGCGGTTGAGCCGAATCGTCTCTACGCGTCGCAATCGAGCGGCTGGTTCGGGCAGATCATCCAGCGCTCCGACGACGGCGGCAAGACGTGGGCAACGGTGGACAACAAGTTCACGTACGACGGCATTCCAGGCACGCACCAGTGGTACGACGGCACGCCGCATCCCTGGGAGTTCAAACGCGTGTGGCACCTCGAACCCTCGTTGACCGATCCGGACACGGTGTATGCCGGGGTCGAAGACGCGGCATTGTTCAAGAGCGCCGACGGTGGACAGTCGTGGCACGAACTGTCGGGCCTGCGCGGCCACGGGTCAGGCCCACGCTGGCAGCCAGGCGCCGGGGGGATGTGCCTCCATACGATCGTCCTTGATCCTGGCAAACCCGCTCGGATCTTCATCGCGATCTCGGCAGCGGGCGCGTTCCGGAGCGACGACGGCGGTGAGACGTGGCGGCCGATCAACCAGGGGCTGCGGTCGGCACAGATTCCGGACCCGACGGCCGAAGTGGGCCACTGCGTGCATCGCATCGCGATGCACAAGGCGCGGCCCGACGTGCTGTTCATGCAGAAGCACTGGGACGTCATGCGCACCGACAACGCCGGCGAGTCGTGGCACGAGGTCAGCGGCAATCTGCCCACCGACTTCGGATTCGCGATCGACGTGCACGCGCACGAGCCGGACACCATCTACGTCGTGCCGATCAAGAGCGACTCCGAGCACTATCCGATCGACGGAAAGCTGAGCGTCTATCGCAGCCGGACCGGCGGCCACGAGTGGGAGGCGCTTTCGAACGGCCTGCCGCAGCGCGACTGTTATGTGAACGTCTTGCGCGACGCCATGGCGGTCGACGCACTCGATGCGTGCGGCGTGTACTTCGGGACAACGGGCGGGCAGGTGTATGCCTCGGCTGACGCCGGCGACCATTGGGCGCCGATTGTTCGAGATCTGCCGGCGGTGCTGTCGGTCGAGGTCCAGACACTGCCATGATTCGCGTCGAGCTGCCGGCCCATCTGCGGACGCTGGCGCACGTCGCCGACGAGGTCCAGCTCGAGGTCGGCAGCCCGGCCACCCAGCGCTCGGTCCTCGACGCGCTCGAAGCCCGCTATCCGATGTTGCGCGGGACCATCCGCGACCATGTGACCCAGCGTCGCCGGCCGTTCGTGAGGTTCTTTGCCTGCGAACAGGACTTGTCACACGAACTGCCGGATGCGGCACTGCCCGACGCCGTGGCGACAGGCGCCGAGCCGCTGCTGGTCGTAGGGGCCATGGCCGGGGGGTAGTGGCCGGTTCTGCTGGACACCACCGAGGCCACCGAGCTCACCGAGAAAAGATTCCCGGTGTTCCCCGGTGGTTGACGTGTAGACCGACGACTCAGCCGCGGACCGCGCGTCGATTGGGGCCTTGACGAGCCCTTTGGCCGGACCGTGCGAAGATACTCGGCCTTGGGCCTGTCCACCACGTCAACGAGTACGGTCCGCCGCATCGCGATCTGGGCGCCCATCCTCGCGGCCCTGTTCGTGTTCCGGCTGCTGTTCGGGCTGTCCAACGAGTTCTTCTTCGAGGACGAGACGCAGATCTTTCTCATGGGTCTGCGCTATTACGCCACGGGGGCGTGGCCGTATTTTGGCCCCGATGTGGTCTGGACCAAGAGCGAGATCCCCGGCGCGCTGCAATCGTTGCTGGTCGGTTTTCCATTCAAAATCGTGCCGGTGCCCGAAGCGCCGTTCGTGTTTCTCAATCTGATTTCGATGACGGCGCTTGCGGGTTTCGCGTGGTATCTCACAAGGCGACTCCCGTCGATCCCCAGGTGGCTCGTGTGGGGCTGGTTGATGACGCTGCCGTGGACCCTCGAGTTCTCGACGCATGTCATCAACCCGTCGTACGTGCTGGCGCCCGCGCTCGTATTTTTCGTCGGCTTTTTCGAAGCCGTGCCTGTCTTCCGGCGGGGGCTGGTCCCGCTGCCGACGGCGTTCTTCATGATCGGCGCGGCGATCCCGTGGGTGCTTCAGGTCCACATGTCGTGGCCGCTGCTGCTGCCGTATGCCGCGCTCGCCCTGCTGTCGCGGCGGTCGGACGGCGTCGCGTCGCTCGCGCGGCACGCTGCCGCGATGCTGTGCGGTCTCCTCGTGTTCGGCGTCTTTCTGGTGCCGACCCTTTTGCGGTATGGCTGGCAGGCCGGAGGAGGCGGTACCGCCAGAAACATTCACCCGCATTGGGTGAATCCGTGGGTTGCCGTTACAACACTGGCTCGCTTCTTTTCCTTTGCCAGCTTCGAGATCGCGCGATTCGTCGCGCCCGACAGCGGCAAGCGTCTGGTGCTCTTCCTGCGGCATCTCTGGCTGGCGCCGATCGCGGTGATCGTGTGGATCCTCGGTGTCTGGCAGCCGCTGTGGATGCTGAAGGAATGGGGCCGCAGCCGCTCGCCATATGCTGAGTGGCCCGCCTTGAGATGGCTCGTCGCCGGCACGGTCGCCATCGTCTACGCCAGCTATTGGTTCGTCATCGAACCCCCGCAGGCCCATGCGTTCTATGTCGTGGCGCCCGTCGCCATGACGTTCGCCGCGTACTGCTGGACGTTCGTCGACGGTTCCCGCTGGCGGCGAATTGCGGCCGGCGGGTTGGCCGCGAATCTCGCATTCCACGCGGGACTGGCCCTGGCTCAGGCGCCCGACAAGTCGCTGTATCGAAACCGGACGCCCGTCGCCGCTGCAGTGCGGCTCAAACAGCCGGAGATGTTTGGCCATCGCCGGGCGTTCGCCGTAGATGGCGGGCCGCTGCTGCTTGACGATCCGTCCCGGCCGTACGACAACCGGCACGATATCCAGTTTTCCGCAGTGAACCGCCGGACTGGTCCGTATCGGGTCGTGCTCTGGACGCTGCGCCTGACGAACCACAACGAGCGCGTCGCCTTTCGAGACGTGCTCTACCAGACCGCGTATCGCGATGAGAGCGGACGAGTCGTCGACGAACGATACGACTACATCAAGGACATTTTTCAGCCCGGCGACGTGCGTGACATCGAAATCAACGATGGGATCGTCAGCGCTCGCTTTGCATCGGCGACTATTGTCATGGCCGGCGCCGAAGCGTTGCTCCCCGCTGTCCTCGATTCGCCGACACAATCGAGAAATCCATAGCCTCCCCCCTCCGACGCCAGACTTTGCCCGTCTGCCAGACGTAGCAGATACGGACGTCGCGCCGTCTTTGTTGACGGCTTGTCGGCGCTGGCGTCGGGTTCTGACGTGTCTGCGGGTGTTTTCATGGCGTCAGTAAGGCCTTGTACACGGCAACCTTCTTGCTGTACTGTCGCAGGTTAGACGGTATTCAGAGGAGGTGGCTCGTGTTTCATCCAGTGCCTCGCGCCGACCGTTGGGACGTACTGATCTCGAGTGCGGGATTGCTGATTGTCGCCGGCGCGCTGATCGCCACATTCATTGTGGGGAAGTAGGGAGAGCAGCGCCGACCGAACCCATGAACCTGCGGCCCGGTGCGAAGCGACCGAGCCTCCAGGCGCACGAGTCGAAAACGTCACGATTTGGAGCTGATCGACCACCGTCGATGAGCGCTTCGTGCATCCCGCACGTGTACAGGTGATGGATCGTGTATAGTCGATCCAGTCAACAAGAACTGAGCCTGCCAGCGTTCGCGTAGTGCCCCCCTCAATCAGGGGCGCGCCGACCGGCCCAACTTCGGCCCCGTGTCGAGCGCGCGTAATACGACTCCAGACTCTCAGCCCGACTGTTTTACCCGCGGAGCGACCGGACTTCGCGACGCGCCAGGTCGCCTTTCCACGAAAGCAGAGTGCATCACATGTTCGAATCAATTGAGAGGCACACCGCCATCGGTGCCTGGATCGCGGCGCTGGTGGCGATCGCTGTCGTTGGCGCGCTGTCCGGCGTGTCCATCACGATGGGCGCCGGCATGATCTGGCTGGTGGCCTGCGTGGTGCCCTCGGCCGTGACACTGGCGGTGTGGCGTGGAGCGCCGCCGCCGACGGTCGCGGAAATCCTGCACACCGTCAATCGGCGCGGTTGATCGTCCATCGCGCTACACCCACGCAACTGAGGTATCTATGTCCAGACGGAACGGGGATCGCGCACGGTTTCACAAGAATCGCCGCAGCAAGCTGCGCCGTCGGCAACGTATTCGCGCCTTGCTTTCGGCGCTGCATCCCGAAGCCACGAACCCGCCTGTCGCCAAGCTGTAGAGAGGAAGGCGTGATATGAGCACTGACATCGCCGTGGCGGATTGGATCAAGCGGATCGCGGACGACGAGCAAAGGCGGGACGCTGTGCGTGTCCGCGAAGAGGAGACCGCGGCCCGGAAGGCTGAGCTGGTCAGTCAGCACGGCCGGCGCCTCCTTGACGAATTGCGCGTGACGGTCACGCGTGACCTCGAAGCGTTCCTGGGCCTCTTCTCGGGAAGTCACCTGCGCGACATTGTCCTGGAGGACATGGAGCTCGCCGGCTTCGTGGTTCGCAAATCGTCCCCCCCGGCGGTATCACTGACGGTGGCGCCGCATCTGAACGTCGCTGCCCTGCGTTGTCACTACCGCTTCACGGCGAGCAACGGTCTCCCGCCGCGCGAGGATCGCCTCGAGCTGATGTTCGCGGAAGATGCCGACACCGGCGTCATGCATCTGAAGGATCACGGGACCGGCCAGGTCTTCACCACCCCCGACGCGCTGTCCGAGTTTCTGCTCGTGCCTGTGTTCACCGGCCGTCCGCGTTAGGTGACCCACCTGCACCAGATCGCCGATCTCATAGAATGATCAGATGCCAAAACTGACTGTCGAGGGATATGGAACGTTTGAGGTTCCATTAGAGAAACGACTGGTGCTTGCAATGGAGCAGGACGCCCACGTGGACGTGCTCCACGCCTGTGGCGGGAACGCACGCTGCACGACGTGCCGCGTCGAGTTCGTTGAAGGCGAGCCGACGAGGATGACCGTGGCCGAGAAGGAACGCCTCACCGCGAAAGGTCTCACGGGCGTGAGGCTCTCTTGCCAGATCGCCTGCGATCACGACATGACCGTCCGGGCGATCAGCCGTCTGGAAGGCTCGGGCCGACCCGACCCGGGCGCGACCCCGGACGCCGCCATCACACCGCCACCACAGTGGGTGTGAACCCTCCTTCGCGCGTTTCCCCCCGATCGCTCTATAGTTCGCCAGCGTCCGACGTCCGCTGCAGTGTGAGCAGCGGCGTCCGGTCGGTGGGCGTTGCCGGCGAACGCTGAAATTGACCGTCATCCTCGACCCGAACGACGTCAGGCTGCCGTTCGGGACCGGGGGCGGGTTGGGGCGAGTACCGCCGAGCGCGCGGCAATTGCACCAGCCGCGCGAGCGTGATACAGGAGAGTATGGCGAATACGTATCTGCAACGACTCATCGGCGCCGCCGCATTGGATGTCGCCATCTACGAAGAAGTAGAAGCCGACGAGAGCGCAATGCTGCAGGCCTGCGCCACGGTGTTGCTTTCGAGCCTTGCCGCCGGCATCGGATCTCGTGGGCTCGGCGGCAACACGGTGGCCAACATCGCGTTCATCAGCACCGCCGCGCTGCTGACCTGGGGCGCATGGGCGCTCGTGACGTACGGCATCGGCGTGCGCATCCTGCCTCAGCCGCAGACGCGCTCGAACGTCGGCGAGCTCCTTCGAACTCTGGGTTTTGCCACGGCGCCGGGCTGTCTACGAATATTGGGCTTTCTGCCCGGTGTCGCGATTCCGGTCTTTGCGGTGACCGCGGTGTGGATGCTGGCGGCCATGGTCGTGGCGGTGCGCCAGGCGCTCGACTATGACAGCACGATCCGGGCTGTCGCCGTCTGCGCGATCGGCTGGACCATGGCGGTTGTGATGGTCATCGTGCTGGGCTTGATCTTCGGACCCTCGCTGTCCTGAACGGCAAAGGCCCTAGCGGCTGTAGAATTCGACCTGCCCAGCCAGGTGGATCCCGACTCAGGGGGCGTCCGTCAGTGAACGGATGGGCAGAGGAGATTCCGACGATGCGTAGTCCATGTGCCGCGTTCTCCCTCTCGCTACTGTTGATCGGCGGCGCCACGGCGCACGCGCAGACTGGTCCGGCTCCCGCGTCGGGCTGGCGCGCGAGTGCGGCGGAGCCAAGAATCCCGCCGGTGGCCGAGAGCGAGCGCAGCGAGGCGGAACGCGCGCTCGTCGCGCGATTCGGAACCGGGGGACGCGCCGACAACGACCTCGCGACGTACCTGCGTCACCCCGTGCTGGCGGCGAACATCATGCCGTTCGAGCGCTACATCGCGAACGAGTCGACGCTCCCGCCGCGTCACCGCGAGCTGTTGATCCTGCGGACGGCCTGGTTGTGTCGTGCCGACTACGTGTGGGCGCATCATGCGGACTCGGCGAAGAAGGCCGGCATGACGGCCGAGGAGCTCGTGCGCATCGCGCGTGGCCCGGATGCCCCGGGTTGGGATCCGTTCGAGGCATCGCTGCTGCGTGCCGCCGACGAGCTGCATGTCAGCGCCTTTATCAGCGACGGCACCTGGAACGCGCTGGCGGCTCGATACAAGACTCCCGAAATGATGGACGCCGTGTTCACCGTCGCCGAGTTTACGATGGTGGCCGGTACGCTCAATTCAATCGGCGTGCAGATCGAGGATCGCTTCAAGGACAGACTGCCCGCCAACATTCCGTCACACGTGGCCACGGCGCGCAACGACGAGCGTCTGATCGGCAAGAACGCGCGCGTCACGCCGCTCGAGCCAGCGGAGTGGTCGCCGGAAGTTCGCCAATGGCTCGATCGCAGCGGCTCTGGCCGTCCGGTCGCCGCCATCTATCGCACCTACGCACGCCACCTGCCGATGGACCAGCCGCGCACGCAGGTCTCCGAGCACATCCGCCAGACCTCGACGCTCACGCCCCGTGTCCGGGAAATGTTGATCATGCGGATTGGCCTTCTGTGTCGATCGGAGTATGAGTGGGCGGCGCATGCGCCCGCCGGCCGGCGCACCGGCATGACCGACGCCGACGTTGACCGTGTGGTCAACGGTCCCGATTCTGGTGGTGGCGAGGTGCTCGAGATCGCGCTTCTCCGAGCCGTAGACGAGCTGTATCGCGATGACGTGGTGTCCCAGAAGACGTGGAGCGCGCTGGCTGCCGGCCTCGACACCAAGCAACTGCTGGACGTGCTGATCACCGCCGGCGGCTATCGGATGGTGTCGATGGCGCTGAACAGCCTGGGCGTGCAGCTCGAGCCTGGCGCGGTGCGCTTTCCGGCCTCCCTGTCGCGGTGAGGACGGGCGCAAAAAACCGGCGTTCAACGCAGAGCACGCTGAGATGCATCAGGATTTCTCCCTGCGGTCTCCGCGGCCTCTGCATTGAAAGTCGAGAGCACAGGCCCGAAGATCTCGCCGCGCGGTTCGACGCTACTTCTCCTCGACCAGTTCGAGGGCCTCGTGGCTGGGGCCTTCGACCATTACCGCGCGCGATGCGCCGAACGCGTACGGCTCCCGCAGAAGCGTGACGTTCTCGCGTTTCAGCTTCGCCACCCACGCATCCAGATCGCGCACCGCCAAGGCCAGGTGATCGACAGCCTGTCCGCGGGTGCTGACGAGTGGACGATCGCCTGGCCGTGTGTACCAGAAAAGAGCGACGTCCCCATACGCGCCACGCCCGCTCGGCGTCCGCCTGGTGCCTTGCTTCATGGTCGACGGCCAACTCGGCTCACCAGGCGGCACTTTGCAGGTGGCCTCGGTGGGCGGCGCGGTTTCCCCCCGAGGTGCGCGGCGTGTGCTGCCGAGATGCTCCTGGTACCACAGTTCCGCGCAGACCGGATCGTCCTGCCACATGTCGATCTGGGCGAGGCGCCCGGTTTCGCCGGCGCGCTCGAAGCCTTCAACCGATAGCCCTTCGGGTCCGTGCGTGAAGGTGAAGCCGGCCTGATGTGTCGGCATCACGCCCTTTGCTTTTGCCTCGGCGAGCGCGGACTTGGTCAACGATCCGGCGAAGGTGTCGCTGCTGATGTCCACGTGATTGCCCTCGTCGGACGTGTAGAGCGGCTCAGGCTGCATCTGGTTCGCGCGGGCGCGCGCGACATACTCCCGGACGTTCGGCGTCAGCCAGACCTGATGCCAGTACGCGCTCTGCGGTTCGCGCGGAGCCGGCGTGTTGACCTTGGTGAAGAGGAGATACGCCTTGCCGTTCTTGACGCCATCGAACCCTGCCAGCGTCGTTTTCTCCGTGGAGTTCGGCCACAGCTTGAGGTAGCCCGCGATGGCCGCGGCCGGGTTGGTCGAATTCAAATGCAGGTGATGAAACACCGGCTGGGCGAGCGGCGCAGTTGCCGGTGCCTGCGTCGCCAGCACCACGGACCCCATGGCTGCGGCAGCGATCAGCGCGACACTCGCGGACGGAACCCTCCGTGCGTGCCGGGTCCGCCCGCTGGTTCTCTCACACGACCGGTTTGAAACTGACCCACCATCGACGGGTGTGGTGTTCATGAAAAGGTTGCTCCGTCAGAATCTGAGCTGTATCGCGAACTTGACGAGGCGTCCGGGACAATCGCCTGCGGGACGTGGCGGACAATCGAAGGCCACACCAGGCGCTCAGTCCGGGGTGGCCCTCGAATGTCACGCGACAAACTATTGTGGACTAGTACGACTGTGGTACTCCTTCAACGTATACAGGTCACGAGCCTATCGCGTTGGCGGCAAGGCGGCGCTGATCGCCGATACGCCGTCGGCCCCCGCGATCTTGCAAATCGGATGAGAAAAGTCGTAGGCGAGGCTGGGATTGGCGACGAGGCCCTGATAGTTGATGTTGTCTTTCTGCGCGCCGACTCCTCCTGGCACGAAGTCCATGTTCAGATCGTGGCGCGTGCGCCACGCGATGTTGTGGTCGGCGCAGGACGTGTCGCCGCTCACTCCAACCCCGCCCACCAGCTTGCCGGCGGCGTTGTAGAGTGCCAACCCGCCGCCGAACACATTCACGCCGCCGACCTTGTTGCCAACCAGAGGATCCTGTGATGTGCCGAATCTTGTCGACGGCCCCTGGTACGCCGCGTCGGTCGCGACTGGATTGCTTTCCTGCAACCCGAACAGTGATCCGCCGGGCTGGACGGCCGCCCAGAGGTTCGCGGTCGAGAGGGCCAGGTGGGGCAAGCTGAATGAATTGGCGGTATTCGCCTTCTGGGCAGAGATGACTCGGCTGCCCGGCCACTGGTCACCGCGATCGTTGCCTGTAAACGCCACCGCGCATACGATGCCGTCGCGATTGACGATGCTGCCCCACATGTGGAGGCCAAAACCGCCGTTGCTCTCTCCCTGAGCACTGACGAGCGCCGCTTTGAGCTTGGCGTATCCGGGGACCTCACTACACACGTTCCTGTCGTCGTCGCGGTCGGCGTAGACCGGGCTGCCCGACAAAATGACTCCTGCGAGAAGCGTGACGCCGATCGCTGCGGTGGCGGATCTGTTGATCGCGAGACTTCTGCTCATCATCTGCTCTCCTTGTGTGGTGGGTGCTGACTCGAGATTTCTGCTGGCCTCATCCTGAACTGCTCTCGCGGTGTGGCGGGGCCGACCTCGAGGCGCATCGCCGAGCGCACACGATACGGCTCGTGTCTGTACGTTGCCCAATCCACGTCGATTAATGCGTCTCTACCGATTCATCACGTTGAACCTCAATCGACAGCCGAGGGCGGCAGCCGCGGCTCTTTGATGGAATGAGGGCGCGGCCGTGCAAAAAGCTGCTAATGATACACTCGCTCGGCAATTCGCTCGAGCGGAGAATGAGCAGCGTGAGCAGAAATTTTTCACTGGATGGACGCGAGTCCGGCGGTTGATTCCTATTACCTCATGCGCGAGCGGTGTGCACGTCGAAAAAACTACCTCATGCGTAATGCTTCGCGAACGAGTGACTTGTGCTGAGAAGTAGAAACGATTTCACGCCTGCCGTGCTGAGTTCAGCCCTACGCCTGCTTCTCGGGTAGTCGAGTGCAAAGCGCGCCTGTCTCTCCGTTGCCATCCACCACGGTCATCGAAGATCGCGTCTTCAACCGAATTGCCTGGCGGCTCATGCCGCTGCTCATCGCGGCCTACATCCTCAACTATCTCGACCGCAACAACCTCGGCTTCGCGGCGCTGACCATGAACCGGGAATTGGGGTTGACGGCGACGCAATTCGGCCGCGCCGCGGGGATTCTGTTCCTTGGCTACTGCTTTTTCGAAGTGCCGAGCAACATCGCCCTCTATCGCGTCGGTCCCCGGATCTGGCTCGCGCGGATCATGATTTCGTGGGGTCTGATTTCGGCCGGGACGATCTTTGTGACCGGTTCCCTGAGCCTCTACCTGCTGCGATTTCTCCTCGGCGTCGCGGAGGCAGGATTCTTTCCCGGCGTGGCCTTCTATCTGGGGACCTGGTTTCCGTCGGCCTATCGCACGCGGATGATCGCCTGGTTCATGGTTGCCGTGCCGATTTCCTCGGTCGTCGCGGGCCCGGTCTCGGGCCTCCTGCTGCAGATGGACGGCATCGCCGGCCTCTCGGGCTGGAAATGGCTGTTTCTACTCGAAGGGCTGCCGGTCGCTGTCCTCGGGCTGGTGCTGTTGAACGTGCTCTCCGATCGGCCGGAGACGGCGAAATGGCTGTCGGACGATGAGCGGAGGGTCGTGAGCGATCGCATCCGCAACGAGCGACGCGAAAAAGAAGTGCGACATCTGGGTGCGGCGCTCAAAGACCCGCGCGTCCTGATCCTGGCGGGCGTCCAGTTCGGGTTCCTCGTCGGGTCCTACGGCGTCGGTCTTTTTCTGCCCCAGATCATCAAGTTGGGACAGCTCACCGACCTCGAGGTCGGGTTTGTCTCGAGCGGTTGCTACGTGGTGGCGACCGTCGGCATGATTGTCTGGGCCGGACAGGTCGACAAGCGGGGAGGGAAGGTCGTCAACCTCGCGTTGGCCTGTTTGACCTCGGCGGTCGGATTTGTCGGCGCGATTGCGTCCTCGAATTTCTGGGTGTCGCTGACCTTCGTGACCGTGGCGCTGACCGGCATCAACGCCGCGCGGGGAATCTTCTGGACGATCCCGCCTCGCTTTCTGACCGGCATGGCGGCGGCGGGCGGTCTGGCCTTCATCAACTCCGTAGGCACGATGGGTGGCTTCGTCGGACCGTACCTGATGGGATGGTTGACGGATCGGACCGGGTCTTTTTCGGCGGGGCTGGCCGCGATGGCCGGCTTTCTCCTGCTGGCGACCGCGTTGTCGTGGTCGCTCAGGATGTTTGTCAAACAGGACTGATCTCAAACTTAAAACTTAAAACTTAAAACTTAGAAGGACTACGAGCGATGCCGCAACTGATATCGGCTCTGGGTTTTGTTCTGTTGGCCATGGCCGGGCAGCTGGCTCAGCCGAACCCCACCGGCGTGTCGATGGGACATCTCCACTATCACGTGCGAGACGTCGAGGCCAACAAGAAGTTCTGGCTGGCGCTTGGCGGGGAAGCCGTGAAGTTCGGATCAACCGAGGTCGTCAAGTTTCCCGGTGTCCTGATCGAGCTGACGGCGGCGCCGTCGGCGGGTGGGACGAATGGGGCCGTCGTCAATCACGTGGCATTCCGCGTCCAGTCCTTTGAGAAGGTCGAAGCTGCGGGCTTCAAGGTGCAGCGCCTGGCGCAGTTTCCAGGCGTCGGGTCCATCAACACACCCGAAGGGGAACGCATCGAACTGTTCGAGAACGCCGCGACTAATCTGACCTTCACACTCGATTCAGGGCAAACCGATCCGGTGGCCGATCGCCACAATCATCCGCTGCCGATTCCCGTCGCGTTCCACCACATTCACCTGTACGTGCCCCAGGGAGCCGATGTCACGGCGAAGGCCTGGTACGCCCAGATGTTCGGCGGCGTGCCCGGAAAGCGGTCGAATTATCAGGCGGTCGATCTTCCCGGGATCAACCTGAATTTTTCGGGACAGGCGGCCGCCCAGGCACCCACCAGGGGACGGATGCTGGACCACATCGGCTTCGAAATCAAGAATCTCGAAGCGTTCTGCGGGCGGCTCGAAACGCGCGGCGTCAAGCTCGATCGGCCGTACACCAAAGGCCAGGACGGCATTGGAACCGCGTGGCTGACGGATCCCTGGGGCACCTCGATCGAATTGACTGAGGGGCTCAGCCGCTTCTAAGAGGGACGGTCAGTCTTTTCGCTTCTCTTAGGGCCCGGGCGGGAATAAGGCTGTCAACCAGTCCGAACCCGCCTGACGTGGCGGAGGGCCGCCGCAGTGCGGGCGCTCACCTCCTCCCTCCGGCCCGCGAAAGCTCGTCTGTTCCGAATACGGTGATTCGGCGTTATGGATGAGTGTTCCCAGATAGGCGGGCTCTGTAGCCGTATTTTGCGCTTTGTTCAAAGCTCATCGGGTGACTATCATGTCTAACAGTCCCGGAGCGGAAGTTCGGCGTCGCATCGAGGTGGGCGGTGTGCTGCGCCGACCACGCGTGACGACCGACAGAATCGGGAAGATTCGAGGGAGGGGCGACGCAGTCAGCGCGAATGCATCGTTCATCGAATGCATCCAGACTCTTGCGACGAGCCTTTCAGTCCCGAAGCCCAAAAAGCCCGACGCCATGGGAAAGCATCCAGGGTCGTTCCCTGACCACTCCGACCCGCACCTCTTGACGCCGGAGGCGACGGTCGACCTGCTCGAGCAGGTGAAGCACGGCGACCAGGTAGCGCTTTCGAAGCTGCTGGAGCGGTGCATTCCTCCCCTGCGACGATGGGCCCGGGGGCGGCTGCCGCAATCGGCCCGAGGCATGCAGGACACGGCCGACCTCGTGCAGGACGCGGTCTTTTCAGCGATGCGCCGGATCGAGGCGTTTGAAGCCCGTCATCAGGGTGCGCTGCAAGCGTACCTCCGGCTGGCGGTGATGAACCGCATTCGAGACGCCGTCCGTCAGCGCCAGCGTCGTCCGCTGCAAGCGGAGTTCCCCGAGGCGCTGGAAGATCATGGCGCGTCTCCGCTGACCCAGGCGATCGGCGCCGAGAACCTTCGCCGCTACGACGAGGCCATCCAGCGGCTCAAGCCGGAAGACCGGGAGGCGATCATCGGCCGCCTGGAGATGCAGTACAGCTACGAAGAGCTGACGCTGGTGCTCAACAAACCGTCCGCGGCCGCCGCTCGAATGACGGTGACGCGCGCGATGAAGCGTCTGGCGGACGAACTGCGCCATGCCCCCACAACCGGTGATTGACCAGGTCATCGACGGCATCGTCGATGGCCTGCCGCTCGATTGGGACGCCCTCGGCAGCCAGGCGCCCGACGAAGATCGGGAGTTGCTCGAGTGCCTGCGCATCCTCGGGCACATCGCCGACCTCCATCGATCGACGACGGACGAGGCGGCCCCGGTCGAGCAGAGCGAGCGCGATCGGTCGGCTGAGGATCACGCGGGGATCGCCGACGATGGCTCCGAATCATGGGGACGCTATCGGCTGACCGAGAAGGTCGGCGAGGGCAGCTTCGGCGGTGTGTACCGCGCCTGGGATCCGGATCTCCAACGGGAAATCGCGATCAAGATTCTCCACAGCCGCGTCTCGGATGCCCAACTCAAAGAGCGGCTGCTGCGGGAGGGACGCGCCCTGGCGAAGGTGCGGCATCCCAATGTCGTCAGCGTGTTCGGCGTCGAAGCTCACGGCGATCGCGTCGGGTTGTGCATGGAGTTCGTGCACGGCGCCACGCTCGAATCCGAGCTCGTGGCCCAGGGTTCGCTGACTGCGCGGGAAGCGACGGCTGTTGGCGAAGAGGTCTGTCGCGCGCTGTCGGCGGTCCACCTCGCCGGGTTCGTCCATCGCGACGTCAAGGCCAGAAACGTGATGCGCGAAGAGAGCGGACGAATCGTCCTGATGGACTTCGGTACCGGACGCGAAGCCGAGGAGCTGAGAGCGGGCACTCGCGTGGGTCTGGCGGGCACGCCCTTGTACATGGCGCCGGAGGTGTTGGCCGGGCTTCCGGCTTCGGAGTCGAGCGATATCTACAGCGTCGGGGTTCTGCTGTATCGCCTCGTGACCGGCGCGTATCCGGTTGAAGGCCGTTCGATCGACGAGTTGCGCGCCGCTCACATGCAGGGCCGCCGGCGACCGGCAACCGAGCACCGCGCCGGACTTCCGCGGCCGTTCATCCGCGTGCTCGATCAGGCACTGGCGTCCGACCCGCAGAGGCGCCATGCGACGGCGGACGTGTTGGGCGAGGCGCTGGCGGGATTGTCGCGGAAGGCTAGGGTCCTCAAGGCTGTGCGTCTCGTCCTGAGCGTGACACTCCTGCCCCTGGGCATTCTCGGGGTGCTCGGACTGCTCACAACCTACAACTTCAACATCACGCTCGGTCGCGTCGCACCGTTCAATCGGGACCCGGTGAGCCTGCTGCTGAAACTCGGCTGGCAGTCGATGTTCACGACCATTCTCGGCGCCGCCCTGCTGGCGGGCGTGCTGGGAGCCACCGGCCGTCTGTTTCGGCCGTTGACCTCGAGGTTCGCGCGTGTGACTGAGCGTTGGGGGCTGAACGATCCAGGAGTCCTGGCCCAGGTGGTCGGCACCATCGCGGTGGTCGCACTGGTCACTATCGTCTGGCGATTCTCCGACGTGATCCTGGCGTGTGCGACAAACGTCAGCCTGCTCGAGGACGAGCAACTGGCGTTGCTCCACGAAGGCCAGACGTTTCACGCGTTTCTGTATCGAATGACGCTGAATGCGCTAGCCGTTGGCCTGGTCGCTACGATGGTGCGGCTTGGACGACTTCGCGCGCGGCGGCGCGTGAATCGAAGTCTCTGGACGCTCGCGCCGCTCGGCGCCATTCTGGCGGTGACGGTCGTGTTGAGCGAGCTGCCGTATCGGATCATCTGGCAGAACAAGTCCGAGCGGATCGCGTTCGCGGGCGAACGCTGCTACGTCCTCGGCGAATCCGGCAGCGAACTGCTGCTCTATTGTCCAGACAAGGCCCCTCCGCGCAACCGGGTCGTCAGGCGTGACGACCCCGCGATTGGACGGACTGGCATCGTCGAGGGCATTTTTTCACCTCTGGCGCCTGCCGGAGAATAGACAGTGGGAAATGAGGCTGTGATGAGGAAGCGGATCGTCTGCGCGGGACTCGCGCTCATGGGAGCTCTGGCATTACCGGCGCCGGCGCGCGCCAGCATCGGATGGTGGGACTACCTCGAGGAGATGAGCGGTCCTGGACCGTTCTCCAAGCGAGGGCCGCTTGGCATCTTTACGATTGACACCGGGGTGGCCTGCCGGATCGACACGCCGGCTTCGAGCGATCAGGCGGGGCGAGGCTCGCGGTGGGTCTTCATCAACAGCGCGGACTGCGCGCTCGATCCGACGCGAAGAGGGCCGCGAAAAGTCACCGATTTCTTCTCGGTCCGGCTCGGCGCCACTTCGACTGAAGGCGATCGGCCGCTGTTCAGTGATCGGTCAAGGGAGCTGCAGGGCAAGGTCACGGCGTGGACGGTTGAAGCGAAGTTCACGCGTCGGCTGGATGCGGCGATCGAGTTGGCCGCCGGGGGAGGCATCATCTTCTTCACGGGCGACACGATCGACCATCAGATTGCGCGGCCCACGGTCACCCCACTCAGTATCGTGTTCACGCCGATCGGCTTGTTGCACCGCCACAGCCCTGAGAAGTTCGACGGTCTGGTCGGGCTTCGGTTCGAGCAGATCGCCGTCCTCGGAGGTCTGACCGCAAAGGACTTCAACCGGACCTCCACGTCGTCATTTCAGTCCGACAACATCGATCTCATTCGCCGCTTCTCGATTACGCTGGATGTCTCCCCGTTCGTGTTTCCCCGCTCGCGATGAGGGCTGAGGGAGCCTGACGCGGATCGGGCACGCGGGGAAGCGCGTCGTCTCGGGCAGCCTCGTTCGAGGTCACAATGCATTTGGCCGACGGCGAAGCCGGTTCCTCAAGGAGCTGAGGGCGGCATTCTGTCCGGTGACAAACCGTTGAGTATTGAGGAACCGCTCGACCGAGAGTGAGCCTGGCCGCTCGCGCGTATCGAAGCCCGCCGTTCACACAGGATGGCGAGCGTCCTGCTGTTGCTCACATCGAGTCTCCGCGGAGGCGTGCAAGCCTGCGCGCTGCCATTCTTGAACTGGGACGACATGATCGGGCTCGAATCTGCCGTCGTCGCGCGGGATTCCCTCGCCGGATAGGACGGCGGGGTGGAAGCGGAGCCAACGACTCGCAGACCGCGACAGTCTGGGGCGCTGCGGCGCCGCGTGCTATTCTCTGCCGGAGAGGCCTGAGACCTTGGACGACGTTGACGAGGAACGACCCAATCACCCAGCCCCACGGACCGCGGACCTCGTGGCGCTGCTTTCTCGCAAGGTCGTCGGCCAGGCCGGCGCCCTGGAGTTCATCATCCCGGCGATCAAGACCTACCAGGCGGGCCTGAATGCGCCCGACCGGCCGGCGGGCGTCTTCCTGCTCCTGGGGCCGACGGGTACGGGGAAGACGCGAACCGTCGAAGCACTCGCGGAAATTCTGCACGGCAGCGCCAAGCACATGCTCAAGATCGATTGCGCCGAGTACCAGGCCGATCACGAAGTGGCCAAGCTGATTGGCGCGCCGCCCGGGTACGTCGGCCACCGGGAAACCAAGCCGCTGCTGACGCAGGAAAAGCTCCAGGCTGCGGTCAGCAGCAATTGCGACCTCGCGCTCGTGCTGTTCGATGAAATCGAGAAAGCCGCGCCGGCGCTGACGACGCTGCTCCTGGGAGTGCTCGACAAGGCCATCCTGCATCTCGGCGACAACACCGACGTCAACTTCGAGAAGGCGCTCATTTTCCTGACGAGCAATCTCGGCGCGCGCGAAATGCTCAATCAAGTGCGGCCGGAGATCGGGTTTCAGTCATCCGAAACCCGCCCCGCGGCCGATCTGATCAGCAAGCTGGAGAGCATCGCGCTGACGAGCGTCCGGAAGCGGTTTTCGCCCGAGTTCGTCAATCGGATCGACGCCGTCATTACCTATCGCCCGCTCGACGCGGCGTCGCTTGCGACGATTCTCGAACAGCACATCACGGAGCTGCAGCGGCATGTGCATACGCGGCTTGGCGAACGCTCGTTCGACATCGAGGTGAGTCCGCCCGCGCGCCAGTTGCTGCTCGAGCGAGGCTTCAAACAGGAGTACGGCGCACGCGAGCTGAAGCGGACGATTCATCGCATGCTGACGCAGCCGCTGGCCGCGCTGGTGGCCGAAGGACGGATTGCGGCGGGCGGCCGCGTGATGGTCGATCTGGCGGATTCCGGCGACGTGCTGACGCTGCGGTCCGACGCCGCCCGGACGCCGCCGCCGAACGCGGACATGCCGGCGCGCACGGTGCTCGTGCTCGACGACAACCAGCAGTTGCTCACCTGGTTGGGGCGCGAGCTTACGCGTGAGGGCCTCTCGACGCTGGTCGCGAGCTCGGCCGCTGAAGCGCGCGAGATCGCCGCCCACCGCCCGATCGATCTCGCCATTGTCGACCTGCTCCTGGCCGACGGCGACGGCCTGTCCGTCGCCTTCGAGTTGCTCCGTCTGTGGCCGCGGCTTCGGGTGGTGGTCATGACGGGAGGGGAGCTCTCGGCGGAAGAAATCGAGCTATGCGAGCGGCAGGAGTTCCCCGTGCTGCGGAAGCCGTTTCTCGCGATGGATCTGCTCAGCCTCGTCCAAGCCAGCCTGCTGGCGGTCCAGCGCCGTCGCTCGATCGGCATCGCCGGACGCCGGCACGCAGTCTGAAAGGCCCCGTCAGGCGGGAGCCTGCTCCACGCGGCCGTCGGCGTGGCGCAAACCAGCCCCGATCGCGCGGGTGCCTGGGGGCCGTGCCGGGACCAGGGCCAACCGCAGCTGCGTGCACCGAATCGGATCGGATATCACCACACGTCATGTGATTCTGGGCGCCAGCGAGAACTCACGCGGCCAGTGCTCAGAGTCGACTGCAATTGCACGAGGGAGCAGAGACAGCTGCGGAGACCCGCCCTCGAGTGTCTCCCTCCCCCGAAATGGTTAGCCCATTTGTTAAGAACCACTGCACAGCGATCTTGATAAATGGATCTGCCGCAGTGTCGTTGAAAATCGCCGGCAAAGAGCGACCCCGGCAGCAACGGTTGTGAGATGATCCGGCACGCTCATCAAAGGAAGTTGTAATGCTTCACCTCTTTCTCGGAGGATCGAGACCTATGTATCGGTTTGTGAGACTGATTCTCATCGCATTCGCGGTCCTGGCCATTCCAACTGCAGCCCTGGCGCAGAGCGCGTTCGCTGGCGTCGTCAAGGACTCCACCGGCGCGGTGCTGCCGGGTGTCACGGTGGAGGCCAGCAGCCCCGCGCTGATCGAAAAGGTGAAAACGGCCGCCACGAACGAAGCGGGCCAGTACCGCATCGTGGACCTGAGGCCGGGTACCTACACCGTCACGTTTACGCTGACGGGTTTCAACACCGTCGTGCGCGAAGGCATTCTGCTCGAAGCCAATTTCACCGCGCCGATCAACGCGGAGATGCGCGTGGGCTCCGTCTCCGAGAACGTCACGGTCACGGGGGCGAGTCCGGTGGTTGACGTGCAGACCAGTACGCGTCGCGAGGTGGTCAGCCAGCAACTGCTCGAGGCGATTCCGACCGGGCGCAGTTTCGTGCTGATGGCCAACACGGTGCCGTCGGTCAGCACCGGCGGCTTCGACGTCGGCGGATCCGCCGCCATGTGGGTCGGCGGCAGTCTGCTGGTGCACGGCTCGTTGAGCGGCGACTCGCGCACGCTCATCGACGGCATGGTGGTCGACGCCATGTTCGGCGGCGGCCAGTGCTCCTGCGTCTACGACAACGAGGCGCAGACCCAGGAAATGGCCGTGCAGGTCACCGGCGGGTCGGCGGAGAACCAGTTGTCGGGCGTACTTGTCAATCGGATTCCGCGCACCGGGGGCAACAATTTCCTCGGCGAGGGCATCCTCCACGTCGCCAACGGTGCCACGCAGAGCGTGAACCTCGACGATGCGATTCGTGCCCGGGGGATCACGACGCCGGATCAGCTGTATCGCGACTACGACGTCAACTACAGCGGCGGCGGGCCCCTCCTCAAGGACAAGGTGTGGTTCTTCGTGTCGGGCCGCAACTGGGCCTACAACAACTACGTCGCCAACGCGTTCAACAAGGACGGCAGCCGTGCCATCGACGACAACAACCTGAAGGCGTTTCCCGCGCGGCTGACCTGGCAGTCCGACTCGAAGAATCGCTTCACCACCATGTTCGACTGGGCCAACAAGATTCGCGGCCATCGGAACCTGTCGACAACCATCAACGTGGATGCGGCCGTTCAACAGGCACAGCCGGCGGAGCACATCCTGCAGGCGAAGTGGACATCCACACTGACCAATCACCTGCTGTTCGAGACAGGTTACACGCAGTCATACAACGCGCCGCTCTACACCTACCAGCCGCAGGTCGTCATCGGCACCTGCCACACGGCGTACAACCTCTGCGCTCCCGGTACGGGTTACGGCAGCGTGCCTCATCAGGACACGGTGCTCGGCACGCAGTACGTCGCGACCCTCGAGCAGGCCGCTTCCGGCAACGGCATCTCGTTCATGCCGGCGCTGTCGCACGTGTACATCGCGTCGCTGTCTTACGTTTCGGGCGCGCACAATCTCAAGGGCGGCCTGCAGCACCGCTGGGGCTACGCGCGCGACATCCGCTACGACGTGAACGCCGACGCCAATCAGCTGTACCAGAACGGCCGGGCCTTCGCCATCGACGCGCTTAACACACCGATCGACAGCCGCGCGGATGTCAATGCCGACTTCGGTCTGTTCATTCAGGACACCTGGACGACCAAGCGCCTGACGATCAGTCCCGGATTCCGGTTCGATCACTTCAATTCGTCGGTGCCCGCGCAGGACGTCCCCGCTGGACGGTTCGTGCCGGCCCGGCACTTCGACGCGATCGCCGACGTTCCCAATTGGAACAACGTCGCACCGCGCCTGGGTGCCTCGTACGACCTGACTGGCCAGGGGCGCACGGCGATCAAGGGCAATGTCGGCCTCTACGTGCAGTCGCAGGGTCCGGGTTTCGCCCAGACCTACAACCCGATGGTCTTCTCCACCAACCGCTATACGTGGAACGATCTGAACGGCGACGATATCGCGACGGAAAACGAACTCAGCAATCCGCAGAACTCGGCGACCTTCGGCGTGCGCCGCAACCAGAACCCCGACCCGAACATCAAGCGACCGTATCAGTGGCTGTGGGATATCGGGATCCAGCACGAGGTATTGAGAGGTCTGGCCGTCACGGTCAGCTATAACCAGCGCAGCTTCTACAACCTGCAGTACACGACGAACCTGGCCATCCCTGTGGACTCGTACACGTTGACAAGCGTGCCGAACCCGCAGACGCCCGGCACCACGCTCCCTGTGTACAACGCCGATCGCACCAGGTTTGGCCAGGTGAACCAGCTCGATACGACGTCGTCGAACAACACGCGTGTCTTCAAGGGCGTGGACGTGTCGTTCAACATGCGTATTCCCGGAGGTGGTTCGCTCAACGGCGGGACGTCAACCGGCCGATCGATCTTCAAGACCTGCGACGTGGAAGATGCCAACAGCTTGAGATTCTGCGATCAGAATCTGTACGACATCCCGATGCTCACGTCGTTCAAGCTCACGGGCACCTATCCGCTCATCTTCGGTATCCGCCTGAGCGGGTCGTTCCAGAGCAGCCCTGGCGCCGAGCGTTCGATCACCTATCAGGTGACGCGCACCCAGCTGCCGACGCTCGTGCAGACGTCGGTGAACGTGCGTTTGAACGATCCGGGAACGCTCTACAACGACCGCGTCAACCAGCTCGACTTCGCCATCTCGAAGGCGGTCAAGATCGGCCGGACGGAATTGCGGCCGGAGATCGACCTGTTCAACATGCTCAACGCCAACCCGGTAACGGCGCAGACCAATACGTTCGGTCCGAGCCTGAACAACGCCACCGCGATCCTGCCGCCGCGATTGATTCGTCTCGGAGTGACCGCGAAATTCTAGCCGGCCGCCGGCCCGCCAGGGCCTCGGCTCTCTGGTGCGATGTTGGGAGTCCCGAAACTTGATCGAAAGATCAAGTTTCGGGTCGCAACGCCAACGCCGACCCGCTGCGGAGAAACATGTTGAGCGGGGGCGCGTGCCGAGGCGCAGAAGGCGCGCGCCGATCAGAAGAACGCCGATCAGAAGAACGCCGATCAGAAGAAATAGTCAGCCAAGTCATTTCCTCCTGATCGTCACCGCTTTCATCAAAGATCGGTCGGCCTTCAGCTCTTCCTGCCCGGCGGGAAAGTTGTTGGCCTGAAGCAGGAAAGCGGTGATATCGGCCGACAGCTGCACGTTCAGGCTTCCGATATCGTCCAGCGGCATCGAGGTCCGGATGCGATCGGCAAGATCGCCGACGGTCTGGCCCTCCCAGCGGTCCAGGAAGTCGCCGCCGGCGAGTCCCGGCGCCTGATCGCTGCCGCTGAGGTCGCCTTGATGACAGTTGCTGCACACGGCCATGTATTTGGCCTGGCCGCGGCCCGCTTGTTCCTTGCTGAACACCCCGTCCTTGGTGGTGCTCGCTTTCGGGGCGTCCTGCGGGCGCGGCAACGCGCTCGCTTCGTGGCCGAACGCCATCAACACGGCAGCCAGCATGGCCACCGAGGTGACGACCGAGGCCGCCACCGAAATCCGCGCCCTCGTGATGCCTGCCGAAATCATGATGCCTCGCTCTAAGGAATGAAGGTTTCCGACCTTTTAATCTATCATTCGATCGTCGGCCTTGTGAACGGGAAGGCGAGCCGTTCACGTATTCCCGGCAACATCACTTGATCTGTTTGAAAACGAACATTCGCTGCGCGACGTGCCTCTTGGTGACCCTGTGGGTGGCGGCATCCTGGGAATGGATCCGCGCGTCGGGCACATCGCCAGCAGTGAACAGCTCCTTCCAGGCCGCTACTGCAGTATCGCGGGTGACGTTTTCGAAAGACATCCGGCCCATCCTGCTGGCGCACTGCGCCGCTTGTCACCGGCCAGAGGGCTCGGCGTCGTTCAGCTTGCTGACGTACGAGGATGCCAGACAGCATGCGGCTCAAATGGCAGCTGCTACGAAGAGACGCTATATGCCTCCGTGGAAGCCGGAGCCTGGCGTCGGAGAATTCGTCGGCGTGCGCCGGCTGACCGACGAGCAGATCGCGCTCATTGAGCGTTGGGTGAGCGACGGGATGGTCGAGGGGCCGACGTCCGGCGCCAACTCTGCCGAGGGCGCTCCGAGTGGGGCGTGGCGGCTTGGCCCGCCCGATCTCGTCCTGACGATGCCGGCCTATACGCTGCGTGCCGGCGGCGACGACATGTATCGCCATTTCGTCCTGCCGATCTCGATTCTCGGGAAGCGCTACGTCAAGGCCTGGGAGCTTCGTCCGGGCAATCTGCGTGTTGTCCACCACGCGACGATGGAGATCGATGCGACCGGCATGTCCCGACACCTGGACGAGCAGGATCCTGCGCCAGGCTACGAAGGTCTGATTGCCCACACGTCCATGGCCCCGGACGGGTACTTTCTCGACTGGGCCCCGGGTCACACGCCGTATGTGGCTCCGGACGGCATGGCCTTCCCGATCGAAGAGAGAAACGACCTGGTCCTGATGCTCCACATGCGCCCCAGCGGCAAGCAGGAACTGGTGCAGGCGAGCATCGGTCTGTATTTCACCGATACGCCGCCGACGCGCGTGCCCGCCTTGCTCCGCCTGACCCGGCAGGATCTCGACATCCCGGCCGGCGAGGCGCACCACGTGGTGGCGCAATCGTACCGGCTGCCGGTCGATGTCGACGTGTATACCGTCCAGCCGCACGCCCACAATTTGGCCAGGGAGGTCGAAGGCTTCGCGACCCTTCCCGACGGCAGCGTGAAACGCTTGTTGTCTGTCAAGGACTGGGACTTCAACTGGCAGGATGTCTACCGGTATGCGACGCCGGTCTCGCTGCCGGCCGGGACGTCGGTGACGATGCGGTGGACCTACGACAACTCGACCGGTAACCGGGTCAATCCGAACGTGCCGCCAAAGGAAGTCAGATTCGGACAGCGCACCTCGGATGAAATGGCCGAGCTGTGGTTTCAGGTTCTGCCTCGCAACCAGACCGACCGGAATATCCTCACGCGTGGGCTTCAAGCAGCGCAGCTCTTGGAGAACATCAAGGGCTACGAGACGATGTTGCTGTCCGATCGAGGCAACGCCGCGTTACACAACGACGTGGCGCTGTTGTACGCACGCGCCGGGAATCGCGAGCAGGTGTCGGCGCATTTTGGTGCCGCGGCCCGAATCACGCCGGATTCCGCGCCTGCGCACTACAACCTCGGCACGGCGCTGCTGGCTCTGGGCAAACGCGACGAGGCACGCCGCGCCTTTGTCCGCGCCGTCGAGCTCGATCCCGGCTACGCCAACGCATACCGCAGTCTGGGCATCGTGGCGCAGTCGGAAGGGAAGATCGAGGATGCGGCGCGCTACTACCAGCAGGCCATCGATCGGGCGCCTGAGGATGCGATCGCGCATCACAATCTGGGGATGCTACTGCAAGTGCAGCGCAAGCTGGACGACGCCGTCGGCCATTATCGAGAGGCGCTGCGAATCAACGGCGACTACGTCGATGCGCTCGTCGATCTCGCGTGGGCTCTGGCCACAGCACCCGATTCGACCGGCCGCCGGGGGGAAGAGGCGGTGCGATTGGCCGAGCGCGGGGCGCAATTGACTCGTCCGCAGACGTCAGTGGCGTTGGACGTTCTGGCCGTGAGCCTGGCCGCTGCAGGGCGATTCGACGAGGCGATTACCACCGCGGAGAGGGCGCTCGCATTGGCGACCGCGGCGAGAAGCGATTCAGAAGTTCGTCAGATACGGGACCGGATCGAGCTGTACCGACGGCGCGCGCCTTTCCGCCTGGCGCCGTAGGCGGCGAACGTGGACCGGCCACTCATGGCCTGGTCTGCACATTCCAAATGCAACCACGAAAACACGAAGACGCGAAAAAGAATCCATTGATAGAATGACCGCGTTCACAACCAAGGAGGAGATCGATGAAGCAGCGTTTCGTGTTGACGGCGGCACTCTGCTGGCTGGCGTTCGGCACCAACGTCGTGCGCGGCGCCGAGCAGACGTGGACCGGTGCGATTAGCGACAGCATGTGCGGCATGTCGCACGCAGGAATGCGAACTCACGGCGAGAAGATTACCGACCGTGAATGCACGGTGGCCTGTCTGAGCTACCAGACGCCTGATGCCCCGAAGTACGTGTTTGTCACCGGCGGCAAGGTGTATCCGATTGCCAACCAGAAGTTCACCGGCCTCGGCCGCCGCTCGGGCGAGCCGATCGTGCTGACCGGCGAGCTCGACAGCACGGGCGCGATCACCATCACCAAGCTGGAATCGGCGAAGAAGGGCTAGTCGGTCGTTACCGCTCCTCGCCCGTGCCGCCGGGGCGGGGTGTGTACGCGACGCCTTTCTTGGCGGCCTCTTCGACCGCTTTGTCCTCTGCGCGTCCCGCGAGGAGGATGCCCACCATTCCGTAGTTGCCCTCGTGGCATGCGTACTCGAAGGGCCGCTGGCTCACGTCCTTCTTCGTCAGGTTCATCGCAAATGTCCACGGGCGGGTCCACGTGTGCGGGTCGGTGAAGGTCGATGACCAGTCGAGGATGTCGGGCGCGACCGGCTTGAATTTTTCGACCAGCGTGAGGTGCTCGCTCGCGCCGCGGTACGCCGTCTTCGGATTGAAGTTGGTCGTCTCGACCACGAGCGTGTTGCCCTCGAAGTGGCCGCGGGCGTCGCCCATGTAGAACCGGAACGTCGAGTTCGGATGCGGCCGTCCATCGAGCGGGATGATGCGCGTTTCGTTGACCATCTCGTATCGGATCGCCACGTATCCGGGACCCTGATGAATCTCGTACGCGTTGCCGTAGATCGCCGGCATCATCGACCCGGGCAGTCCGCGGCTGATGCAACGGTCGTAGAGGCTGCGGTCCTCGTACGAGTCGGCGTCGCCGCGTCCGACGCGTGCCTGCGCGCGCGCCGCCGCTCGCTGCCGCGCTTCGTCGACCTGCGGCGGCACCTTGCCGTCCGGCGGATCGGTGACCAGCCAGGCGCGGCTGTTCTGCGGAAAGAAATTCTCGAACCAGTGAATCGGACTGCGGAACTCGGCGCGGTTGCGGTCGGCTTCCTCGCGGGTGTCGCTGCGCTGGTCGCGAAGGGACTCGAGCTCAGCGGGCGTGATGTCCTCCAGCCGGCGACCTTCGAATTGGGCCGGGCGCTCAAAGGGAATCAGGCTTTCGTCGTTGTTCGTATACACGCCGGAGAGGTCGGGATCGCCCCACGGAGTCCGGCCGGGAGTGTAGGTCCTGGCCGCTCTCGCCGGCGCTTTTGCGGCCGATGTCTGAGCCGATGTCTGAGCCGATGTGGGCACCGTCGTAAGAAACATGCCCGACAGGCCAATCACCAGTGTGCCGACACCAACTAGTGGCCTGCAGACGCTGAAGGAGGACCACTTGACACTGTTGCTGACCGCGATTTCTCCCGCCGCGCCAACGGCGCGGCCGGTAGTGATTCCAAAGAGAGGGTCCACTGGTCGCTTGCCCATACCGATCAGGCTCCTTTCGAGCGCGCCGATATTATAGGCCAGCTTCCGCTGCACACTGCTGCAGTCAGGCCGCAGCCGTGGTTCAGTTTCACGTCAACCGCCGAGCACACCGAGTCGAAACCGAGAATGTTTTCTCGGTGACCGGGCGGTGAGCCTAGTCCCCTCGCGGCACGTTTCCAGGGGACTTGTTTGCTGAGTTCGACCGGTCGCGTGGCTTAGGGCGATCTCTGGCCGATTTCGCTTTCAGCAGGGTCGCAAGCTGTGTCTGCGCCTCCACCGAATCGGGCCGAAGACGAAGGGCGGCCTGGACTTCACGAATCGCTTCGTCCACCCGACCTTGAAACCCGAGCGCGACGCCGAGGTTTCTGTGCGCCTCGGCATGCCGCGGATTGATCTCGATCGCCTTGCGCAGGTGCACGATCGCCTCGTCAATCCGGTTGCGCGGCCCCACGATCACTGCGAGGTTGAAGTGGGCATCGGCATTCTCGGGATTGAGCTCGGTGGCGCGTCGCAGGGCGCGGATCGCCTCCTCGACCTGTCCGCCTGCCATCATCGCGTTCCCCAGATTGAACAGCACACGGTCATCGTCCGGCTTCAGGCGTTGGGCTTCGCGCGCATGCGTGAGCGCCTCGGCCAGCCGACCCTGGAGTTGCAGCGCGCTCGCGAGGTTGCTGTGCGCTTCGGCGTCGGCCGGCTTCAAGCGCAGTGCCTCTGTGAGTTGCGCGATCGCGTCCGGCACGCGACCCGCCTGCAGATACCTCGTGGCCAGATAGTTGTGCGCCAGCGGGTCGTCGGGACTGGTGCCGACCTGCATCTCCGCGCCCGCGATATCGGCCCGCAGCGTCCGTTCCTCGTAATCGCGCGCGAGCGCCGGGATGTCTTCGTCGCGGCGTGGCAGGACTTCGAGCCACAGCGCGCCCATCTCGTCGGAGGATTGCGGACCCCATTTCACCCGTTGCGCCGGATGATGGGGATTGCGCGGGTTGCCGTCCGAGTTGTCGTAGGTGAAGTGCATCGCGATCGTCGTGCCCTTGGGCAGGAATAAAGGCTCGTCGTAGCGGTACTGATCCTGCCAGCGGAAGTCCCACGAGCGGATCCAGATGAGCGGCTTGACGGATCCGTCGGGAAGCGTCGCGGTTCCCTTCATTTCCCTGGCCAGGTAGTGGGCGTGCGGATAGACACTCAGGACGTCGACGTCCGCCGGCAACAAGTAGCGATCGTCGATGGCATAGTCGGCCTGTCCGGCAGGGATATCAATGGACTTGGATTCGAGCTTGATGGGGAGGGGTGCGTGCGCGGGCGGACGACTCGCGAAGAACAAGCCGATGCTTGGCTGGATGATTTCCGGTTCGCCGGTCGGCAGCATGTGCAGCTGCATGACGAGGTCGCTGCCGCGCTCGAGCGTCCACGCCCGGTCGGCCTCCTGGAGAAATGGCGCCTTGCCGGGCGTCCAGCCGTAGACGTTCTCCACCTGATCGTCGGGCATCGCGGCAAAGCCCGGCTCACGGTCGCCACGGTCCACCCTCCGGGAAACCCGCAACCGATCGAGGCCGATACTCGCGTGGTGCAAGCTTCGAGGGTTGCCCGCGCGGAACTCGATCGCGCGCACATAGCGCGTCGACGGCAGCGGCACCGGCACGACGAAATTGCGGAAGACGTCCTTGCCGGTGGCCTGGAGTTGATAGGCGTCCGGCATCTGCAGCACGAGGTCGGGCTGGCCCAACTGCCACCCGTCCGGCCATTTCGGCAGCGGAGGCTTGTCGGCCGGGTCGCCTTCGATGGCGCCTTCGTCGGCCCACCGTTGAAGGATGGCAATCTGGTCGTCGCGCAGTCCGCGGGCGTTCGCAAACTTGCCGGCGCCTCGCTCTGGCAGCCACGGCGGCATCACGCGCCGGGCGGTCGCGTCCGCGATCTGCTTCGCGTGCTCGCGAACATCGCGATACTCGATCAGGCTGAAAGGCGCTCCCGCGAAACACCATTGATCGTCGGGAGATTTGCCCGCCTTGGGGTTGGCCGGGCGGTGGCAGGTCGCGCAGTACTCGAACAGGACCGGGGCGACGTCCCTGTTGAACGTCACGGCGGGCCGGGCAGTCGACGCCGGCGGCGAAACGGCGGGCGCGCGCTGACATGCGGCCGAGGCGAAGATCAGCAGGACCGCGATGGACAGTCCGCGATGAAGGAATCGCAGGGCGGCAACCCGCTGGCTGGGATCGACATCGATAATGCCTCGCCCGTCGAAGGGAGCCGGACGTGGATCCCAGGTTGTACCCCGGGTTGCCGAGATGCGGAAAGCGCGGCAAGTCGTTGACAAACTTGAGAATCCCCCCGAAAGAAGCGAGAATAAGTATACGAGTGAAACGCCAAATTACCGTCGCCGTCGTCTCAGTTTGGTTGGCTTCCGCGGGTTGGACGATTCTTCACGCTTCGGCTCCACAGACCAAATCCGATCCCCCGCCTGTACCGGCCGCCGCCCAGCCATACCGGGAAGTGCTCGATCGGTACTGCGTGACCTGCCACAACCAGCGCGCCAAAGAGCCACCGGGTCAGATCACGCTCGATAACCTGGATCTGAGTCATGTCGCCGATGCCGCCGAAACCTGGGAGAAAGTAGTACGGCGGCTGCATGCGGGCACGATGCCGCCTCAGCCCGCCCGCCGCCCTGATTCCGCGACCTACGAGCGGCTCATCGGCTGGTTGGAGGGCGAGCTCGATCGGGCGTCGGCCGCGGCGCCCAATCCCGGCCGGCCGGTGCTGCACCGCTTGAACCGTGCCGAGTACGCCAACGCGATTCGCGACGTGCTCGCGGTCGACGTGGACGTCGCGTCGATGCTCCCTCCCGACGACGCGGCGTACGGCTTCGACAATATCTCGGACGTCCTCGGCGTGTCACCGTCGCTGCAGGAGCGCTACTTGACGGCGGCAAAGAAGGTGAGCGCGCTGGCGGTCGGCGACACGAGCGTGGCGGCCGGGAGCACGACCTACCGGATTCGTCAGGATCTCTCGCAGGATCAGCATCTCGAGGGCCTGCCGCTCGGCACGATCGGCGGGATCCAGATTCGTCATACGTTCCCGGTCGACGGCGAGTACACCTTTCAGGTGAAGCTCTATCGCACGAACCTGGACATCGTGCGCGGGCTCCAGTACGCGCACGACGTCGAGTTCACCGTCGACGGCCAGCGGGTGTATCTGACCACGATTGGCGGGACGGCGGATCTCGCGGCCATGTTCGAAAAGCCCACCGACACCGGCGACGCCGTTGATGCGCGGCTGCGCGTGCGGGTGCCGGTGAAGGCCGGACCCCGGACGGTGGCGGTGGCGTTTGTCCAGGATCCGTCGGTTCAGGATTCAACCCGGCTCCAGGGGTACGTGCGAAGCTCGGCGGACAACTTCGACTGGGCGGGCCGGCCGCATATGCAGACGCTCGCGATCACGGGGCCGTTCAATGCCACGGGATCCGGCGACACCCCCAGCCGGCGTCGCATCTTCGTGTGCCAGCCCTCTCGCGCGAGCTCCGAACGGGCGTGCGCGAAGGAGATTTTGTCGACCGTCGCGCGTCGCGCGTATCGCAAGCCGATTGCCGACGCCGACCTGCAGCCGGTGCTGAGCTTCTACGACCTCGGCCGCCGGGAAGCCAGCTTCGAACACGGCGTTCAAATGGGGATCGAGCGCATTCTCGCCAGCCCGCAGTTCATGTTCCGCCTCGAACGGGACCCCGCTGGTGCGGCGCCTGGCAGCATCTATCGCATCAGCGATCTCGAGCTCGCGTCGCGGCTGTCGTTCTTTCTCTGGAGCAGCGTGCCCGACGATGAACTGCTGAGCGTGGCGGCGGCGGGGAAGCTGAAGGACCGGGCGACACTCGAGCGGCAGACGCGCCGGATGCTTGCCGACCCCAAGGCGAATGCGCTCGTCAGCAATTTCGCCGGTCAGTGGCTTCAGCTGCGCAACGTGCGCAGCGTCCAGCCCAACTCCGACGAGTTTCCCGACTTCGACGACAATCTGCGCCAGGGTTTCCGGCGTGAAACCGAGCTTTTTTTCGAGAGCATCATGCGCGAGGACCGCAACGTGCTGGACCTGCTGCGCGCGGACTACACGTTCGTGAACGAGCGCCTGGCCCTGCACTACGGCATACCCAACGTGCGCGGCAGCCGCTTCCGGCGCGTGACGGTGACCGACGAGACCCGCAGGGGTCTGCTCGGGCACGGCAGCATCCTGGCGGTCACCTCGCACGCCGAGCGCACCTCGCCGGTCGTGCGCGGCAAGTGGATTCTCGACAACATCCTGGGCACGCCGCCGGCGCCGCCGCCTCCCGACATCCCGGCGCTGAAAGAGCCGGAAGAGGGACAAAAGCCGCGCACGATGCGCGAGCAGATGGCGGAGCATCGTGCCAATCCGGTCTGCGCCAGCTGCCACAAGGTCATGGATCCGATCGGCTTTGCGCTCGAGAACTTCGATGCCGTCGGCGCGTGGCGAACGCGCGAGCCGGGCGGACCGATTGACGCCTCGGGCCAGCTGGCGGACGGGACCAAAGTCGACGGAGTAGTCACGCTGCGAAAGGCCTTGCTCGATCGTCCGGAAGTGTTCGTGGGAACGATGACGGAGAAGCTCCTGACCTATGCGCTCGGGCGCGGCCTGAGCTACGCCGACATGCCTGTCGTCCGCGTCATCGTTCGCGATGCCGCCCGGAATGACTACCGGTTTTCGTCGCTGGTCCTGGGCGTGATCAACAGCATGCCGTTTCAGATGCGAATCCGGCCGTCAGAGGCCGAGCCGACCACCATCGGCGCGGACAGATCCGCGCCTCGGATTTCGAACGAAACAGCGCGTCGGGCCCAGGGCACGACGCGTTAGCGTGGATGAGTCATCACCGGGGGTTGTATGTTCATTGCCAAGTTGTCGTTGCCTCGAAGAACATTTCTGCGCGGAATGGGCGCGACGCTCGCGCTGCCGTTCCTTGATGCCATGGTGCCGGCCTTGACCGCGACCGCGAAGACCGCTGCGAATCCGGCGCCCCGATTCGGCGCCGTCTACATCCCCAACGGCGCGATCATGGATAAGTGGATACCGGAAAAGGTCGGGGTCGGTTTTGAATTCACGCCGATTCTCAAGCCGCTGGAGCCGTTCCGTGAATCGATCGTCGTGGTGACGAACCTCACGCGTTCTCATCCGGGCAGCCAGGTCGGCGACCACGCGGTCAGCGCGGCGGGGTTCCTCACCGGGGTCTGGCCGAAGCGGACCGAGGCGGAGGATGTGCTGGCGAACACGACCATCGACCAGATCGTCGCCAAGCAGATCGGCCAGGACACCCCGTTTCCGTCCCTCGAAGTGGCCACCGAGGACTTCACGGGGTACGTGGGCGCCTGTTCGCCGGGCTTCAACTGCTCGTACATGAACACGGTGTCCTGGAGCTCGCCGACGACGCCGCTGCCGATGGACATCAACCCGCGGGTGGTGTTCGAGCGCATGTTCGGTGAGGCGGGCACGGCCGCGGCACGTGCCGCGCGGCGGCGCGACGATCGGAGCATCCTCGACTCGATTACGCAGGAAGCCAACGCGCTGCGGCGCGGGCTCGGCGCGCGGGACCGGACTCGGGTCGGCGAATACCTCGACAACCTGCGTGAAATCGAGCGCCGAATTCAGCGCACCGAGGCGCATCACGGCAGCGAGGTCACGATCGATGCGCCGATCGGCGTGCCCGACTCGTTCGAAGAGCACGTCTCGTTGATGTACGACCTGCTCGCGGTGGCGTACCAGGCCGACGTGACGCGGGTCTTCACGTTCATGCTGTCGCGGGAGTTGAGCCAGCGGACCTATCCGCAGATCG
>JBDTVS010000182.1:0-19541 GCA_040007095.1 Acidobacteriota bacterium
TCCAGATCGGCCTGGCTGCAGCCCTTCGTGGCGTTGGACGAATTCCAGGAGGAGCCATTGCCGATTCGATCGGAATGGCCGACCTGCGCGGAACCCGTGGAGCTGCTCGTCCAGTTATTGCACGTGTGGTCGGCGCTATCGGTGTAGGCGCGGCCGTCCCATGTCGATCCGGTAAGAATTTCGTGCTGAATCGGCGGCGGATCGCCGACGCCGTGAATCACCTGCCCATGCTCGTTGCGCGCGGACTGCTTGAAGAAATTGTTGCCGCGCTGCGCCTGGATGAGCGTATCTCCGTGAAGGTCGGCGAGGTCCACTGAAATGAGGGCGTTCTGCGGCGCGCCCAGTTGCGCGAACGACCAGTTGAACCAGGGCCCGTTGCCGATGCGGTCACGCGCGTTGACGGCGGGCTGCCCGGGACGCGCCTGAGTGCTGAGATAGGCGTGCCAGGTATGACCGCCGGCGCCGACAGCCGTCGCCAGCGCCTGGCAGTGCGCGTCGGCGCCCGCAAGTCCGCCGAGGTTTCCGCCTTTGCTGATACCCACGCTGGTGACGAAAAACGTCATCTTGGCAGGAGCTGGATTGCTGCCGGGCGGCGGCGTGACGCCCTGGGTGTTGTACGGAGGTGGCGGCACGGCCTGCTGCGCCAGCAACAGGCAGGATGCCAGCATCACGGTAGACACGAGAACAACGGAGGCGCGCGGCCTGGTCATGCGTGTGTTCGCCATCCTAATTCGTTGCAAAGCAGTAAAAGAGGCCCTGGCCGTGGGTCTTGGGCAGATCCGCCTGGGCGCAGCCGCGCGTTCCGTGCGAGGAGTTCCAGGAACCGTTGCCGCCGCCATTGCGGTCGGGAAAGCCGATCTGGGCGTTGGGCCGGCCATCGGAGGCATTCAGGTCGCTGCCGGACCTTCCGGGATCCGGGCTCCTATTGCTGGTCCAGTTGTCGCAGGTGTGATCCTGGCGATCGGTGAACGCGGTGCCATCGGGTTGAGTGCCGGTGAGCATTTCATGCCGGCTGGAGAACCTGGTGTTCTTGGCGTATTCCCAGTCGGTGTCGCGCGGATCGTTGTAGTCGTACAGACCAGGCACGATCTGGCCTCTTTCCGTGAGCCCGGTGAGCTTATTCAGATTGTTTCCCTGATGGGCAAGTTCCAGCGTATCGCCGTGTAGATGCGCCAGATCCTGCGCGATCGTTTCGCCCCGGACGTTGTACCAGGGGCCTTTGCCGATGCGGTCGCGCGCGTTCACTGCCGGCGTGCCGGGCCGCGCCTGCGTGCTCAGATAGGCGTGCCAGGTGCGAGTACCGGCGCCTGCGGCCGTGGCGAGCATCTGACAATGCGCATCGGCGCCGGCCAGTCCGCCGAGATTGCCGCCGTCGCCGACGGGTACGCTCGTCACGAAAAAATTCATCATCGGAGAAGGCTTTTCGCCCCGCGGATATTCCCCGGGCCGTTGGGTCTGTGCCAGGAGCAGGCCGGACGCCAGCGAAACGATGCCAAACAACGCAAGAGCGGAAGTTTTGATCTTGGGCATGGTCTCCCTCAAGCACGCGACCGCACGGTAACACGGGAGGCGAGCGCGGGCAATCGGTCTCAGAAGCCTGACGAGAGAAAGATACTCGACGTGACTCGCACATGATGCGGTTTCCCACCCACATATGGAGGGGCGGCGGGGACGCGCAACAGGAGCGTCAGTACGACGTTGCCCCGACAGGCGGTTCCTCGTCAACATGGAACTGGAGAGCGCGGAGCATGCGCGCAAGGACGTTGCCTGACAGGCTACGCGCGGTGGGCCGCGTCGAAACGGCCGCTCTCCCTCCCAACGAGCGTCGGTGCGCACTGCGCCCAAGAACGCATCCGTCGGAAAAGGCCCGGTCCGATGCTCGGAGCGGCCATAGCCCCATCGGACGAATTTTCGCAGAGCACGACCGTCTACTCGCGCGCAGCGATCCCGTTCACGACGGTCCACACATACTCGACGAAGGGCCCGAGCGAGGAAACAGCCAACCGCTCGACGTCGCCGTGGGCTGGGTAGTTGAGCTGATCGGCTTCAGTGGACGCAGGGCCTACGCCGTACGACTCGATGCCCTTCGCGCGCAGCTGCGCTTGATCGCTGGCGCCCGTGGACATCGACGGCAACACCGTGGCGCCGGGATACAGCCTGCGAGCCGCCTGCTCCATCACCTCGTACATTCTCGTGTCGAGCCTCGACGCACGTGACGGTGGACGGGTCTGCGGAATCGGCACGACTTTGACTGCGGGATCGTTGAGCACCCTGGCCATCTCTGCATAAAGGGCCGGGATGTCCTCGTCGGGCGCCGCGCGAATGTCCAGCACGGCTTCGGCTTCCGACGGAATGACGTTTGGACCCACGCCTGCCTTCAGCATCGTCGGCACGATCGAGGTGCGCAACATGGAGTACTCGCCGGGCGAATTTTCGCGCAGCCACTTCTGGGCCGCCGGACCCTTTGTCGGGTCGAGCAGAGACCGGTAGATCTCGGCGCGTTCGGGTGGGCTGATCGTGGCGAGGCGCTGGAAGTAGGTTCGCGTCGTCTCGTTGAGCTTCATCGGCGGCTCCCACCGGCCGATCTTCTCGACCGCGGCACCCAGATGAATCAGCGGATTGTCTAGCCGGGGAACCGAGCCGTGGCCGGCTGTTCCAGTGGCCACCAGCCGCACACGCGCGGGGAGCTTCTCTGCGGTGCCAATGTTCACCCTGGTCACCCGGACGCCGTCGAGGGTGGCGCCGCCACCTTCGGTCATGGCGAACTCGGCATCGATCTCAGGGAAGTGCTCGCGCACCATGTAGTTGATGCCGACGCCTTCCGAATCGGCTTCCTCGCCCGATTCGGCCAGAAAAATGACATCGCGATCGAGCTGCACGCCGAGCCGTTTCAGCAGCAGCAGCGTGATCAAGTTCGCGGTCAGCACCGGCTTGTCGTCCTTGCTTCCCCGGCCCCAGACGTAGCCGTCTTTAACGACCGCTCCAAACGGATCGACGGGCCACTTCTCGCGTTGGACTCCGACGACGTCGGTGTGCGCCAGGATCAGGAGCGGCCGCCTGGACCCGTTGCCCTTCAACCGTGCCACCAGGTTGGCACGATTGGGGTTCAGTGCAAAAACCTGGCTCGGGATGCCCTCGGCATCAAGCACCTTCTGAAGGTACTCAACAACCCTGGTCTCGTGCCCGGCGGTGCTGTCGATCTGGACCAGTGCCCGGTATCGTTCCAGAATTTCCGGCGCGAGCTTCGCCCAATCCACGGTCTTGCCGCCAGTGGGGGCCTGGGCGGTCGGCGCGCACAGTAAGCCAACTACGATCACCAGTGCGAGCAGATGTTTCATCAAGCACTCCAGTCAGGCCGTGATTCTACCAGTCCCGCACGGAGTTTCTGGCGGCCCCGCGACCTCACGCACGACGATCCAGTCAACGGCGCCATCTTCTCGAAGGCCTAGACCCGCATCCTGACCTGGAGCGCGACAAAACTGCGCGGCTCTGAAACGCTGCGACCGGCGCGCAAGTCGGGCCGACGCTTGCACCCCGATGCAGTGTACGGCGCCGTCTTCTTGCCGCAAAGGTCGGCGAGCCCGATGTGAACACCTGGGCGTTCGGATCGGCGCCGTGCTCGAGCAGCACGCGCGCCATGTCGATTCGTCCGGTGTGAACCGCCTCCATCAGCGGGCCGCCCGTCGAGAACGTCTGATCTTCAGTGATCGCCTGTCTGCATGCGCTCGTCCGGGTCCAAGCTCGAGATCATCGGCCCCGACCGGCACGGGCCGTATGCCGACGCCCGGCGCCGCGGCGCACCGCAGGCAGTGCAGGTCGCCGATCGCTTCCATCTCGTGCTCAACCGGCGGCGCCGTGCAACAGGAGCTCCGTCGGGTGCGCCCCGTGTAATCGTTCTCGAAGGGTTTCGAGGCGCTGGTGGAGCGTACCCGTGAGATGATTCCCCCGGTAAGTCGGACCCGCTCGAGCGCAATTTCAGGAGGACCTATGCAGCAGCGCTGGAAGTTGATTGCCCTTGCACTTGGACTTTTCTCAACGGCATACGTCACGATCGAGTGGCAGCAGCCCGCCCTCGCACAGGCGGGGCGCGGCGGCGCAGCGTCCACAACGGCTGCGGTGCCATCCGACATCGGCATCCTCGATCCAACCGGCCCCTACGAGGTCGTGGCCGGCTGGCCGAAAGACCTGAGCACGACGCCCGGCAACGAGAAATGGACGTTTGGCGCGGGGCAAGGTGTGTTCGCGGAAAGCCCCGACCGGGTCTACTACATTCAACGCGGGTCGCTCCCGATCATCCCGCCACAGGGCCGTGGCGGCGGGACGCCGGCGCCGCAGGTGGCGCCGAACCTCTCGTTCCCGGTTGCGAACCTCTGGCGGAACGCGACCACCGCCAGTCCCCCGGGAGCGCTGTTCAAGCCGGGCACGGAAGAGGCCGGCGACGACTCCGACCGCGGCAAGAACGGCGTCGACTTTCTCTGGGCGAACTGCATCCTCGTGATCAACCGCGCCGGCGACATCATCGAGAACTGGACGCAGTGGGACAAGCTGCTGCGCCGGCCCCATTCGGTCTACATCAGCCCGTACGACGCGCAGAAAAGCGTCTACATCGTCGACGACTACCGTCACGCGATCTTCAAGTTTTCCCACGACGGCAAACAGCTGCTGAAGACCATTGGCACACCCAACATGCGCGGGTCCGACTCGACGCACTTCTATCGCCCAACGTTCATGGCGTTCAACACGGACGGCAGCTGGTACGTGTCGGACGGCTATGCCAACACACGCGTGGTGAAATTCGACAAGAACGACAACTACGTCACCGCCTGGGGCGAGCGCGGAACGAACGCGGGACCGGGGGCCAAGCTCGAGACGCGGCCAAACTATTTCAACAACGTCCACGGCGTCGGCGTCGACCCGGAGACGCGCCAGGTGTATGTGAACGATCGGGGCAACCGCCGCATCCAGGTGTTCGACGAGAACGGCAAGTTCATCCGCATGTGGCAGATGCAGGCGGGAAGTTCCGGCCTCGACCTGCACTTCGTCTACCTCGATGGCGACCGGCGCGTGTGGGTATTCGATCAGGTCACGCAGCAGCTCGCGCAGCTCGATCGCGAGGGCCATCTGATCAATGCCTGGGGCGGACTCGGCGCGTGGCCGGGCGCGCTCTTCGGCGTGCACGGCATCAGCGTGGATCAGGAAAACAACCTCTACCTCGCCGCCGTGGGTCGGGGCGGCGTGCAGAAGTTCAGTCCGCGCAAGGGCGCAAATCCGGCGTACATGGTCGGCAAGCCGGTCTACTCCGCGTGGAAGTGAGTCCTCGCACCGCGTGAACGCTGATGTGGCGCGGCACTGAATTCGGGTCTGTCGCATCTCGACATCCCCCCCACTCGAGTTCGTCGGTGGTTATCGCACTGTGGGCCGTGATCTCGGCGGGTGGGCGGGATTGACCTGAACGGGGTCAGGAGCGCTGATGGGATGACCGGTCGCGATCTGTCGGGAATCCGGCCGAGATTGCGGAGCGCGATGGTTACAATGCGCCCAGCGTCTGTGCTCTGACCCAGCGCCTGCAGCCATCGGGCCGTTCGACTTCGAGCTCAATCGCCGCGGCGATCAGCTCGGAGATCACTTCGGCACAAATCGGATGACGAGCGCCTGGCCGGAGGGTCACGCTCGGCGCGAGCTCGCACGGCAGCATCTCGCCGCCGTGCTGTTCAGGGCGAAGGCGTGCAGCGCGAGCGGCTCGTTGCCAATGTTGCAGATGTTGACGCGGACAAGTTGGTAGACGTGGTCGCGGTTCGGCGTTGTGGCGCGCCCGAACACGAAACGAGTGGCCATTCGTCCCAGCACCGCCGGCGAGACAAGCCTGATGCAAGGCTCGACTTGTCCCGGCGTCAATTCTCGATCGGTCGACGGACCATTAAGCAGCCAGGTCTGCCACATCGTTACGGCCAGGAGCACAGGCGAGTCTCTTAGCATGCGATCGCCTGGTGCTCGCTTTCACAGCTCGATAGTCTCATCGGAGACTCAACCCTGCCGCGTTGATGAGGACCTATTCGCAGAACGTCGTTGAACGCGACAGGATGTAGGGTAAGAACCGAAGAGCGAGAACGCAAGACGGCCGGCCAGCACGAGCGTCGCCGCCGATCGTGATCGCCGGTTGGCGATCGTGGGCGGCTCCTTCCTCTAAGCTCGCTTCAACATTCTCGTGATGGCGACGAGGACCACAGCGCCAATGAAGGACACGATGATGGAGCCGATGATTCCGCCGCCAGGCCAGATCCCCAGCGCCCCGAACAGCCAGCCTCCGACGATCCCGCCGAGCAGCCCCAGGATGATATCCATGAGGACACCGTAACCACCGCCCTTCATGACTTGTCCCGCAAGCCAGCCGGCGATAAGCCCGACGATGATCGAATAGAGCATGGCGTTCTCCTTTAAGTACCGTCGAGAATCCTGAGCAGTTCTAGTCCGGATGCAGCGGCGTGTCAACTGTATGAATTGCAAACCAGCGAACATGCTCACTGCACGATACAAGCCGGGGCAACAGAGCGCAGCATGGGGACGCGGCGCAGGATTGTGTCGACTGCGCGAAGTTCTTCAGCCGCGAACGTCGCAAGCCGATTCCGTCAGAGCCAGTCCGGATTACTCCCGATCTGTCGCGCCCCGTAGGGGACTTCTGCACGGTCCTCGGTTGACCCGGCGGATTGGACACCACATCGGCGTTCGTTATCTATAAAGGTTCTGAGGCTGGCCACCATCTGCAGTCAGTCACGGCTCCGCCGGTTCTGTGCTCTATACTCGAGGCATGCCCCCACGAGCCAGGCCGGTGTTGTTTGCGCTCGTCGTCCTGTTCCCGATACAGGCTGCGGCGCACCACCACGTAGGCTGCCCCAACGACACCAGTTCGACACTGACGGTGACTGGTCGCATTGTGGAAGTCGAGTGGGCGAACCCGCATGTGCACATCCGGCTCGAAGGCGGCACCGCGCCGGATTCAGCCCAGTGGGTCGTCGAGACGCAGAATCCGAGGGCATTGGAGCGCATGGGACTGCCGAGCACCGCGCTGAAGATTGGTGACGCCATGACCGTCGTGCTGTGGCGGGCCAAGGACGGCAGCCGTCAGGGGTTCACGAAATCGATCACCCTGAACAATGGCACGACGGTCGCGTTCCCGATCGCCGAACTCGGGTGTCCGTTTTAGTCGCGCGTCTACTCGACAACCGACGTCCCAAAGCACCTTCGCCGTCATGCCCTCGCCCCAGACTCGGCCCGCTTTGTTGATCGCGCGAAAGACGCGCCCGTGCGTCAGGCCCGCGGCTCGCGTCCAGGCGTCGACGGCGGTCTTCACCCACTCGGGCATCGGGACCGTCCGGACGTGTCCGGCTTTGCCGACCAGATCGGCGATGACCCAGTGCTCATCCCGCTGCTGGATGGATGCCAACGCGAGTCCCAGCGCCTCCCCGCGTCGCAGACCGCATCCCAGGAGCAGGGCCACCATGGCATGGTCGCGGAGTTCACGCAACGTGGTGGGGTCAACCCCGTGCAGCAGCCGACGGCCCCGTTCGACCGTCAGCCAGTTGCCGAGGCGGACGCCCAGTCGCCGCACGCCTTTCACACGACGAATGCCGGCTGCCAGTTCTGGGCTGAGGAGCCCGGCGTCGGCGGCTTCGTAGGCGATGCGTCGAACCGCCGCGAGTCGCAGATTGATGGTCGCTGGCGCGTAGCGCCGCTGTTCGAGGTGGATCCGATAGCGCAGGACGACCGTCCGGTTGAACGCCAACCGGGGCTCTGAACAGTACCAGGCGACGAATTCCCGGATAGCGTGCTCATAGGTGCGTTGGCCACTTGCGGAGGTCAGACTGTTCAGCACCGCTGTTTTCGCGTGTTCGAGGTCGGGGAGTGCCAGGATGCGCTGTGGGGGCTTCCTCTTGCCGCGTTTCCTGTGGGGCATGGGCGACGGCCTCCTTCACCGTCGCCGATAGCATCAGCCACTATTCATCCCTGGCCCGTCAGTGGGGGATCTATCCAGAAATGGCGAGCTGAATCCGGCAACTGTCTGGCGGTGCCCACCCACATCCTGGGCGTGCTAGCTCTACTCGGTTGTGAGGCCGCCGGCTTGGATGCTACAGTGGCCCGGTGACCTTTCCAATCGAGCTTGAGCGCGAGACCGACGGCCGATGGATCGCCGAGGTCCCGAGTCTTGCGGGCGTGATGTGTTACGGCGCGGACCGGGACGAGGCCGTGGCTCGGGTGCAGGCGCTGGCGCTGCGAGTCATTGCGGAACGCCTTGAACATCGCGAAGCGCCCGCTGAATTCCTGAACGTCACCTTCGAAGCCGCTTGAGCAATTGGCCGTCCGCGAAAGCGCGGCGCGTCCTCGCCGCCCTCCTCCGCCTTGATTGGCAGATCAAGCGTCAGTCCGGTTCGCATCGCACCCTCTCACGCTCCAATTGGCCGGACGTGGTGTTCTCTTTCCACGACGACGAAGAGATCGGCCCTCGCATGCTCGCCCGAATCGCAAAGCGGACGGGCTTGAGTCCGGACGACCTCTAGATTCCGACTGCTCCTCGAACCGTCCCCCAAAATGCGGTCCCCGGCAGGGTCGGTAGACACATGCCCGTTGCAGAGGAGTTGAGCGGAACGGGCTGTTGGAGCGGGGGGACCTACTCCTCTTCCACGGCCCGTCGATCCAGCTCACGCGCACCTGCCTGCCCGTGTCCGCACAGGGAGTCGAGGTTGGGCGCGTGCCCAGACGGCGAAGGCCAGTCGGCGACACTACGCCATTACACGTTGCGTGTTTCGTGCTCCGATTCCGCCTGAAGACTTAGAGGTCTACTCGAATCCAACCCAAGTCACGCCCGAAGCACTGGTAGACTCCGAGCGTGCACCGACCATCTGGTCAGACGGCCGATCTGACGGGCCTTTTGCAGGCCTGGGACCGGGGTGATGCTAGTGCCCTGGAGCAGTTAGCGCCCCTGCTCCAGGCCGAGTTGCGGGCGCTAGCCCGAGGCATTCTCGCCCGCGAACAGGCGGCCCACGGCTGGCAAGCGACGGAGCTGATTCACGAAGCGTATCTGCGGCTGCTCGGCTGGCGGACGAACAACCGCTGGCAGAACCGCGCACACTTCTTCTTCACGACGGCCGCGATGATGCGGCGGGTGCTGGTCGATGCGGCACGACTCCGACAGGCGGCCAAGCGCGATTCGGGAGTGGTGCCGGTGTCGCTCGAGGCGATCGACATACCGGCGCCGCAGCAGTCGGTTGATGTGACGGCGGTGGCCGAGGCGCTGACCGCTCTTGCCGCCGTCGCACCGCGTGCGAGCCAAGTGGTGGAGCTGCGCTTCTTCGGAGGCTTCAGCGTCGAGGAAACGGCGGAAGCGCTGGGCGTCTCGCCACGTACGGTGAACGCCGACTGGAACACTGCGCGCGCGTGGCTCGCGCGCGAGCTCTTGCGACAAGGTATCTGTGGACGCTGACACCTGGACCCGCCTGTCGGAGTGGCACAACCTGTGGCTCGACGCCGCGCCGGACGAGCGCGAGCGCCTGCGCCGCGGCTTCGTCGCGGACCATCCTGCGCTCGAAGGCGACGTGAACGAGCTGGTGCTCGCCGGCTCGATAGTGCCGGGGTTCCTCGAAACGCCGGCGCTGGCGTGCATGCTCGACGATCTGGCGGTCGAGGAGGCAGCGATCGCGGTCGGCACGCTGGTCGGACCCTACCGCATCGTGGAGTGCTGGCGCGTGGCGGGATGGGACAGGTGTACCGGGCCACCGACGTCCGCCTCGGTCGTGACGTGGCCGTGAAGCTGCTATCGGGGCGCAGTCAACACGAGCCAGACCTCGTGGAGCGCTTCGTCCAGGAAGCGCGCGTCACCGCCGCGCTCGATCGCCCCAATATCGTGCGGCTCTTCGACGTGGGTGTGCACGACGGGCGGCCGTTCCTGGTGATGGAACTGCTCGATGGCGAAACACTTCGCCATCGCCTCGCGCGCGGACCGTTGCGACCGGACGAGGCTCGGCGTGTGGCGCTCGACGTCGCGCGTGGCCTCGTGGCCGCGCACGCCGCCGCCCTCATCCACCGCGATCTGAAACCCGAGAATCTCTTCATCACGACCGCAGGCCCCACGAAAATTCTGGACTTCGGGGTGGCACGCCTGGCGCCCCACGCCAACCCCCAGGGGCCCGAGCTCGCCACCAGGGCCGGCGCGCTCGTGGGTACGGCAGGATACCTGGCACCTGAAGCGATCTTGGGTGAGGCCGCCGATACGAGGGTCGATCTCTTCGCGCTCGGCGCCATCCTCTTTGAGATGCTGACCGGTCGGCGGGCCTTTGCGCGCGATCACACGATCGATACGCTCCACGCCGTGCTGCACGACTCGATGCCACCGCTCGACGCCACGTCGGGTGCCTCTCCTGATTTCGCGGCGATCGTTGGCCGCCTGCTCGAGAAGGCGCCCGAGGCTCGCTTCCAATCGGCGGCCGATCTGGCGTGGACGCTCGAGCGGCTCAATGGGACCGTCGCTGCGCCGGCAGTGCAGCCGGAGGCCATCCCCGACGCCATCGAAGCCGGGCGACGGCCGCGCGGGCCATGGCGTGGTGCGGCCGTGGGCGCCTGCGTCGCCGCGGCGGTGGCGCTGCTGCTCGGCGCAGTCTGGTGGCGCAATGTGCCCACACCGGTGACGCCCCCGATGGCCGCCTCGCAGTTCACGTGGCACCTTCCCGATGGCATGAACCTGCTTTCGGCGCCGGTCGTGTCGCCCAGCGGTCGACAGGTTGCGTTCGTCGGCGGGCATGACCAGACGAGACAGCTGTTCCTCCGCGATCTGGCGTCGCTCGACGCGCAGCCGATCGCCGGGACCGAGGGCGCGCAGCAGCCCTTCTGGTCCCCCGATGGCGCCGAGATTGGCTTCTTCGCCCGTGGGAAGCTGCTGAAGATCAGGACGCAGGGCGGGGTGCCTGTGCCGCTGGCCGACACGCCGGATCCACGAGGCGGGACCTGGGGCCGGACGGGCACCATCGTTTTTCAGTCAGAGTTACGCGACGAAGCACTCTCGCAGGTCTCCGCCGCTGGAGGGCCGGTCACGCCGGCGACGCTCTTCGATGGCACCGACTCCAAGCACGTATGGCCAGCCTTCCTGCCCGATGGGGTGCACTTCCTCTACCAAGCCGTGGGGATGAACGAGGCGCGCCGCGGTGTGTACGTGGGCAGCACCGCTCAGGTCTCCGGTCCCGGGACGCTGCTCTTCCCATCGGAGTCGGGCGCCACGTACGTGCCGCCGACGGGCACCGGACCAGGCACGATCCTGACCGTCCGCTCGAACGGCGTCGAAGCCAGAACGTTCGATGCGCGCACGCTGGCCCTGGTGGGTCAGGCGCGCGTCATTCCTGTGACTGCCGCCGTCACGACACCTCAGGAAGCCGCCATGCTCGGCGTGTCCGCCGAGGCGTTGGCCGTTGCGGCGCGGCCGGTGCCGTGGGGAACAGTGCTCGTCTCGATGTCGCTCGATGGATCTGCGCGCCGGATCATGAGTGCACAGGAGCTCACAAGCTGGGTGCGTCTCTCGCCAGACGGCCGCCGGCTGCTCCGCCACCGCGTCGCTCCGGAAGACGGCGCAGTGGACATCTGGGTCGAGGATATCGACCGAGGGACCCGGCTGCGCGTGACCACGGGCCGCGACATGCATGTGTCACCAACCTGGTCGCCACGCGGCGATCGCGTGGCCTATCGCGCGGGACCGAACGGCAGTCCGCATCTGGCGATCGCGCAGGCGGACGGGAGCGGAGCGATCGCGTCCATCTCGTGTCCCAAGAATCCCTGTGAGCCAACGGACTGGTCGGCCGACGGCCAGTGGCTCCTCGTCAACGCCGATCGGGACGTCTTCGAAGTCCCGCTCGAGGCGTCGGCGTCGGCCCGCCCGCTGCTGACAGCCGCGTTCCTGGAGCGTGACGCGCGCTACTCCCCTGACGGCCGCTGGGTGGCCTACGTGTCCGACGAGTCCGGACGGCCGGAGGTATTGATCAGGAGCATGACGGGGCCCGCGCAACGCGTGGCGGTGTCGAATCAGGGCGGCGACCAGCCCGTCTGGCAGCGGGATGGGACGGCGATCTTCTACATCACACACGATGGCGCCCTTCATCGCGTCGCGATCACCGACGCGGGCTCACGCCTGGACCTCGGTCGTCCACGACGCATGAACGTTCCCGCGTTTCCGACTGGACACCACTGGGGCACCGCGTACGACGTGTCAGCCGACGGCTCTCGAGCCTATTTGCACACACCGCCTGAGCCTGGTGCGGCCCAGGACGTGACCATCGTCCTTGGCTGGCAAGCCCTGCTGCACGCGCCCTGACGTTCCCTCTCTTAGCTCACGGCTCAGAACTTCGGGGCGGCAACGCCAGCGCCATCCGAACAGCGTTGCGCGTTTGACGTCGCGTTTCCGCCTGAACAGACAGGGGACCTGCTGCCACCATCGGCGTGCGCCCACTCGCCAACCAGGCGGAGGCATGATGACCAAGACATGGGCGGCAGCTGTGTGCGCGGTAGCCGTGTCGGCAGTCGCGACAACGGAAGCGGCGCGTGCGGCGGGGCCCGTGGCCCCAACCGTATTCATAAGCGGACTCAAGGCCCCCAGCGATCTGGTCGTCACGCCACGCCACAACATCTTGGTGTCTGAGGCCGGAGAAGACCCACCGCTATTCGTCACGCACGAGGGACGGATCTCCATCGTTGATCCCGCGGGCAACGTGCGAACCCTGCTGGGTAAGCTGCCCTCGGCGCTGGACGGCGAAAACGCGGGGCCCGCGGGCCCGAATGGATTGTGGCTGCAGGGGGAGCGCACGCTGTATGTGTTGATGAGCGTGGGCGACGTTCTCAAGCGCAACGCCCAGAACCAGGAAGTGCCCAATCCGGCCGGACTGTCGTCGTCGCTCTTCAGCTCGGTGTGGCGGATTCGGTTCAGCGAGGGCGTGGACTGGCTGGCCGATGGGTTCGTGCTGAATCCAGCGACGGACTATCCTGACCTCGCCGATGGGCGTACCGTCGTGTTGACCAACGGCGCGGGCGAGCACGCGCACGTCACCGTGCTGGCCGACATCCGAGATCTTGTGCCCGGCCCCGTGGTCGTGTCCGCATCCAACCCGTATCGCTTGACCGGGTCGGGTGACGCCGTCTACTTCACCGACGCCGGCTACAACGCGGTGACGGCTGTCGGCCGCTCCGGGCGGATCGAGACGATCACGCACTTCGCGCTCGTCCCCAACACCGCCGGCTTTGGGCCACCGGTCAGTCAAGCGGTGCCGACTGGTATCCGCCTGGAACGCGGTCATCCGGACCGCGCCCTCGTCACGCTCTTCACCGGGTTCCCGCTCGGCCGGGGCGCGTCGAGCGTACGTGAGGTCGATTTGAGCACCGGCGCCGAGACGACGGTTGTTTCAGGATTGACGATGGCCATTGACGCGCTGCCGTGGGGGCACGGCGCACACGGCCTGCTGGTACTGGAGCACGCGAGTGGATTCGTGCCGCCAGGTCCGGTCGGGCCCGCGCAGTTCCTGTCGCCTGGGCGGGTGCTACGTTATGCCACGCCGACCTCGGCACCAGAGGTGCTGGTGAACACGCTGACGAGACCCACCAGCATGGTCCTCGACGATGACACGGGCGACCTCTACATTCTCGAGCGCTTTACGGGTCGGATTCTGAAGGTGGCCTTGAGGTAGGCGGTACGCTCGTGGCCCCGTGCTGCGCGGACAGCGGAGATTGGGGCGCTGGTCACCCGCTTCTCCACCCTCGGAACCTGCTCTCGAGCATGGATAAGGACATTGCCAATGAATCTGGTTGACGAAATCGGGCCTGGGATCACCAGCCTCGAATATGTGCGGGCTCAACTGAGAATGGACCGGCCGGTCTCGGTGAGGAATCTACTGGCACGATATCGCGAGCCGATTGTGCTTGACGAGCCGCTGATAACCTCCGACGGAGTGGCGCTGGGAGGGCATCACACCATCACGCTGCAGCGGCACGGCCATTTCCGGCACGAAGGCCACATGCGGGCCACGGGGTTTCCATCGTTTCGCTACGGCGTGCGCACGGTGATGGCGGGTCCGTCGGGGACGCCAGCATACGTCGCGGCCGCAAGCGGCGAGGTACACGGAACAAATGAGTTCGGAGACCGTGAGTCGTCGTGGGATGACTCGGGGGAGCAAGTTGGCATCAAGCAGTATTGGGTCGCATTGAAGTCCGGCGGCCACACCACTGACATCAGCTTTCAGTCCGACTTCTTTGGCACGTTTGGCGATGTCGCGGCGTTTGTTGCGACACTGGCCGGTGGCTTTTTCGTCGCCGGATCCGTGGGCGTGTGCTTTGTCCTCGGGGTGCACGCCGCTGATGCAGCTGGTCTCGATGAAGCGTTCGGGACGTCGGGCCTCGCCGGAGTGGCTGTCGCAGGCGGCGTGCTGGTGGTCTTCGGGCCAGGGGCGATCATTCCGGCGATCGTCGCGGGGGTGACGGCCGGCGTCGCGGTCGAACTGGCGCTGAAACACCGCCGGCTGACCGATCGCCCCCATGAAGTGGAGTTCGCCAACCGGGTGTTCCGGGGTTCATTGCCAGTCAATCGTATCGTGCTGACCAACATGCTCGGCATGGGGAGACGGCCGTTCACGATCCCGAGCGTGGGCGACACGATTCTGGTGAACCTCGGCGCCGGCTTCGATCAGCCGACACAGTACCCCGGGCTGGGCGATCCAGAGAATCCGGCCACCCAAGCGCCTGGTCAGCTCTTCATTCACGAGCTCGTGCACGCCTGGCAAATCGACACCGCATCATTCATGCCGGGGCTGATCTGCGGGGCACTCCTCAACCAGGCGACCACGATTGGCGGGAACATGAGTGTGTATCGGTACGGTCCGCCCGATCGCGATTTCGGCCGCTTCAATCTCGAGCAGCAGGCAAGCATCATCGACGACTGGTTCGGCAGATATCGGCCCGGCGCAACGCCATCTGGCGAAGGCGAAGCCGATCCCTATTTCCGCTACGTTCGCGACAACATCAGGAAGCGCATTCTCTAGCGTGACGGTCAACACATTCAGAGGTGAACATGGGAACTGTGACTGGTGAAACCGACGTGCATGATCTTCCGGCGGTCAAGGGGACTCACACCGGCGGCGGGACTGGAGTGCTGGGGGTCAGCAAAGCCAACGGGCTCTGGGGGAAGAGCACGGGCGGTCTTGGCTTCTCGGGTGTCTTCGGCGAATCGCCCGATGGGCCGGGCGTGGCCGGCGCGAGCAAGGGTTCGGTCGGCGTGGACGCACGCTCGGACGCCGGACCTGCGGCACTCAGAGCGGTTCATGGCGGAACCGGGCCCGGTGTGGTGGGCGTCAGCAAGGCGGTCGGTGTGTGGGGGAAGAGCACGGGCGGTCTTGGCTCGTCCGGTGTGTTCGGCGAAGCACCGGATGGCCCCGGGGTCGCCGGCACCAGCCAATCCTCAGTCGGGGTGGATGCAAAGTCTGACACCGGCCCCGCCGCACTGCGCGCCGTTCACGCGGGGACGGGCGGTCCCGGCGTGCTCGGCGTCAGCAAGGCGGTCGGCGTCTGGGGGAAAAGCACCGGCGACGGTCGCGGCTCCTCCGGTGTCTTCGGCGAGGCGATCGATGGTCCGGGTGTCTCCGGCGTGAGCTAGGGTTCGGTCGGCATGGATGCGAGGACGCAAACCGGGCCGGCGGCGATTCGCGCCATCCACAACGGCGGCGGACTGGCCGGACTCTTCGGAGGAGACGTGGCAATCAGCGGCAGTCTCCGCGTCGAGCGCGACCTCGACGTCAAGGGAGATATCCGGCTGACCAACGCGGATTATGCGGAAGACTTCGACATGGCCGGCGCGGTAACGGTGGAGCCCGGAACGGTGATGGTACTGAACGAGATCGGCGAATTGTCGGCGAGCGCGCAGGCATATGACCGGCGCGTCGCTGGCGTGGTGTCGGGTGCGGGCGCATACAAAGCCGGCATCGTCCTCGATCGCCGCGACACCGGTGCCATTCGGCAGCCGATCGCCTTGCTGGGCAAAGTGTTCTGCAAGGTCGACGCACAGTTTCAGCCGATCGCCGTGGGCGATCTACTGACCACCTCGCCCACCCCCGGGCACGCGATGGCAACACATGATGCCGCGCGCGCGTTTGGCACGGTGATCGGAAAGGCGTTGAGACCGTTGACGGCTGGTCGCGGGCTCATTCCGATCCTGATTGCGCTGCAGTGATGAATCCCGACGCAGGCGCGTCGGGCGAAGCGAGCACGGATCGGCGCGATCGTTGGTCGCGTCGACCACTCGACGTGGCCGATGACGGTTCCCACGCCAGACAGTAACAGGAGGTGCGTCATGGCAACATTGCGGCAGGCCATCGAATCGCACCGCGAGCGTGGGACGTTGCCGCGGGCGAGTGTCGTCAGCGTCGGCGACCTGCACCGGCGATTCCCCGGATCCCAGGGATCGACGCGCCGACTGATCCTCAAGATGTTCGAGGCGATCAGCGCCAGGAAACCATGGGCGATTATCCTGTGCCGGTTCAAGGGCGCCGCCCCGCATCCAAGCGAACCGAGCGTTGAAGCCTTGTACCGGCGGATGTTCATGCCGGGATCGGGCGGTCTGGTCGAATACTGGCGTGACGCGACGCTGGGCAACGTCGACATCACCGGCAGCCGGGTCTTCGACTGGATTGAGGTCGACATTCCGCGCGACAAGGCCGGCGGCCATCCTCAAAGCAACCCCGTCGGCCCGGGGAGGTCGGGACTGGTCGACGCCGCGATCCGCGCCGTGCTGGCCAAAAATCCCCGCGCCCTCGACGGCTTCTACAGCCAGATGTCGGTCTACAACGAGAACTGGTCGAGCGACGACGTCCCGGTCGCGCAGCAATTTGCCGGATCGCCGTTCTGGATCGACGGCAGCGCCGATGGCAGCGGCAGGGTCAATCTCACCCCGACGCACGCGGTAGACATCGTCGCGCACGAAATGGGGCACGGCTTCAACATGAGCCACGATGTCAACGTCGATTCGACGGTGCATTATGCCGACCCCTGCTGCATCATGAGCCAGCGTCCATTGTTCCGTCCCGATGGCTGGCCCAGCCTGTTCGGCCCGGCAGTCTGTTTGCCGCATCTCGTCCAGATGAACTGGATGTATCGACAGCGTATTCTTGTCGACAACAACTGGGCATCGATTGCCGGTGGCATCAACGTGCGGCTGGCGCAGGTGAGCGACCCCGGTGCAGAGGCCAATCTCGGCGCAGCGCTACCAATGTTCAAGGGCGACGACGAGTGGGACTACTATCTCGAATATGTACGGCCGACGGTCTGGAGCCGCGGCCTCAGCGGCGAGTTCGTGTTCATTCGCCGGATCCGGCCGTCGGATGCCGGGCCCACCGCCGCCATTCTCGGCTCAATCGCCGTCCCCGCCGGTGGCGCAACCAGCCAGTTCGTCGAGGCGATCGGCAATGTGCGTTTCGAAGCTCGCCACGCTGCTGCCGACGGCCGCGTCGTCAACGTGAATATCCGGAAGCTGTAGTTCAAGTTTGCGCCAGAGTGAGCGCAAGCGAACGAGAGTGCGGAAGAGGGTTCGCCCCCCACGAGCTTGCGATCGCCAGCCCCTCAACCTGGCGAACTTGGTATGCCGGAGTGAATTGACGTGGATCTCCCGAACGGATGCTGAGCTGCTGTGAGCCACAGCGCACGCCTGCGACCACTTTAACCGCACGCATTCGCCCATCGACGCCATTAGAGGCTGTTTGGCGCGAACGGCGCTACGCGAAGAATGTGTGCGGCTTAAATCACAGCGCGATCACCGGCGCGGCAAAACTCTGGACGGCCGCTTCGCTGCCAGCCCAACCCTCAAGTAGCTGTTTGTCAGCACTTACGGGGAAATCATCGGTCGACTCCCAACGTGGCTGATTGCTTGCGGCAAGAGTGGTTGGCCGCCTGTGTTTCGTGATAGAAAGGGCGCGATCTATGAAGCGTTTTATTTCCTTGAGCGCGCTTCTGGTTCTGATTGCGTCTCCGGTGTGTTTGAAGAGCAGCGCCGCCGCGCAGACCAGCGCGAATCAACATCAGGAGATGGTGAAGGCGTATTGCGTCACCTGCCACAGCACCCGCGCAAAGATGGGTGGTGTTGCGTTGGAAGGATTGAACCTTCAGGCCGCGGCGGACGACGCTGAGATCTGGGAGAAGGCGCTGCGCAAGCTGCGCGGAAATCAGATGCCGCCTCCAGGCAGTCCGCAGCCGGCGCAGAAGGATGTCGAGTCGTTCGTCGCCTGGATGGAGAACACGCTCGACACCAACGCCAAGGGTCCGAAGGCCGGCTATCTGGTGATCCAGCGCCTGAACCGCACCGAGTACGCCGCGTCGGTGAAGGCCCTGGTGGGCGTGGACGTGAACCCGAAGGAGGTTCTGCCGCAGGACATCCAGGTGGAAGGCTTCGACAACATCGCGGACGCCTTGAGCGTCTCGCCCGCGTTCCTCGATCAGTACGTGACCGCGGCGCGGCACATCGCTCAGATCGCGGTGGGCAATCCGAATCCTCGCGTCTCCAGCGTGAAGTACCCGATCGCCGCCAACCAGAATCCAGACGACCCTCCACCCCTGGGTACGTGGGGCGGCATCAAGTTCAAACACAGCTTCCCGGCCGACGCCGAGTATCAAATCACCCTGACGAACCTGGCGGTGGGCCCGTACAGCAATGCGCTGGAGCGCGAGAACACCGTGGTCATCTTGATCGATGGCCGAACGGTGTTTCGCAAGTCCGTTGGTGGAGCGGGGGATCTTTCCCTGGTCGATCGCACGGCGGGCAGCGGACGCTCTCAAGTCATGGACCGTTTCTCGAAGATTCCCATTCAGGTCAAAGCCGGCGTGCACGACGTGGTCGTGGCCTTCGTCGATCGCCCCCAAGTGGAGACGAGCGAAAACCTCGCACGGCTTCAACCCTACGGTGGATTGACCGGCGGCGCGGCGCCCACCGACCGCCGGCCCCATCTGCTCGACGGCGTCACGGTTGCCGGACCGTTCAATCCTACCGGCGTGTCGATGACTCCCAGCCGCGCCCTGATCTTCGTGTGCGACCCCAAGAAGACCGGCGAGGCGGCCTGCGCCCGTCAGATCACGGAACACCTGGCGCGCCGCGCATTCCGGCGCCCGGTCACCACGGAGGATATGAACCGGCTCGTCCCCTTCTACGAGGCGGAGCGCCGTAACGGCGGAACCTTCGACCAGGGAATCGAGCAGACCGTGGCCGCCGTGCTGGTCAGTCCGCAGTTTCTGTATCGCAGCATCCGTGGGTCCAAGGGTGTTACGCCCGCCGGTGAGTTCTCGCTCACCGATCTGGAACTCGCCTCCCGGCTCTCCTTCTTCTTGTGGAACACCGGCCCGGACGAGGAACTGTTGACGCTCGCCTCATCGAATGGATTGACCCGTCCGGGGGCGATCGAGAAACAGGCGAGACGTCTGCTCGCCGATCCCCGGGCCTCCAGCCTGGTGACCAGTTTCGCGATGAAATGGCTGAATCTCACGACGCT